>JAZQKV010000001.1:0-4019 GCA_045542335.1 Eubacteriales bacterium
ACTTTTACAAAAAAATAGGTATAATAAGAAGAGATGAGTCGATTTATGGTAATGGTGACTTTTGCTTGATTTCACTTACTCCGTACCAGCTGATTTTTTCACGCAAGAAAAACACACGAACGCTTTTAACCGTTATCAACAACTCCCGAGAGTCGCTTGATGTTGAGTTCACAAAAACAGTTTTTGCTAAAATCAGTGGAGTATCCTCTCTTAGATTCGTAATTGAGCCATATTCACCCGAAATCTTTTTATCAGACATTCCCGAAACCTATTTAATAATCAACAACATCAAGGAATAATAAAAATGAACGTAATACTTATTGGTATGCCCGCATCGGGAAAAAGCTGTATGGGACGCTCGCTATCCAAGATTCTTAAAATGAAAAATCTCGACACAGACCGACTGATTGAGCAAAAAACCGGGCGTCTTTTACAGAATATTATCAACGAGGACGGCCTCGATGAATTTAAGAAAATTGAGGAAGAGGTTCTTTGCTCGGTTACTGGAAATAATTTGATTATATCTACCGGCGGAAGCGCCGTTTACTATGAAAGAGCAATGAATCACTTCAAAGCAATCGGCATCGTTGTTTATCTTTATGCCGGACTCGATACCATTGTTCAGCGTCTCGGTGATTTCTCTAAGCGTGGAATTGCTCTCAAGGACGGTCAAACTATTGAGGACCTTTATAATGAGCGATGCAAGCTCTATGAGCGTTATGCTGACGTCACCGTAAATTGCGACGGTATGGCTTATGCGAAGCACCGTGACGATGTTCTAAAAGCAATTATGCGCTACACCGGTAAATTCAAATAATCTTCGCGTTTCAAGAGCAACCGGCCACATCTAGCTCCACGCAACTCTTTTTTTGAAATTCTTTTACAAAAAATCACAAAATCTATTGACAAAATTACTTTATTCTGTTATAATATCAAGCGTTGCAGGAAATGTGCCTTTAGCTCAGCTGGATAGAGCAACTGCCTTCTAAGCAGTAGGTCGGGGGTTCGAGTCCCTCAAGGCACGCCATTTTTATGGTGGAATTAGCTCAGTTGGCTAGAGCGCCAGGTTGTGGCCCTGGAGGTCGTGGGTTCGAGCCCCATATTTCACCCCATATTTGAACGACAGCGAATGCTGTCGTTCTTTTTTTATTGCATAGCAGCAGTTGCTGAAACTTGTCATGCTAATTCTTTGATAAGACTTATCATTGTAATAAAAATTTAAATAATATATCTTGAATGTCCTGCCTGTACGTGATATAATAAGAATATAATGGGTATTATTTTTACTGAACATTTACTGCAACAAAAGGAGATTTAAAATGAGCATCATCGACAACAACCTTTCATTCCTTGCTGAAAATGACCCCGAAGTTGCTTCCGCAATGGGTCTTGAACTCGCAAGACAAAAGAGAAATATTGAACTTATTGCATCCGAGAACTTTGTTTCTCCGGCGGTTATGGCGGCTATGGGTTCTCCCCTTACCAACAAATATGCAGAGGGTTATCCCGGAAAAAGATATTACGGAGGTTGCCAGTGCGTTGACATTGCAGAAAACATTGCAAGAGAACGTGCCTGCAAGCTTTTCGGTGCTGAACACGCAAATGTTCAGCCTCACAGTGGTGCGCAGGCTAACACGGCGGTGTATATTTCACTTCTCAAGCCCGGCGACACAGTTATGGGTATGAATCTTGCTCACGGAGGACACCTCACACACGGCAGTCCTGTCAATCTTTCAGGTCTTTATTACAACATTGTTCCCTATGGTGTTGATGACGAGACAGGAAGAATCGACTACGATAAAATGGAGCAGATCGCTATTGAGAACAAACCAAAGATGATTATTGCCGGCGCAAGTGCATACGCAAGAGAGATTGACTTTGCACGCTTTGCCGAAGTTGCAAAGAAGGTCGGAGCATATCTCATGGTTGATATGGCGCACATTGCAGGTCTTGTTGCTGCCGGTCTTCATATGAATCCCGTTCCCTATGCAGATGTTGTTACAACAACAACTCACAAGACCCTCAGAGGCCCTCGTGGCGGTATGATTCTTTGCCGTGAAGAACTTGCAAAGCAAATTGACAAAGCAGTGTTCCCGGGAACACAGGGCGGACCTCTTATGCATATCATTGCCGCAAAAGCTGTTTGCTTCGGGGAAGCTTTAAAGCCTGAATTCAAGGCTTATCAAGAACAGATCGTCAAGAATTCCAAAGCGTTTGCAGCAGCACTTCTCTCTGAAGGCTTCAAGCTTGTTTCCGGCGGCACAGACAACCATCTCTGCCTTGTTGACCTTCGTCCTTTTGACATTACCGGAAAAGAGTTTGAGCACAGACTTGACGAGGTTTATATAACCGTAAACAAGAATGCAATTCCCAATGACCCTCAGAGTCCCTTTGTAACAAGCGGCATCCGTGTTGGTACACCTGCGGCGACCACAAGAGGACTTGTTGAAGAAGATTTTGTTAATATTGCACACCTTATGAAGCTTGTTGCAACTGACTTTGAGAACAGCGCAGATGCTGTAAAAGCAGAAGTCGGAAAGCTCTGTGAAAAGTATCCGCTTTATTGATGCTATGGAAAAGATAAGAGTTAATTTTATGCGCACTGAGCCACACGCTCTTCCCTGCCCCGAATATGCTACAAATGGTGCGGCTGCATTTGATTTCAGAGCAAATGTCGGTGAGAATAACGTTATCATTGCACCGGGAAAATGTGTCGCTATCCCGACAGGCTTTGCAGTTGAAATTCCTTTTGGATATGTTGGAATTGTGTGTGCAAGAAGCGGACTTGCGGCAAAACACGGCATCGGACTTGCTAACGGAATCGGCGTTATTGACAGCGATTACAGAGGCGAGGTAAAGATTCTGCTTGCTAATCACGGTGAAAATGATTTCACAGTCACTCACGGCGAACGAATTGGTCAGATGATGATTATGCCGTATATCAAAGCACAGATTTCAGAGGTTTCAGAGCTTTCTGAAACAGAGCGTGGAGTCGGAGGCTTTGGCTCAACAGGAACAAAATAGAATGTGCTCCGCAGACCTTTTTCTGCGGAGCATTTATAAAACGTTTTTACGAAGAAGGAATATTATTATGAAGTCATCAAAAAACTTTATTCTGTTTTTTCTCATTTTTTCCGGTATTGTAATCGGCTCACTCATCGGCGAACTCGCTTCGGACGTCCCCGCACTTTCATGGCTGAATTTCGGACTTCGCTTTGGACTTGACGCTCCCGTCAGCTTAAGTCTTGGTGTTGTTGCAATTACTCTTGGTTTCTCAATAAATCTTACCGTTTCGTGCATTATTTTTGTTCTTCTTTCCCTTTTTATAGGCACAAGAATTTACAGGGGGTAAGAGACAATGAAGCTTATTCTTGCTTCAAAATCTCCGAGACGTGCAGAAATTTTGCGTAATATCGGACTTGATTTTGAAATCCGCATTTCAAACGCTGACGAATATGTTCCGGAAGGCATAACCGAGCCATGCAAAATAGTGGAACATCTTGCGAGTCTTAAAGCTCATGACCTGAAATCCTCACTCTGTAAAAACGAAATACTAATTGCCGCTGACACTCTTGTTTTTAACGGCAGCATGAGGCTTGGAAAACCGTCTGATGCAGAAGATGCTTTCAGAATGTTGAAAACACTTTCAGGCAAAAAACATACTGTAATAACAGGAATTGCAGTTATGTCGCAAGAGAACTTTGTTTGCGACAATGTTGCCACCGATGTATACTTCAAGGATCTTTCCGATGAAGAAATCGAGAGCTACATACTCACAAAAGAACCACTTGACAAAGCAGGTGCATATGGGATTCAGGGTCTTGGCAGCAAATTTGTAAAGAGAATTGATGGAGACTATTTCTCTGTTGTGGGACTACCCGTTTGCAGGCTTTGCGAAATTCTTGCGAATGACTTCAGATATGACTTATAAAGCACAGAGGCAAACCGGTTACGGGCTGCCTCTGTTTGTTAATGTCGTCCAATAAGTAATTCTCAAACATAAGTCGGATCGTAGCCAT
>JAZQKV010000002.1:0-3193 GCA_045542335.1 Eubacteriales bacterium
TTCATTAACTTTCACCTCTGAATCATTTAGTTTTGAAAACAAAAACGGCGTAACAAAGGCTACGCCGTATTGAAATTTTTGTTGTGAATCACTCAAAAATATCAGTTCTTTCTCTTTGCAGTGTTTCTATTGAGTCTTGAACGTGGATTTACAAGTTCACGCCAATCAAGCGTACCCTGTTCAAGCGCAAGAACCAACGCCTCTGCAGACGCAATATTAGTTGCAAAAGGAACATTATATATATCGCAAAGCCTTAAAAGATTATATTCATTTTCGTTGAAAGAAGGAGCACCCGTTGTATCACGGAAACAAAGCAAGAGGTCAATTTCATTGAAAGCAATTCGAGAACCGATCTGTTCGATTCCGCCCTGAGAACCTGCCATCATTCTTTCAATTTTAAGACCGGTGGCTTCAGAAATATATCTGCCCGTAATCTCAGTTGCATAAAGATTGTGCTTACTGAGAATCCCACAATAAGCTATACAGAATTGGGTCATAATTTCCTTCTTCTGATCACAGGCAATAATAGCAATTTCCATACTTCTTCTCTCCTTTTGTAATAATAGAAATCAAATCAGTTTACTTCTTGGCTTGCCGGTTTTGACATTTTTCAAAAGCAAAACATGCTCACCGTCGCATCTCGCCGCAATATTTTCAATTGAACGCCAGAAAGGATTCTTTCCGTTTTTCACCTCAAAAGCAAGACTGCCCGTTTCCTGCGGACGACTTACCGCATCATCATTCGGAACAACCCCCAAAAGCTTAGTTGAAGCCTTGCTTATGACATCATAAATTTTCGGTCTAACACCATTTACAACATCATTTGCTTTAAAACAATTGACAATAAGCCTGGTTTTAATAGCAGGATTGTGTGTAAGCGCACCATCAAGATCTCCAAAAGCAAAGCCGCTTGATTCAACCGATGACATATCCGAAAGCATCATTGCAGTCTTTTCGGCAGCTCTTATGGAAGCCGCCGTGTGAAGCGAAACGACAATTGCATGAGTTGAAACAGATACAAGAGCTTTATAAAGAGCATCAGGTCTGGCAGGACAATCAAGAATCACATAATCAAATCTCTTGCGCAATTCTTTAACAAGCTCTGCCACAGCCTCAACCTTAACTCTGTCATTACCAATATCAACATCACTGTCGAGAAAATCATAAAACGCTGGGGCAGGAATAAAGCTGAGATTAGAACAGCGCTCGTCCTCAACAAGAGCCTCATCAAGAGAGCACCTTCCGTCAAGAACGTCACAAATACTGTAAAGCGAAGCGTCCTCAAGGCCAAGAATAATGTCAAGACATCTTGATTCAATGTCGCAATCCACAGCAACAACTTTATTTCCACGCAAAGCAAGAGCAAGCGAAAGATTCGCCGAAACCGTCGTTTTACCAACACCGCCTTTAAAAGACGTCACCATAACAACCTTTCCGTTTGAAAGACTCTCCTCTGAAAGCAAGAAATTATTCTCAGAAGCAAAATTATGGTTATCATAAACGCCGCTTTCGTCCATCGCCAAAACACTCACTCCAAACATTTCAAATCTTACCGTGAATATTATACCAAAAAAAATCTGTTTTGTCAATCGAAAAAAGTGTAACGCAAACACTTTTTACAAAAAAACAGGTTACTTTTTTATTAAAATTTATCTCAATTTACAAAATTTGTTTCTTTATTAAACCATTGTGAATATTCGCGAAGTTTGTTCACACAATTCACCTTTATTATAGCCAATAAAGTTTTGTGCGACACATCATATTTTGTACACTTAATACAAATTTTTGCGAATATGAGGATATATATAAGAATAAACAAGCCAAAATGCAACCGAAACGAGCAAATCCTTGATAAAATTAAATGGGATAACACAAGTTAAAATATACCCCAAAGCGCCACCGATTTCATCAAAATTCACAAAAGCGGAATATAGAGGAACCATAATGAAATAGTTACACAAAATTGCAGCTACAAGCTGAACTGCAGCAGCTAAAGGCATAACTGCAAGAAGCTTAACTCTCATTCCTTTGTTTTTAAGTATAAATCTTGAAAGCAAACCCGTCGAAAAGACAAATGCAGAGCCAATAATGAAATTTGAAAGTTCTCCAACAAAGGCGGTTGTAGTAAACGCCAGATGCACAACATTTTTAACAAGAACAACAAGAAGCCCCAAAGTCGGAGAAATTGCCACAGAAATTAACAGCGCAGGAACATCCGAAAAGTCAACATCAAGCCATGGAGCCGCCGGAATGATTGGAAAATGAGGGAATATCATTAGAACAATGGACAAAGCCGCCATAATTCCTATAAGTACAACAGTTTTAGTATTAGTTTTGAGCATAACAACAACATCCTTTCAAAATATTTTCGTGCGAAAAGGACTGAATTTATGCAAAAAAACCCGAAGAAAACATCTTCGGGCATCACAGGAAATTCAGATTCTTATTGATATTAAATTTTGTATCAAGAAAAGTCCAAATTTCCTGCTATCTTTGCTTTATCCAGACTTTAACTGTCGGTTTTGGAATTTCACCAAATCTGCAAAGTAACGTCAAAGCGTTAATTCTCTGCCCTCGGACTTTACCGCCGGTGGGGACACGATCCCCGCCCTAAAGATAGAACATAATTTTCAAAATGTGGGGACGGAAAAACCATCCCCACAAATTTTAAGAAACAAACTTATGCGTTGATTTCGATAACGACACCGGAACCAACTGTTCTACCACCCTCACGGATAGCAAAACGAAGTCCCTTTTCGATAGCGATAGGAGTGATGAGCTCAACGTTCATGTCAACGTTGTCGCCGGGGTTGCACATTTCAACGCCATCGGGAAGGTTGATAACACCAGTAACGTCTGTTGTTCTGAAGTAGAACTGAGGACGATAGTTGGAGAAGAAAGGCTTATGACGTCCACCCTCTTTTTCAGTAAGAACGTAAACCTGACCTACGAACTTAGTGTGGGGGTTGATGGAGCCGGGCTTACAGAGAACCTGACCACGTTCGATTTCGTTCTTAGCTACACCACGGAGAAGAGCACCGATGTTATCGCCTGCTTCTGCCTGGTCGAGGAGCTTGTGGAACATTTCTACACCGGTAACTGTTGTAGTTCTCTTTTCGTCGGAAAGACCAACGATTTCAACAACGTCAGATACCTTAACTGTACCACGTTCAACTCTACCTGTAGCAACTGT
>JAZQKV010000003.1:0-8404 GCA_045542335.1 Eubacteriales bacterium
GGTGTTGGAAGTGGTGGAGTTTGTGAGGTTAACAAAGTTGTAATCCTGTCCGTCATCAAGTGTGAGAACAAAATCACCGCCGTTTTCACCGTGAACAACGCTTGCACCCACAGGTGTTCTTGCGATAAACCATGCGTTTGCAACACTCTTTACGGGATCATTCATTGTTCCACTATAAGTTCCACCTTGATTTACAATAATCGAAAGGTTTCCGTCAAAATCGTTAATACCATAGCCCTCGCCCTCAACAGCGTTGGTAGCAGCGGTCAATTTCGAAAGGGTTCCGTCAACTGTTATGGTTATATCTCCATCAATGTTGAGCTGACCGAAATCGTAACTGGTGTTTGAATTGTTGGAGACATAAATCTCTGAAATTTTTCCACCTTTTGGTATTGTTATGTTAACATCACCAATTGTAATATCCTCACGCGGACCGAGGTATAATCTGAATATGTTGTTTCCAACCGTGATATCAATTGGAGTTGTATAAACATCGGGAAGTGCAGTTCCTTGAGAGCTTCCTCCTGTACTTATGAGAGCAAGAACCTGAAGGCTTCCGGCGGTATTACCATCTGCAAGAATGGGTGACACGGAATTTGTGAACTCTGTCGGATGACCATTCAGATGCCAGTTGTTCCAATTGCTGGTGACGAGAACAATGTCTGTGATTTTTACTTTTCCGGGATTGTCAACAAATCCGAACTGAGGAGCTGAGAAATTCAGCTTTGCACCGTATTCACGGTAGTCAACACCATCATAAACAGAAGTGATAACAATGTCTCCTGTGTTGTTGAGAGAAGCGAAAGTTGTCAAATCATCAATTTCAGCAACTGCCTCGGTTTCATCTGTTGCCTCAACTGCATCCATTGTTCCCGCAACAACAATCGTGCCACCTGTGGTCGCAAGATCTGCTGCTGCAAGAGAAAACTTGTTGTAGGGAGTTTCGGGGGTGTAACCGTTGCCGTTTTCGGCGGCTGTTTCGTCAACAAAACGCACATAGTCAACCCATACGGGATAAAGGTTTGCATCAGCAGTAGGCTTGTAGCTTGCACCGCCTGCAGCAACAACCGTGTATGAGCCTTTTGTGTCTGCCCAACCCATAAAAGCACTTGAAGAGGTGTCCTCAAAATCCGGGAGGGTAACACTCTTTCCGTCCAAAAGGCTCGTTGAAAGGAGAGTGCTGTCATCTGTGTCAAACACTTCCACAGTGTGTACACCGCTGTCAGCTACGGTTGCCTCGGAAATGAGAGCGGCTTTCGCATCTTCATCGCTTACCGTGGTAGCAAATATGCCCCATGCAGCAATGTCCAGATACTTGCCCGCTTCCGTTTCAAAGCGGAGCTGACCGTGTGAAAAGGTATCGACATCAGAAGTGAACTCTATATCAATTCTGTTGTATTCCCATTCGCCGTTGCCGCTGAATGCGTTTTTTGCATACTTTTCAAAGTCTGTGCTGATGCCTGTACCATCATCATCTATAACAGTCAAAGGTTTGTAATGAGGGATTGATGCAGAATTGGTTTTTACATACATAGCTATGTAAACCTTGCCGCCGAGTTCACCTGCCGGAATGGCTCCGATACTCCAGTTTCCGATGTAGAAAACATCAGAGCCCGTACCGTAATCGGCATTGTTGCTGTCACCATTGTTTGTGGAAATATATCGCTCGTAGTAAAGCTCAGCTTCACTGTCCCACATAAAAGTGCGACTACTGTAGTTTTTTCGTTCGCCCGCAAGGGAGTTTGCCTTGACGGACAAAATCTTCTGCGTAAAACCCGTTGCCAGAGCCTCAACATCGGCTTCGTCTGTTGCCGAAGCAAAAAACATCGTCGAGCTGAGAATCATCAATACGGATAGAAACGCACTCAAAATTCGCTTTTTCATTTGTGAAAAACCTCCTGTAATTTGTTGGCCATCTGCCTGCATTTTAATTATATAACAAATTGAATTGAATTACAAGTCGTTTTTGACAAAGCTTATGGTCAAATCTGACATAATTTGCGACAATTCTGTTTGAAAGGCAAAAAATATGTCACTTATGTTGAAAAATTCAAACTATTGGGATATAATAGGTTTGTAACCGATTAAGGGGAGGGATGGCATTATAGTGGACGTATCCATTAGCTTTCTCAATAGGCACAACACAAAAAGTAATCGCTTCAAGCCCCACATTCACGATTGCTTTGAGGCGGTTTATTTTCTCACAGGAAGCGGAAAAACCGTTATTGGCGATAAAAGCTATCCTGTAAAAGAAAACTGCTTTTGCATAATACCGCCCCACACCTTGCACAGCGAATATATCGACGGATATGGCGAAATAATGTTTATCGGATTTGAGTATAAAACTGTCAGATTCCCTGTGAAAGAGGGCGTTTATGCCGCAGATGAGTTTTATACATATTCACTTTTCAATGAGATTTTCAAGGAATACCGTGAACAGAAAAACGGTTACGAAGCGGCGGCAAGTGCGATGCTTGAGCTTTTTCTCATTAAGGCTTCAAGACTTGACACAAAAAGCGGTGATAATGAGCGTTGCAAGGACCTTGAATACATAAAGGAATACATCCGAAATCATTTTGACCAGAAAATAAGCTTTCGTGAGCTTGCCGCACTTTCCGGTTACAGCTACGACCATTTCAGGCATATTTTCAAGCAAAGATTTTGCATTTCTCCGCAGGAATATATGATTGATATAAGACTTGAAAATGCAAAGAAAAAACTTTGTGAAACCGAGCTTTCCTGCACGGAAATTGCATATTTGTGCGGTTTTTCAAACAGTGCACAAATGTCGTCCATGTTCA
Organism: Eubacteriales bacterium; assembly: GCA_045542335.1. GTDB lineage: Bacteria > Bacillota > Clostridia > Oscillospirales > CAG-382 > CAKSUT01. The sequence goes on from JAZQKV010000003.1 coordinate 2,802, forward strand.
AAAAACGGTTTTCAGTTTCTCCGATTGAATTCAGAAACGCCGATTTATATAAAAATATCCGCAATTTGTAAAAGACAAAAAATCACTCTCGTAATACAATTGTTGCGAGGTGATTTTTTATGTTTGTTTCAGATGTTGTAAAACAAAACGAACCGCAGCTTGTACGCCGCATATATGATATGTCCAAAAGCTATGCCGATGTTGTTGACCTGACTCTTGGTGACCCGGATATTCCAACCCCTGATATTGTAAAAAAAGCAACCTGTGCCGCAATTGATGGCAACAAAACCAAGTACACTGCAAATGCCGGTATCCCATCATTGCGTGAGGCAATCGCAAGGGATGTCAAAAAAAGAACGGGACTTGACTATGCTCCCGATGAAATTGCCGTGACGGCAGGGGCGATGGGTGCACTTTATCTTTCAACCGTTTGCATACTCAATCCCGGAGATGAGATGATAATACTTGAACCCCATTGGCCAAATTACACCAACATGGTTAAAATGACAGGAGCAACGCCGAAATATGTAAACATAATGGGTGAGGAAAACCTGAATAACCTTTGCTTGAATATAGAGAAAACCATAAATAAAAAAACAAGGGCAATAATTGTGAATTCTCCGTCAAATCCCACAGGACTTATACTTCCCTTTGAAAAGCTTTGCGAAATTGCCGAAATTGCAAAAAAACACAATCTATATGTTATTACCGATGAGGTTTACAGGACAATTGTGTTTGATAAAAGCTTCAGAAGTATTCTTGAAATTCCCGGAATGAAAGAACGCACTATACTCGTTGACAGCCTTTCAAAGCGTTTTTCCATGACGGGATACAGAGTTGGCTTTGTGTGCGCGCCAAGGGAAATTGCAACGGCGGTTGCAACGCTTGAGGAAAATGTCAATTCCTGTGCGTGTATGTTTGCGCAGGTGGCATCGCAGATTGCCCTTGAAAACAGCGACGAGCTTGAAAGTGAAATCTGCGGTATTTTTGAAAGACGTTGCAAGGCAATGAGTGGTGAGCTTGCCAAGGCGAAAAATCTGATTGTTGCTCAACCTGTTTCAACTTTCTATTTATTTATCGATATAAGGAAAACAAACCTTTCGTCAGAGGAATTTGCTTATAAGCTACTTGAGCAAAAGCACATTGCCGTTGTGCCCGGAAACGCTTTCAATAAGGCAGGAGAGGGCTATATCAGAATTGCCTGCACGCTTGATGAGAAAAAGCTTGTTGCGGCGGCAAAGGAAATTGCAGCGTTTGCGGACGCACAGGCGTAGAGCTTGAATTTTTGTATCAGATAACAACAAACGACCGCCTGCCTGTGTTGGCAAGCGGTCGATTTTGCGTTATTTCAAAAACGTCAGATAATCCTCGTAATTCTTTTTGAGAAGCTTTGGTGTGTCAAGTCCGTATGGGCATTTTGACTTGCACTCTCCGCAGTCAAGACACTCTGTAACTTTTTGCATCATCGCCTGTCCTTTTTCGGTGAGATGACTTGCAGTTGGTGAACGTCGGAGCAAAAGCGACATTCTTGCGCAATCGTTTATCTGAATGCCAACAGGGCAGGGCATACAGTATCCGCAACCACGACAGAATTCTCCCGAAAGCTCCGACCTTTCTTTGTCAATAAAAGACTTGATTTCATCTGTGAGCTCCGGTGGCGAAACGTTGTAAGATAAAAACTCGTCAAGCTCGCTTTCTTTCTGTATTCCCCAGATGGGCGCAACGGGATATTGTGCAAGAAATGCATAGGCAACATCTGAACGTGTTATAAGTCCTCCTGCAAGTGCCTTCATGCAGATAAATCCAACGTCATTTTCATGGCAAAGGCTCACAAGAGCCTCCTCCTTTTCGCCTGAAAGATAAGAAAACGGAAATTGAAGCGTTTCGTAAAGACCGGATTCAACAGCCTCCGTGGCAACGGAAAGACGGTGATTTGTTATGCCAATGTGTCGTATTTTACCCTTGCTTTGGGCTTCAAGCATTGCCTCATAAAGACCTGTTCCGTCACCCGGCTTTGGGCAGAAGGGCGGATTGTGAAACTGGTAAATGTCAATATAGTCTGTTTTTAAGAGTCCAAGGCTTGTTTCAAGGTCATTCCAAAATGCGTCAACGGTGAGAGCCATTGTCTTTGAGGAAATAATGATGTTTTGCCGAACACCTGACAGCGCAAGCCCCATCTTTTCTTCGCTGTCTGTGTAAAAACGAGCTGTGTCAAAAAAGTTTATGCCGCCGTCGTATGCCTTGCGCAGAATTTTTGTTGCAGTTTCGTGATTGACACGCTGTATGGGAAGCGCACCAAAACCGTTTTTGCTGACGGTGATATTTGTTTTTCCAAGGCGTATTGTTTCCATGGTTTTCCTCCGAAAATATGCGTTTTTATGAAAATTGCTGTGGAGAATATCAGACTTGTTTGTTTTTGTCTGCGAGCTTTGTTACAAGGGAACTTGTGTATCCAAAAGTCTTGGAAATGAGTGCCCACACCGCATTTATAACCGCTGAGCCTGCAAGCGACATAACAAGTACCGCAAACACCACCGGCACAAACCATTCAAGCCGCTTCTTCATAACAGGCTCAATAACCTTGAGCCTCTCATAGACCAATCCGTCTGCGATATAAGACATAAGATATGCTCCCAGGGACAAATCAGACAAATATTTTAGCACACCCTTTGCCTTGCCCGGAATTCCCGACAGATTAAGTCCCGACAAGAAAACAAAGGAGAGAAATGTCATGATTACATTTGGCAGGGCATACCAATCGGTGTATTTTCCCCATGAAAAGAAGCCGTAACGACTGCGGTAAAAGTTGAATACACCGAAAACCACAACAGCTGCCGCCCAAAGCAGTATATTCAGCCAACGTTTAATTTTTATGGGATACTCCTTAAGCCATGCGCCAAGACAATAGTATGTCACAGGATAAAGCATGGTCCACCAATCCGGCAGAATTTTGCGGTATTGTATGGAAAGATAAGGCTGCGCCCACCAACCGGGCACATCAAAGTTGAAAATGTTTACCACGCTCGGAAGCGATGTCAGCGCAATAAGAGTTATAATGAGTGCAAGCTTTGCCTTTTTTGATGCAAGACCGTTATACATCGAGTTTAAAAAGGGAGCAAGCAGAAAAAGTCCGATGTACATTTCAATGTACCACGCATAATTTGCGCCGCTGAAATCAAAAATGCTCCAGATTGCCTCTCCAAAGGGTATTGTCAGACCGAGAACCGTGATTTTGTATGTAATGCACGCAACGCTTGCAAGAACATAAATCCCAAGGGTTTTTGCGATACCTCCGTAGTATTTCAAAGACCATGTTTTCCGGCACATAAGATAACCCGTCAGCGTTATAAACATCGGCACGCACACCATAAAGCCGGTGCGTAAAATGCACATAACAAGCATTCGCTTTCCGTCCATTGGCTCGGTGTAAAATCCGCTGTTCAAGAAGAAGTGAACGCATATGACAGATGCGAGCGCAAAAATTCTTACAACATCAAGGGCGCAGTTCCTTTTTGAATAATCCATGCCTGCCTCCATTTTTGAGAAAGTGTTTTTCACTATTATAGCATGAAAATTTAAACAATGCAAGACCTTTTAAAGCTTGTTTTTTGCTGTTTGACCATAAAATTGTTCGAAAATGTCCAAAAACATGTCGGATTTGACTTGCTTTACAGGATAAAGTGTTGTATAATTATAGCATGGTGATAATCACTAAAATACAGGAGGTCTTTTTAAAAATGAGAAAACGTGCTTTAAGTTTAGTTCTTGCGCTTCTGATGATGCTCTCTTCTCTCGGAGCTTTTGTTCTTGCCGAGGAGATTGAGCTCACAGAAACAAAATGGACGCAAGTGATTCTGTCCGTCAAGGCAAACAGTCTTGCCGGAGAAACAAAAAACTACAGCAGTAAGGAAAGTATGTGGGATCCTCAGACGGAATACCACTTCAACCGCTTTGTTTCCTTCAAAGGCTCAAACGCAGAAGGCAATAAGGACTACGGTGGAGGAAGCGAGGTTTTCTATATTGGAAACTGGGACATAGGCGATATTCCCTCGGCGGAGCTTGACGGCAAGTTCTACGTTGGTATGCTGGTGCGTACAAACTCTGCTTCAACGCCGGCTTACAATCCTCTGAATATCACCGGAACCGGCTCTGAGCAGACTAGTGCTGTAAATGCTTTTGCAGGTAACGGTGAATGGGAATTCAACTCCATTGATTTTGAACTTGCTACAACCGTAACGAGTTTCAAACATGGTCACCTCAAGTTCGGTACGGAATCCGGCAAGTACATCGACGTTGCGGCGTGGGGACTCTTTGCCACATCCGTTAAAAAGACAGATGCAGAAGCGGCACTCAAGGCAGCTTCAAAGGTGTCCGAAGCGGATATTGTTACCACAAGCATTGCGGATGCTGACGGAAACATCACAAAAGCTCATCTTGTCGGTGCTGTTACACTTCCCGACTATGAGGATACCGAAGACACCACATTTGCAGGCTGGACAGACACAAAGGGAAGCTACACGGTAGTTGCCGAGGGCGGTGCAAGCTACACTCCCACGGCGAGCGTTATTCTCTATCCCGTGTGGACAAAGAATGTGCGTTTTGTTGACGAAACAGCCGCCGAAAACGGCAACGGTTACACCCCCGAAACTCCCTACAACAAGTTTTCTCTTGCAGCAGCAGATCTTGCGACCACGGGTGGCACGATTGTCGTTGTAGGTACATACGACATTACGGATGAGGTAACGGAAGAGGTTGTTGACGAGTCGGTATTCTCTTCTCTGAACAACACCGGCGACATAGTTATCACATCTGTTTATGACGGTGTTGACTACCGTGAATACGGTGCAAAGCTTTTCTACTCGAACAAGCATCTCGGCATGGTTGACAATCCCGGCAAGGTGACCATGACAGACATCAACATCACCTCAACCAGCAACGGCAACTGGCATCTCAACGGTCACGAGACACACTTGACTGAGACCTGTATCATCAGGGATGCAAGCAATGCAAGCCTCAATAATATTCAGCTCATTGCCATTCTCAGCACAGGCGGTAACTATGTCGGAAACACTCTTCCCGAGACATTTATGACCCCTCTCAAGGTGAGAATCGGCAACAAGTCCGACATCGGAAGCTATTTCCTCGGTGTTTGCGAAAGCATAACGATAGGTGATGCTGACGTTGTTGTTGACGGACTTCTCCGTGATCTTGTTGTTTCCAACAACACATGGGCGAAATACTGGCACGGACGTCTTTCCATTGAGGGAGATGTAACCGTCACGGTAAACGGACAGCTTAACAAAATCGTTGTAAAGCAGGGTCTTACAGGACCTTCCGACACCATCCCCAACTCCACAGCAGAGAATGCTCCTTCTCTTGAAAAGTTTGACGGAAACCTTTCTGTTATTGTAAACAACGGTGCTACCTTTACGGGAAACATTGATGATCACATAAAGGCAACGGCAAACGCATGGTTTATCGCAAGAACACCTGTGGGTGCAAGCGTTGTTCACGGTGAAAACGGCGGTGATTTTGTTCTCACACTTGATGACGGACAGGATTACAACTTTGTTAACCTCACAAACTCCACCACTTCCAACACC
>JAZQKV010000004.1:0-14786 GCA_045542335.1 Eubacteriales bacterium
GTTGATGCACCGTTCAAGGTGTTTGAGCATTTTGGCTTCCAAAGCGGAAGAAACATTGACAAGTTTGCCGATTGCACACCCCTTCGTTCGGACAACGGACTTATTTTCCTGCCGAGATATATCAATTCGTTTATGTCGCTCAAGGTTGAGCAATATGTTGACCTTGACACCCACGGAATGTTTATCTGCTCTGTCACCGAGGCAAGGGTGCTTTCCAATGCCGAAACAATGACATACACCTATTATCACAACAACGTAAAGCCCAAACCCGAAACCGACGGTAAAAAGGGATTTGTGTGCAAAATCTGCGGATATGTGTATGAGGGCGACAAGCTGCCTGAAGATTTTGTATGCCCGCTTTGCAAACACGGGGCATCTGATTTTGAAGAAATAAAATAAAAAAATAAAATTCAAGGAGGCAAAACAAAATGTTAAACGCAAAAGTAAAAGAGCTTATCAATCAGCAAATCAACAAGGAATTTTATTCCGCATATCTCTACCTCGATTTTTCCGACTATTTTGAGGACAGAGGTCTCAGCGGTTTTGCAAACTGGTATAACATCCAGGCTCAGGAGGAGAGAGACCATGCAATGCTTTTCCACAAGTATCTGCAGAACAACAACGAAAAGGTAACTCTCGAAGCAATTGCAAAGCCTGACAAGGTTCTCGACAGCGACATGGCTGTTCTCAAGGCAGGTCTTGAGCATGAGATTTATGTTACCTCTCTCATAAACGACATTTATGCCGCTGCATATGAGGTTAAGGATTTCCGCACCATGCAGTTCCTTGACTGGTTCGTTAAGGAGCAGGGCGAAGAAGAAACCAACGCAAACGACCTCATCACCAAGATGGAGCTTTTCGGCTCTGACCCAAAGAGCCTTTATATGCTCAACAATGAGCTCGCAGCAAGAGTTTACACTGCTCCCTCGCTTGTAATTTAACTGTTAAAGCAAAACCCACATCGGACGGAGCATTGTCAGGTGTGGGTTTTATTGTATAAAGGTGCGTTCAGAAAGGAGATGGCTTTATGGAAATGGTTTTGCTGACGGCTCTTGGCGTTGGCGGCGCAACGGTTTTTGGCTCACTCATAGGCTTTGCCTTTAAAAAAATGTCCCATAAGTTTTCGGATATAATTCTTGCCTTTGCGGCAGGTGTTATGCTTGCGGCGGCGGTGCTCGGTCTTGTCATACCCTCGGTTGAATACGGCGGTAAATACGGTTTAATTATAACCATCGCAGGTATATTTGCAGGCGCAGTTTGCCTTAATGCCATAGACAAGCTTGTTCCGCATCTTCACAAGCTTGTCGGGGCGGATATCGAAGCCCACAACAACGCAAATCTTGGCAAAGTGCTTCTTTTCGTAACGGCAATTGCAATACATAATCTGCCCGAGGGAATCGCCGCAGGCGTGGGATTCGGAGCAGGAGATACATCCCAGGCTCTCATGATTGCAGGCGGCATTGCACTTCAGAATATCCCCGAGGGAATGGTTATCATCTCTCCAATGCTTGCCGCAGGAGTGAAACCCGGGAAAACCTTCGTGTGCGCCATGATAACAGGCCTTGTGGAGGTCGTCGGTACACTTATCGGCTATTTCGCCGTCAGTATCGCAACAGTTATCCTCCCCTTCGCACTCGCCTTCGCAGGCGGTACAATGCTCTACGTCATAAGCGACGAAATGATTCCCGAAACCCATGCCCATGGCTGCGAAAGAGGCGCAACCTATTCACTCCTCGCCGGCTTTTGCATCATGCTCGTCATGGACGTTTTGCTGGGGTAGGAGTGGTGGTGCCAAAGGGGGGGCTTCGCCCCACACCCCACTTAAGACCCTTTTTCGAGAAAAAGGGGCTTAAGAATCCCCAAAAAGCTTTATAATAGGGACAAAATTTTATATTGAATTAAAAACAGCCTGACTTTTTAGATATAAGTCAGGCTGAATTTATGTTTTAACTTTCCTGTTTAAAAGTTTTTGGGATTTTTAAGGACTTTTTTCAAAAAGTCCTTAAACAGGGGCACGGGGACAGAGTCCCCGCATTGCAATCATCTTTAAAAGTTTTTGTGGGGGGATTCAAAGGGGGACACTTTTTTCAAAAAGTGTCCCCCTTTGTTAAAAACATCTTGTATCAATACATCTGCTTTTTCTTTGCTTTGCGGATACGCAAGAGGATGATGAGGATAACGAGGGCAAGGGCGAGGATAACGAATGCAACGCTCATCCACACGTCTCCGTCGCTATCGAGACCGATCATTATGTCGTTCCACTGTTCGTTTGTCAGCTCATTGATTTCCTTAGGGAGGTTAATGAAGCTTTCGGTACTGAGGGTGGAGAGGTCGGGATAGGTGATGGGGTTTGAGGTGATTTCCTCGTCGAGCAGGGGAAGAGCCTCGGTGTTGGGCGTTGAATAGCAAATGTATTCGCAGTTTGCCGCCGCAATTTCGGGCTCGCAGAGGAAGTTTATAAATGCCTCAGCCGCCGCCTTGTTCTTTGAACCCTTGGGAATACAAACAGAGTCAATGAAAATATTTACTGTTTCCTTGGGGTAAGCAAAAGCAAGGTCGGGGTTGTCGGCAATCATTGTCACCGCATCTCCTGCATAATAGGGAGCAAGCCATGCCTCGCCAAGACGCATCTTGTCAAACACCTGGTCCATTACATACTGCTGAACAATAGGCTTCTGCGCACGAAGTGCCTCGGCAGCATCAAGTATTTCAGCCTCGTCGGTTGAGTTGATGGAATAACCAAGCTTTGCAAGAGCTACCGCAAAAGCATCACGGGAGTTTGAAAACATGAGAATCTTTCCTGCATATTCTTCATCCCAGAGAATATCCCAGCTTTCAATGGGCTTTGTAACGTGGTTTTTGTTGTAAATGATGCCAACTGTTCCCCATGTGTAAGGAACGGAGTATTCGCAGTTCGGGTCAAAGCTGTTGTAGCGGTATTCGTCGGCAATGAAGCTGATGTTGGGAATGTTGGAGAAATCAAGCTTTTCAAGCATATCCTCCTCAATCATCTTGGCAATCATGTAGTCCGAGGGAATGATGATGTCGTAAACAGAAGTGCCGCCAACAGAAAGCTTTGCATAAAGGTCCTCGTTGGTTGCAAAATTGGTGTAAACAACGTCAATACCTGAAATCTTTTCAAATTCTTCAATAACGTCAACACTTCCGTCTGTGCCGTCGGAAATGTATTCGCCCCAGTTGTAAACATTGAGGGTTATTCCCTGACCCTTGAACTTTTCATAATATGATGCGTCCGTAACGCCAACTTCGGCGTTTACGCCAAGAGTGAAAAGCGGTACGCAAACAATAAGTGCAAACAAAAATGCAAACAATCTTTTCATTTGTCAAATCCTTTCTGAAATCCGTGAAAAAACAATCAATGTCTCATTGCGGCAAACTTCTTTTTCTCTTTCTTTTCCTGCTGTATAGAATGAATATTGACGATCATGAGTATAAGAAGCACCACAACAAAGAAAATGGTTGAAAGCGCATTGAGCATCGGGGTCATGGGCTTTCGTGTGATTGAATAAATAACGATGGGAAGCGTCTGAGAAGAGGGTCCCGACGTAAAATAACTGATAACAAAGTCGTCAATGGAATAGGTTATCGCCATGAGAAAACCCGAAACAATACCCGGCATGATTTCGGGAACAACAACCTTGAAAAATGCCTGAACATTGTTGCAGCCGAGGTCAAGAGCCGCCTCGTAAATGCTGTTGTTCATCTGACGAAGCTTTGGAAGAACGCTGAAAACAACCGTCGGCACGCTGAAAGTGATGTGTGCAAGAATCATTGTCACATATCCCGACGACATTCTTAACGATGAAAACAGAATCATCAGCGAAATACCCGTCACAATTTCGGGGTTGAGAATTGGCAGATACGAAACGTTTTTGATGAGTGAGCGACTGTTTTTCTTCATGTTGTGAATACCAATCGCCGCACACGTTCCGAGAATCGTTGCAAGCACCGAGGAAATCAGCGCAATGAGAAGCGTGTTCCACAGAGCACCCAGAATCTGCTCGTTGTGAATAAGCTCCGCATACCATTTAAAGGTAAAGCCTGTCCACACACGACCTTTTCCCTCATTGAAGGAGAAGAAAATCAAAACCGCAATTGGTGCATAAAGGAAAAGGAAAACAAGAAAAATGTAGGTCTTTGAAAGAAATTTCATCATACCAGCGTGTCCTCCATTTCCTCGTTGTCAAACTGATTGAAGATGCCCATGCAAATGAGCACAACAACCATGAGAAGAAGCGAAATCGCCGAGCCATAATGGGGATTGTATTCTCCACCCGAAACAAACTGACGTTCAATGAGGTCACCAATAAGAGTGTTTCCCGCACCGCCCAATAACTGCGAAATAACAAAGGTACTAACCGCCGGCACGAAGGTCATTGTAATACCCTGCGTGATGCCCGGAAAGCTCAAAGGGAAAATCACCTTTGTAAGCACATGGACAGGGCTTGCACCAAGGTCATATGCCGCCTCAATAACCCTGCGGTCAATTTTTGTCATAATCGAGTAAAGGGGGATAATCATAAAGGGGATATAGTTGTAAACCATGCCGAGAATAACCGCACCCTGAGTGTTGATAAGCTGAACGGGTTGCATACCGATTGCTTTGAGAACGGTGTTTATGAGTCCCGACTCGGTTTCGAGAATTGTCATCCATGCGTATGTGCGCAGAAGGAAGTTCATCCACATTGGAAGCATGACAAGCATGACAAGAACTCTCTGATAATTTGCCGTCATTTTGGACATGAAATATGCAAGCGGATATGACACAACAAGACAGATAACCGTTGCGAAAACCGCAAGATAAATTGATTTCAAAAGAACGGGAAGATATTTTGTGGCAAAGCGTATGTTGTCAAAGGTCACAGCCCCCGTGTTTCTGTCGGTAAAAGCAAAATACACAATCAGCATAAGGGGAATAACCGTGAAAATGAGCATCCAGACGATGTATGGAATTGAAAGGATACGGGCGTTTTTGTTATTCATTCACGCCGCCTCCTTCCGCCTCGGCAAGTATCTTGCTTTCTGCCGAGCTTGGAGAAGCGTAACTGTTTTTCATTATGTGTATGTCCTCAGGCGTAAAGGAAAGACCGATGTATGCGCCCTGTTCTGCCGCCTTTGTGGAATGGATTATCCACTTGTAGCCAAAGCTTTCAACAATCATTTCATAGTGAACGCACTTGAAGGTTACGGTTTCAACCGTGCCGTTGATTGTTTCATCGGTGGGGGAGGTCACGGTGATGTCCTCGGGACGGATAACAACGTCAACATTTTCCATTTTGTCAAAACCCTTGTCAACGCAACGGAAACGCTTTCCCGCAAATTCAACGTCGAAATCATCGTGCATAACGCCGGGAATGATGTTGCTTTCGCCGATAAAGCGTGCAACAAAGGCGTTTTTAGGCTCGTTGTAAATGTCCTGGGGAGTGCCGATCTGATTTATAATTCCTCCGTTCATGACAACAACACGGTCGGACATGGTGAGAGCCTCCTCCTGGTCGTGGGTGACATAAACGAAAGTTATTTCAAGCTGCTGTTGGATTTTGCGCAGTTCAATCTGCATCTGTTTTCGGAGCTGAAGGTCAAGAGCACCCAGCGGCTCGTCAAGAAGAAGCATTCTCGGATGGTTGATAAGAGCTCTTGCAATGGCAACTCTCTGTTGCTGACCGCCCGAAAGCAAATCTACGTTTCTTCCGCCGAAATCCGCAAGATTCACAAGCTCAAGCATTTCAAGAACTCTTGAGTGAATCTCCTTTTCGGGTAATTTTTTAAGTCTCAGTCCAAACGCTATGTTCTCATATACGTTCAAGTGTGGGAACAGTGCATATTTCTGGAAGACGGTGTTAACCTGTCTTTTGTAAGGTGGAATGCCGTTAATCAGCTTTCCGTCAAAAAAAACCTCGCCGGAATCGGGGGTAACAAAACCGCCGATAATACGGAGCGTAGTTGTCTTACCGCATCCGGAAGGTCCCAAGAGAGTGATAAATTCCTTGTCCATGATGTCAAGGTCGATTTCTTTAAGCACTCTTTCGCCATCGTATTCAACAACGATGTTCTTCAAGCTTACAATCGCATTTGTTGCCAACTCTCGCACCTCCGTGCCGTGCTGTGTGTGCGGCACCTCCCGACCCGAAAAAGCGGGTGAATTTTCACGCCCAAAAAAGAAGTAAAAGCTGAATCCGGGAGAGATTCAAATTCCCTTTGCCACAGCCATAGATTTAAAGGAAACCAAGTCTATTATATCCAATTGTGAGAAAATGTCAAGAGCTTTCGATGAAATACTACAAATTCTTAAAAGAAAATTCTTGATTAGACGGAATTAGCCGTGATTAGACGGATTTAACTTGAAGAAAATCAAAAAAATGGGCGATTTCCTTTGAAAATCTCTTGAATTCTCCGTTTTTCTTTGAATTCTACCTCTGAAACACGCAAAAAAGAGAGCCGATTGTGACAAAGAAATGTCAATCGGCTCTCTTATCATTGTTTGTTATTATTCTTCGTAAAGGCTTTGAATTATCTTGAAGGTCAGCGAAAGATCATAGAGAGTTATCTTTCCGTTGGCATCAATGTCGAGAACATCTTCAAGGGCATTAAGCTCGCTTGCCTGCTGAGCAAAAAGCTTTATGGCAAGAAGCAGGTCGTCAATTTCAACCGTTGTGCTTCCGTCAACGTCGCCTGCAATTGCAAAAACAGGTGCGGAGTTCTCAATCTTCCGCCAACGTAAAAGGTCGCTTTCATCAATTCCTGTTGCCTCGGCAGAATCCGCAAGAGTGCCGTTGAGCATGGTGTGAAGCTCGGTTTTCATCTGCTCTGCCGTAACTTTTGTCTGGGAAGAAGTTGTGTCGTAGTCGTCGCTTACAAAGTAGCAGTTTTGCCTTGAGCCGCTTGTGAGTATTCCGCCACCGCCTTCTCCGTAGGTAACCTCACCGAACACAAAGCAGTTAACGACCTTTGATCCTGTCTGACCCGTTGGTGCAATACCGCCTGCGTAGTTGCCTGATACCGTGGCACTTGACCAACAGTTTATAACAAGTCCCGGTCCCACACCGAGAGTTGCATCAGCTTGGCGAAGAGACCTTGCAATTCCTCCGGCACTGTGGTCGTTGGTTATGTATCCCGTAGATCCGAGGTTCATGATAGTGCCGCGTGTGTAGGGGAACAAACAACCGTCATTTGTATCGAGAGCCACGTTTATAACGTGTCCTCCACCATTGTACGTTCCGTCAAAATAGTATCCGCCACCCATGCCTTTGTACCCTGCATAACCTGCCATATCAAGGTTTGCAGTCTGCAAGATGTATTTGCCGGCATATGTGTTTCCGCCGAGAACATTTGTGGTGAACTGCATGAAGTCCGCCTCTGTCGCAATGATAAAAGGATTGTCCTTTGTTCCGTCGGGAATGTTGGATTTTGTCACTGTTATCTCGGTTTCATCGTAAACCGAAGCATCACTCTTGAGCTCTGCTCTCACGGTGAGTTTCTCAAGTGTTTCTGTGGAAGCAATTGTTACATATCCGTACTTGTCAACAGTTGTACCCTCGTTCACACCGCTTGTGGTTATGCTCCAGCTTACGTCTGTGTTGCTTATTCCGGTATCGGTCAGAGCGAGCTGTCTGCCGCTTCCCTTTGCAATTTCAATACTGTCTGCAAAGATTGCGATTGAGCTCAATTCCCCGGAGCTTTCAGGATAAAGCTCAACAAGCGTCGGATATGCGTTTTCGTTCTTCACCCAATAGCAAAGATCGTCCTCGTCAAGTCCGCAAAGCTCTGCCGCCGCACTTCTTCCGTTGTTGAGATATTGATAAAGAACGCTTTGCATATCAGCTTGTGTGAGCTTTGACAAGTCTGTCTTTATCGAGGTCGTGTCCGAAAGACCATAGTTGTTGGAGCTTGTGCCGCCATTTGAAATAATTCCGCCGTAGCCTGTGTCTGCCTTGGTGTAAGTTCCGCCAAAATAGCAGTTTGCAATTATGTTGTTGCCTGTTGAAGCAATGCCGCTTGCATTTGTGGCAGAGGAGTTTACCGTTGTCCAGCAGTTGACCATGTATGAACCAACGCGCATGGACCTTGCAATACCTGCTGCAATGTTCTTGTTGGCAACAGTTCCGGTTGTGCCGAGATTCATTATCGTGCCGAAAGTGTATGGGAAAACACAGCCGTCGCTTGTGCCGGAAATGTTCACGTTTATAATGTGTCCGCCACCATCATATGTTCCGTAAAACTTGCCTGCGCTTCCCATGCCGCTGTAGCCTTCGTAGCCTGCCATGTCAAGGTCTCGGGTCTGCTTGAAATATTTGTCGGTGTAGGTTTCGTTGCCAAGAAGATTCTGCGTGAAGTTGTAGAAATCCTCCTCGTTCTTTATGAGATAGGGATTCTCCTTCGTGCCATCCTCAACTGCATCGTAAAGCGTCTTTGAGCCTACGGTTATAACAGAAGTATCAGCAATAGCTCCGTTTGCCTTTGACTTTGCCATTACGGTAAAGGTGCTTTGAGTTTCATTTGCATCAATGCTCACAAGACCGTTCTTGTCAATATATGTTCCCTCAAATTCACTCTGAGGCTCCATCGACCAGCTTATCGCCCATGAATAATCGCTCTTTCCGTCAACATTTGCCGTGAACTGGAACTTTTCGCCCTTTCCGATGACCTGAGTTTCGGGATAAAGCCTTACCCTTGTTGCCATAGGCTCCGTGGATTCGTGAACGGCAATTCCGTCAACCGTTTCCCAACCGAGAAGAGCTGCTTCTGTGAGCTCCTGCGCCTTTGCAGTACCTCCGCAGAGCATTGCGGAAAGTACACTCTGTGCTTCAGCTTTTGTAACTGCAGTCACGCCTGCGGCAGTCTGCTTGAGTCCGCATCCCTTCACATAGTAACAGTTGAAAAGTGTGCCGCCGTTTGCAATTGCATTTGCCGTTGCGGAAGCCGAGGCATTTCCACCGTAATATACATTGTTGATTGTTCCCGCATTTTCAGCGGCAATTCCTGCAAAGCCTGTTCCTTCAAAGTTTGCATTACAGTAGCAGTTTAAAATCTTTCCGCTTTCGGAAACTGCCATCGCAATACCGCCAAGCGCTGCTGTTGCCGTAGATTCTATATTACCCGTAACGCCAAGGTTTACCACCGTTCCGCTTACCGTTGGGAACAGCGAAGAAGCAACACTTGTTTCATACCCCACATTTATCGTGTGTCCGTTTCCGTTATATACGCCGGCAAAGGTGTAATCCTTTGTAAGTCCCACAAGGTCTGCATCCTCCGAAAGGTCAATGTCCTCTGTCTGCTTAAAGTATTTTCCGCTGTAATTGTCCGAGGCAAAGCCCATGACAAAATCCTTGAAATCGGATACGCTGTCAATGAGGTAAGGGGATTCTGCCGTACCTGCGCCTTCAATTTTGTCGGTGCTTTCTGTGTTCACATAATCCCAGTCCTCTTCGTCAATCATCACCGCAGGAGCATAGAATCTTCCGTCAAGCTCAAAAGTCACAAGTCCCGGTGTCTTTATCGTTTCACCGTCTTTTACATATTCCGCTTTGTTTTTGTAAAAATACTTGTCACCGTTGTTGAAAACAAACCTCTTTGTTGTGGGCATGAAGTTGCCGATGGTGGTTACCTCAACAAACAGCTCTTCCGTAATCTTGTCGAGATCCGCACCTATGAGAGAGGCAAGATAAGGCGCAATATCTGTGTTGTCAATGAGATAGTCGGTGCGTGTTTGCTCGCTGTCACCGGGCACGGGATTTAGTCCGTCGAGAACATCAATTCCCTCGGGAACATATATCCATACAGGACAGTTTCTTGCCGTGTGGTTGCTGCTGCCCTCCCATGTAAAGGTGGAGGGATTTTCGCCCTGACGGATAAGTTCAACCTCGTTTGTCATTGTTTCGGGAAAGGTCAGACCGCCTGTGTCGTGGTCAGGCGCACCGATTACGATTGTGTCATTTCTGCCCTTGGCAAAGTCAACGGCGATTTTCCACGCTGCATCAAAAGAGAGATATTCACTTGTGGTTACCACAGCGTTGTTCGAATGTCCGCCGCTGTCAACCCAACTTCCCTCAACCATGAGGAAGAAGCCGTCCTCATCTGCCGAAAGTGCGGTTATCGCCGCCTCAACAAGCTCGGGCAGAGATGCCTTATCGGCAGCATTTTGATAGTCATAGGGAAGGCTAGAACTTGAAACATTTCCCCAAAGCTTGTCGCCGGGCTGTACCGAGGCTGCATCTTCCTTTGTTCTTATAACCTTGTAGCCGTTGTCAATTGCATTCTGAATTGTTGCACCCTCAAGATCCGTCACAGAGCCGTAACCTGCTCCGAGAACAACCTGAATACCCTTGCTTTCAATCTGCTGATAAATGTTGAGTTCATCTTTTCTGCTTGTGGCGTGTGCGCTGAAGGAGGCAGGTGTGGCATGAGGCCACTCTGCGGTCGTTACCATACCCGTCGCCTTGCCCAGATACATTGCCGCCTCAAGGATGTTCGCCCTTGGCTTTGAATCGGGAGTGATTCCGATGTAACCGTTGTTGGTCTTGTAACCGGAGGAAAGCGCAGTTCCGCCTGCCGCAGAGTCGGTAACGGCGCTGTTTGCGCTTTTTGTGGTTTCAAAACCGGCAAGATAAGTAAGAAGCGAAAGGGGAGAGGTGTCCGTAAGAGTGGCATTGGGAAACTTTGTCCTGTCGAAACCTCCTGCCTGCTTTACAAGATTTGCAAGATCCATGAGGGTGTCTCCACCACCGTCAGGTATCATGTAAATGATGTTTTTGATTTGGTATTCTCCGACTGCTTCTTCGGATGCCGTCGCCACCGTGACAGAGGTGAACAACGTGCCTAATACCATCATAAATGCGAGAATCAGAGCTGTTGATTTTTTCATAACCATAAGCACCTTTCCTTTGTTTTTTAGTGAAATTACAATCACTTTATTTACAATTCAATTTTAACAAAACGGCAATAATAATAGAATAGAATTTTGTGACCTTTATATGATATAATGTGACTATGCAAGGGCGTTGAAAGAGACATATAATTCTACACTGAATTTTACCGCAAAGGAGTGTAAATATGGCGAAAAGCTACTCGAATAAATACCGTGACAACGTTTCAAGAGTTTACACCATTCAAAAGCCATCCGAAAGCTTTACCGTCAGTCCACATAAAATAGGGCATGAGCAGTGTGTACCGGGACTTGTGTGTTCAAAAATGCGCACCTATACGGTAATTCATTATGTTTACTCCGGCAAGGGGGTCTTTGAAAAGGACGGAATTTCGTATAATCTTTCCGCAGGTGATGCGTTTGTAATAAACGAGGGGGAAAACACAAGCTACTATTCCGATTCGGAAACCCCATGGTATTACTATTGGCTGTCTTTTTCAAGTGACAGCTTCGGCGGACGCTTCAAAACCTTAAAATGTCCTGTTTTCAAAATAAAAAACGCTTCCATATTTACAGAGCCTGTTTACCGGGCTGAAAACGGAACACTCACCCATGAATTCACCGTTTCAAAGCTTTACGAGCTGTATGACGAGGTGTTTGCCGCCCCTGCCGACAGCGAAAACTATGTTGTTCAGACTTCAAGATATATCCTTGCAAATCTCGGAAACAAGCTTTCCGTTGAAAGCATTGCATCAAGCCTCGGACTCAATCGCAGCTATCTCACCCGCCGCTTCAAACAGCAAATGGGCGTTTCCGTCAAGCAGTATATCATGTCCATGCGAGCCGAAAAAGGCAAGGAATACCTCGAATCGGGTTACAGCGTAAAGCAAACCGCCTTTATGACAGGCTTTGACGACCAGTTTGCCTTTTCAAGAATGTTCAAGAAGCACCACGGAATCCCGCCTGCAAAAGTGTTACATAACACAGAAAGACGTCACCCGTTGTAAAGGTGACGTCATTGTTTTGGGCAGAATATGGGTAAGACTTTACAAAATCACAAATCGACTGTCCTGAAAAGTTCCCGGAAAGAAACCTGCTTTGGCTCGCTTTTTGCGTTACCGCTTGCCATTTATACGGCGGTATTCTGTGGGGGAAACGCCGAAATGCTTGACGAAGGTTCTCTGAAAGGTTGTTTTAAAGCCCGCAGTTTCGCCAATTTCGGGTACACTCAAGGAAGTTTCAACAAGAAGCTTTTCCGCCTTCGCAAGACGGTTTTCTGTTATAACTTCATGAAAGGTTTTGCCATAAAGCCGTTTGACAATGCGCGAGAGCTGTCGTTCGCTTATAAAAAGAAGTGAAGCAGCTTTTTTTGCGCTTATACCGTCGGCGTGAGCACTTTGAAGAATCATATTAAGGCTTTCAACAAGCTTTATGTCGATATAAAACAAGCTGTCGCTGTCATTGCTATTTTCATTTTGTGCTTTTGAATGAGATTTTCCGGATTTCACCGCTTCTTTTTCGGAAATTCCCTCGGCGCAGGCAAGCTTTATAAGCAGCGAAATTGTGTGAAAAGCGGCGGCGTTGGTTATTGCCTTGTCGGCGTTTTTTTCCATGTGGGAAACCTCGGCGCACAGCATCGGCACGTTCTTTATGACACGGACATTCGGTGTTTCGCAAAGGCTGTTGAGTATGGCGTACAAATCAACTGTGTGATGGTTTTCGCAGGATTTATATGAAAACAAAAGCGAGCTCCAGTTGTTTTGCGATGTTCCCTGCCTTTTGCAATGACGCAGATTTGCGGGAACAATTGCAATGTCGCCTGCTTCAAGCGTTATCGGATCACCTTTTGTTTCAATTTCAATACTGCCGGAATGGCAGGCAAAAAGCTCCACACTCATGTGGGAATGAAGAAGCGTGTTTTCATCGGAGTATGCTCCGGAAAGAAGCACACTAAACGTTATGTTTTCTGCCGTTATAACAGATTGTGCCATCAGATTCATGTTCATTTGCCCTTTCACTTCGGTAATGCTTGTATTATACAATCTGACGAGGGTTTTGTCAACTTGAAATTGTAAATTCCGGACACCTTCAGAGATTTGTGTCTGCTTTTGTCATTAAAAAAACTGAATGTGCAAAGCCTTATAATATCCCCCTTTTTTACACGCTGACTTTCCTTTGGTAACTTTAGGGGGATTCGGTACACATTGTAAATTTTTCGTATTGTCTGTTTGACGATAGCAAAATGACTTGACTTGAATGGCAAAATGTGCTATACTGTAAAAAGATTGTGAGGTGTTCGTAAAATGGATAAGATAAGTGACCATAAGGTGAATTTCAAGGAACTGTCATTTACAGGCAAAGTTGAGCACATATGGTTTTATCATAAATGGCACATTCTTTGTGCACTTGTGTTTGTTGTTATGATTGTGGTTTGCATTTCGCAATGCTCCGGAAAGGACGAGCCTGATGCAATGCTCATGTATCTCGGCGACAGATATATGCCTGTGGAGTATGTAAGGTATTTCAACGCTGACCTTGAAAATATAATGCACGATGATAAAAACGGCGACGGAAAAAAGACGGTTGACATTCTTCAGGTAAGGCTTGACATGGCGGAAAAATCCGATGGAACAAAAGAGATTTATAATCCCTCCGAGCAGACCGAAACCCTTGAACGAATTGAAATTGAAACCGCAACGGGCAAATCCGTTATTTATATTGTTGAACCAACGCTTTATGAAAAGTATAAGTATGTATTTGCGCCCCTTGAAGAGGTTCTTGGCTACGTTCCCGAAAAGGCAATTGACCGATACGGTATAAAGCTTTCGGATATTGCCGCCTACAGCGAAACATACCTCGGTTCGTTCCCCGAAGAAAGCGTGCTTTGTATAAGAGCCGAGCGTACAGAGGGGAATATGTTCGCAAAGGCAGACGACGCGGATTACTACGCAGGAAATGCCGCATTTTTCAAAGAGCTTGTTGAATGGAAACCCGAATAATTATATAAAAACAAAAACGAAAGGATAAAGAATCATGCGTGAAAAAATCATTGAAACAATTAAAAAAGAAAAAATCGTGTCAATTTTAAGGGGGATTCCCTGCGACAAAATCGTAAAGACAATTGAGGCGATTCACAAGGGCGGCATATCTGCCGTTGAGATAACGCTTAATCACACCTCCGAAAAAGCACTTGAGGAAAGCCTTGAATGTATCCGCACAGCGAGAGCGCATTTCGGAAAAGACGCTCTTATCGGTGCAGGCACAGTTATTGATGCCGACGACGTTGTAAAAGCGGCAAACGCAGGCGCAGACTTCATTGTTTCGCCCAACACCAACGAGCAGGCAATCAAAAAGACCCGTGAACTCGGACTTGTTTCGCTTCCCGGTGCATACACTCCCACCGAAATCTGCCAGGCATATTCCTGGGGCGCAGATTTTGTCAAAGTGTTCCCGCTTGATTCGCTGACCTGCGTAAAATACATAAAGGCACTCAAAGGACCGCTTGCACACATTCCCCTTGTTGCAGTTTCGGGTGTCAGCGCAGATAACCTTGCAGACGTAATGAAAGCAGGAGCTTGCGGAGTTGGGATTGGACAGAATATTGCAGGCGCATTTGTAAAGGATTTCACCTGCGATGCAGATTACGAAAAAATAACTGCAAATGCAAAGGCATTTACA
The DNA here is from genome assembly GCA_045542335.1 of Eubacteriales bacterium. Lineage (GTDB taxonomy): Bacteria > Bacillota > Clostridia > Oscillospirales > CAG-382 > CAKSUT01. Next base: position 14,561 of record JAZQKV010000004.1, read on the forward strand.
GATGTTTTGAAAAATTTCTGATTCTGTTTGATAAAAGCCTGCGACAGCCGATGTCTTGCGATTTTCAAAAGTTGCATAAATAAAGCTTCCGGGATGCGCCGAACGATGCGTACCCCGGAATTTTTGCTTGTCTTTCTGATTGTGATAAAGGCTTTTTCGGAAAACTTCAAAAGAATCATTTGAAAACCATAAAATTTGCATAATTCAATAAAGAAAATTAAAGCTG
>JAZQKV010000005.1:0-2875 GCA_045542335.1 Eubacteriales bacterium
AACTCCGGTTACGGAGGAAACGTTCTTCTCGGTAAGAAGTGCTTCGCTCTCCGTATTGCTTCCTACCTCGGACGCAAGGAAGGCTGGATGGCTGAGCATATGCTCATCCTCGGCGTTGAATTCCCCAACGGCGAAATCAAGTATATCTCCGCTGCATTCCCCTCTGCCTGCGGTAAAACAAACCTCGCAATGCTTATTCCCCCTGAAGTTTATGCTAACAAGGGATATAAGGTATGGTGCGTAGGCGACGACATCGCTTGGATCAGAATCGGTAAGGACGGCAGACTCTGGGCAGTTAACCCCGAAAACGGCTTCTTCGGTGTTGCTCCCGGAACAAACGAAAAGTCCAACCCCAACGCTCTCCACACAACAATGCGTGACACAATCTTCACAAACGTTGTTCACAACCTCGACGACAACACAGTTTGGTGGGAAGGTCTTGACAACAATCCTCCCGCAAACGCAATCGACTGGAAGGGCAACAAGTGGGATTACAGAAAGTATGACAAGAAGGATAAGTCCACCTGCGGTGCACATCCCAACTCCAGATTTACAGCTCTTGCAAAGAACTGTCCTTGCGTATCCTCCGAGTTTGACAGCATGACAGGCGTTCCGCTTTCCGCTATCGTATTCGGCGGCAGACGTGCAAAGACAGCTCCCCTTGTATATCAGTCAAAGAACTGGCAGCATGGTACATTCGTAGGCTCTATCATGGCTTCCGAAACAACCGCAGCAGCAACAGGTGCAGTTGGCGTTGTAAGACGTGGCCCCATGGCTATGCGTCCTTTCTGTGGCTACAACATGGGCGACTATTTCGCACATTGGCTTGAAATGGGCAAGAAGATCCCCAACGCTCCCAAGATTTTCCACGTTAACTGGTTCAGAACCGACGACGAAGGCAACTTCATGTGGCCCGGCTTTGGTGACAACCTCAGAGTTCTCGAATGGATTCTCAAGAGATGCGAAGACAAGGTTGACGCAGTTGAAGTTCCCTTCGGATTTGTTCCCAAGGCTGAAGACATCAACATCGAAGGCCTTGACATGAGCATTGACACCATCAAGGAGCTTCTCACAGTTGACACCGAGTCCTGGCTTGCAGACGTTGAGAACATCAAGGAGTTCTACAACACCATCGATTCCGTCGGCAACAGAATGCCCAAGGAACTCTGGGACGAGCTTGCAACTCTCGAAGCAGACCTCAAGAAGTAATTTTCAACAAGCAAAGTTTTACGGGAACGTTCACACATGGACGTTCCCGTTTTTGCATATACAAAAAGTCAAGAGCAGCCGTTTAAGACTGCTCTTGATTTATTATTGCATTTTATGCCAAAGCTAATTATTTCGCCAGAAGGTCATATGCCCTTGCAGAGGTTTCGTTGGGGAACACACCCCATGCGGCAATGTCAATGTACGCACCGGGATACTTTTCCGTTCCATCGGCATTGAACATCGCAACACCTCTTACATTGTTTGCCCAGAGATGAATGTGGAGCTGTTTGCAGGTTGCATATTTTGAAGTGTCAATGGAGTTGTTTGTGATGTAAACCTCTTCCCATTCTCCCTTTGCAGCAAGTGCTTTGGCTGCGGACTGTCCGATGCCGTTTCCACCGTGGGAAGCTCCGTCAGGAGAAGCAAGAGTGTACATATTCACAAGGGGTTTACCCATGTTGTAGTTTGTTCTCACAAGAAGCTTAAAGCAAACCTTTCCACTGTCAAGAGGAATTGCGGGATTTATTCCGGTAACGTCAAGAAGTGTCGCCTTGTCAACATTAACAGGAGTGATGTGGAGATATTTCACTCCACCGTCTTCAAGCACTTCTGTTTTCATGGAGTCACGGAGCGAGCCATAAAATCCCTTTTCTCCGGCAAGCCTTACCATGTATGGATCAAGTACCTCTTCCGGCTCTGCTTCAGGTGTGGACGATGTATCTTCAACCACCTCATATTCTTTGTCTATCACCTTGAGATTGGTGTAGGTATAGCTCCAATAGGGAATGTTTTCAACGAAATAGAACTTGCCCGTTTTGTCGCCAAGGACGTTTGCAATTTTACCCTTGATGCTCACATCCGCATACGCCTTTGTTGCGGGGAAGCCGTAGTTATAAACAAGGTTGTTTATGCCGGAAATGTAGGTGTTGCCCTCAAATTTGGGATTATACGCCTTGTGGACCGTCGTGGTCTGCACGAGGTAGTTTACAGAACGGTCGAATATGTTGTTCTTTATAACAAAGTTTTCAAACTGGTTGCCGGAACCGCTTCTGATGTGTCCCTGATTGTGTCCGTCGGGACGGAATGAGCCAAAGCCGTAGCCTGCACGACGAAGGAGGTTGCCCTCAAAGAGGATGTTCTTGCCCTCACGGATATAGTTTCCGTTGAGTCCGAGGAAGTATTCAATAGAGTAAACCGTGTCGGTGATGACGTTGTTTGAATAGGTCACGTTGTCCTCACGGTAGTCACCTGCACTTCTGCCGGATGCCTGATGCGTTACACCTGCGTCGTAGCACTGGTATACATAGCAGTTGTCCACAACATATCCGTCACAGCTTCCGTAAATTTCAACGCCGTTTCCGAAACGTGTTGCACTTCCGTCTGTTTTGCCGTTTGCATTGTAGCTCTGAATTGAGCCGCCAATCCAGCCGATTTCGCAGTTGGTAACAGTAAGATTGTTAATATCTCCTGTACCAATGCCGTGAGAGCCACCGTACATGATGCACACATTGTCAATCGTTGCGCCCGAATATGCGCTAAGTACATTGCCCTTTACGTTAAGCTCAATGGAATCAAACACTTCACCGGGGTTGCCGTTGTCGCATCTGAAGTAGAGAGGACCTGTCGCCTTGGAGGCATCGGGCACGCTGCCGCTCATGGCAGAGTC
>JAZQKV010000006.1:0-5220 GCA_045542335.1 Eubacteriales bacterium
AAAAGGAGATCCTTAAGAACGTAGTTCTTAAGCGCATCTTTGGTTCCTTTCTATGCGAGTAGAAAGGAACACCCCCGTTCTCGGTAGAGAATAGAACAATTACAAGTTATGAGGTAAAACAAAAAGATTTAATTTATCCCCCCGTTCTCGGCAGAGAATAGAACAATTATAAGTCATAAGGGAGAAGAAAAAGATTTAATAAGAAACAAAAGTAGTAATATTCCCTGCCGATGCTGCATATTATTTACAAAAAACAAGCATACGGAGGAACAAATATGAATGACTATAATATCTATGAGGACATTGCGGTGCGCTCGGGCGGAGATGTGTATATAGGCGTTGTTGGCCCCGTCCGCACAGGAAAATCCACCTTCATCAAGCGTTTTATGGAAACTTTGGTGCTTCCCAATATAATTGCCGAGGGCGCAAAGCAAAGAGCCACCGACGAAATGCCGCAAAGTGCCGCAGGTAAAACCGTCATGACCACCGAGCCAAAATTTATCCCCGATGAAGCGGTGCAAATTAACCTTGACGGCAACGCCTCATTTAAAGTGAAAATGATTGATTGCGTGGGTTATGTCGTCCCCGGCGCAATGGGAACAACCGAGGAAGGTCAGCCGAGAATGGTGCTGACACCCTGGTCTGACAAGGAAATGCCCTTTGATATGGCGGCGGAAATCGGCACGAAAAAGGTCATCTCCGAACACTCAAACATAGGTGTGCTTGTCACAACCGACGGCACTGTCAGCGATTTGCCAAGAGAAAACTATATTGCCGCCGAAAAGCGTGTGGTTGATGAGCTCAAAGCCATGGGCAAGCCGTTTGTGATTGTGCTCAACTCCGCCGAGCCCGCAACCGCCGAGGCAATAAGCCTTGCAATGTCCCTTGAGGAGGAATACGGCGTTCCTGTCGCTCTTGTGAACTGCACCGAGCTTGACGGCGAGGACATCCGCAAAATTCTTGAGCTTGTTCTGACGGAATTTCCCATCGGCGAAATTGTCATCGAAATGCCTAAATGGATTGATTCGCTTGACGACAGTCATCTTCTCAAAAAACAACTTTATGACCGCCTTATAAAGTCGGCTGACGGCATTGAAAAGGTTGGCGAAGTGCAGCCTGTTTTCGGAAGCATCACAGACAACGATTTCGGTCTTACCGTTTCTTCTGACCACACGGATCTTGCCACAGGTAGCTGTCATTTAAAGGTCAACACACCCGAAAAGCTGTTTTACCGTATTCTCGGCGAAGAAACCGGCTTCACCCTTGACGGCGAGGAATCGCTTATGGGTATTCTCAGCGAGCTTTCCCACATGAAGCGTGAATATGACCGCCTTTCCCAGGCAATTGCGCAGGTCAACGCAACCGGCTACGGCATTGTGACCCCCTCTGTTGAGGACCTGACCCTTGAGGAGCCGGAAATTGTCAGACAAAATGGCGGTTACGGAGTTAAGCTTCGTGCTTCTGCTCCGTCAATACACATGATTCGCGCCAACATCGAAACCGAGGTCAGCCCCATTGTCGGAAGCGAAAAGCAGTCCGAGGACATGGTAAAATTCCTGCTGAAAGAGTTTGAAGAAGACCCCACTAAAATCTGGGAGTCCAATATGTTCGGAAAATCGCTTCATGAGCTTGTCAATGAGGGGCTTAACGCAAAGCTTTCTCATATGCCCGATGAAGCTCGCCTCAAGCTTGCCGAAACTCTCCAGCGCATTATCAACGAAGGCAGCGGCGGTCTGATTTGTATTTTGTTGTAACATATCAAAAACTTTATACAAAGCTTTTTTCAAAACCACGTCAAAAGGGGGTGCTTTTTCCCAAAGCATCCCCTTGACTCATTGCTGTTATTTCACAAAATATACATTTTGGGCATCGTTTATACCATTTGCCTTAAAGAAAGAGGCAAGGTCGCCGTCATAGGGCGCACGGGTCGTAAGATGGCTGTAAATGCCAAAGACAGACGTGCTTTCCTTGGTGGTTTCGTGCTGAACATAGGTGTTGCCTCGGAGCACAGGAAGCGAATCGAGTCCTTCAACGCTGTTGACACCGGTGTGGTAAATCATGTGTGTGCTTCGGTCGAAAATGTTGTTCTCAATGACAAAGCTTCTGTCCTTTACACGGTTGTAATGATTCCAGGTTTTGATGTGCGCAACCTGTGTCTTGTCGGGACGCTGTTTTCCGAAACCGTAGCCGGCTTTTCTCATTATGTTGTCACGGATAACGAAATTCTCAATGTATTTTTCTGCACCTGCCGTCTTGGGACTGCCCATAAAGCACTCAATGGAATATGTGCAGTTTTCAATGAGATTTCCCTCGTAGGTCACGTTCTTGACCCATTCATCTCTGTTTCCGTTGCCTGACTGGAACGTCAAACCGCAGTCATAACATTCATAAACATAACAGTTTTTCACCGTGTGACCGTCGGCAAAGCCAATTTCAACTGCGTTGCCGAAGCGTACAGGTCTGCCGCCGAGGTTTGCTATGGAAGTTGTGCCGGTGTAGGACTGCACACCGCCGCCAATCCAGCCGAATATGCAGTTCTGCACCGTGTAATTTATGCCGTATGTTCCGTGAATACCGTGTGCGCCGCCATACATCACGCAAAGATTGTCAATGGTCACATCCTTGAAATGGTAGTTGTCGGCATCGGCACGGATTATGTGGGTTGAGGGCATGAACTCAATTGCCCCGAAACGCTCACCGGGGTTTCCGCTGTCGCTTCGCAGATAAAGGTAGCCAAGGGTTCTTGACGGAACTGGATAGCCGTCTGAGCCGAGGTTTGTCATGGTGTCGCAGAACATATAAAGGTCATCTGCCAGACCTTCGGAAATGACAAAATCGCCACCGTTTTCGTTGACAAATTTGCCGTTGACGAAGTTTGCCATAACCTTTATTGCGTGTTGCTTTCCGTCGTCAAACACAAGCGTACCCTGGTCAATCATGGGAGTTTTGTAACGCCAGATGTTTGTTGTTCCCTCGCAAAGCTCCCACTTGCCGGGGTCTGCACCGTTTTCGGGAGAGCCGTAAATGCGAGGCTTTTCGCCCTCACCATATGCCGAATAGGTCACGCCGTTTTTGGTCCTCATTGTTCCTCTGAAAATGTCGCCTCGTCTGAAGAACACGCCGTCACCTGCCGAAAGGGCGGCAGTTGACACCTTGTAAAGGGATTTCCATGCACTTTCCGGGGACTTTCCGTCTGCCGAATCGTCGCCGTCGGCGCTGACATAATAGGATGTTCCCTCGACTTTCACATCGGTTTTTGTGCCGAGAATCTGTTGCTTGCGCTGTTCGGCAAGAGAGTCTATCACGGCAATTTTGGCGTTGCCAGCCTCGTAATCAACCGTCATAGGCTCGGGTTTTATAACTGCCATAATTCCTCCGTATGCCCAATGATTTTTGTTAAGGTCGCTGAAAAGAGGCTCGGCATCGGGCGTGCCGGCAATGTCAAGGATTCTCACGAGAATTGTTGTTATTTCAGCTCTTGTTATGGTGTTGTCGGGACGGAAAGTGCCGTCGGTGTAGCCGTTGACAGCCTTGCTTGCCGTTGCCGCCGCAATTTCCTTTGAAAAGGGTGTTTGAGAATTTACGTCGCTGAACACGGTTTCGGTTGCGTTGACACTTCCGAATGCGTTTGCTTCAAAGGCAATGTTGACAAATTCGCCTCGGGTTATGCTGCGGTTGGGATTGAACTCACCGTCAAATGCATCAAGTATGCCCTGACTTTCAAGGAAAGTTATGTAGCCATAGTGCCAATCGGTTGGCTTGAGGTCGGAAAACCTTGTGGTGCGCTCGGTTGTGAACTCATATTCCTCGCCGAGAAGTCGGGCAATAACGGTGCAAGCCTCGGCTCGGGTCATGCCCTTGTTGGGCTTGAAAGTGCCGTCGGTGTAGCCACTCATAAAGTAAGGATGAAGCCTGCTCTTTGCGGCAAGAAGCGTTCTTTGGCTCTGCACGGAAGCAAGGGTTGACTCAACCTTTGCAAGACCGTCAAAGGCAACTGCCTGCTCTCTTGTTGGGAACATTGCGATGTAGTCAAACAGATAGTATTCGGTTTTGGAGCTACCGTTGAAGCGGAGCTGATGACCGCCGTAAAGCTTGTTGATTTCGGAGCAGAAAGGTGTTTTGAAAGTGGGTGTCCATTTGCCGTCTGCGCCCTTTACTTCCCAACCGGTTGTGTCGGAGAAATCAAGGATGATTTTCTGCCACTCGCCTGTGTAGGAAATCTTGAAAGTCTTTCTGTATGAGGAATCAAGGGTCTGAACAGTAAGCTCACCGTCAAACGCCTTTGAGGTTTTCACAACAAAGGTGAAATACGGCTTGTTATAGTCCATGTAATAGCTCTTGGGAGAGGTGTCAAAGGTGATGCGGGCAACATCAGAATGTGTGGGCGCAAACTTGAAATAGTCGCCCTCGACAGAAAGTGTACCGCTTCCCCAGGTGTACATTTCGGGTCTTGTCATTGCGCAGCCTGTGTTGTAATACGCCTTTGTGGGGGGATATTTTGAAACGCCGTAAGGGATAATACCGCCGTATTCGGGGCGAAGCTCATAAAGGAACATATCCTGCGCCGCCGCCTTTTGCTTGTAATAGGTTACCGCCTGCATAGGCTCTGACACCTCCAACACATAAACATTGCCGTCGCTGTCAGCTTTTCCGCTTTCAACCATTGCGGAGTCCGGCTTTGCGTTTACATAGTAGCCCTCTGCCGCCGCCTTATCCGAGAAAAAGCCAAAGCTGTCGAGGTAATATCCGGGGGTGAAATTCTTTCCGGGTAACTGAATCTGAAAGCCTCCGAAGAATGAGTTGCCCTGTGCGCTGTATGGCGAGAAGGTCATGGGGAGGGTGAATTTGTCAGAGGCATCCTTGCTCAACCAACCGGAAATTTCGGCAAGGTCAAGGACAACAACCTGCCATTTACCTGTGAATTTAACAGGGAAATCCTTCTGATACTTTGAGCCCAGGTCTTTGAGGCGGATATTGCCCGTGAAAGCTTTATCCGCGCAAAGCACAACCGCCATGTAATTGTGAAGCCAGTCTTTTATGTACATATCCTTGGGGCAGGTGTCAAAGGTTATTCTTGCAACGTCGTTATTGACAGCGGACATACGGAGAAAGCCGCCGTTCAAGCTGAGGTTGCAAGAGCCCCAGGTGTAAAACTCGGGAATATGAAGTGAGGAACTTTGCGGAAAATAGCAGTTTGCGCCTGTTCTGCCAATGCCATAA
>JAZQKV010000007.1:0-58125 GCA_045542335.1 Eubacteriales bacterium
TGTAATAACACACATTATGACTCCCATACCATTATATACCCCATAGGGGTATATTATCAACCTTAAAATGTTAATTATTTCCCCTTTGAAAACAAAATTTTCGCCAAGATTTCATATGGCGAAATTTCTTGACAAACAACGTGCAACAGTATATAATTCAATTATACCCCGAATTTTAAAGGAGAAAACGCAAATGACACTTTCACAACCATTTTACATTGAAAAGCGTGACGGAAAAAGTCATCTTGATCTTGACGGCAAATGGGATTTTGCCTGTCTTGATGCTTTTGCCAAAGACGTTGCGAAGATAAATTTTGAACATACCGCAACGCTTCCCTCATCGGCATATATGAATATGTACGAAGCAGGACTTCTGCCTCACCCCTATGAAGCGGATAATAGCAAGCTTTACAAAGACCTTGACGAAAAAGTGTGGTATTACAGACGCACATTCACCCTTGATGTTCTTCCCGATGCACAAAAACAAAACGCATACCTTTGCTTTGACGGCATTTCCTATTACTCAAAAGTGTGGCTCAACGGCGAGCTTCTCGGAGAGCATGACGGAATGTTCGGAGGTCCCGTCGTTGATGTTGCGGACAAACTGAAGCAGGGCGAGAACGAGCTGATTGTCGAGGTTGTTGCGTTCAGTTTTTATCGTGATGCCGATAAAAAGAATTACGGCAAAGGCTATTGGGGATATGATAGTACCGAGATTATCCCGTGGAATATTTCGAAGGACAGGGACACAAGCAACGGTCACTTTACCGTCATCGGAATCTGGAGAAGTGTCCGTATGGAGATTGTCCCCAAAACACACATTTCTCGTCCTTATCTTTACACAAAGAGTATTTGCGAAAAGGGAGAAAACGGTCATGCCGATGCAAAGCTCTGCCTTGAAATCAGCATTGCATCCGATAAAATCAACGAGCTTGCCTGCCTTTTGAGCGACGAGTCGTATGACTTCACTTTTACATACAGAGGCGGACTTTCGGGCATCCTTTCGGATAAAACCGTTGGTATCCGCACTGTTATCACAGACCCCGAAACAGGTGCAGAGGTCTTTAATGATGCCGAGGATTTCACTCTTTATGACTACGATAAAAGCGGAATTGTGGAAAAAATGCGTGAGTGTCAGTTCTATAACAGAGAAATTGACCTTAAGGATATTGAGCTTTGGTATCCTCTCGGCGTGGGAACGGGAAAGGCAAAGCTTTATGATGTGAAAATTGAACTCACAAGCGGAGATATCCTGCTTGATACCCAGAAGTTCGCCACGGGTATCCGTGTTGTTGAGCAGACCCGCAGTGCAGGCAGAAAATACCGTCAGTGTTGGAATAACTACCGCTTCAGCGTAAACGGCAAGGACTTCTTCCTCAAGGGCATGAACTGGATGCCTGTTGATTTTCTTTATACAATTTCCGACGAGGACTATAAGTGGACTCTTGAACAGGTTAAAAACTGCGGAATACAGCTTCTTCGTGTGTGGAGTGGCGGAGGTATGCCCGAAGACGACAGGTTTTATGACCTGTGTGACAGCATGGGCATACTTGTGTGGCAGGATGCTTTTCTTGCCAATCCCGTCCGTCCAAAATGGAACAGTAAAACTCTTGAGAATCAGCTTTGCTACAATCTTTTCCGCATGAGAAATCATCCGTCACTTGCCGTTTATTGCGGCGGCAACGAGCATCAGGCATATCACCCCGAAAACAATGCCGCAATGTATATAATTCAGCGCAACATAGAGAACATCGACCCACAACGTAACTTTTACCGTGTAAGCCCCGACGGAGGCAGTATGCACAGCTACCGTGACTGGGAGCCTGTGTGGTACAGAAAAGCGTACCGTGATTTGCCGCTTATGGCGGAGTGCGGAATCCATTCTTTCCCATGCGCAAAAAGCCTTCGTCAGCTCATAAGCAAAGAGGAGTTTGAAAGTCCCCTTAATGGAATCATGGAGGAAAGCTTCCGTGACAGATTCCCCGAGCTTATAAACCACTTTACCGAATATCGGCCTGACCGTATCCCCCGTATGCTCTCCCGTGCCACACACATTGACAGCATATCCGGCATAACGCTCTCCCGCCTTTGCGAAGCAACGCAGATTGCGGCATATGAGTTCTATCAGATTCTTGTGCAGTCGCTTCGTGAAAACTATCCTGTCACAACGGGACTTATGCCGTGGGTGTTCAAGCGCACCTGGACAACAACTGCAATCCAGATGGTTGATGGTCTTGGAGAAACAACAGCGCAGTATTACGCAATGAAAAAAGGCTATGAACCAACAGTTGTTCTCGCCTCACTTTGCGAAACTGATTTTGCACCGGGCGAAACTGTTGATATTCCCGTGAGAGTTATAAATGAAAGCAAAAAGAGCTTTGAAGCAAGGGCTGAGCTCGATATTTTCACTCCCGATTTGAAAAAGCTTTACACCAAGAGCAAAACAGTAAGCATAGCCTGCGAGGATTTCCTCACGGAGGTATTTTGCCACAGCTTTTCCATTCCGAAAGAATGGTCTGACAGCTTTTTCTTCATAAGGACAACTCTTTACGGAAACGACGGACAGCTTATTTCATCGGCATTTTATCCCCTTAAATGTCTTGAAATGTTTTCAGACGAGAGTTTCAGACGAGATTTCCGTGAGAATCCCCACGAAAATCTGTATCTTGAAAATGGACCTCATATAAGAGCTCAGATTGAGAAAGCGCAAAAGAGTGAGCTTTCCGCAGAGATTCTCTCATGCAGAAAGAACGGTGAACGTGTGAGCCTTGAAGTGAAGCTTGAAGCAACCGCACCCGTTTACCCCGTAAAGCTTGAAATAGCCGATGATAAAACAGCAAGCTATCTTTCCGACAATTATTTTATGCTTGATGCCGGTGAGCAAAAAACTGTTTCAATGGAAATAAGAAACACAGGCGATGCCGGCAGGAAGCTTCGCCTTTGCATAAGTGCGTGGAACAGCAATAAAGTTGAAATATTGGTTTGATTAAGCTTCACATCGCAAAAAAGATGGGCGGACATATGCGTCCGCTCATACAAAACAGCCAAAAAATCACCCCTGATTTTCTTACTTGAAAATCGGGGGTGAAAAGCTTTATTTGTCAAATCCGAGGTCGGTAAGAATACCATCAACCTCATTTGCATCCTCGGGGAAATATGTTGCAAAAATCACTGCCGAACCCTTTACGGCAACCTTACAGCAAACGCCGTCATTTTCACCGTAAGCAACTTTTTCGCTTATGACGGAGTTTTGGTCAAAGCTACCTGTAACAATTTGCTTGTCGCTTTCAAAAAGGTCAAGAGCCGCTTTATCATCGGCACATTCAATGTAAGAAAAGTTCGGAAGCGTGCCCTGCTTTGTCGCACTAAGCAGCGGATAGTCGCTCTGATTGTCAATGCTCACATCGTAGCCCTTTGATTCAAAAAGCTTCTCAACCTTGCTCTGCCCATTTCCGGAGCAGGCGCAAAGACAAGCGCAGAGCATAAAAATTGTAAGTAATACGGAAATTATTCTTGTTGTTTTCATGGTTTTGACCTTCCTTTCTTTGGTTCAGATTTTTATTTGTTTACCATATAACCAAGTCAACACCCGTGTAATAATGGGTGAGTATTTCTGCATAGGAAGAACCTTGCTTTGCCATTGTGCAGGCTCCAAGCTGGCTCATGCCAACGCCGTGACCGTAGCCGAGACATACGAATGTAATGTTGTTTGCGTTGTAGCTGATTGAGAAGCAGGTTGAACGCAGACCGAAAATGTTCTTCATTGTCTGACCGCTAACGTTTTCGCCGGCAATTGAAACGCTTCCGACCTTGCCGGAATTTGTGTGTGTGATAGGACCCACAAAGCTGTCAAAGCCTTGGTCATAATATGCGCTTGCACCCGAATAACCTGCGGCGGCAAGGTATCGTATGAACACTTCCTTTGAAAAGCTCTTGTGCGCTGAAATAAGCTCACGCATTTCCGGGTCGTCCTGTTCGGGGGAATATACCGGCACGAGGTATGGCAGGCTTCCTCCCCACACATCAGCACTTGACATTGTGCTTCCTCCGCTTGAAGCGTGGAAAGCTGCTGTGATAGGAGTTCCGTCATAAACAGCAATAATTCCGCTTGTGCTCTTTGCAGCGTTGTAGGCACGATTGTAAAAATCTGTTCCTGCGGCACCGTATTTTGCACGGAATCTTGATTTGCTCATAAATGCCTGACAATGACCGGGATTTGTGCATACATTCGCACCGCTGTGAGTTGCGCTGACAACCGCCCTGTGCACAACAAAGGTTCTGCACGCAACAGCCTGAGCTTTAAGTGCTTCATCCCCTGCATAAGACGGCATTTCTGCAACAATTACCGATGCAATATATTCATCAAGATCCATGACAAGCACGCCGCCTGTCAGATGATCGAGAACCCGAACCGTTGTTATCGAGCCTCTTGTTGACGTTCCGTAGTTTAGCGGTGGTGCAGAAACGGTTGCGTCGGTTTCTTCAGTATTTTCGTTTCCTGCATCAGCATTTTCCGGCTCAATCACGGGAACATTTACGGTTATATTCTCGGGTTGGCTGTCAGATGGTGTGTCGGTTGCTTCGGGGGAAACGGGAGTCACATCTGTTCCGGGAACGGCTTCGGGCGTGTTTTCAACGGGGGGAGTCTGCGTTTCGGGAACAGGTTCGACTTCGGGAGTTTTATCTTCGGGTTGCGTTTGCTCTGTGGGGGCGGAGGTTACGGGCGGCGTAACCGGCGCAGGAGGAGTAACCGTTACGGGTGTTTGTGGCTTTGTGGGAGTTGTAACGGTGGGAGGCTGTTGGGTAATTGTCGAGGGCTTTTCGCTTTCGGCTTTTTCGGAAAACTCAATGTCTGAAAAAAGCTCTCTTAACATATAACTTTCCGAAAGGGGAGGCGAAACCGTTTCAACCTCAGATTGCTGTTCTTGCTCTCCTGTTTCGGAAGTGGCATCTGTTTGTTCTGCGGCATTTTCCGAAACGGTTGTGTCATCGGCTATGACCTGCTCTTGCACTTCGTTGGTGTCAATAACCTCCGAAACCGGAGCTTGATTCTGAACCGTCGGCACAGGCATATTCTCCGTATGCATGAACACAATTGGCGAAACAACAAGCGCCAAAATGAAGCAAGTAAGCGGAAATATTCGTGAAGTTAACTTTTTTAATGTAAATTTTGTGTTTTTTTGCATAATTTTCTTTTACCTCTTGCAAATTTAATAATTCTGTGATATACTTATCTTACAAATTGCTACATTTATATTCGGATGGTGACCAAAATATGTATATTGATGAAAAGTATCAGGACTTTTTGGGCGACCTTGCCCAGTCCTGCCGTGACACATACACCCTTGCACCCGATGCATTCTCAAATGCAAACATCAAAAGGGGACTTCGTAATATTGACGGAACGGGTGTTGTTGCAGGTGTCACAAAAGTGGGACTTGTTCACGGTTATGTCCTCAACGAGGGTGAAAAGGAAGCAATTCCCGGTAAGCTTTATTACAGAGGCTACGACGTTGATGACCTTGTTGAAAGCTATCGTGCCGAGGGGCGCTATGGCTTTGAGGAGTGCTCATACATTTTGTTTTTCGGCAAGCTTCCCACAGAAAAACAGCTTGCGAAATATAATGAGCTTGTAAGCTCCTGCGCGCATCTTCCCGACCGTTTTACAGAGGATGTTATCATGCGTTGCCCTTCTCAGAACATCATGAACAAGCTTCAGGCAGGCGTTCTTTCACTTTTCTCTTATGACCCCAATCCCGAAGACAACAGCCTCGAGAATGTTATACGTCAGAGTATTCAGCTGACGGCACGCATACCCATAATCGCTGCCCACGCATACGCTGTAAAGAAGCACGTTTTTGAACACGACAGCCTCTTTCTGCATATGCCCAAGCAGGGACTTTCCACTGCACAGAATTTTTTAAGAATCCTTGGAAATGACAGATCCTTTAATGAAGATGAAGCAAAGCTTCTTGATCTCTGCCTTGTTCTTCATGCGGAACATGGCGGAGGTAATAACTCAACCTTTACCTGCCGTGTGCTTTCCTCATCGGGAACAGACACATATTCGGCAATCGGTGCCGCAATCGGTTCACTCAAAGGACCTCGTCACGGCGGTGCGAACATCAAGGTTGAAAATATGTTCAGCGAAATCAAGGAAAATGTCCGTGATTGGAAAGACGACGAAGAAGTTGCAAACTACCTGCGCAAGATTCTGCGCAAGGAAGCCGGCGACGGAAGCGGACTTATCTACGGTATGGGTCACGCTATTTATACGCTTTCCGACCCGAGAGCAGGACTTCTCAAAAAGTATGCACGCAAGCTTGCCGTTGAAAAGGGCTTTGACGATGAGTTTGATCTTCTTGAAAAGATTGAAAATCTCACCCCCGGCGTTTTCAGCGAAACAAAGAGCAAAATCATGTGTGCAAACGTCGATATGTATTCGGGACTTGTTTACCGTATGCTTGGAATTCCCCAGGAGCTTTACACACCATTGTTTGCCATTGCAAGAACGGCAGGTTGGTGTGCTCATCGCATAGAGGAGCTTATGACCGGAGGAAAGATTATCCGTCCTGCCTATAAAACCAAGGCGGCGTATAAGCGATATGTCCCGATTTCCGAACGCAAAAACGAGAACTGATTTTAGTTTTAATATTTCACGGCGGTGGACCTGTTTGGGGTCTGCCGCTGTTTTTTACATAACAGAGGTTTTATTAAGTGGAAGTTTTCATAGGCTTCAAATGCAAACCATGACATAATCACCTTAAATGCACCACTATGCCTGATGAGCGAGCCACCCTGAAAGGTGTCACACAAGTATACTTTTTCAGCCAATCACCTTTGCAATGAGGTCTGCAATGGGGCAAATGATTATCGGCATGAACATCGCAGGAAGGAAATTCATCGTTTTAAGCTTTGTTATACCAATGAGATTGAGTCCGATGCCCATGATGATAATTGAACCTGCGCAGGTCATTTCGGCAATGACAATTTCCGAAAGAAATGGCGCAATAAACCTTGCAAGCATAACAAGTCCGCCTTGAAAAACAAACACAAATGCCGCTGAAAAAAGAACTCCAACGCCAAGAGTGGAGGCAAAAACCGTTGAAGAAACAAGGTCAAGCATTGCCTTGGTGTAAAGCATCTCATTGTCACCGGAGATTCCGGCATTAAGCGAGCCCACAATTGTCATTGCACCAACGCAGAAAACAAGGCTGCTCGTTACAAACCCCTCGGCAATTGATGTCTTTCCGTCTTTTGAGCCAAAGCGTTTTTCAAGACCTTCTCCTGCCTTTGAGAGAAGCCTGTCGAGGTCACAAAGTGAGCCAATCAGAGTTCCTAAAACCATTGAAACTATGAGAATGAGAGTGTTTCCGCCACCCATTGCACCGGATATGCCTATGTAAAGTGTGCAAAGTCCGAGAGCTTTCATGAGAATGTCCGAAAGACTTTCAGGGATAAAACGCTTGAAGGTCATGCCCAGAATACTGCCAAGAATGACTGTTCCGACATTTGCGATAACGCCAAGCATATTTGTTATACTGAAACCACCTGCTGAAGCTGATGCATCTGCGGTGAGGGAGAGAAGCTCCGGGAAATTCACTTTGTAACACCTTTTTTCAAGTTCTTGATTTAAGCACAAATTTACACATTATAGCATAACAATACTCTATCGTAATTATAGCACGCAAAAATGAACATTTCCACATTTTAACTGTTTGTTTACGGTTTAGTGACAGTTTCATGTGGTTTTTAAGCTCCAAAAAAGGTGTTTTTACGGACTTGTCTTTTTGGATTTTTATATTTACCCCGGACAATCATTTTGAATGCCCGGGGCGGTAAAACCTTTTTGCAACAAAATCTGCGCAAAAAACTGCTATAATTTAAAGTGAAGAAAAATCAATAGTTCTCAGCTTTGATTTCAAAATATGACTTGGGGCGTCCGCAAATCGGACAGATGTCCGGTGCATCGGGACTTTGTGTTTCATATCCGCAGGCAGAGCATATCCAGTTCTCTGATTTTCCGTCGGTGGAGGAGAAAACCTGTCCCTTTTCAATTTCTGAAAGCAGGGCACGGAAGCGTTCCTCGTGCGCCTTTTCAACATTACCTATACGCAGGAAAAGAGTCGCAATTTCGTCAAACCCCTCGTCTTTTGCCTGTGTTGCAAATTGGGCATACATATTTGACCATTCAAAGTTTTCATTTTCGGCGGATTTTCC
Source organism: Eubacteriales bacterium (assembly GCA_045542335.1). Lineage (GTDB taxonomy): Bacteria > Bacillota > Clostridia > Oscillospirales > CAG-382 > CAKSUT01. The sequence goes on from JAZQKV010000007.1 coordinate 8,221, forward strand.
GAGGTTTACGTCGGTTGTGGCAACGCCGTCGTTAAGCTGTTTATACCATATTTCGGCGTGAGCAGACTCGTTGTTTGCGGTTTCGGAGAAGATTTTGGCAATTTGCTCATATCCCTCTGCTTTCGCCTTTGCGCTGTAATAGTTGTATTTCGCCAAAGCCATACATTCGTTGGCAAAGGCTGTTTTGATGTTGGCTTCGGTCTTTGTGTTATTAAGTGATTTCTGTGGCATAAAATAACCTCCTTGTGTTTTGACTTACAGCTATTTTTGACACAGGAAGGGATTTTATTCATTTTCAGGCAACTTTTGCGGTGTTGTGAAAAGAAAACAGTTGACAAATCCCGGGGGATGAGGTATAATATGTGTCGGGGGCTGAACAGAATAGCCTATAAATTGAATCGTCAGAACGTAGTTCTTAAATCTCCTCTTCATTCCACTTTCATGGTTGCTTGCAACCTCGGAAGCAGAAAGTGGGAATCCCCGTAACCCGGTAAGTTTTTTCGATATGTAAGTTATAAGGAACAGCAAAAAGGTTTAAAACCATATATAAAAAAGATATAATATCCAACAGGAGAAGCGACATGGAAAAAATGAGTTTTAAAAGAACCCTTTGGGGGTATTCCAAACAAAGCGTCCTCGATTATATCCTTGAAGTTGATGGCGAATATAAAAGAAAGATTTCTGATGCTGCAAACGCCCAAAAATCCATGCAGAATGCTATAGAAAAACTAAAAGCCGAGGTTGAGGGCTTTGCCGAGGAAACCGACAGACTTGTTGATGAGATGAGCGAAAAGGACGAAAAGCTTGCTCAAACAATTTCTGAGAATGAAAACCTCTGTCAACAGATTGAAGCACTTAAAAATGAAAATTCCTCGTTGAAGGAGCAAAACGAGGAACTTAAAAAGCAGATTGAAAATAAGAAAAACAGCTTCACCAATCATTATTCAGACGGATTTCCCGGCACTGAAGCGAATGAAATAACAGGTATGCTCTTTGAGGCAAAGCGTTTTGCAAATGAGCTTAAACGCAAGGCTGAACGTGAATATATAAAGGCTTGCACAGACAATCTTGCAAAGCTTGAAATTCAGAAGCAAAGAACTGCCGATTATACAAAACGCATTGATGCTCTTTGCAAAACAGTTCACAACCTTTGCGACAACCTTGATGGTGAATTGTCCTGCGTGAAACGCTCGCTTGAAAGGGCAGCTTCGGAGGACGTGCTCGGTGCGCATGACATTTGCGATGACACAGGAGCTCATGCTGAAAGCATAAGAGAAAGAATCAAAAGGCTCGGTCTTTGATTGCGACGATTTGCGTAGAAAACATAGCTTCATGGGGTGGGGAAAGCCTGCCCTTTGAATTTTTAAATGGCAAATCAAAGCTTTTCAGAACTTGAAAAAGGGGTGGAAAAATGACAGTCACAATTGCATCGGATTCTTTTAAAGGGAGTCTTTCAACGCTTGAAGTTGGGACTTCAATTGCCGAGGGAATACGCCGTGTTTGTACGGATGCTGAAATTTTCGTGCGTCCCATTGCTGATGGCGGAGAGGGAACGGTTGACGCAATTGCAGACGGGAAAATTTGCGAAAAAGTCTGCATACAGGTCACAGGACCTCTCGGAAATAAAATTTCTGCCGAGTATGTTACACTTTCAGGTGAAGATGGAAAGAAGACAGCGTTTATTGAAATGTCTGCCGCAGCTGGCATTACTCTTGTGCCGGAAAATCTGCGAGATCCCCTTGTCACAACGACTTTCGGGGTTGGTGAAATGATAAAACATGCCATTGCTTCGGGCTGCCGTGATTTTATCATCGGAATTGGCGGAAGTGCTACAAATGACGGCGGAGTTGGAATGCTTTCGGCTTTGGGGTTTGAGTTTCTTGACTGTGGCGGAAATGCGATTGCGCCTTGTGCTTCGGGACTTGAGGGACTTTTTAAGATTTGTGGAAAAAACGCTGTGTCAGAGCTTTGCGAGTGTCGATTCACGGTTGCGTGCGACGTTAAGAATCCCCTTTGCGGAAATGACGGATGCAGTAAAATTTACGGTCCTCAAAAGGGTGCAACGCCTGAAATGATTGACAGGATGGATGCATGGCTTTTAAGTTTTGCAGAGCTTACAAGAAAGTTTATAAACGGACAGGCTGACCCCGGTTTTCCCGGCGTGGGGGCTGCAGGGGGTATGGGCTTTGCGCTGAAGTATTACCTCGGTGCAACGCTTATGTCGGGGATTGACCTTGTGATTGAAAAGACGGGTCTTGAGGAGTACATTTCCAAAAGTGACATAGTGATAACAGGTGAGGGCAGACTTGATGGTCAGACACACATGGGGAAAGCACCGGTTGGAGTTGCGGGAATAGCCAAAAAATATGGCAAGAGAGTTATTGCCTTTTCGGGAGGAGTTACCCGTGATGCGGTGTTATGCAACGACCACGGAATTGACGCATTTTTCCCGGTTGTGCGCACGCCTTGCAACCTTTCCGAGGCAATGGAAAAGGAAACAGCAAAGGCAAATATTTCAGACACGGTTGAACAGGTTTTCCGGTTGATTGCATTTGTTCATTGAGTGGGAAACCCAAAAGCGATGTAAATAAGGAGAATAAAAAAGATGAGTATGAAAGACAAGATGCACACAGGTGAGCTTTATTTGCCTGGAGAGGCAGAGATTATGAAAAAGCAGACGGAATGTCTTGAAAAGCTTTACGATTTCAACGCAACAAGACCGGGCGAATATGAAAAAAGATGCGCAATGTTAAAAGAAATGTTTGCACAAATCGGCGAGGGCTGTTATATTGAGCCGCCGCTTCACTCAAACTGGGGCGGGCATCATGTGCATTTCGGCAAGAATGTGTATGCGAATTTCAACCTGACTCTTGTGGATGACACGCACATATATGTGGGTGATTACACGATGTTCGGACCGAACGTTACAATAGCAACCGCAGGACATCCGATTTTGCCGGAGCTTCGCCAAAATGCGTATCAATACAATATGCCTGTGACAATTGGCAAAAACTGTTGGATTGGGGCGGGAGCAATTATTGTTCCCGGGATAACAATCGGCGACAATGTTGTTGTGGGCGCAGGAAGCGTTGTTACAAAGGATTTGCCGGACAATGTTGTTGCTGTGGGAAATCCCTGCAGGGTACTTCGTGAAATTGGTGAGCATGACAGGGAATTCTATTTCAAAGACAGAAGAATTGATTTTAACAGCCTGAACAAAGAATAATACAAAACTCTCTCCCATCGGAAACCGACAGGAGAGAGTTTTATCAGCATCAAGTGAGCTTTGCGCAACATTTGGCATTAACGTTGATTTTTTACAACACGCCGCAAGGCGTATTTCACATTGCAAAGCAATATTTATGCGTCACATGGCTTTCACAAATTTTGAAAAGTGAAAAAAGCCGTTAACTTTGTATCAAAGTTAACTGCTTTTGTGGCCTGCCTGACAGGATTTGAACCTGCGACCTACAGAGTCGGAGTCTGTCGCTCTATCCAGCTGGGCTACAGGCAGATAAATGTTCATCATATTACAATACCGACTGAAAATACATTTTTGATGAACGAAAAACATTATAACAGATAAGTTGTCGGTTGTAAAGAGATAAATTGAAAAATATTTAAGAATTTTGATTAAGAAACAGGATATTTAATAAAAAATCAACACAATCTGCGGTAAGATGTGTTATAATTATAATGGTATGGGATTTTTTGACCTTATTTGATGCGCGGCTTTCAAAAACAATCGGAATTTTGAATACTTCATGAAAATCCGGCTGTTGAGAGCAAAAAGGCTATTTGCAACAAAAATGACTATCTTGCAAAAAGTTGGTTGTTGAATCCCAAGCTTATCACACGAAAAGACATTTGATAATAAAACTTGAAAGGAGCCCCCGAATTCAAAAGGATTGACAGCTTTGAATTCCGGACAGCAAAAATGGAACAGAATAAATCGTATAAAATGACCCCGGGCGCAAAGAAAAACGATGGTGAGGAAAATGTGGCGGTGCAAAAGCTGAAAAAACTTGCAGGCTTTACAGTGACGGTGTTTCTGGCGTTTGCCTCGGTGTGGATTTTCTCCGGGGAGAGAGGCGCATGGCAGGGCGTGCCGCTTATCCTTGTGGCTCCGGCAATTGCCAATATTTTCTTTTCCGACAGACGTGTTATTTATGCACTTTTTGCTTTGTGCGCATTTTCTGTGTCGGCGTTTGATTATGCAAGCATTTCTTACAGCTTTAAATATACGGCTGTGGTGCTTGTAATTGCATTTTTGTCGGTCTTTGTTAAAAGACTTGTTGTCACGGGCTTCAGAATCCGAATGGTTAAAGGACTTTTGTGTCTTGTGGCGGCGCTTTGTATAACAGTTGCGGCGTTTGCTGTATATACTGTCTATAACGGAACCTATTTCGGAAGCGTTGCGGCGGCAAAGGAAAACAGGGTCGCTTTTGCAGAAAAATACCAAGATATTGAAATTGAATTTACTCCAGGTAATACTTATTACAGCAAAACCGCCGGTGGTTATCTCACAGAGTTTGATTTCAGCCACGGGGAGATTGTTACCGCACTTTACAGTAAAAATGCCCGTGACGGCGAGGTTGACGGCTATCATAACTATTGCGCCGCACTTATGATGCAGGAAAAGGCGGATGAGCTTGCATATATCCTTTCCTATCACTATTCAAGGGATTATGATTTTGCTGTGAGATATGCAGATTTTGTTGGAAAGGTGTTGCTTTTGCCGTGGTCTGATCAGGAGAACTTTGACCACATGATGAACTTTGAAATCGCTTTTGACGAAAGGTTTGATTCAGAAGCGACATTTGCGAAGCGTTGTCGTGACTATTATGAAATTATCGAAAAAGCCGGCTTTGAATATAACGGAATCACATTCCTTGGCGTTAACGGTTACACATATCAGATGACAGTTCCGATGGGCAGAAAGGAGCTTGTTACGGAGGAAAATGTAACGGATTTTAACAAAAAGGCTTTCCGTGTTTACAAGTCTGAGGAAGATGTGAAGAACTATTGGAAATAAGTGAGCATCAGAGCAGATATTTTTGGAAAATGCGATTCTGTCAATTGCTTTTGCAATGGTAAAATCTTTTTTGCAAAACACAACAAGTTGTTTTAAGGAGCTTTCCATAATGAAATTTTTCAACAACCAAAAGGTTACAAAATACAGAGAATATCTCAAAGGAAAAAACGTTGATGTGCTTGGAGCAGGCATCAGCAATGCACCGCTTATTGATTTTCTCTTGCAAAGCGGAGCTGTTGTGACGGTGCATGATAAAAAGCCGGTGGAGTTGCTTGCACTTGACGTTAAAGAGCTTGAACAAAAGGGTGTAAGCTTTGTTTGCGGAGACACATATCTTGACGAAATTTGTGGCGAGATTGTGTTCAGAACTCCGGGAATCCGTTATGATGCGCCGGGCATTCTTGCTGCACTTGAGAGGGGAGCTGTTCTTACAAGTGAAATGGAGGCATTTATTTCGCTTTGTCCCTGCAAAATTCTTGCGGTGACGGGCAGCGACGGAAAGTCAACCACAAGCACGCTTACCGCCAAAATTCTTGAGGCGCAGGGTTACACCGTTCACCTCGGCGGCAACATCGGTCGCCCACTTCTTCCCGACATTGATAACATCGGCAAGGATGATTTTGTTGTTATTGAGCTTTCGAGCTTTCAGCTTCACACGGTAAACCGCTTTGAAAACGGGGGGCTTCCCTTTGCTCATCTGACTTTCCCAAGCGGAGCTGTTGTGACAAACGTTTCCCCAAATCATCTCAACTGGCACACGGACATGGATGAATATGTTGAATCCAAGGCGGCGGTGTTTGAAAGCATGGAAAGTGGTGCAAGATTTGTTACCAACGCCGACTATCCGATAACCGCAGAGTTTTCCGAAAGGGCAAGGAAGCTTGGGCGTGAGGTGGTTTTGTTTTCATCGCAAAAGGAGCTTCCACAGGGCTTGTTTTTGCGTCGCACAGCAAACGACGGCTACGCTATCATAAGAAGAAACGGTGCAGTGGAAAAGGAGCTTCTTACAAAGGACGATATTCTTCTGCGAGGTATTCACAATGCCGAAAATTATATGGCGGCAATTGCTCTTACAGAGAAATATGTTAGCCTTGATGCCGTTAAAAGAGTTGCGGCAAGCTTTGGCGGCGTGCGCCACAGACTTGAGCTTTGTCGTGTAAAGGACGGCGTGAGCTTTTATAACAGTTCAATTGATTCTTCACCCTCAAGAACACTTGCGGCTCTTTCAACTTTCCCCGAAAAGACCGCCGAAAAGGCACTTGTACTTGTCATGGGTGGCGCAGACAAAAATATCCCATTTGATGGAATGGGTGCAGAGATTATCCGTAAGGCAAAGGCGGTGTATTTAAGCGGTCCCACAACGGAAAGGATAAAGGCGGCAATAATGCAGGATGAAGCTTATGCCGACGGCGAAATTGAAATTGTTTGCTGCTCTTGCTTTGACGAGGCGGTGAAAGGGGCGGCGGCGTGTGCGACAGAGGGCGATTCGGTGCTTCTCAGTCCTGCTTGCACGAGCTTTGATGCTTTTAACAATTTTGAGGAGCGAGGAAACAGATTCAAGGAAATTGTAAGCACGTTATAAAATTGTGCATAAAGTTTTGATAGAAGAAAGGGAAAATAATAATGACCACATGGGAAATTCTTGAGCGTGCATCGGCGGTTGAGGCGGGACTCAACGCTAAAGGCGTGCTTGCACGCATAGATCAGACAGCAATGAAAAATCAGGCAAAGGTTATGGAATCGTTCCGTCGAAACAAGGTTTCTGACAGCCATTTCGCAGGCACAACCGGTTATGGCTATGACGATTTCGGCAGGGATACAATTGACAGGATTTTTGCCGAGGTTTTTGAAGCAGAAGCGGCTTTTGCAAGGCACACAATTGCTTCCGGCACGCATACCCTTGCAATCGGTCTCTTCGGACTTCTCCGCCCGGGCGACACAATGCTCTCCGTAACGGGTAAGCCCTATGACACCCTTGAGGAGGTCATTGGAATAAGAGGCGAGCAGGGGACAGGTTCTCTGCGGGATTTCGGTGTCAATTACAGGCAAATCGAAATGACACCTGACGGCAATGTTGACCTTGATGCCCTCGGAAAGGCACTTGATGAAGATAAGACCATTAAAATGGTGTTTATTCAGCGCTCAAAGGGGTATTCTATCCGCAAAACCCTTTCGGCAAAGGAAATCGGAGAGGTTGCTGAGTTTTCTCATAAACGCTCGGACGCTTTTGTTGTTGTGGATAACTGTTACGGTGAATTTGTCGATGAACATGAGCCGACATATTACGGCGCAGATATGATTATGGGTTCGCTCATCAAAAATCCCGGTGGCGGTATGGCGGAATGTGGCGGATATATTGCAGGTACACAAAAAGCTGTTACGCTTGCTTCCTACAGGCTGACTTGCCCGGGAATAGGCTGTGAAAGCGGTGCGAGCCTTGGACACAACAAGAGCCTTCTGAAGGGACTTTTTTATGCTCCGCACACAGTTGCACAGGCTCTTAAAACAGCGGCATTTGCGGCGCAGATTTTCTCCGATATGGGTTATGCTGTAAGTCCCGCCCCGGACGAAGAAAGACACGATATTATTCAGACCGTAAGTCTTGGTTCGGAAAAGGCACTTTGCGCATTTTGCGAGGGTATTCAAGCAGGTGCGCCCATTGATTCCCATGTTCGTCCCGAACCGTGGCAGATGCCGGGATATGCTGTTCCGGTTATTATGGCGGCAGGTGCTTTCACGCAAGGTTCTTCAATTGAGCTTTCCGCAGATGCACCGTGTGTTGAGCCATACACAGTATATCTTCAGGGCGGTCTTACATATGAAAGCGGCAAGCTCGGAGTTCTTCGGGCGGCAGAGCTTGTTGAAAAGGCTCTTTCATAATAATTTATCTTGTCGAAATGCGAACTCTAAACGAGTTCGATTTCGACCTTACCCTTGATTAAAATCGAACTTTAGACAAGTTCGATTTATCTTGGTTTAGATTTTCAAGCTTATCTCTCCGTCCATCTTTATTCAAGGTAGATTTAACATTACTAATTTCTAATTACTAATTTCTCAGGTTACCTCTGCCTGTTAAAACGGAGTGAAGCGGATTAAACTCAACTTTAAAACAACAAAAACACAATATAAAAATCAAAAGCAAAACAGAAAGGAAGTAAACACTATGAATCCCAACGAATGTACACACATCCTTGAAAACGAGTTTTTGAAGCTTACAGTCAGCGACATCGGTGGCGAACCCCGTTCGCTTATCTGCAAGAAAACAGGCAGAGAGTATCTCTACAATGCTGACCCCACATGGTGGGACAACACTTCCCCCATACTTTTCCCCGTGTGCGGAAGATTTCACAATGAAACTTATATCCACGACGGAAAAGAGTACACAATGCCCATCCATGGTTTTGTCAGAAGAAACCCCATGGAGCTTGTGAAAATAAGCGAAACAGCCTGCACTCACTGCCGTCACAGCGATGAGGTTTCTCTCCCGCAGTATCCTTTTGAATTTGACTTTAAAATCACCCACGAGCTTGTTGGAAAGAGCGTGAAAATCACGTTTTCCATTAAAAACGAAAATGATGTTACCATGCCTTTTCAGGTTGGTGCGCACCCTGCTTTCTTTGCAAAGCCCGGTGATATTCTCACCTTTAAGGGCAAGGACAACTTAACATACAAGATGCTTGACAACAAGCTTCTTTCTGATGCAGATTATCCCACCGAAAAGAAGGTCGCACTCACCGAGGATATGTTTGCCAATAACGCATGGTTTGTAACAGGCAATCAGCTTCACGCCGCTTCTCTTTCGGATGAAAACGGCGAATATCTTGAAGTTTCCTTTACAGGCTTCCCTGCGACAGGCTTCTGGAATGTTCCCGGTTCTCCCTACATCTGCATTGAGCCCTGGTTCGGAAGCGACGATGTTCAGGGCACAGACGATGTGTTTGCTCACCGTTACTGTATACAGTTCCTTGAACCCGGCAATACCTTTGAAATCAGCTATTATATCAATATCAGATAATTCTTAAGATAATAGAGCTTTTGCGAAAGGAGATTTTATGACACAGTTATGGCTTAACTGTACACCCGAAATTGCGTCGCATGATGTGTATGATGCTGTTGTAAACGGTAGCATTTCGGGCGAATGTATTGAACAGTATAACCTTGGAAGTGGCGAGCATAGATGCATCGTTATGGTGTTTGAAAAGTACTTCTGGCGTAACTCAAGCCGTGCAAGCCTCACTGTCACTTTTGATACCCTTTCGGGAAGAACACGCATGACGGCTGTTGGAAGCGGCGGAGGCAACGGAACATTTTTCTCCTTTGACTGGGGATCGTCTTCAAGTCTTGAGAACACTGCTTTCAGAGCTGTTGAAAAATATTGTCAGAATTATTAAAGTGTAAAACTTTGGTTCTTTAAAAAAATTGCACGGAGTTTGATGAAAAATTCCGTGCAAATCCTTTTTTGGATAACGATATTTACAAAATATGTATTGAAAAGTCTAAATATATTCTATATAATAATATATTATGGATTTTAATGTGTCCCTGCCGATGAGGGGATGCGATGCGCTAAACAATGGTAAGTGTTCATCGGAGAAATGAGGACGATTAACATGGCAAAGCAGGTTACAGTATCAACCGAAGGTCTTAAAAAACTCGAAGAAGAACTCGAATATCTCAAAACGGAGAAAAGAAAAGAAGTTGCCGAAAATATAAAAAAGGCAAGAGCCTTTGGTGACCTTTCCGAAAACAGCGAATACGACGAAGCCAAAAACGAACAGGCAGAGGTTGAAAAGAGAATTGCCGAAATTGAAGCAATGCTCCGCAATGTAAAGGTTATTGAAGAACACGAAATCAAAACCGATGCCGTTACAATCGGATCAAAGGTCAAGGTTTACGACTATGAATACGACGAGGAAGTTGAATATGTTATCTGCGGTTCAACAGAAGCAGATCCTCTTCAGTTCAAGATTTCCGATGAATCTCCTATCGGCAAGACAATTCTCGGTCACAAGGAGGGCGACGAGGTTATCGTTGAGGCTCCCGGCGGAGAAATCAAGCTTAAGATAGTTTCAATTACAAGAGCGTAAAAATCCCCCGAAAACCCGAAAGGACTTGATAAAATGAACGACAATCAGAACAATAACGTAAATGAACCAAAGGAACTCTCGGCAGGCGAGCTTAACAACCTCATGAAGGTCCGCCGCGAGAAGCTTGCTGCTTTGCAGGAAGCGGGCAAGGACCCGTTTGAAATTGTAAAATATCCCGTTGACACCCACACAAACGACATTCTCGACAATTTTGACGAGATGGAGGGTAAAACTGTTGTTATCGGCGGAAGACTCATGCAGAAGCGTGTAATGGGCAAGGCTTCTTTCTGCAATCTTCAGGACAGAAACGGCAGAATACAGGTTTATGTGTGCCGTGACAGCCTTGGCGAGGAGGCATATGCTGACTTCAAGAAGTTTGACATCGGCGACATTGTGGGCGTAAAGGGTGAGGTATTCCGCACAAAGATGGGCGAGATTTCTGTCCACGCTTCCGAGTGTATTCTTCTCACAAAGAGCTTGCAGATTCTTCCCGAAAAGTTCCACGGTCTTAAGGATACAGAGCTTCGCTATCGTCAGAGATACGTTGACCTCATTGTTAATCCCGATGTTAAGGAAACCTTTATCAAGCGTTCAAAGATTGTCAGCGAAATCAGACGATTCCTTGATTCCAAGGGCTATATCGAAGTTGAAACCCCTGTTCTTCAGACAATTGCAGGCGGTGCATCGGCTCGTCCTTTCATCACTCATCACAACACTCTCGACATTGATATGTATATGAGAATCGCCCTTGAGCTTCCCCTCAAGCGTCTTATTGTCGGCGGTTTTGAAAAGGTGTATGAGATTGGCAGAGTTTTCAGAAACGAGGGTATTGACGTTCGTCACAATCCCGAGTTCACTCTCCTTGAGCTCTATGAAGCCTTCACCGATTATCATGGTATGATGGATATTACCGAAGAAATGTTCCGCACAGTTGCGCAGAATGTTCTTGGCACAACGCAGATTAAATACGGCGATTATGAAATCGACCTTGGCAAGCCTTTTGAAAGAATCACCATGGTTGATGCCGTTAAGAAGTATTCGGGCGTTGACTTTGATGCAATAAACACTCTTGAGGAAGCGAGAGCCGCTGCAAAAGAGCATCACGTTGAATATGAGCCTCACCACTTAAAGGGCGACATTCTCAACCTGTTCTTTGACGAGTTTGTTGAAGCAAATCTCATTCAGCCCACATTCCTCATTGACTATCCCGTTGAGATTTCCCCCCTTACAAAGAGAAAGCCCGACAAGCCTGATTACACCGAGCGTTTTGAGCTGTTTATCGTTGGCAGAGAACACGGCAACGCATATTCCGAGCTTAATGACCCCATTGACCAGCGTCAGCGTTTCGAGCGTCAGGCTGAGCTCAGAGCCGCAGGCGACGAGGAAGCAAACCTCATTGATGAGGACTTTATGACAGCTCTTGAATACGGTATGCCTCCCACAGGCGGTCTTGGAATCGGTATTGACAGAATGGTTATGCTTCTCACGGGTGCGGAATCCATCAGAGATATTCTTTTGTTCCCAACAATGAAGCCTCTTGACTGATAACCCGACCCAACCAATAATTTGAACTGGAATTTTCATCCCCCGTACAGATAATGTACGGGGGATGTTTGCTTGTCGATAAAGCCGTCGGGATTCTGTCCCAAATCCTGCAAGAGGGTGCTTTTTCAAGAAAAAGCCCTCCTTGCCCCCCTAAAAAGCTTTAATATGGGGAGAAAAATAATTGGTTTTGTAGGGTTCTTATACTTTTCTTTGTTCAAACTTTGTGGAAGCGTTAAGATATGTGCAGTCGAAAAACTTAAATTGATACTTTACTCAAGAAAAAACAAAAAATCTTTTTATAACCAAAGCTAAAAAAATTAAACAGTAAACATAACAGAAAAACCAAGCCAAATATAAAGTGTCTCCCTATTATAAAGCTTTTCTGGGGGATTCCAAAGGGGTGCGCTTTTCTCGAAAAGCGCACCCCTTGGTGGGATTTGGGGCAACGCCCCAACAACAACTCGTCACTTACTCCCCGAGGGAGGTTTTTACTACTGCCAGGTCAAGCATATTCACAATGCCGTCTTCGTTTACATCAACGATGTTGCAAAGCTCTTTTGCAACGTTGTTACCGAAAGCACGCAGTAAGCGGAGGTAGTCGTCAATGTCCACAACTCCGTCTCCGTCCTTGTCGGTAAAGCTTCCCTTGAAGTCGCCGCCGACGAGGGTTTCATCAATGTCAATTGTTGTTGTGGATTCATCTATTGTAAAGGAAACGGTCTTTTCAACGTATCCGTTTTTCTCGATAAGAGCCGTATAACTTCCGTTTTCAAGAGCGATACCAAAACCGAGAACTGCGTTTGTTTTTTCGCCCTCTGCAACAGTATATATTGCGTCGGACTCTGTAAGCTCTGCCACTACATTGCCGTTGGCATCGGAAATCGTGATGTACATACCGCTGTCATAAAGCTCGTTGCCATAGTCGGCGGCGCTGTACTTTACACCCATGCCGTCGGTGTATTCACGCTCGATGGAAATGCTCATGGAAACATTATCGCTGTTGTGAGGCGTGAAAACAAAGCAGTCGGGATTGAAGCCTTCGCTTGAGGAAGTCGTCGCCTTTACAGGCTCAAGTCTTATCTTGTGCGTACCCTTTGTAAGAGTGATTGTACCCATCTCGAAAGTCACAAATTTTGCCCAGTCTTCTGTGGAGGCAGCATTGAGAATAGCAAGATCTGTCAGCTTTCCGTCCACATAAACATTTGCCTTCACTGCCCAATACGATGAAAGAGCGATGGAAACATCAAACGTAGTGTCACGGGGAACAACAACTTCATATGTCGCAAAGCTGAGGTAGCGTCCGTCAGTGTCAACCGTGTTGAAGGTGCCGAGATTCTTACCGCCGGATGCCGTTGCACGGTTCTCTATGTTTACGCTTATGTAGGCGGTGGAATAATGCTCTGCCTCAACGGTGGTGGGCTGAGTTACGGAGAGTGTGTGAGTATAATCCTGGCTTTTTGTCTCGGTATCGGAAATGTCAAGGCGAAGAAGAGCACCGATGACATATTTTGCATTGGTTTCAAGTTCTTCACGAGTGAGGTTTTCGGCAATGTACTGGTCAACAAGGACCTCCGAATCCCACATATTCTCATAGTTGCCCATGTTGGTGTTACAACCACCCTTAACCAGCTTGTACAGCGAGGGTGTCTTGCCCCAGTCTGTCATGTACATTCCGTCAAAGCCCCATTCATTTCGGGGAATACCAACGAGAAGCTCATAGTTTTCGCAACATTCGTAACCATTTACGAGGTTGTAGCCTGTCATCATGCTCACGGGGTCTGCATCCTTTACGAGGATTTCAAAACCACGCAGATAAATCTCACGAAGTGCTCTTTCCGAAACACGGCTGTCGTTGCCACCACGGTTGGTTTCCTTATTATTTACCGCAAAATGCTTGACCGCTACACCTGAGCCGTATTTCTGCATTTTTTCGGTTATAGCCGCACCGCAAAGACCTGTTATAAGGGGATCTTCCGAGAAATATTCAAAGTTTCTTCCGCAAAGAGGGTTACGCTGAATATTCATACCCGGAGCAAGCCAGAAGTCTGTTGAACCGTGAAGCTCGCAAAGCTTTCCGACAATTGTTCCGAAGTCTGCGGCAATATCCACGTTCCACGAACAGCCGATTGTCATGCCGCTTGCCATACCGAGGCTGTTGCTCTTTGTAGTAGGACCGGACGGACCGTCAACCGTGCTTCCGACAGGAATCTTGAATTTGTCCTGAACAGCATCGTTTCCGCCGACGCCAGAACGCTGTGCGGAGTTGAGGTTTTCGGAAAGCACCGCAAAGGAAGCAAGCTCGCTTATGTTCATTTGCGCAACAAGCTCGTCAATGGTGTTGATGCCCTCCTTGACATCGTTGAACGTTACAACGCCGTCGGGGTAAACAACAGGCTCATCGCCTTCACGGACATAGCTTTCTTCGGTTTCTTCTTCAATGGGCGGTATATATTCAAATATGAAGAAATCCACGTTGGGGAAACTGCCGTTGTTTATAAAGGTTATGGTGTTTTCACCCTTTACAAGGGGAACCTGAACAGTGTCGGTGTAGTCAACGTCAATAAAGTTGAAGTAAACGCCCGCTGCGCCTGTCTGGGGGAATGAGGTTTCGGGAAAATCATATTTTGTGCCGTTTACGTCAATGCTCATAAAGCCTGCCCTTGCATAGGCGTTTGATCTTGCACCACGGAATTTAAGTCCGTATGTACCCTCAATGGGAGCATTTACATGGTAAACCGCTGTGTTTCCGGATGTGTTGCCGAGCTTTGAAAGATTCTTTGCACCGGCGTAGCTGAGGTTGTACCAAACGGTAGCGTCAACATCAACGGCTGTGCCGGATACAACAGGATTGGGGGCAAGCTTACCGGTGCTTGTGTTAAGGTTCTCGAAGCCTGCACCGTTGCTTGCGGTGGTGTCAAGACTTTCGCCCTCAAAGGTCACAACGTAGTCGGGGGTGAGCTTTGTGGGAGTGAGAGTGAAAAAGTCCACAAGGGGCATGACTGTCTTTGCCATAAGAGTAATCTTGTTGCTGCCCTCGTTAAGTGTGAGAATGATATCGTTGTCAAAGGAGTTGTCAATGTATCTGAAATACTTTGTTTCGTCAAGGCCTGTCTGCGGGAAGTTCACATGGTAAACATTCTGTACACCGTTGACCTCAATGTCCATAAAGTTTACATGATACCTTGTCGGACGGCACGCACGCATTGAGAAAATGTAGTTTCCTGCGGCGGGGACGTTTACGTCGTAAACAAGTCTTTCGTTTGCAGCAATGCTTGAAACACAAGTTCCGAGGTTGTCCGCAGGATAAGCCTCCCATGTGGTGTTGTCAAAGTCAACAACAAAGGGATTTGTCATAACAAGGTTTGTCGCAAGCTGTGCACCTTTTCCGTTGGCTTCTTTCTTAAAGGATGTTCCGACTGATTCAGTTTCGTTGTAGCTTTCAGCCTCAACCTTTATGGGGGCATCTACCTTTGTAAAGGTTATCGAGTCGATGAGTATACCGCTTCCCGTAAAGCACAGGGTAACGGTGTTGTCGCCCTTGTTGAGAGGGATAACAACATTATCGTCGAAGTCGTGGTCGATATACTTGAAGTAAACCTCCTGACCTCCCGTCTGCGGGAAAGCAACATCAAATTCATGGAGCGTGTCACCGACCTTGATGTTGAACAAGTCCGCAATAACAGACGTGGGACGGCAGGCAATCATGGATACCTTGTACATTCCGCCTTCGGGGGCATTTACATTGTAAACAGCTGTTTCTCCGCTGGCAATGCCGGAAACGCAGTATCCGGGATGGTCAACCCAAGTGGAATTGTCGTAGTCAACAACGTTTTCACTTGCCCATACAATGTTTGTTGCAAGCTGAGGTCCCCATTTGTTGTCCTCGGCCGTTATGTTTTCCGCACCCTCGGCGGTGGTGTCGTAATCTTCACCCTCAATGGTCACGGAAACAACCTCTTCGGGAGCTTCCTCGTCGGGAATGGGGATAAACTCAAAGAAGTCCACATTGGGGAAGCCGATTCTCTTGTTTTCAAAAGCAATGAGTGTCTTTCCTGCAGGCAGATAGATTGCCTTGGACTTGTCAAAGTAAAAGTCAACGTGGTTAAAGTATCCCGATTCGGAGGTGCGGGGGAGATTAAACGTGTAGTCTACCTTTTCTCCGTTTATGTAGATGCCGAGAAAGTCGGTGGATACGCCTGATCTTGCGGCTCTGATGTGAAGCTGATAATAGCCTGCCTTACCGACATTTATGGGGTAAACCGCCTGCTTTACGGTAACGTGCATCTGGCAAAGCTGACTTCCTGCATAGGCTTCACGGTCGGTCGTGGTGTAGTCAAAGTCAGGGGCATTGTCGTTCGCATCAAGATATACAGGCTCGCTGTAGAGAGTACCCTGCGAAGATGTGAATTTTTCGCTTCCGGGAGCACCGACGGAGAGTATTGTGTCAAAGCTTTCGCCCTCAAGATGGATAGTGCCGTAAATGGGAAGACCGTAATTCGGCTTGTATTCTTCAACGGGCTTTTCTCTCAGCTCAAGGCTCTCGTATGTGCCGTCGGCAAGCAGACGCTTGTCAAGGTCATAAGGTGCAGCCTGAGAGGTGAGCTGTTCAACAACAGTAAGCTCGGAAACAGTGTAAGTACCTGCAAGCTCAACATTCTTTACTGAGTTGCCTGCAAGAATCTCATAGTCGCCTGCTTCAAGGACGTATGCGCTTGCCACACCTGTAACGCCGGTGTCGTCATAAGAAGACATATCCTTTATGGGGAAAGAAACTGTGACTGTTTCGCTTTCACCGGGTTCAAGAAGCTTTGTCTTTGTGTATCCTGCAAGCTCCTTTGCCGGCTTTGAAAGCAGAGCTTCGCCCTCACCCATTTGAGGTGCGCTGAAGTACACCTGAAATACCTCTTTACCCGAAACGTCGCCTGTGTTTGTGATTTTTGCGCTTACGTTTATGTAGTCGCCTGCGGCGGTATAGGCAATGTCTGAAATGTCAAAGGTGGTGTAAGAAAGACCGTAGCCAAACTCATAGTTTACCTTTTCGTAGTCAGGGTCAAAGGTTTCAAAATAGCGGTAGCCGACAAAAACGTCTTCGTAGTAGTTGGTAAACTCCTTTTCAAAGAAGCCATCGGTTGTGGGATAATCGTCAACAGACTTTGCGGCGGTTTGTGAAAGCTTACCTGATGGATTTGCATCGCCAACAAGTATGTCTGCAAGAGCCTGCATTCCTTTGAGACCACCGTACCATGAGAAAAGTGCCGCATCGACAACCTGTGTATATTCGCCGCTGTCGTCAAAGTCAATGCCGTATTTTGCCCAGGTTGTGTCCATGAGGTCACCAGTGTTCGCAACGACAATAACCGTGTCAAAGTTTTCACGGAGCTTCTTGAGGTGAGCCTCCTCGTTTGCGGAAAGATAGTACTGACCGGGTTCGGGAGCATCATCCGGCACGCCTGTGACTTCAAATTCTCCGTTTGTCGGCAGGAAGGATTCCTCCGTTCCCGCTTCACCCTCAAGACGTGAGAAAATGTAAACGACCTTGTTTACACCTGCAGACTTTGCCGCAGAAATAGCCTCGTCTGAGGGGAAATATGCACCGTTATCCTCTGCAAGAGCATATTCGTCAAGCTCATAAGCGGCTTCATAAAGAGCCGAAATTGAATCATAAAGCGTAAACTTTCCGGCATCTGCCTTTTTGCGGAATTCCGCAATGGGCGTTGTTCCGGGAGAGCCGTAGACCGCACCCGAGCCGGCGCCGCCTATGCGGTAGCCGTAACGCTCATACCTGCCTGCGAAAAGCTGGGATGAGCCAAAGAATGCAACTGTGTCGTCGGAGGTGAGGGGGAGTGCGGCGTTTTCGTTTTTGAGAAGCACCATTCCCTCGTGGCTTGCCCTGATATTGACCTCGGTTGCATCGGAGACTTCAAATTCTTTTTCCTCGTCAACCGTTCCTGCAGAGGTAATGACCTCGCCCCAGCCGGTTTCACCCTCGGTAATTGAGGAGGAATTGGGTTGTGCAACCGTTGCGCTTCCAAAGCTGCATCCTGCGGTCATTGCAACAGCAAGGAAAACGGACAACAGACGTGTAAGACTTTTTCTCATGAAATAGAGACCTGCCTTTCTGACAAAAGTTGTTTAATCCTTCTGACCTGATTATCCTCTTGTATGTGTTTTTCTGTCATTCAAAAGTCACAGCGAAAGATATACATA
The DNA here is from genome assembly GCA_045542335.1 of Eubacteriales bacterium. Classification (GTDB taxonomy): domain Bacteria; phylum Bacillota; class Clostridia; order Oscillospirales; family CAG-382; genus CAKSUT01. The sequence continues at coordinate 26,095 of JAZQKV010000007.1, forward strand.
TATTTTATCATAAAGCAAATATTATTTGAATGTTACAATTCGGATAGAATATGTGCAAATCCGATCTGAGAATTGCCAATTGGTATTGACTTTTTAAGCAAAGTGTGGTAGAATGGAAATATAAAGACGATACCACTTGCTCCGACTACCCGAAGCAAGCACTTTTTAAGAGGTAAAAATGGGATATTTCAACGAAGTTTTTCTCAAACGCAACAAGTATAATACCGACATAATTCCAAGACGTTGCGGATATACCTTCCGTGAGCCGGGGGAAAGCTTTGAATGCGATCTTCGCTATTATTATTATGTCATTCATTGCACCGTGTCGGGAAAGGGTTATTTTGTTCATAATGGTAAGACTTTCGAGTCTTGTGCAGGGGATATATTTATATTTCCGAAATATGATCCTGTCGGGTATTACAGCGATGAGAAAGAACATTGGGAGTATTATTGGATCGCATTTGACGGCAAGGAGGCAATGCGCCTTGACGAAGTGCCCGAATGTGTTGGCAAAACCGAAAAGACAGAGCTTTTTCGTGAAATATACAAAAGAGCCTGTTCAGATACACTTTCCTCGGATTATGCCACCTCGAAAATTTACGAGCTTTTTGACGAGATTCTTGAGAGCATTGACACCGTTGCAAACCCATATGTTGAGCAGTTTGTGGACTGCGTTAACAACAACATAACCGATAGAATCCGTGTTGAAGATATGGCGGCAAAAGTGGGAATCACTGCGGACTATTTGACAAGGCTTGTGCGTGGGGAGTTTGGCGTAACTCCCAAGACTTACATAATACAGCAAAAGCTGACCTTTGCAGAACGGGAGCTTATGCGTGGAAAGAGTGTTGCAGAGGTGGCAGAAAAATACGCCTTTTGCGATCAGTTTCAGTTTTCCAAAATTTTCAAAAAATACAAGGGAAGTTCACCAACAGAGTATTTAAAGAGCAACGTTGTAAAGTAATAATAAAAACAAGAGCATGACTTTCGCCATGCTCTTGTTGTTTTTTGCTTGTATATTTCCTGACAGCCGAATCAATTGTCGTTGTAAACAGCATACGGTATATTTCCGAGAGGTTGTTTTTCTTCGGAAAGTCCTTCTTGCTTCAGCCATACTCGCATAACGCTTGTTCCGCGGTTGTTGCGGCGGTAGTAGGGGATAAGTGTTACGGACTTTCCTCCTGTACAGGTGGCGTGAAGCGTACCCGGTGCAACAGAAGCATTGTCGGGGACAAGATCAGGGTGACCCGAAAGAAGAGTAGGCAGGGTTTCTGTAACCTTGCTTATCCTGTCGGGAATGTCCTTTTCACAGGTGAAAACTGTGGCGGCAGAAAGAGTGAAGTTGGTTTCGCCATCGTTGTCAAGACCCTCTGCACAGTAGAGAACAGGCCCCTTCATAACCGCAACCATTCCCGCATCTGCAATAATCTTTGCGTTTGCACAAACACGCTTTACACTTGTTTCAAAGCTTACTTCAAGCACTTCCTTTTCATTCCATACACGTGTTACGGTCATGTAGCCTTTCTCAATCTGTGCCTCCACCTTGCTTCCGTCGATTGTCACAACGGGATTTTCGGCATAGCAGGGGATGCGTATGTGAAGCGAGGTTTCCTTGCCGCAGGAGTTCACGGTGAACTCTCTGCCACTTTGTTTGAGAGAAAAATTGCCTTTTTCAAGGGTGCTGTCAATGTAAAGATTTATATAAACCTCGTCGGGACTTCCGCCTTCACTGCCTCTTACGGAGTAGATGTAGGTTCCAAGATTAGACAGAAACTTTGAAAGCATGGGAGGGCAACACGGACAGCCGTGCCAATGCCAGCGTCCTTTGGATTGACCGTCAATGAGAGCATTGGTGTAGGTGAAATGTGTGCCGTCATCGGAGATTGCGCCAAGAATGTTGTTGAAAAGCGAAAGCTCAAAGCTGTCAAAATACTTGCCGTCGGGGCAGATAAGGCTCATTTCTCCGTTCCAGAACGCAAGTGCAACGCCTGCACAGGTTTCAAGATATGCATCGTTGGGCAGGTCGTAGTCGGTGGAAAACGCCTCTATTTCGTGACGGCTTCCGATGCCTCCGTTTATGTGCATACGGCGAAGCACGGCATTGTTCCAGATTGTGTCAAGAGCCTTTGCGTAGTTTTGGTCACCGGTTTCGTAGGCCACTGCTGTGGCACCGAGATAGCAGAGTGCGGCACGCACGCAATGACCCTCGGCTGTGGTTTGATCCGTGAAGGTTGCGTGATTCTGACTGTAATACATCTCATATTTCTCGCTGTTTTTTGCAGTACCTCTTGCATCATACCAGAATTTTGCAATGTCAAAATAGTCATCAAAGCAAACGTCGTTTTCTTTTGCGAAGGTGTCAAGCTCACGATTATCCCTGAAAAGACGGTAAAGCTTTATAAAAGCCTCCTCCGGCAGAGAGTGACCGGGAATAATGGTCGTTTTGGGAGCTTTTCCGATGTGAGAGCAAATGAGGTTTGCAGCTTTCACCGCACATTGTAAAAGACTTGTTTTGCCCGTTGCATTGTAGTGGCTCACAGCCGCCTCCACAAGACATCCCATGTCGTAAAGGTCGTGCTGAATAACAAGGTCACCGCCGTTTTCTCCGAAACGCTTGTCCGGGTACATGAGGGTGGTCTTGGTGCAGATAAAGCCGTCGGGAGAGGCAGCACAGGCCTTTTGTACTATTCCGATGTAGCTGTCAAGCTTTGCGTCAAGCTCAGCATCATAATGGCTTGCAAGAAAATCGCTTATTCCTCTCATGGTTTCAAAGAAAAGTCCGTCGGAAAATGGTACTCCCTTGTGTGTTCCGCGCTCTCCTCTTGCAACTTCATCAAAATGTGCAAGATAGCCGTCCTTTTCAAAATTCTCCAGCATATGCGGAATTGATATACGCCTGAAACGGTTTATATATGGTGTCCAAAACTTGTCATTTATTGAAATCTCTCGAATGTTCGGACGAGATATTTTTCTCTGCATAAAAACTCTCCTTCTGCTTGACAACTTCTTTAATTTGTGATATTATAATAGTATAATCACTTATATTCATTATAACAGAAAGCCTTATGTGTGTAAACTCACATAAGGACAACAAAGGTGGATTTTTCTTATATGATGAGATTTTGCTTTTCATCGGAACAAAGACCTGTTTTTGCTTCAGCGGGAAAGTTTTCGGCACAGGTTGGAAGACCACACCCAACACGTTGCCTTGACAGCCATGTCCTGCTTCTCGGCGACAAGCACCAATGTGAAATACGACAGAATGGTGAAGAATATACTCTCGGAGAGGGGGACTACCTCATTCTTTGCGCAGGCTTTACCCACGAGGGAGTAAATCCCGTTGAAGTCGGGCAATCGCACTATTGGTGTCATTTTTATCTTGACGGCGCACAACCAAAGGAAGAAAGTGAATCCTTCTCCGATAGCTGTATTTCAATTCCATTGTTTGGACATCTTGCTTTTCCGGAGGAGTTTTACCTGCTTTTCCATAGGCTGATTGATGCTGAATACCGTGAGTATAGGAGTGCGCAGGCAAAAGAGGAAATATGCTCATGCTACACTTCGATTATTCTTCAGAAACTTGTTGAAGAAGCGATGAGCGTAGACGGCAAAACTATTGCCACGGGCAAAAGTGCTGTTTGTTCAAAGATTGAGGAATGGATACGGTTAAATGCGGTTTCCGGTATAAGTGCCGTGGATGTTGCAAAAAAATTCGGATATAATGCCGATTACATTTCAACTCTTTTTCATGCCGAAACAGGAGTTACTCTGACACGCTATATAAATCGTACACGTCTTGAAACGGCAAAGGCTTATCTTATAAATTCGGATATGTCTGTGAAAGAAATAGCCAATTTGTGCGGCTTTGGCGATGAGAAGTATTTCATGCGGCTTTTCCGGCGAATTGAAGGGGTTACTCCATCGGCATTCCGCCGGACGCTGTTCAGGCTTCATATTAACAAAGAGTGAAACAGTTGATGCTGTTTCACGGACAGTTGTTCGAGGTGCAACGGATTTGATAGCAAAAAACGCTTCAACAGATGTCGAAGCGTTTTTTTGAGTTATTTTGCCCATTCGGAGGGCTTTTCTCCCATGACAAAGTGAAGCTCGCCGCCCTCAAGAAGCTGTGCATGGGTCAGCTTGCACTCATTAAGAGCTTTGCCCTGCCAGGCTTTCTCTTGTTTTCATAATCTTCTCGTTTGATGATGCGTTTTTTTGATTATACCATTCAAAAAGTTCACCCGTCAATGGCAAATTTTATTAAAAAACAGTAAAATATTGCCTTTTTGAAATATTTCTTCAAAATTGAATTGACAAAACAAAAGATTTATAGTAAAATGTTTATTCGGGGGTTGAACTTTGCGGATTTTCAGATCCGGCGTATTTCATAAAGGTTTTCAAAGCTTTTCGTGGCATGACACCAAAGGCATACGCAATGCAAAAATAGGCTTTCAACCTGAAAAGCAGGGGGAGTCATGCGGGTTGTGCTTTGTTGCAGGGGTCATTTGTGGCATAAATGTGCCGTAAAATCCATATAAAAGTGACAGAGCAATGTAATAAACCTTAGTGTAAACAAAAAAACTCCAACCCTTTCGGATTGGAGCTCGTGGCTGCCGAACTAGGATTCGAACCCAGACAAACAGAGTCAGAGTCTGTCGTGCTACCTTTACACAATTCGGCAATATTAAATTTTCAGTTGTTCGCTCAACGTGTTGTATTATACCACGAAAAAACAGATTTGTCAAGAGTTTTTACCGAAAAAAATTACATTTTACATTTTTAACATATCAAAAGGCAAAAAAGCCGTCAAAGGAGTACATAATGAACAAAATCAGATTTGTCAATCCAAACGATGCCATTGAAATTTTAAACATCTATTCTCCGTTTATTCTCAAAACACCCATAACATTTGAGTGTGAAGTGCCAAGACCCTATGAAATGAGGCGAAGAATATCAAGTGTAAGTGTAAAATTTCCGTGGCTTGTGTGCGAGATTGACGGCAATATTGCAGGCTACGCCTTTGCATCTGATGCAAAGCAAAAGGGCGCATACCGCTGGAATGCCGAAGTTGCGGTTTACATAAGAGAGGATTATCAGCGTTGCAACATAGCCTCGGCTCTTTATTATGCAGTAATTGAGTTTTTAAAACTTCAGGGCTATTACAACGTTTTTGCCTATATAACAGTGCCCAATGACAAGAGCGAGCATTTTCACACAGCTTTCGGATTTTCCAGGGCAGGGGAAATGACACGCTGGGGTTATAAGCTTGGCAAGTGGTATAATGTGGCAATTTATGAGAAACAGCTTCGCACTATTGCTGACGCAGATAACTGTCCCGAACCGCCTGCTCCCAAGAGTATTACAGAGGTTGATGAGGAGCTTGCAGAAAAGATTTTTGACAATGCGGTTAAAATTGTTCGTATAAAAAAACAGTAATAACAAAATAGTTATTCCCCAAAAAAGGAAAATGATCATGTCAGATTTAAAAACAACGATTTTAAGGGAAGAAAAAAGATTTGTGCTGTGCACAAAACCTATCGGTGTGTCTTCGCAGGCAGAAAATGTGAAGAATAAGAAAAGCATGATTGATGTGGTTGCAAACGCCTGCAACATTCCGCCGGAATCGGTTTTCCCTGTTCACAGACTTGATTCCGAAGTGGGCGGGGTTATGGTGTATGCAAAAAATGCCACGGCGGCTAAAAAGCTTTCGTCTCTTGTTTCCGAGAGAAAAATGGATAAGGAGTACCTTGCAGTTGTTCACGGTGTCCCCGAAAAAGCAAATGATGTCCTCAAAGACCTGCTCTTTAAGGATTCCTCAAAGGGCAAAAGCTTTGTCGTTGATAAAATGCGAAAAGGCGTGAAAGATGCTTCCCTTGAATATTCCCTTGTTTGTTCAAAAGAGGCTTCACCTCTTGGCACGCTTTCTCTTTTGCACATAAAATTGCACACAGGTCGCACTCATCAGATCCGTGTTCAGTTTTCCTCCCGTAAGCTCCCCCTTGTCGGCGACAGACGTTATGGCAGCGGCAACGATGGTTGCCCAATTGCTCTTTACTCTTTCAAGCTTGCTTTTGAACATCCATTTGTCAAAAAACAAAAGGTTGAAGTTTCTTTCATGCCGCAGACAGATGCTTTCCCATGGAGCTTGTTTGAAAATGAGATTTCAGCTTTGAATTTTGGCGAAAACTATAATGATAATTGATTTTATTATCATTATGCTGCTTATTAGTATTTACTTTGTTTGCCGGATAGCTTAAAATACTCAAGAATAGATTTTTATCAAAAAGTGCGTATTTTTTCTGTAAAAGTGTTTTTTACATTGAAATGTACACAATTCGGGTGTATAATATTTCTTGGTGTTTCCCGACTATGATTTTGTCGGGGAAAGTATACTTATAATTATCAGAAAGGATCAGTTCAGACATGAAAAAGAAATTCCTGACACTCTCGGCACTTGTCATGGCTCTCACCCTTGCGGCAGGTTGTTTTATGTCCTGCGATAAGAAAGAAAAAGAGGACGACAGAATCTTTATTGAGGAGGAAGAACAGGGCGACAATGTTGACCCAATGACAACACTTGAGCTTCCCGAGGGGCTTGACCTTGAGGGCGAAACCTTCAGTATGTATTTCGCAATGCCCACCGTTAAAAACTCTTACATTGCCGAGGAGGAAAACGACAATCTTCTCAACAACGCAGTTTTCAAGAGAAACGCACTTGTTGAGCAAAAGCTCGGCGTGGACCTCAATTTTGTATCCACCACTCTCACAAGCGCAGGTCCCGACCAGACCACCGAAACAAACAAGATTTCCTCTCTCATTCTTGCCGGCGACAAGACCTATGATGCTTTTGTTCACGTTCAGCACACCGGTATGCCCGGACTTATCAACGAGGGAATGTTCCTCAACTGGAACGACATTCCCGTTATCAATCTTGATAAGCCCTGGTGGTATTCCAACGCACTTCGTGACATCACTTTCGGCACAAAGATTTTCTGCATGACCGGCGACTATAACCTTGCTTCTTTCTCTAACACAGAATGTCTTGCATTCAACAAGAGTATGCTTGACGAGCTTGAGCTTGACTATCCTTATCAGATGGTTTTTGACGGAACATGGACACATGACAAGTTTATTGAGTATATTCAGGCGGCAACCAAGGACCTCAACGGTGACGGACAGATGACCTATGAAGCTGACCGTTACGGACTTTCCGGTTGGTCACCCGAATTTCTCCAGGCTCTTTATGTTTGCTATGGCGGCGAAACCCTCAAGAAGGACGACAACAATATGCCCGTTCTCAACATTTATTCCGAACAGCAGGCAAGAGTTGTTGACAAGATGATTGAAATATTCAAGCAGCCCGGCGCATTCAACAACAACATGGAATATGCTTTCGAGGACAAAATGTTTGCAGAGGGCAGACTTCTTTTCAACGACACATTCCTTTCGGGAATTTCGGTTATGCGAAACTACGACGACGAAATCGGATTTGTACCTTATCCCAAGATAGATGAGGACCAGGAGAGATACTATTCAAGAACCGCCAACGTAAGCGGACTCACCTACCTTCCCATAACTCTTGACCCATCAAGATACGAGCTTGTGGGAGCAACGCTTGAAACCATGGCATACTATTCCAACAAGGAAGTTCTCCCCGTTTATTTTGACACAATTCTCACAGTTCAGTCAACCCGTGACATCGAGTCCGAGCAGATGATACCGATAATCAAGGAGTCTGCACGTTTTGTTGACCAGACCATGGGCTTCTCTGCCGGTAACATGGCACTCACCGGTCAGAACACACTCGCTTCTCACTGGATGTCGCAAAAGACTTCCTATGAGGAAAAACTCAAGGTTCTCATTGAAACCTATTCTGACAACGATTGATCTGGTTTGAAATGAATAACGCCGACGTTTTACGTCGGCGTTAATTTTATTTATCGGTTGTGAAAACTTAGTAGCCCGGGCAAAAAGTCAGCTTCTTTCTTCAAGGAAATAAACGTTGGACAAGCTGTCACCGAGCAAATTGCTGATGGTGTTGTTGGTGGTTGAATCGTAGATGTATTTTGTTGTGGGGGTTGCACCCAGGAGACCGAGCATGGAGTTTTCATACTGAATATACACGTTGTCGTTCATTTCGGGCATCCAACCTGTCTGCTGTGTGCCGATGTGGAGGAGTGTGCCGTAGGAACGGTCGAAAATATTGTTCTTAATAACAAAGTTTTCGGACTTGTTGAAGTGGTCCCAGCCTTTTATTGCCGCAGCATTCGTCGGATTGGGTCGTCCCCAGCCAAAACCTGCGTTGCGGAGAATATTGTTTTCATACAGAATGTTCTTAAGGAATCTTTCAACACCCGATGTTGCACCTATTCCCATAAAATATTCAATGTTGTAACAGCAGTATTCGATGAGGTTGTTTGTGAAAGCAACATCTTTTTCAACAATGTTGTCGCCGCCGCCCTTCTGATACTGATTTGTTATTCCTGCATCAAAGCACTGATATACATAACAATTGTCAATTACAAAATTGTCGCATCCGCCATAAACCTCAACGCCGTTACCATATCTTCCGAAACGAAGGAAAGAGGGATTGTTTGCATCTCCCCACACTCCGAAAAGGCTTCCGCCAATCCAGCCGATTTCGCAGTTGGTGACAATAAGGTTTTTAACTGTGCCTGCGCCAATGCCATGGCATCCGCCGAAAAGTATGCAAAGATTGTCAATTGTAACATTTGATACAGCTCTTATTACATGCCCTTTTCCGTCGATAAATTCAATGGATTTGAAAATCTCACCGGGGTTGCCCTCGTCACAGCGAAGAACAAGGTCATATCTGTCGCGTCTGAAATCCCGGGTGTTCATCATGCAGAAAAACCACATATTGCGAATATCTGTCAGAGGATTGAACTTTTCACCGTCAAGACCTTTTTTGTAGTAGGTGATGTTTGAAAAGTCAACATTTGCACATTCTTTTTCAAGGAGAAATTCGCCGTCAACCCCATCCTTTTCAACAACAAGACCGCCTATGTCGCACATCTTTGTACAGTATTTCCACAGATTTGTTGTGCCTTCAACGAGAGTCCATTTTTCAGCTCCCGCACCATTTTCCTCTGAACCCAAAAGCTTTGGCTTAGCTCCGCTTCCGTATGCACCATATGAAACACCGTTTATGGTTTTGAGGTTGCCTCTGAATATGTCGCCTCTGCGGAACAAAACGCCGTCGCCTGATTCGAGCTCAGCAGTGCTTGCTTTGTCAATGGATTTCCACGCCTTTTCGGGTGACTTGCCGTCATTGGTATCATCGCCATCCTCGCTGACATAGTATTTTGTGCCGGTAATCACAAGGTTATCGGTTGTTGCAAGGATTTCTGCTTTTCTGATTTCGGAAAGCTTGTCAACTGTCATTTTGCTTTTTCCGGCAAATTCAACGAGAATTTTGTCATAAGGAGTGTGAACAATCTGCGTGGTTGATTTGTCTGCGACTTTCCACTTTGCGAAGAATTCTGCATCGTCGTTTTCAACGGTGAATTTATCGCCGGGATTGAACACATGATTTATGTCGGGGGAGGTTACATAACCGGAGGTCATGTGGTCGGACATGGGGTGCCACCAGCCGTCAAATTCGTAACCCTCCATGGTAAATGTACATTCGGGAAGTGTGATTTCCTCGTCCTCATGAACTTTGATTTCGCAAGGAGCAACCCCTTTTGCGCCACCACCGATGAAGGAAACATTGTAAACCCTGTCAGGATTGGGGTTTTCGGAAGAAAATGTGATGCTTCCGATATACATAACGTCATCCTCGCTCATAACTGAGGGCTTTGTACTGCCGAAGGGAAAGATGTGGAGCTGACTGAGAACGTGGCTTCCCTCGGTAAAACTGTCTTTAAGAGCTTTGCCGATGTTGAAATAGGCTAAATTCCAATCGCCGGCAGTAATGTAGTCATAAGAATAGGTGAGAACGGGCTTTTTCACAGCAAGCTTTGTGCCGAGAATGTGAAATCCCATTTTTACCTTTTCAAGCGGTTTTTTGCTCAGATATTTGTACTCAATTATAGCATATGAATATTTATCAAGGTCAAAACCTTTTGATTCAAGGTTATGTGCATCGAGAATGATGTGCTGTCTTGATGCCATTTCGCCATTTGGAGTAGGAACAACTTTCACTGTTGACTTGCCGTCAATTTCAAAGCCGACTGTTGCAATGGCGGTTGAATGGTTATCGCACACACCCACGCAGAAGTTATCCGAATAGTTGGATATTACGCTTTGTGCGCTTGCTTTCACTTTTGTGTTCATGATGTGAAAACCTCCTTTTTCGTTTTATCCGTTATGCTCTTTTGGCGTATTTTGTGCCTTGCTAAGAGTTTAAACAATGTTACCATATATTTGCTGTTTTGTCAATAGGAATGGCAGATTTTTTGCTTTGTAATTCGTTGTTTTCCCTTGTGAAGTTTTTGCAAGATTGAAGCTGAGTGTTAAAAAATTGCATACACAACAAAGGCTTTTCTTTCGCAGACAGAGAGAATTCTCATGAGAAAACGCAGAATTTGCAGAGAACGTTATTTCACCGCAATTCTCACATAAACCGCCTTGCCCTTATCAAGGCTGACGGTCAACGGCGCAAACATAAAGCCTCCAACTGTGCAGAAAGCCCGTGTGTCAATTCCGCTTCCTCTCAAAATGTGACTGCATCTGTTGCCATGATTGTTGTCATGCGAATATCCGAATACAATGTCCTTGCTTGCGGAAACTTCAATGATTTTTCCGCCTCGCTCAATTGTAATAGCTTTTCCTGTTGAGTTCACTTTGTCATTCGCCGAAACGATGACGGGAATGGAAAATGTGCCACCAATTCTGGTGCTGATTTTAATTGATATGCTGTCTGTGCGCTTTTCAAATGAATAGGTCAGACGGTATGACCCGTCGGAAAGCTCATGCCCGGAACTGTCACGCATAATGCCGTCGGCAATTATTACAGGCTCCTTAGACGGACTTGAGGTAAGCTCCAGCCCTGCGTTTACGGCGTTGTCACTTGAATATACACCTTTTCCTGTCACAAGGTCAGCGTTTTCTGTTAAGAACATCACCCTTGGTGTCATGCAAAGCTCGGCAGAGGCGTGACGTTGATGTTGCATATTCAAAGGCTCAATCGGGTTGTATTGCGACATTGATTTTGAAAGCACAGCACCCATGTCCTCATGCCACGCAAGACATAACGTTCCGCCACCAATGGCATTTCCGACATAACGGTAGTCATTTGTTGAAATTGTTGCACGCCATTTTCCATGAGAAACAAGTGCAACGTTTGCCACGGGAATAAATTTTGCGCCGTATTCGCTTTCCCTTGGCAGTGAAGCATTGTTACCGTTTGCTTCGGATTGCTCCAGATATTCGTCAAATTCACAAAGTGCTTTTGCATGACAAAACGTGTGATGAATACAAACATCTTCTTTTGCATCGCCATACATAAGACCTCCGGCGAGAAGTCCCTCGGAAGTGGTGCATCTTTCATAAAGCAGGAAATTGCGTATTGCCGCCTGTTCAAACACCTTGTCGCCTGTGTGCTTTGCAAGAAGCATAAGTCCTCCCTGCGCTCCGTCGGAGGTGCGGCTTCCCCAATATGTCCACTTGTATGAGCGTGAACCCCAGCTGTTGTCCCATGCACCGTCGGGAAGCATAAACTCAAGATGTGTCTTCATTTTCTTTGAAAGGTCAATAATTGCCTGCCTGTCGTTCATGAGGTCTGCAAAGCCTATGAGCGCAGGAAGCGATTCTTCAACATTATAGCCGATGTCAATGCACCTTGAGCCGTTTTCCGTTACGGTTTCAATGTTTCCTTCGCCGTATAAAAGTCCCTCGGAGGTGAAGCATTTTAAAAGCGACTTGTATTTGTCATATGCAACCTTTTTGTATTTTTCATCGCCTGTGAGCTTGTATGCCATTGCCATGCAAAGACAAAACTGGGCGGAATAATTTATTGAGGCTGAAAAGTCGGGGCGCAGAAAATAATCGCAAATGAAATCTGTCTGACGAATGAAGATTGAATACCATTTTTCATGGGTCTGCGTGTCAAGAACAGGGGAAAGCTTTAAAAGCACATTGCCGAACGAAGCCTGACTGAAAGCTGTTGTGCAAATCCAAAGCTTGTTTTTGTCATTGCCATATGAGCCGTCGTCACGCAGCACATTGTTTTCACACCAGTCAACAGCCTTCTTTGCTGCTTCAAGATACTTTGCATCGCCGCTTTTCATGTACATATATGTAAGCGGATAAACCGCATCGCAAATGCGCCCATGGACCATAACACAGGCAGGGCAGAAAAACCCGCCGTGTGCACTTTTCAATGTCGGATTCTCAATTTGGTGTTTGACAAGAGCATCGCACCATGTCTTCAAAAGTTTTATAACACGGGATTTTTCAAATTTCTGCATTATTTCTTTCTCCTTTAGATTATAAGTCTTTAAACAAAGAGATATATGTTTTCCTTTTTTTCTGTAATTATACACCATTTGCACCATTTTTGTCAAGTGAAAATCCTGCAACATAACTGTTAAAAAAGGTTATGTTGCGGAATGTGAAAACAGAGAGTTGTAATGGCAACCGGGAAATTTGACTAAAAAGCATGAAAGAGGTGTAATTTCATCATTGACAAAACAGAAAGAAAGTTGTATAATGAATTTCAGAAGCAGTTGGATTTTCCGACAATGTGAAAAATGATTGCAACAAGGCAATTCTTGTGACAAAGGTCAGACGGATTGACCTTGCGGAAAACTTTTAACAATATAAGAAATTGAAAAAAGGCGGTGTTATAATGGCAGGAGTTTTACCGATTAAAATAAAAAAGATAATAAGAATTGCGGCGATTGTGGTGGTTTGTGCGGCAGCACTTCTTTTTGTGGCGTGGCTTGGCATAAACATATATGTGAATGCCGCTGTGTCCGAATATATTCTCACGCCTGACGAGGCGAAAAAACTTGACGTTGATGCGGTGATTGTTCTTGGCGCAAAGGTTTCCGATGCAGGCAGACCCGGACTTATGCTGTCGAGCCGCCTTGATATGGGTATTGAGTTGTACAACGGAAATGCATCGGAAAAGCTCATTTTCAGCGGAGATCACGGAAGAACAGAATATAATGAGGTGGGCGGAATGTATTTGTATGCCCTTGATAAGGGTGTGCCGGAAAGTGATATTTTCCTTGATCACGCCGGATTTTCTACATATGAAACCGCCTGTCGTGCAAAGAAAATTTTCCTTGTTGAAAGTGCAATCATGGTTTCGCAGGAATATCATGTTCCAAGGGCGGTTTATTGCGCACGACAAAAGGGAATACAGGCATATGGCGTTTCAAGCGACAGTATCCGATGGAAAGGACTTCCTTATTTTAAATTCAGGGAGAGCATTGCGGTTTGCAAGGACTTTTTGTGGTGCTTGTTTGATATGCCGCCAACTTATCTTGGTGAGGAGATTCCGGTTTGGAGCGATGCTGCGGTAACTCATGACATTGAAAACAATAACTACATCGAAAACAATTTGTATGAATGATTCTTGGATGCAACGCAAAACGCTCCACCCTTTTTTGAGGGTGGAGTGATTTTTCTATGTGGTGTTTTACGAATAGACTTGAAAAACCGTGCAAAGCCGAAGCGTCAGTCCCTGACATCGACATATTGACCATATGCAAAGCCAAGGATTCCGTCGTATTCAACGACGTACCATTCGCCTGTGCGGCAGAAGATGTGGAGAGGTGCGCCGTCGGGAGCCTGACCGAGAATCTGTGCAGAGGTTGAGGGGCGTGAACGTATATTGAGCCTGCCGCCCTCGGTATTGACAACGCCGTCACGGTGCTGCGTCATGTCGCCGCCCTGCGATGGCTCACCAAATGGGATGCGGAAGTATTCGGTAAGTCCCTGTACAAGATTACGGGCAATGTTGTCCACGTTTGCCTTTATCCATGCCTCGTCCTCAACGTTGTCGTGATATGCAAGCTCGGCAAGGACTGTTGGCGCACGGGTTCGTGTAACCTCGGCAAGACTTGTTGTGGGCATGATTTTAACAAGGGTGGGGTCGGGATAGATGCTTGTGTAGTTGTCAGCAAGCACAGTTGCCGCATTTTTTCCTGCGGTGCTTCGGGTGTAATAGTAAAAATCTGCTCCCTGAAGCTGACCCGAAAGACTTTCGGGAGAGGCGTTTGAATGTAGAGCAAGATGCAGGTCATAATAACCGCTGTTTGAGTCCTGAATTATTCCCGGAACTCTGTCCGACGGACTGTTCCTTGTAAATTCAATTCCGCTTGCTCTCAAATACGGCTCCATTGCATCTGCTATAAGATTCATGTATTGTTCTTCATTTCCGTCACCGCTGACATAGGGATTGAATTCCTGGGTTGATGGGCTTAAGTATATTCTTGGCATGGCTTTCCTCCTCAAATTTTTGCCTTTGCCTTATTTTATGCTTTTTCAAGACTTCTTGACACAGTTCCCCGGGTTTTTTTTGAATTGTGATTTGATTTTATCTTGCTTATGGATGAAAAGCTGTTATTTGCATCCGGGAAAAAGTACAATTTCTTGCGTTTTGAAATGCAGAGTTTTTTGTCTTGTCCGAAGGTGGGTAAAGTTGTATAATGTAGTTGTAAAGCAATACCTGAAAGGAGCATTATATAATATGTCAAAAGGTATTCCAACTGTAACAAAACAAAAGAGGACTATCCCCACTTATATCCCCGGCGCACCCTCAAAGCTTCCCATGTTCTTTGAGAATAAACCCTATCAGGGGGCAAGCGGAAGGCTTTATCCGATTCCTTATTCCGACAGCATTTCCGACGAAAAATCAAATGTTGAGTATGAAGTGTTTACCCTGGAGAACAATTACGTAAAAACCGAGGTGCTTCCTCAAATCGGCGGAAAAATACTGCGTGGACTTGACAAGACTTCTGACTATGATTTTATCTATCATAATGAGGTTGTGAAGCCTGCACTTGTCGGACTTGCAGGGCCTTGGATTTCCGGTGGTATAGAGTTTAATTTCCCACAGCACCATCGCCCCACAACATATATGCCGCTTGAAGCCGTTTGCGAAAACAACCCTGACGGCTCAAAAACCGTGTGGACTGGCGAGGTTGAACCTTTCGGAAGACTTAAAGGCATGGCGGGCATAACCCTTGACCCTGACCGTTCCTATATCAAGGCGAAAATCAGAATCTACAACAGAACCGACAGACGGCAACGCTTTATGTGGTGGGCAAATCTTGCCGTTCCCGTAAATGAAAGCTACCGCACGATTTTTCCTCCCGACGTTGAATGGGTAAATGACCACGACCGCAGATGCATCATGAGCTGGCCTGTTGCCAAGGGTGTTTATCACACAGCCAGACCCTTTGATTACGGCGACGGTACGGATATTTCAAAGTATAGCTCGGTCAAGGTTCCCTCCTCATTCCTTGTTTCGCAGGGACAGTCTGACATGGACTTTGTTGCCGGCTATGACGGCGGTAAAAACCTCGGAATTGCAACCGTTGCAGATCATCATATTTCTCCCGGCAAAAAAATGTGGCATTGGGGCAAAGGTGATTTTGGTGATATGTGGTGCTCAAATCTCACCGACAACAACGGTCCTTATATCGAGCTTATGACAGGCGTTTACACAGATAATCAACCTGATTTCACCTGGATTGAACCATACGAAAGCCGTGAGTTTGAGCAGTATTGGTATCCGATCCGTGACATCGGCGATGTCAAAAACGCAAGTATAGATGCCGCCCTAAATGTTGAATTGAGGGGAAAGATGCTTTTTGTCGGCTTCAATGTGACGGGCGTTTTTGATGGCGCAGTTGTTGAGGTGTTTGACGGAAATAAAAAGATTTTCACGGATGTTTCCGATATGTCGCCGGACTTTGCCTATGTAAAGGAAATTCCCTTTGAAGGCAACCTCGACAACGTGAGCGTAAAGCTGACCGACAAAAACGAAAAAACTCTTGTTGAATACACAACGTATAAAAGAGGCTCAAAAAAACCAATTGAGCCCAGGCTTCCTGTTCTTCGTCCGTCGGAGATTTCCACTGTTGAGGAGCTTTATATAAACGGACTTCATCTTGAACAGTACAAGCAACACAATCACAAGGCGAGCGACTATTATCTTGAGGGAATAAAGCGTGACCCCGGCGATATACGTTGCAACACTTCCATGGCACGCCTTTGCCTTGAAAACGGACTTTTTGATGATTGCATATCATATGCAGATACCGCAATCATACGTCTCACCTCAAGGAATATGCACCCAACCGACACCGAGGCATTTTATCTCAAGGGAATTGCCCTGAAATACAAGGGTGAATATAAGGCGGCATACGACACACTTGCCATGGCGGCATGGAATTATGCAACAAGAAGTGCTGCCGAATTTGCCAAAGCGCAGATTGACTGTATCGAGGGACGTTATAATGAGGCACTTGCCGGTTTTGATGCTTCTGTGAGTCTTAACCGTGGAAACCTCAAGGCGCAGACATTAAGCGCTGTTGTCCTGCGGAAACTCGGTGAAAATGAGCGTGCAAAAGAAATGCTTGAAAGCGTTGCCAAAAAGGATGCTCTTGATATGCTTTCGAGAGCTGAGCTTTTGAACCACGGCGCAGATGCACAGGAATTCAATGCGATTTTCGCAAGTAAACCCGAAAATTATGTTGACGTTGCATATGATTATATCTCATGCGGATTCTTTGATGAAGCTGTGAAAATCCTCGATGTGTCGGGACTTGAATATCCGCTTTTTGACTACATAAGAGCTTTTTGCACAGTTAAAAACGGCGAAAACACAGACACGGAAGCGGCAAAGGCGTTTGTCCAAAAAGCAGACAAACAGCCGGGAGGATATTGCTTCCCATCAAGGCTTGACGACATTTTGGTGCTTGGAAATGCGGCAGCGATTTATACTGATGGCGCAAACGCAAGTTATTATCTCGGTTGCCTTTATTACGACAGATTTTCATATGAAAAGGCAATTTCCCTTTGGGAAAATGCTACAAAACTTGACCCACACCACGGAAAAGCATTCCGCAATCTCGCCCTTGCTTACTATGACAAGCGAGGTGACAAGCTTTCGGCAAAGCTTTGCATGGAAAAGGCGCTTGAATTTATTGTTGACGAGCCAAGGCTTATTATGGAATATCAGCAATTGCTCAAGAACATGAATTATTCGCCTGAACACAGGCTTGAAGTCTATGAAAAGTATCCGGAGCTTACAGCAAAGCGAGATGATTGCTACCTTGATAAGCTGACCCTTAAATGTATGCTTGGCAATTACAGCGAGGCAATTGAAATGGCGGCGGCAAAACGTTTTCACATTTATGAGGGCGGAGAGGGCAAGCTGACAAAGCAACACGCCTGGATGCACGTTCTTTATGGCAACGAGCTTGCAAAGAGTGGTGATAAGGAGATGGCAGAGAAGGCGTATCTTAACGGCATAAATATGCCGAAATCCTATGGTGAGGCAAAGACGTTCTTCAACCAGGAGGCACATATTTACTATTACCTCGGCATACTTACGGGAAAAACTGAGTATTTTGAAAGTGCGGCAGTATACAAAGCGGCGGTTTCGGAGATTTCCCTTTTCAGAGCACTTGCTTTGAGAAAGCTTTCACGTTTTTCCGAGGCAAAAAAAGTGCTTGACGAGATGCTTGAATCAGCGCAAAACAGTATTGACAACTGTGACAGGCGTAGCTATTACGGCGTTGGCTCTCCCTCACCCATGCCATTTGAAAATGATATTGTCAAGACAAATCTTGTAAACGGAAACATTCTCAAGGCATATGCTCTGCTCGGACTTGGCAATTATGACAGTGCCGAGGCGGCAATGCGTGAAGCGCAAAAGCTTGACCCATACGATTTCAGATGCTATGCTTACAGGTGCATTGAGGAAACGTTGAAATAAACTTAAGCTTGATAAAAGTTGAAAAAGGTGCGTACAGTTGCCGTGCGCACCTTTTGCAATTTGGGTTGATGTAATTTGCTTTTTAGTTTGATTCTTTGTTCAGAAGCAATTTGCGCAAAAAACAAAAGTTTTCGTAAGTAAAACTATTAACATTCCCACTCTTGATTTGTCTAAAAAATCAGCTTATACTGAAATTACATCAGAAGCGAAATTCCCCTTGGAAAGGAGAATAAGAATGTCAATTTTTATTGCCTGTGAGCCGGAGTATATAGAAAGCACCTGGTGCTCCGAAATAATAAGAGGAATAACGGAAGCTGCGAAAAAGAAACGCATAGACGTGGTTTTTGCAAATGACAATGAAGATAAAATCACGCCCCAAAGCGGAGATATGCTTGCTGTCTGCGCCACAAATCCATATTGGATAAGCAACTATATCCTTGGCAAGCGCAACAAAACCGGCGCACATATTGTGCTTGTGGGAAACACTCCGCTTGGGCTTGAAGTGAGTAACGTGTGCATAGATATAAGCCATGCCATGAACAGCGTCCTTTCATATCTCCGCAACGATTGCTTAAAAAAACGAACTGCTCTTTACGGCGTAAATCCAACTTCCGTCAATGACCTTGCAAAGCTGTCCTCATTTTCGTCCGAGGGTAAAGCTTATCTCAACCGTGGCAATCTTGTTGCCTGCTATAACGAGTTTTTGAACGATGCTGAAAATTATGACTCTGTGATCTGCACCAACGATTATGCCGCAATTTCCCTTATAAAACAGCTTAAAGCAGATGCTCCGTCGCTTGTTGATAAGCTTTATATTGTGAGCTTTGCCGACACAACCCTTGCCGCACAGTGCACTCCGTCTGTGACCTCTGTTTCAATGGATTTTTATGAGTGCGGAAAGACAGCGGTTGATGTTTTCGGACACCTGAAAAAGAACACAACAGTTTCCTGCATAAATGTCAGCATGAAAAGTCGCATTATTCCGAGAGACACAACAGGAGGAGTTCCTTTTTCGGGTTGCTCTGTTGATATTTCACCCCAAAGCGGCAATGACATCACCGATTTTTATGATGACAGCGAGGTTATTCCCCTGCTTACTCTTGAAAGGCTGTTTAATGCCTGCGACAGCACAGACCTTGCAATCCTTTCTCTCATTGTGAAGGACAAGGCTTATGAGGACATTGCCGAAACGCTTTTCATGTCGGTAAACGGCATTAAATACAGGTTGAAACGCCTTGCCGGAATTTGCGGCGCAAGCGGAAAAAAGGATATTACTTCTCTTTTGAAAAGCTATTTTTCAATATGAATACGAAAACGAAAAAGTGCGGAATGTGTAAAGCTCACATTCCGTGTTTTCTTTTTTACACGATAATTTATAGTTGAATGTCCCTAAAAAACAGTTGACAAAAGCGTCGCATTGTGTTATAATAAGATGTTAAATTGTAACATGGGGAAGTATCGGCGAAAGGGCGTGCGTGAAAGTGTTGAATAATGTACTTTGCTATCTTGAAATGTCGGCAAAAAGAGTACCTGACAAGGTGGCGTTTTCGGACGAAAACGGTGAGATAACCTTTGGTGAACTCCTTTTGCAGGCAAAGGCTCTTGGGTGCAGAATCTTGAAAGTCCTTGGCGAAAAACGCATAAACACCCCTGTGGCGGTTGTTGCCTCAAGAAGCGTTGATTGCATTGTGTGTTTTATGGGCACGCTTTATGCAGGCTGTTTTTATGCCCCGGTTGACGCTGATATGCCCGTGGCAAGGGCAAAGGCTCTGATTGAGAATCTTGCCCCCTCACTTATTGTTTACAGAGAGGATAACAAAGAATTTGCGGAGAACGTGTCAGACAAAAATGCGGTTCTTCTGCAATACAACCACAACCGTAGCAAACAGGATTTGGAAATTGACGAAAACCGCCTTGAAAAAGTGCGAAAAAACGTTATCGATATTGACCCCGTTTATGTTATTCACACCTCCGGCTCAACAGGTGTTCCAAAGGGAATTGTTATCTCCCACAGGAGCGTTATTGATTTCATCGAGTGGATGAGCGAAGAAATCGGCTTTTGTGCAGACGATGTTTTCGCAAATCAGGCTCCGTTTTTCTTTGACCTTTCTGTCAAGGACGTTTATCTGACTCTGAAACACGGAGCAACTGACCACATCGTTCCCAAAAAGCTGTTTATGTTTCCCGCCTTGCTTGTGGATTTTCTCAATAAAAAAGAGGTCACCTCCCTGACCTGGGCAACCTCCGCTTTCAATCTCGTTGCCGCATCTGGTATACTTGAAAAATGCACCCCCAAACACCTTAAAAAAGTTGTGCTCGGCGGCGAAGCGCTCTTTGGCAAAAATCTCAACGCATGGCGCAGAAATCTTCCTGACGTAACGTATGTCAATCTCTATGGTCCGACAGAGGTCACCGTCGATTGCACTTGCTATATCGTCAATAAGGACTTTAAGGACAACGAAGCAGTTCCGATTGGAAAGGCGTGTAATAACAAACAGGTTTTGCTTCTTGACGATAATCTTAACAGAGTAAGTAGCGGCGAGCAGGGCGAAATTTGTGTCCGTGGAACCGGTCTTGCACTTGGCTATTATAACGACCCCGAAAAAACCGCCGTGGCTTTTGTGCAGAATCCTGCGGCCACAGCATACCGAGATATAATATACCGCACCGGCGACATCGGTGTAGAGGATTCCGATGGAAACATTGTGTTTTGTTCACGCAAGGACGGTCAGATTAAGCACATGGGCTATCGCATTGAGCTTGGCGAAATTGAGCGTGCTCTCAACGGAATTGAGGGGATTGTGTGCGCCGTGTGCTTTTACGACGACATCGCAAGGCGCATTGTTGCGGTTTTTGAGCCGGTTGAAGACTTTTGCGGCAAGGAAAAAATTGCGCAAAGGCTTCTTGAAAGTATTCCGAAATATATGCTTCCCAACGTTTACGTTCCTGTCGAAAAAATGCCTTACACCAACGGCGGTAAGGTTGACAGAGTGCGGTTGAAAAACGAGTATTCAGCGTTGAAAAATAGCAATAAATAAAAGGAAATGAGGTTCAACAAAAAGCAAATGGAAAGCTTTGAACTGCAAAAATGCACCGACATAAAAGTGTTTTCCTCGGCTGTCATGAACATGATGAAGCGGGGAGTTGTGACAAATTGCTTTATCGGAAATGCGGCGATTTCGGCGGCAATAAATGACGGCACATTGAGCCTTTGCAAAACTCCGGACGGACTTTTTGTTGCCCGTGAATTTCCCCATGCCGTGCGCCTGAATTATTACGCATTTCCACTTTGTAAAATTCCATGCTTTGAAGCTGTTACAAAACCTTGTGTCATTGAATTTTGCACAAAGAATCCCGCACAGCTTTCAGAAAGTGAGCTTTTTCAAAAGCAAATGCTTGAGCAAAGCGGCTTTGAACCATACACAGTGCGCATACGTCTTGAAAAAAACAGCGGAACAGCTTTTTGTGCCGAAAAGGTTTGTCAGGGGACACTTGTCTTAAAGCTTGCGGAATCAGACACAGGGACTGATACCTGCCAAAAGGCTTATGAAATTCTCTGCAATGCGCTTGACAGCGTTTCAGGTTGCGTTCCGTCATACACCGAGTTTTGCGACGACGCTTTGTCGGGGCGTGTCTATATTGCAAGGCTTGATGACAAGGTTGCAGGTGTTCTGAGGGTTTCAGCCGGCTCAAAAGCCTGCGAAATCCGTCAGCTTGCCGTTGCCAGAAGCTTCCGCAGAATGGGCATCGCAAAGAGCCTTGTTTCAGAGTTTCTTTCAAGGGAAGTTGATGCAGATAAGTCGTGCGGCGTTTGGACGGGAAACGAAAATGCGGCGGCAATTGCCCTCTATGAATCATTGGGATTTGCAAAGAGTGCCATGCGCTCGCTTGTTTATTTGAGAAAATAATTTTTGCGGAGAATTGTCCGTAAAGTGAATTTAATACACACCCATGTGGTGGTTTGTGAAAGGACAAAAAATATGCTTACAAAGGAACAACTCACACAAATTATCAGTGAAATATGCCCTGCGGCAGACCTTGCATCAGAGGCTCTTGTTGACGATGGTATCATTGACTCTTTTGACCTTGTTGCAATTATAAGCGAGCTTGTTTCGGGTCATGGCGCACAAATTGATGTGACGGACATAACGCCCGAAAACTTCAACTCAATTGACGCTATTATGAAGCTTCTGGGGGAAAAAGAATAATGTCACCTGTGACATGGAGCTTTGCACTTTTTGTTGCTGTTGGACTTGTTTTGTATTATGCAGTACCCAAAAAGGCGAGATTTGCGGTTCTGACTGTTATGAGCCTTGCCTTTTATGCTATGGGCGGCATAGGACTTTTGGGATATATCTGCTTTACGGCGGTGACAACCTATCTTGCAGGACTCTTGCTCGGAAAGCTTAATGAAGAATATAAAACACTTTCCAAAGATGACAAAAAAAGTCTCTCCGCAAATTTTCGGCGACGTAAAAAGATAGTGTGCGGTGCGGCACTTGCAGCAAATTTCGGCTTGCTTTTTGTGCTGAAATATGCATCGTCGATTCTGAGTGCCGTGGGTGTGGGAGGCTTTGACTTTGTGCTTCCCCTCGGAATTTCATTTTATATTTTTCAAGCTTCGGGATATGTCATTGACGTGTTCCGGGGAAAATATGAGCCGCAGAAGAATTTTGTAAAGTATGTGCTTTTTGTTTCATTCTTTCCGCAGATGATTCAAGGCCCGATTGGTCGCTACGATGCTCTTTCGACATATCTTTATGCCGGAAACAGCTTTGATTTTGAAAACTTTCGTGAGGGATTCAAAGGGATTTTTACAGGACTTTTCAAAAAGCTTGTTGTTGCAGACAGGGCAAGCGTTGTTGCGGCGGCGATAATTGATTCGTATGCTGATTTTAGCGGCGGAGAAATTGCCGTGGGAGTTTTGTTTTACTGTATTCAGCTCTACTGCGATTTCTCGGGTGGAATTGACCTTGTGAGAGGTGTTGCCCGATTGTTCGGAGTCCAAATGGCGGAAAACTTCAGACGTCCGCTGTTTTCTGTTTCGCTGACGGATTTTTGGCGGCGTTGGCATATGACGCTTGGCGCATGGATGAAAGACTATCTTTTCTACCCAATCACCCTTTCAAAACCCTTTGGCGCACTCGGCAAGCTTACAAGACGGCTGTTCAAGGGCAGGGCAGGAAAGATCCTCCCCACATCTCTTGCAACGTTTCTCATTTACTTTGTCATCGGAATCTGGCATGGCGCAAACGCAAAATACATTGTGTTTGGTTTGTGGAACGGCGTGCTCATAACGGCAGCACTCCTTTGCGAGCCTTTGTTTGTGAAAATAAAAAGTGCGCTGAAAATAGATTCAAAAAACAGATTTTACATAGCTTTCTGCATGGCAAGAACGGCTCTTATCGTATTTTTCGGACGTTACATAACAAGGGCAAGCGGAGCCTTTGCGGCGTTTGACATGATGGCAAAAACCGTCACGGATTTTTCCCTTTCGGGCGTGTTTTCAAAACGCATCCTCGAATGTGGACTTGAAGTTTTTGATGTTGGAGTTGTGCTTGTTTGCGCAGCCGTTTTGCTTGTTCTTGAGTATATCGAGGAAAAGGGAGAGCGACTTTCAACAAGGCTTGAACGCAAGGGCGCATTCGTTTCGTTTGTTTACATAACGGCGTGCATCTGCGTTGTTGTTTTTCTCGGATTTTACAGGGGAGGGTATATTTCTCCCGAATTTATATACAAACAATTTTGAGTGAAAAATCAGAATAATGCGTTTTGCATGGAATCAAGAGGCAAAGCGGAAGCTTGAACATGGAAGTGTAGCTTTCTCTTGTTGCGAGTGCAAAATGAAAACAGAAAGGAGTGCAGAGTGTGAGTGGAAGAAAATGGTGCGTGACGGCACTTGCGGCGGCAATTGCGGTTGTGGCGGTAATTGCGTTGCTTAACGTTACAGTTGACCCTTTCGGCGTGTTTGGCGACGGTGTTTTTGACTGGTATTCATATAACATGACAAACAATCCCCGTTCTGCAAAAACAGCTTTTCTTTCAAACACCGGCGATAAATATGACTCCTTTCTTGTAGGCTGTTCATCAACAAGCTCATTCCCGACAGATGCTTTCGATAAGGCTCTTGACGCAAAGTTTTATAATATGATAATGTACGGCGCGGATATGTCCGATTGTGAAAAAACTGTGCGTTATCTCATAGAAAACCACACGGTCGAAAACATCGTTCTCAATGTTTACCTCGGAAATGCTGTTTCTTATGGCACAGATGATAAAAGTCTCACCGGAGGACTTCACTACAAGGTAAGCGGAGAGCCTGCGGTGAACTTTTATGCACGCCACCTTTTCGCCAATCCCATGTATTCCCTTAGCAAGCTTTCCTCTCTCTCAAAGGACGAATATCTCAGCCTTCCCTTTGATGTTTTTGATGTCAGAACAGGCGCATACGATAAGCGCAAGCGTGATGCAGAGCCTATTTCCGACATAAATTCATATTGTGAAAGCTACCCCGTTTTCAAAAATTATCCCAAGGCAACTTACACCATGCCGTATATCAGACAAAATGCGGAAAGCGTGCGTGCTATAAGGGAGCTTTGCGAACAAAACGGTGTCAACCTCATAACTGTGACAGCGCCGGTGTATTATGACTATTTTCTGTATTTTTCAAAGCAGGATATTGCGGAGTTTTACAGGACACTTGCCGAGGCAAGCGGAGGCTTTTGGGACTTTGCGGTGAGCAGCGTCAGCCTTGACCCCAGATACTTTTACGACGAAACCCATTTCAGAAACGATGTGGGTCAAATGGCGGCGGCAAGAATTTTCGGAAAAGCAGAAGAAAAATATATTCCGGAGGATTTCGGAAGTTTTGTGACGGTGGAAAATTTTGAGAGCCACATTGAAGGCTTTTACGACCTTGAATTTGACGACAGCTCATACACAAAGAAAGTTCCGGTTTTGCTGTATCATCACGTCGATGAAAATGTGACCTCGCCCTCTGTTGTGACACCATTAACCTTTGACAGACAGCTTTCCATAATAAATGAGGCAGGCTTTGAAAGCGTGACGCTGACACAGCTTTACAACTACATTTACAAGGGTGAGGATTTGCCCGAAAAGCCTGTTCTTATCACCTTTGACGACGGATATTTCAGCAACCTTGAAAAGGCAAAGCCAATACTTGAAAAGTATGGCTTTAATGCGGTTGTTTTCACGGTTGGCGCAATGATTGGCAAAACCGTGTACAAGGACACGACCCACCCCATTATTCCGCACCTTTCCGCTGAGGACAATCAGATGCTTATTCAAAGCGGTGTGTTTGAGGTTGCAAGCCATTCATTTGATATGCACCAGAATGAGAATTATGAGGAGCAGCCACCGTATTACACGGATATGCTCAAGCATGACGGTGAAACGGAAAAAGAATATGTTTCACGCATAAAAGAGGACTGCGCTAAAATGGAAAAAGCTCTTGGCTTTGAGCCTGTTGCCCTTGCATTTCCACATGGTAAAGGGGACATTCTGACTCAGGCTGTTCTTAATAAATGTGGTGTTTATTTCACGTTTACCACGCAGTATAACACGCCCACTCTTGTCAAGGGGCTTCCTCAAAGCGGATATATGCTCGGGCGTTACACTCTTTATGAGGACACGCCAAAAGAGAGTATACTTTATTTCCTTGAGGGTGCGCAGTAAAAAGAGCTGTACTAAAAAAATGAAGTAATGCGGAATGTGACTTTTGCACACTCCGCATTTTGCATTTTACGTTTTGACGTTTGCGACAAAGTGTGAACTTCACCTCACACTTTGCACAAATTTGTTCAAGAATAATTTGCAAAAAACGTGAAACAGGTATATTGACAATTGCAAGTTGGTTTTGGTATAATAAGTATGTGGAACTTTGTCGAAAAAGGCTGTCGGAAAATGCCGACACCGATAAAGTTTTGTACCATAAAAATTCCAACACTAAGCGGAAAGTTTTTCCGTCAAAAGAAAGGAACACAATCATGCAGGATTTGTCAAGAGAAACACCGTTTGCACCGCTTGCCATTATCGGAACAAGAGGCTGCGAGGCAATGCTCGAAAAAATTGCCAAGTACATCGGCGATTGGAGAAAGGAAGAACCCGAATATGTTGTCGAGGCAACCTTCCCCAGATTCGGAACAGGTGAAGCCAAGGGTCTTATCGGAGATTCCGTCAGAGGCAAGGACGTGTTTATTGTTGCGGATTGCTTCAACTATGGCGTTGAATACAAAATGTTCGGCAGAGCCGTGCCCATGAGCCCCGATGACCACTATCAGGATCTCAAGAGAGTTATCCAGGCAATAAGCGGCAAGGCGGCAAGAAT
This sequence comes from Eubacteriales bacterium, assembly GCA_045542335.1. Lineage (GTDB taxonomy): Bacteria > Bacillota > Clostridia > Oscillospirales > CAG-382 > CAKSUT01. The sequence continues at coordinate 52,365 of JAZQKV010000007.1, forward strand.
CACAGTTGTTATGCCCATGCTTTATGAGGGCAGACAGCACAGAAGAAGTGCCCGTGAGTCCCTTGACTGCGCATTTATGCTCCAGGAGCTTGTTTCCATGGGCGTTGAAAACATCATGACTTTTGATGCACACGACGACAGAGTGCGCAACGCAATTCCCCTCAACGGCTTTGACAACCTCATGCCAACATATCAGATGATGAAGAAATTCATCCACAGCGAGGAAAACATCAAGCGTGAAAATCTCATGATTATTTCTCTCGACGAGGGCGCAATAACAAGAGGTATGTATTATGCAACAAACCTTGGTGTACCCCTTGGAATGTTCTATAAGAGACGTGACTATCGTGTTGTAGTTGACGGAAGAAACCCGATTGTTGCCCATGAGTATCTTGGTGAAGATGTTGCAGGCAAGGACGTTGTTGTTGTTGACGACATTGTTTCCTCCGGTGATTCTTTCCTTCATATTATTGATATTCTCAAGGCAAAGGGCGCAAAGAGAATCTTCGGCTTTTTCAGCTTCGGACTTTTCTGCAACGGTCTTGAAAAGTTTGACAAGTATTATGAGGACAAGCTCTTTGACAGAGTTTATGCCACAAATTCCTGCTACATCCCCGAAGAAACAACTTCAAGAGAGTGGTTCAAGGAGGTTAACGTTCTCAAGTATATTGCTTATTACATTGAGGCGGTTAACATTAACAAGTCCATAAGCCAGCTTATGGATCCCACGGAAAAGCTTCACACTCTTATTGAAAATCATTCACACAGAATATAATAAGGTCATGTTTCGGGCGGCGTTTATGTCGCCTGAAACTTTTTGAAACAAACATAGGGAGAATTAAACGATAATGAAGCAGAATCAAGCCCTCTACGCCACCCTCATAATAGCCTCCGGCATATTTTGGGGAACGATTGGCCTTTTCACAAAGACTCTTGATGCGGCAGGCGTGGGAACTTTCAGCAGTGTGTCAATACGTTCAACCGTGACAGCACTTTTTCTTGGGATTATCCTTGCTCTGACAAACAGGGGAGGGTTTAAGGTGAATTTTAAGCACCTGCCGATTTTTGCAATATGCGGAGTGCTTAGCCTCACTGTAAATAATTCCTGCTATTTTTATTCCATAAAGCTTTCGGGTATGGCAACGGCGGCGGTGTTGCTTTATACTGCGCCGATTTTCGTCATGATTATGTCGATGCTTGTTTATAAGGAGAAGCTGACGGTTAAAAAAGGCGTGTGCCTTGTGCTTACGTTTGTTGGCTGCATCTGCGTGTCAATGACAGAAACTGCGGCGAGCTTTTCCTGGGTGGGAATCTTGTGCGGACTTGTTTCCGGATTCTGCTATGCGCTTTACACCATGATTTCCAAAAGTCTTATGGAGAATTATTCTCCGCTGACAACTGCGTTTTATATCTTTGTGTTTGCTTCGCTTTCCTCTTTTGTTATTGCAAATCCCGTCAACACGGTTTCGCAGGTCGCACAGACCGGAACGGTGCTTTGGGCAATTGGTCTTGGCGTTGTTTCCTCGGCAATTCCTTACCTATTATATAATATGGGTCTTGTTGGACTTGCGCCGTCAAAGGCAGCGATTATAGCAACGGTTGAGCCGGTTGTTGCAGCACTCATTGATGTTTTCTTCTTTAAGAGCACAGAAGCAATTGCTTTCAAGGTGACAGGAGTTCTGCTTGTCGTCGGGGCAATTATTTTCATGAATGTCGGCAAGCGTTACGAGGCGCATGAATGACAGCAAAAAATATCAGTTCAGAGGTGGTCATGAACCACCTCTGTTTTTTTGTATTAGTTTTTGAGGCTTTTTGTTTTTCGTCTGTCACAACATATTACCTGCTATCATCTTTTTTATCTTTCAAATGTGGGTAGCGATGCTCTGTCGCTTCGGGTTAGGACGTTACTCTCTGCCGAAGTTATAATCCGATTTGAGCCTCTGATAGACGAAAATTATCGAAAATATGGACACAATTGCTGTGCTCAAAAACAACATTTTTTCAACGCTGAAAAAATAACCAAAAATGATGGGCTGTTCAAGGCAAAATTGGCTGTTTTTGTATGCAAAAGTGCCAAACTTTGTTTTGTGGACACAATCGTTTACAATTTGAATAAAAAAACGAAATAAATAAGGGGTACAATATTTGGTGACGTAGTAGGCAAATTTGAGGAAAATGCCTGTTATGAAAAAATTTTTAAGAGGAGGTTTTGCATTTATGCGAAATCACACTATGACAAGAAGAGTATTGGCATTACTCCTTTCTCTGCTTATGATTATACCCTCCGTGGTATTTTCTGCATCAGCAGAGGCAAGCGGTGTTGAATACCTTTACTCTGTAGAACCCGGTGCAGACAACACAGTTGTTGTAACACTCACTGCAAACGGTGCAGGCGTTAAGCTTAATGCCGGTGCGTTTGGTATTAAGTGGGATCCTGCGGAACTCGAATATAAGAGCCACAAGCTCGGTACCGATGTTTCTGCAGACAACAAAATGTATGTCCTTTTTGGCTATGAGGGCGATACTGCAAACGGCGAGCTTGCCGCTGAGTATTATCCTGTAATCGCAAAAGCAGCCGAAGAGGGTGGCGAGAATACAGAAAATCCATATGTTGAGATTCCTGAAGCGGGTCTTGAAATCGCAACGATTACATTTACCCTCGGTGAAAATGTCACATATGATGAGCTTTCTATTGCAGAAGATAAGCCCATTGATGTTTTTGCACTCTCCGGTTATGACACAGCTTACACAAACGACAAGTGGCAGGTTTACGTTCACAAGGCAGACGAGCTTGATGTTGTTTCCTCCGATGTTGATGCAACAGATTTTGAGTGGACAGTAAATAAGTACACCGTAACTTTCGCTGATGAAGATGGTACAGAGCTTGCTGTAACAGAACCTATTGTCTATGGCACAGAGGGTGTTGAGTACACAGGCGAAACTCCCACAAAGGCAAGCACAAACACAGAAGTGTACACATTCTCCCACTGGGAAGATGAAAAAGGCACCAAGGTTGACCTTGACGCATACGTTGTTACCGAAGATGCAACTCTTAAAGCTGTTTACACAACAGAAACAAGAAAGTATGACGTTGTGTTCTATAACGGCGACAACGAAACAGTATTTGAAACTGTATCTTTGGAATACGATGCTGTAATTACAGATCCTGCAACTGAAGAAGATAAGCCCACAAAGGCTGCAACCCCTGAATATACATACACATTCGCAGGTTGGGCAACAGAAGCTGATGCAGAAGAAGCACTTGCTGACCTTGGCAAGGTTACAGGCGAAGGCATCAAGTTCTATCCTGTATTTACAGAGACAGCAAACGAATATACCATTACATGGAACGACGGCACAACAACCGAAGATGAAGTTTTTGACTACGGTGCAACAATTACACTTCCAGAGCCTCCCCCCTCAAAGGACGGTCATACATTCGCAGGTTGGTTTGATGCTGACGGCAATGAGTACACCGATGAAAGCACAATGCCTGCAAAGGATATTGAGCTTACCGCAAAGTTCGATGTAAACAAGTACGAGCTCACATTTACAGACGTCGACGGCGACGGCTACACCTTGACCGTTAAGGTTGGCGGCGATGAAGTTGAGTCCGGTGCAGAAGTTGAATACGGTGCAAATGTTACCGTTGAAGTTGAACTCGAAGAGGGCTATGAGGGTGAATACACAATCACTCCCGGTGCCGCATTCACAATGCCCGCTGAAGCAACTGAGATCACAGTTTCCGGTATTACAATCAAGAAGTTTACAGTCAACTTCGTTGACGAAAACGGTGCTGAGTATGATCCTGCGAAAAAGATAGCTGACGTTGCATACGGTACTGAAGTTGCAACTCTTGACTTCCCTGAAGTTCCTGCAAAGGAAGGCTACACAGGTAAGTGGGTGCTTACAACTGCAGATGCTGTTGTTGGTGAAAAGGTCGTTGCAAATGCAACATACAAGGCTGAATATACTATCAACAAGTATACTGTAAAGTTTGTTGACGGCGAAAAGGTTCTCAAGGAAGAAACACTTGATTTCGGTGCAGCAATCGTTGCTCCTGCTGATCCCGAAAAGACAGGTTACACATTCAAGGCATGGAATCCTGCAGTTGATGCAACAGTTCCTGCAAAGGATGTAACATACGAGGCTACATGGGAAATTGTTACCTACGAAATCACTCTTGACGCTGGCGCCGATGCAAATGTTGATCCTGAAAAGGTTACATATACAGTTGAATCCGACACAGTAACTCTCCCCACACCTACAAAGACAGGCTATACCTTTAGTGGTTGGTACGAGGGCGCAAACGAATTTGCATATGTAAAGGGCGAGACCATAGGCGACAAGACTCTTACTGCAAAGTGGATGGCAGCTCCCGTAGATTACACCGTTGAAACCTACATAATGGATAAAACAGGTGCTTACGGCGAACCTACAAAGGAAACAAAGCAGGCTGATGCAGATTCTGCTATTTCCGTAACTCCCGCAGATAAGACAGGCTTTACAGTTGATACAGAGAGTTCTGTAACTTCCGGCACAGCAACTGCTGACGGAAAGGCAGTTCTCAAGGTTTACTACATCAGAAACCAGTATGACTTTACTGTAGTTGTTGACGGCGTTTCTGAAACAGAAAAGTACTATTATGAAGCGGCTGTAACAGCTCCTGCAGATCCTACAAAGACAGGTTATAAATTCACAGGTTGGGATGTTGAAATTCCCGAAACAATGCCTGCTGAAAACATCACAATCACAGCACAGTGGACAATCAACCAGTACACAATCACATTTGATACTGACGGCGGTTCTGCGATTGAGCCTATCAAGCAGGATTACGGTACAGATGTAACAGCTCCTGCAGCTCCCACAAAGCTTGGTTACACATTCGCAGGTTGGGATAAGGAAATCCCTGCAACAATGCCTGCTGAAAACGTTACAATTACAGCAAAGTGGACAATTGAAGAATACACAATCAATCTTGTTCCCGGTGACGGCGCAAATGTTGATCCTACATCAATCAAATACACTGTTGTAACAGACGTAACTCTTCCCACACCTACAAAGACAGGCTATGCTTTTGAAGGCTGGTATGAGGGTGAGGCAACAGAAAAGTTTGTATATGTAAAGGGCGAAACCACAGGCGACAAGACTCTTACCGCAAAGTGGGCAGAGGGTCAGGTAAACTATACCGTTGAAACCTACACAATGGGTACAGACGGACAGTATGGCACCCCTGTAACAGATACAAAGACTGCAATAACAGGTGATACTGTTACTGTAACTCCCGAAACCAAGACAGGCTTCACAGTTGCTGATACATCAGTGCTTGAAGGCACAGTGAAAGCTGACGGCTCTACAGTTCTTAAGGTTTACTATGAGAGAAATCAGTACACCTTCAAGACAGTTATTGACGGTGCTGAAACATCCACATCTTACTACTTTGAACAGAATGTAGAAGCTCCTGCTGATCCTGAAAAGACAGGTTACACATTCACAGGTTGGGATAAGACTGTTCCCACAACAATGCCTGCAGAAGATGTAACAGTTACTGCAAAGTTTGAAATCAATAAGTACACAATCACATGGGTTGTAGACGGCAAGGAAACCGAAGAAGAGTATGAATACGGTGCAACACCTGCTTTCACAGGAAGCACAGATAAGGCAGCAGACGCACAGTATACATACACATTCAAGGGTTGGACACCTGAAATTGCAGAAGTAACAGCAGATGCAACCTATACAGCTGAATACGATAAGACTG
>JAZQKV010000008.1:0-32201 GCA_045542335.1 Eubacteriales bacterium
CCTGCAAAGCCTGCGGCACAACAGCCTGCAAAGCCTGCGGCACAACAGCCTGTAAAGCCTGCGGCACAACAGCCTGCAAAACCTGCGGCACAACAACCTGTAAAACCTGCGGCACAACAGCCTGTAAAGCCTGTTGTACAACAACCTGTAAAGCCTGTTGTACAACAACCTGTAAAACCTGCGGCACAACAGCCTGTAAAGCCTGCGGTGCAACAGCCTGCAAAGCCTGTTGAGCAACAGCCTGTTAAACCTGCTACGCAACAGCCACAAACGGAAGTTCCAAAGCAGGTTGCACAGCAGCCGATTTCAGACACATCTGACAAAGAAATGAAACCGACGAAAAGTGAACCGACCGGCTTCAGCCACCCATTTATAAATGGCGGTGAGATTCAGCCAAGTCTTGAGGAAAGCATCAGGGAATCCGAGAAAAGCGGAAAAAAGCTTGTGACCACCGATAAGGCGGCGGAATCCGTTGCTGCAGCTGCGGCAAACGCAAAGAGCGCACAGTCACAGATAATTGTGCCCGAAAAAGTTTTGGCGCAGGATGACCAGACACAAACGGAAGACACTTCTGACAAAAATCCGGACAGTGAGCTTCTTGATACGGGTGATGACCTTATGGTGCTTGATGAATCAGAGTATAAAACCCGTTTCAGAGATACAGCTTTTATGGGTGTGCTCAGAATGGTCATTTATATTGCGGTTGTTATTGTGGTTTCGTTGTACATTTCATATGGAATAATTGTGGCGGGAAATGATATATTTGCCTTTTCAAAGGGTGAGCTTCACGAAGAAAAGGTTAATATTCCCGAGGGCGCAAGCATAACGGAAATTGCAAACCTTCTTGAAGATGAGGGCATCATTGGTTCGCCTGTGACATTTGAGTATTATGCTCGCTTCAAGGACTTTAAGGATAAGAAAGCGCAAGAGGAAGAAAACAGCGGAGCTGAAACGGTTGAAGCAAGTGAAAGCACTTTTGTTACGCTTCTTAACAAGGTTTTGTCCTATGCGGGCGGATTTCTTGATTATTTAAAGAGTGATTCGGAATTTGTCTACATTCCAGGCGATTATCTGCTTAACAACGAAATGTCATATGACAAGCTTCTTGATGAGATTACACATGTTAAAAAATTCCGTGAAATTATAAGAATCACAATTCCTGAAGGGTACACAACGGATGAAATAATAGAGTTGTTTATCAGCAAAGGTCTTGAAGCAACAAAGGAAGAATTTGTTGATGCAATAAACAACTATGATTATGACTATGAGTTTGTTCATGCTCTTGAGGAAGAGGGACTTGACGATGCAAGAACATACAGGCTTGACGGATACCTTTTCCCTGATACCTATGAGTTTTATAATGATGAAAGCGCAGTTTCGGTAATAGACAAGCTGCTTACAAACTTTGATAAAAAGTTTGATACCTCCTATTTCGACAGAGCAGCCGCCCTTGATATGTCGGTTGATGAGATTATAAATCTTGCCGCTCTAATAGAAAAGGAAGCAAAGCTTCCTGCTGAGCAGCTTATTATTTCGTCTGTTTTCCACAACAGAATTACAAGCGGAAATCCTCCCAAGCTTGAATCCTGCGCAACGGTTCAGTACATTTATCAGATAATGTACAACGAGAGAAAGGCAAGGATACTTGATTCTGACACGGCAATCGAGCATCCTTATAACACCTACATCAATCGTGGACTTCCTCCCGGACCTATTGCAAATCCCGGTCTTAATGCCATTATTGCGGCACTTTATCCTGAGGACACCGACTTTAAGTATTTCGTTGCAAAAGCGGACGGTTCATCGTTGTTTGCCGTTAACTATGACGAGCATCTTAAAAACAAGAAAGAAGCCGAAGAAGGCTATGAGAGCTGATAACGGAATATAATTACGTCTTAAAAAGCCGAAGTTCCCTATTTCGCATTTCCCGAAGCCTTTCAAAAACAGGCTTTTGATTTGAAAAAGTGAATACCGGGATTCCAAAGGGGGCTTTTCTCGAAAGGCTCCCTTTGACAGGGTTTGAGGCGTGGTCACTTTAACTTTGGCGGTAAATTGAAAGGAATGTTTAAAAATGATAAGACCCGAAATACTTGCACCTGCCGGAAATTTTGAAAAGATGAAATTTGCCATTCTTTACGGTGCAGATGCGGTTTACCTTGCCGGAAAAAGCTTTGGAATGAGAACGGCGTCGGACAATTTCTCCGATGAGGAGCTTGCAGAAGCGATTGAATATGCTCACAAAAGGGGTGTTAAGGTTTATATAACCGTTAATGTGATGCCTCGTCCTCACGAGGAGGCACAGCTTCCGGATTACCTTACATATCTTAACTCAATCCGTCCAGATGCGTTGATTATTTCGGATATAGGCGTGTTCAGTCTTGCGAAAAAATATGCGCCGGATATTGACCTTCATGTTTCAACGCAGGCTAATACCCTCAATGCCGCTGCCTGTCGTGCATGGCATGAGCTTGGTGCAACAAGAATTGTGCTTGCAAGGGAGCTTTCCCTTGAGGAGATTAAAGAAATAAGGGATAATATACCCGCTGAGCTTGAGCTGGAAGCTTTTGTTCACGGTGCAATGTGTGTGTCACATTCGGGAAGATGTTTGCTTTCCAATTATTTTATTGGCAGAGATGCCAACAGGGGAGCTTGCGCTCAACCGTGTCGTTGGGAATACAACGCTGTGCAGACAGGTGATTTTGCAAAAGAATCCGATAATCCGCAAGGCGAAATTCACGCTCTTATTCACGAAACAGGCAAGCCTGAACGCAATTTTGAAGCCGTACAGAATGAGCAGGGAACGTTTATGTTCAGCTCGAACGATATGTGCATGATTGAGCATATTCCCGACCTTGTAAAAGCCGGAATCAACAGCTTTAAGATTGAGGGCAGGGTGAAAAGCGCATACTACACTGCAGTTACGGCAAACGCTTATAAAAACGAGCTTTCGGCGTATCTTGCTGATCCCGACGGATATAAATTCAACCCCAAATCCTTGAATGAGGTTGAGGGTGTGAGCCATAGGGGATATTGTACGGGATATTTTTACACTTCTCCTCTTGACAATGCACAGATATGGGGAGAGGGCGGTTACATAAGAGATAAGGCGTTTCTTGCCACGGTTGAGAGCTATGATCCTGAAACAAAAAGAGCGACTCTTGTTCAGCGTAACAAGGTTGTGGAGGGCGAAAAGGCACAGGTTATTTCTCCCGGAAAAAGCTTTGAGGAAATTAGACTCTGCGATTTGAGGGACACCGACGGAAACAGTATTGAAAGTGCACCGCACCCCAAAATGCTCTATACAATTGCCGCCCCCTTTGAGCTTCACCCCGGCGACATTATCCGAGGCATATGAGGAGGAGAAAATGCTTGAAGAATTTCTCTCATTTGTTGCGCCAGTTGCCGACTATTTTAAGTCTGCGCCGCTTTGGGGAACAATATGGGTTTACCTTGCGCTGATCAACATATATGTGTTTTTCCTTTGCAGACATGATAAGCTCATGGCGATAAAGGAAAGGCAAAGAGTTCCCGAACGTGACTTTTTTGTTCTGTCCTTTTTTGGCGGCTCGGTTGGCATGATTATCGGTATGTACGCTTTCCGCCACAAAACAAAGCACATAAGCTTTGTTCTTGGGATTCCTTTTATAATTGCCGTTCAGATATGCCTTGTTTTACTTGTGGTTTTCGATGGAGACGTCAATCTTATTTGGGATGCAACAGTAAAAACTGCGTCCGAAACAGCAAAAAGTGTTGAAGATGCTCTTTCGTAGCAAAAGCTTTCGCCGATCCCTAGGTCGGCGTTCTTTTTTTGTCAAAACAGTTTGTTATTGATTGAAGTCAATTTCCTTTTCGGCGAAATGCACAAAAAAACGCAATATTTTTCTACACTCAAGCCAAAAGATTATGAAAAATGCAAATTTTACGGAAAAATCTATTGAAATATGCAATTTTTTTGCCGAGATTCCTATTGACAAGAATATCTTTTTAGTGTAAAATATACACATGGAAAATCTGCCTCAAAGCTATTTTTGGTATTTTGACGAAAATTTTAGGCGGTGGCTTTGGTGCAGCCATAAATAGTGCGCAAAAGATGCGTGAAGTAAGAAAGGAAGAAAACTATGAGAAAAAACAGAATTATTGCTCTGACAATGGCTGTGCTCATGTGCATTGGCACTATGGCGTTCGTAGCTCCTGCCTCATCGGCAATTTCTGCAATTACCGGGTCAACCGTGATTTTTGTAGACGGTGAAAAAGGAACCACCGGCATGGGCGGCACACCCGATAACCCTGAAAGTAGCATTTATACAGCTGTAAACAAGGTTGCAGAAGCAGGCGGCGGTACAGTTGTTGTGGTTGGTCCCGTTGATATTACCGCAAACAGCAACCTCGGAAACGGCAAGGCAGATGTGGTTGTGAAAATCACGTCGCTCTACGATGGAGTTGACTATGCGGAAACAAATAGTGCCTGCATAAGATTTGCTATCTATAACAGACACATCGTTCTCAAAAATGCCATCGTTTTTGAGGATATTGCCTTTGACGTAAAGGAAAGGGCAAGCTCCATTTATTGCGACCACTATCCGCTTGTTATGGGCTACGGTGTTGTTGTTAATCAGGACATGGAGGGTGCATACCTCAATATTTACGGTGGCTCTGCCCGTGACCTTTCAGCTTGTAAAAACTTCCCTGCCACCGCTTCTGTCACAATTCTTGACGGTGACTGGGGTCATGTAAAGGCATCCGGCAAGGGCAGTACAGATAAACCCCGTGATACAACAGATGCAATGATGGGTCTTTCTTCCGATTTCACAAGCACAAACGGAAATACTCCCTACATTGCAGGTATCGAAAAGTCTGTCATTACAGGCAAGAAAATGCTTATCAAGTACAATGGCTTTGAGTGTGAGGAAACTGTTGACAATACAGTCACCGTAACAGGCAAGCAGGGATATATCATTCCCATGGACGAGTACGGCACAGTGTACGTTTTTGCAGATAAAGGCTATGGCGCAGAAATTGACGGCAAGGTTGTTGCAAACGGAAAAACAAAGCTTGAAAACCTTAACGCAAATATCAAGTTTGTTGAGTCCGACGTAAACGCAAATGCCGAAAAGGAGTTCAGCCGTCCTTACTTCCCCCTGGGCTTCCCCGGAAAGTACATGACAGGTTACACAGACGGCACATTCAAACCCTCCAAGAATATCACAATCGCTGAGGCTTCCACTATCATCGTTCGCCTTATGGGCAGGGAAGACAAAGCAAAGGAAACAACCGAAACCTCACTTCCGGGGCTTACCTCCGACAAGTGGTATTTCAGCAATGTTGCATACCTTGGTGAGTATAACTTCTTTGATAGCTTTGACAATTTCAATGCAGACCGTGCTATCACAAGAGCCGAGTTTGTATCCCTCATCAACCGTGCAGGCAAGCTCTCCCTCGGTGGAAAAGAGATTGAATTTTCTGACGTTGCAAAGGATTACAAGTATTATAACGAAATCCAGGTTGCCGCAACAAACGGACTTGTAAACGGTTATACAGACGGTACATTCAAGCCTGAAAAGACAATCACAAGAGCAGAGGTTGTCAAGGTTATAAACTCTGTATTTGATGTTGCGGATATCGCTCCCATTGTAAATAAGAATCTTGTTCTTACATTTACCGATATGGAAGAGACACACTGGGCATACTATCAGATTATCACAGCAGCAGGCGGCGTTGACAAGCCTGCAGAGGAAATTGACCTTACAGGTACAGGTAATGTAGAGTATAAGGTTGAGGGTGCTGTTGTGTATGTCAGCGACAAGGGCAGCAAGGACAACGACGGTAAAACTTCAAATACTCCCGTTACAATCAACGAAATCAACAATGCTCTAGCAGAAAAGGGTGGTACAATCGTTGTTTGCGGTCCTCTTACTTGGGGAGCAAACTACAGATTCGGCGTGCCGGGACATCCCGTTATGCTTACTTCCGTTTACAACGGCGTTGACTACCGTGAAGTAAACAAGGCAGAGATCATTGTTCCGACATGGAAGAACATCATCGCAAAGGGCAGCACAACCTATATTGACAATATTACATTCCATACCACAGGTACAAATGCATCAATTTTCTGCGATAACAACAAGACAATTCTCGGCAAGGACGTTGTTTGCGTAAAGGACGAATCCGCATCCTTCCTCAATGTTTACGGTGGTGCGGCATATGACCTCGGTGCTACAACAAACTACATCAAAGAGGGCGTTGAAGAAGCATACGGAAATGTTCTCATAAGAGGCGGCTCATGGGCGCTTGTTACAGCGACCGGTAAGGGCGGCGAAAAGAAACCCGTTCACTCAAGCGGTACTGCTGTTATCGTTGAAGCTCCTGCACAGGTTGTGGGAGCAAGTGCAGGAAAGAGCGCAACATATTGCGAAATCCGCGGTAAGAGACTTGTTGGTCATGTAAATATGGAAAGCCCTGCAACTCCCTCCGATGAAAATGCAGATTATGCATTTAACGCAAAGGGTGCAGGTAAGGTTGAAATTGTTGAGCAGAAGTCCGATTACATCGTAGTCAAGGCTACAGCTGACGACGGCAAGAAGATTGCGGGACTTGCGGATGACGGAACATATAAGTTCCAGGGTCCTGCAGGACTTCTCCTTGAAATTGACTTTGACGCAGGTACAGCAAACGTGATTGATCCTAACTCCGTTGAGGGCGGTGACGTTGTGGTTATTCCCGACGAGGTCCTCGCAGAGCTTAACAAGAGAACAGAAACAAGAATTGCCGAAATCAAGGCGGACAAGACATACGAAACGATTGTTCCTTACGGAAACGGCAAGACATACTACGTTTCAAGCTCCACAGGCGACGATTCCAATGACGGTAAGACCCCCGAAACCGCATGGAAGACCCTGGCAAAGCTCAGCACATCCAATCTTGTAAAGGGCGACGTTGTACGCTTCAAGAGAGGCGACCTCTGGAGAAATGTAAGCTATAAAGCGGTTAGCGGCGTAACATATACCGCCTACGGCGACATCAGCCTTGAAAAGCCTACCTTCTACGGCTCACCCTTCGACGGTGCAAAGGAAGGCTCATGGACAGAGACAGAAGTAAAGAATGTATGGAAGTACAGCACACCCATCAAGCAGGATGTTGGTCAGCTTGTATTCAATAATGGTGAGCACGGACTTTATTCCCAGAAGATGGCTCTTAAGATGAGCGGTGCATTTACAGGCTATAAGGACCTCAAAAACGACCTTGAATTCTTCCACGATATGGGAGCTGCAGATGTTGAAGCAAAGGAAGGCTACGGCTATGTTTACCTTTACTCCGACAAGGGCAACCCTGCACAGAGATTTACCAACATCGAGTTCAACAGACGTACAAACGTAATCTCCGCAGGAAGCAACCAGCTCTTTGATAACCTCAAGATTGCATACGGTGGAAGCCACGGCATCGGTGCAGGTACTTGCGACGGACTTACAGTCCAGAACTGTGAGTTCTGGTGGATAGGCGGTGCAATGCAGAGTTTCAACGACGATGGCGTAAGATTTGGTAACGCAGTTGAAATTTACGGCGGTGCATCCAATTATACAGTACGCAACTGCTACATCGATGAAGTCTATGATGCAGGCGTAACCCATCAGGTGTCCCACACCTCAGCCGGCGATTTCATCATGAAGAACGTAACTTACGATAACAACGTTATCCTCAGAAACGTTTACTCCATCGAGCATTTCTGCCGTGGAAGAGAGGGTACAACAAGATACCTTGTAAATATCTTCTACACAAACAACATCTGCCGCTTTGCAGGTGAAGGCTTCGGTAAGACCCGTCCCAACAAGGAGTGCCCTGCACACATCCGCTCCGGAACAATCGTTGACACAGCAAACTTCATTATCAAGGGCAACGTGTTTGACAGCTCCACTTATGACATCTTCAAGTTCACCGCAGGCGGTGACGAAGTGGCTGAGTTCTCGGATAATATGTTTATCCAGCACAAGGATGCAAGCTTCGGCAGTTTTGCAAAAGGAAAGATCAAGTATAACGGCTTTATAAAGAATGCTTTCTCTCAGAATGTTAAGGATATGGGCGGAAATACGTTCTATTTTGCAAAGTAAAAATAGTTTCAGATAACACATTTGTGTCTATCAAAAGCACCGTGACGGCAAAATTTCACGGTGCTTTTTTGATATTTGTGTGAAATTGAGGGATTTTTCGCCTTTACCCTTGACATTTGCTGTCAAATGTGGTACAATATAAAAGTATAGTTATGCACTCTTGCATGACCATCACTTGATAAAGATTTTTACGCAAGATAGAATCATAGGAATGTATACCACTTGAACAGTGGTTTCAAAGAAAGGAGGGTCTGAAATCAAATTCGTTTAGAATTTGTATTTCAGACAGCATAAAAATGTTTAAATTTTCTGATAAGGTGGCAGGCCTTAAACCATCTGCCATAAGAGAGATTTTCAAATCACTTACCAACCCCAATGTCATTTCTTTCGCCGCAGGTAACCCAAGCGCACAGTCTTTCCCGGTGGAAAAACTGCATAAGCTCGCTGACGAAATCTTTGAAAATGAAGCATCTTTTGCACTTCAGTATGGTATCACCGAGGGCTATATGCCGCTTCGTGAGCAGGTCAAGGCGAGAATGGCGGAAAAGTTCGGAATCGGCAAAGATTTTGATGAAACTATTATCGTTACAGGCGGTCAGCAGGGTATTGACTTAACCTGTAAGGTGCTTTGTAATGAGGGCGATGTTGTTATCTGCGAGAATCCGAGCTTCATCGGTGCGCTTAACGCTTTCCGTTCCACGGGCGCAAAGCTTGTTGGAGTTGATGTTGATGACGACGGCATGAATATCGAAAGCCTTGAAAAGGCTCTCAAGGAAAATGCCAACGCAAAGCTAATTTATACAATTCCCACTTTCCACAATCCTCTTGGTATCACAATGAGCCTCGAAAAGAGAAAAGCTGTGCTTGCTCTTGCGAAAAAATACGGCGTTGTTATTCTTGAAGACAACCCCTATGGCGAGCTTCGCTTTGCAGGAGAGGATATACCCACTATCAAGAGCATGGACGACGAGGGCATTGTTGTGTATTGCAGCTCTTTCTCAAAGATTCTTTCTGCCGGCATGAGAGTTGGATTCCTTTGCGGTCATAATGAACTTATCTCGAAAATTGTCGTTGTTAAGCAGACAAATGACGTGCATACCAACCTCTTTTTCCAGATGCTTTGCTCAAAGTTTATTGAAAAATATGACCTTGATGAACACATCGCTTCTATCAGAAAGATTTATCGTGAAAAGGCTTCGCTTATGCTTTCCGAAATGGATAAATGCTTCCCCGAACAGGTAAAATATACAAGACCCGAGGGTGGTCTTTTCCTGTGGGTTACGCTTCCCGATTATGTTGACCCGACTGCATTCATCAAGGATACTGTTGCAAATGACGTTGCTGTTGTTCCCGGCGCAACCTTCCTTCCCGATACAAGCATGACCAGCCACTCCTTCAGAATGAATTATTCAACTCCCACAGACGAGCAGATTGTGAAAGGTGTTGCAATTCTTGGAGAAGTGCTTAAAAAACACGTTAAATAATTGAATGTTAAGCTTCACATTTTGTTGAAAGGATTTTTACCATGGCAGAAAATGTTGTAACCGAACAGAATAACGAAACAAAACCCGAACAGAAAAAGATAATTTTCTCCGGAGTTCAGCCAAGCGGTATTCTTACGCTTGGTAATTACCTTGGTGCGATCAAAAACTGGGTTGGACTTCAGGAGGACTATAATTGTCTTTATTGCGTGGTTGACCTCCATGCAATAACTGTCCGTCAGAATCCTGCAGAGCTTCGCAGAAGAACTCTTGAGGGACTTGCACTTTATACGGCTTGCGGAATTGACCCCGAAAAGAGCATAATGTTTGTGCAGAGCCATGTTCCTGCTCATGCAGAGCTTTCATGGGTGCTTGGCTGTAACACAATGTTCGGCGAGCTTTCAAGAATGACACAGTTCAAGGATAAGTCTCAGAAGCACGCCGATAACGTAAACGCAGGTCTTTTTACTTATCCCGTTCTCATGGCGGCAGACATTCTTCTTTACGGAACTCATGTTGTTCCCGTTGGTATTGACCAGAAGCAGCACCTTGAGCTTGCCCGTGATATTGCGCAGCGCTTCAATGGCGTTTATGGCGACACATTTGTTGTTCCTGAACCTTATATTGCAAAAACGGGTATGAAAATAAACTCTCTTACTGAGCCTACCAAAAAGATGAGCAAGTCTGACCCCAATCCCAATTCTTATGTTGCAATCATTGAAACAAAGGATGAAACCATAAAGAAGATCAAGCGCGCAGTAACCGATTCGGATGCCGAGGTGCGCTATGCAGAGGGCAAGGACGGAATCAACAACCTTATGACTATTTATTCCTCTTTCACAGGCAAAACCTTTGAGGAAATTGAGCGTGAATTTGAGGGTAAGGGCTACGGTGACTTCAAGGCAGCAGTGGGAGAGGTGTGCGCAGACGGACTTGCACCCGTCAGAGCAAGATATGCAGAGCTTGTTTCTGATAAGGCATACCTTGAATCCATCATGAAGGACGGCGCAGGAAAAGCACAGTACCTTGCACGCAAAATGCTTTCAAAGGTTTACAGAAAGGTTGGCTTTTACAGCGTAAAATAAGCGTTTTTTAGCTTTTATAAAATTGAAAGGACAGGACTTTGAAATGAATCTTCAAGTTCAGGACATAGTGACCTTGCTCGCGGCAATGCTGTGTGCGTTTCTTATAACATTCACAACAACGCCTATTGCAAGAGTTTTGGCTTTCAGACTTGGTGCGGTTGATGTTCCAAAGGACAAAAGACGTATGCATAAAGAACCCATTCCAAGAATGGGAGGTCTTGCCATTTTTGTCGGCTTTGTGGTTGCAAGCCTTGTGTTTTGCGATATAACTGTCCCTTTTGCAGGGATGCTTGCAGGTGCTGCACTCCTTATTGTAATCGGAATTTTTGACGATGTGCTTTCGCTTAATGCTTTTGTGAAGCTTGCACTTCAGATTGTTGCGGCATCAATTGCGGCTTGCTCCGGCAATGTTATTAACCACATTACTCCTTTTGGACATTATATAGATTTTGGCAAACTTGCAATTCCCATAACGGTGTTCTGGATTGTTTTTCTTATCAATGCCACAAATCTTATTGACGGTCTTGACGGACTTTCCTGCGGCGTTTCCGCAATTTCGGCGTGTTCGTTGTTGCTTTCCTCATTCTTTGTTGATGAAGCAACGCTTTCCGTTATTATCATGACAGGCGTTCTTGCGGGAAGCTGTATTGGATTTTTGCCGTTTAATTTTAATCCCGCAAAGATTTTTATGGGAGACACGGGTTCAATGTTCCTTGGATATACCCTTGCGGTAATTTCCATTCAGGGCTTCTTTAAGTTTAACGCCCTTGTTTCCTTTGCTGTTCCTTTTGTCGTTTTCGCCGTTCCGCTTTTTGATACCGCTTTTGCTTTTATCAGAAGAATGGCTCACGGAAAAAGTCCATTTTCGGCAGACAGAGGTCATATTCACCACAGACTTATTGACATGGGCTTTAATCAGAAGCAGTCGGTTATGATTCTGTATGCCATTTGTGCAATTCTTGGAATTTCATCAATTCTTCTTGCAAACGACAGAGTTTTTGGCGCACTTGCAATTATATGCGTGGCAATGATTACATTTGTGCTCAATTGGTTCTTTGTTAATAAGAGTCCCCAGACAAGAAATCATCTTGGTCTTGGACTTAGTTGTGACGGTATGCCCTGCAGAGCAACCTGTGACGGTATAAGCTGTGAGGGAAGCTCGTATAAGGAAGATCCGCGCAGCTTAAAGGATGCGGAAAAGAAAAAAGAGAAGAAGCACAAAAAGGACAAGAAAGAAAAAGAAGAAAAGAAAAAAGACAAAAAACACGATAAGAAAGACGAAAAGGACGGTGAGAATTGATGAACAAGGGAAAATTTAAGGTGATGCCCATTTTCGGCACACGTCCTGACGCAATTAAAATGTGTCCGCTTGTGCATGAGCTTAAAAAGCATGACGAGCTTGAAACTGTTGTTTGCGTGACGGGTCAGCACAGAGAAATGCTTCAGAGTGTTCTTGATTTTTTCGGCGTTGTTCCCGAATATAATCTTGATATAATGCGCCCCTCGCAAACCATCAACACCATTACAACCGACATTATTGAGAAACTTGATCCTGTTCTGAAGCAGGAAAAGCCTGATCTTGTTCTTGTTCATGGCGATACCTCAACGGCGTTTGTTTCCGCACTTTGCGCCTTTTATAACAAGATTCCCGTGGGTCATGTTGAGGCAGGACTTCGTTCTTATGATAAGTGGTCACCATATCCCGAGGAAATGAACCGTCGACTTATAGGACCGATAGCAGATCTGCATTTTATACCCACTCCCATGTGTAAGCAACAGCTTCTCCGGGAGAATATAACCGAGGGACTTTATATTACGGGTAACACCGAGATTGATGCTGTTGGCTATACTGTAAAAGAGAACTTTGAGTTCCCACGAGAGCTTGCAGAGAAAATTGACTTTTCAAAGAGAATTATTTTTGTTACAGCTCACAGACGTGAAAATCTTGGAGAGCCGCTTGAGAACATTTGTCGCGCTCTTGCGAGAATAGCTGAGGAATTTGAGGATGTTCAGATAGTTTACCTTGTACATCTCAATCCTGCGGTTAGAAAAACTGTGAATGAAATTCTTGCCGGCAAGGAGAGAGTTCTTCTGACAGACCCTCTTTCTCCTGTTGAAGCGCATAATCTTCTTGCAAGAAGCCACCTTATTTTGACCGATTCAGGCGGCATACAAGAAGATGCACCTGCACTTAAAAAGCCTGTTCTTGTGTTAAGACGTGAAACCGAAAGACCCGAGGGGATTGAAGCAGGAACAGCAAAGCTTGCAGGAACAGATGAGGATGTTATTTTCTCAATGGCGAAAAAACTTCTCACAGATGAAGCTGAATACCAGAAAATGGCAAAAGCACGCAACCCTTATGGTGACGGAAAAACCTCCGAGAGAATCGCACAGGCAATTCTTCACAGTTTTGGTCTTTGTGATGCTCCGGAAGACTATATTTAACTTGCCATGAAGAAGTATAACATTTTTGAAAACGGCGTTGTATGGACGGTTCTGTGCGTGATGGCGGTTGTGGCGATTTTTGTATTTGCCTTGTTTTACAGGGATATTTTTGGTTATCCGTGGTTTGTAAATGACAATCGACCTGAAAAAGATATGGTACAATCCGACGGCGATGATTTCAGTGCATTGCTTGAAGATGAATTATACTATGGCGGTGAAGATGAGGTGGACCCTGATGGCATACAAGATGAAGTTGAAATTATCAGGGTTTCGGAAGAAAACTTCAGAACGGTTGTCGAAAATATTGTCCCACCGGAAGCCTATGAATGGAAATTTGAAGTGACAACTTACAGTGGAGAGGACAGCCTTACAGAGCTTAACACTCTTGCATTTGATGGTGAAAAATACGAAATTGCCATTACGGTTGACGGCGTTTTGCAAAGAAGCATTGTTGATGATGGTCAGAATGTCACGGTTTCGGAGTTTGTTCCTCAACTTTCTTCGAATAGTTTTCCATCGAAAATGGCAGATGTGTTTTCCCTGTGCCGACTTGCGACACCTGAAAGTTTTCTGACACTTCCTCCGGAAACTGTGGACTTTGATTGTTCACTTACCAAGGGTGTTTACGGAAATATTGCGCTACTTGAGTTTTCATATACTATTGGTGATGAACAACAGGAGGATGTCACCAAAGACGAACAGCAGGAGAGCTTGCTTTGCCGTGAAAAGTACAGAATCAGCCTTGACTATGGTCTTGTTATTTCTGCTGAAACTTATGAGAACGAAGCTCTTGTCTATGAGCTTGAAACTTTGACGTTGAAGGATTCTCTTGAGGATGAAAAAGAAGAACCCCGGGTGGAGAGCGAAGATATGGGCGATGATGGTGTGCAAAACCCGGACAATACACAACAAGCTTAATATTTGAAAGAAAAAACGTATGCGACAGATTGGTTGCATACGTTTTTAGCTATTAAATGGGAAAATCCCGGAATTTTCTATATATCTGAAAGTTTAATTTATGCGAATAACAGAAAAATCTATATTATATGATTTCCTTTAATTGCAGATTGTTCCGGGGGCGTTCAAAGGTGCAAAATACAGCCTTGGCGTCATCAATAGGTGCAAAGATCAAAAACAAGAAACCAGAGAAGCTGATAATTGTCGATTGCTGAGCCTTTGAGAAGCTTGTCGCAATCAAGGCAGCGTTTGGAGGCATATTTGCAAAAAGCTGCTTCTTTTTTCCCGGGGAAACGTCGGGAAAGTGCAGCAAGGTGCTTTTTAACAACGAAGGGATGAAGTCCTGTTTTTGAGGCAATTTCCTCGCCCAAAAGTCCTTTGCGCTTGCAATGTGAAACACGGCAAAGGTTGTTCACCGCAGAGCAGATCAGACCAAATACAACAAGAGGAACTTCATGCTTTTGTTCATAAATTTTAAGCTCTCTTGCGGCAATTGAAAAGCTTCCGTCCATTAGCGCATTTGAGAAGGCAAAGTCCGTCAACTCATGATTTCGGATACAGATAAAGTTAACATCGGCTTGCGAGAGGCGTTTTTTGCTCTGCTTTGAAAGATAAATGCAAAGCTTTTCTGCTTCGTTTTTCAGCGTGCACATATCGCTTCCGACACGGTTTATCATATACTTGAGAGTGTCAACATCGGCTTCGATGCTTTCCTTTGCGAAAAATTTACCAAGCCATTTTGCCAAAGTCGGGTCGCTTGCTTCGAGATGATTGAAAGTCAGATTCAAAGCCTTTTTCTTGAGAATCTTCATCACCTTATCGTGTGCCTTTGACTCCGAAGCACTCTTTTCCGAAAGAAAGACAATGAGAATCTTTCCTGCGCCAATGCTATCTGTGAGGTCGTCAAAGCTTTCCGCTTCATCGTCGTCCCACTCTGCAAAATTCGGGTTATCAAGCTTTATGATTTTCATGTGTGACTTTGATTTTACCGGCTCTTCTTCGCCGAACATACTCATTGTGTTTTCTGCATCAAGTGCTTCGTGCACTGCAACGGTGCAAAAGCTGTCGGTGAATTCGCCGAATTTGAGCTTGCCACGGAAATAGTCAATGTCAATGACGCTTCCTGCGGCTTTGCAAAGCTGGGTTGCGTAATAGTCGATGAGGAAAATCTCTTCGCCGGAAAAGGTGTAAATTCCTGCGGTTTCGCCGGATTTTATTCTTTCTTTGAGCGTTTTTTCGCTGTTTGCGGCTTCTTCTTTTGCATTTTTTGAGGAGTTCTTTTTTGTAGAAGGTTGTGCCATTTATTTTCTCCTTTGAGAAGATTTATGCGTGTATGCAGGAATAAACAATGTTTCTGATTCTCGGATGAATGTAAGGCTCAAAATTGGTGACAACGTGCTGTGCATGGAATACCGAAAGCTTTTCGGCAGGGTCTATAAGGACGTATGCTCCTGCCGCACCGCCCCAACCGAATTCACCTATATTTCCGCAGTTGCAGCTCTTCTGCAGGTCTGTAAGTGTGCGGACTCCAAGACCGTAGCCGTATCCCTTTACCTGTTCCCCTGCAAAGGAGATGGCACTTTCGGGGGTGAGCATATTTGTACGCATAAGATCGACTGTCTCGGGCGAGAGAATTCTGTTGCCATTTGCCGCTTTACCGTGACAAGCAAGAGCGTCGGCAAAGAGAATGTAGTCGTCAACGGGAGCGCAAAGTCCGGCTCCACCGCTTTGATAGCCGTTTCTCATTGTGTGGGCATTTCCTGTATTGTTGGGAAGCGTCTTTCCGGTTGCGGCATCGTAGCTGTAAAGAGGAATTACCTTAAGACCGTCATCATCAGGTGTGAAGCTTGTACGGAACATTCCGCAAGGCTCAAGAATGGATTCCTTGAGGTATTCAGCGAAGGATTTGCCCGAAACAACCTCAATGAGTCCACCGAGAACATCGTGACACAAGCTATATTGCCATTTTTCACCCGGCTCAAAGCTAAGAGGTCTTTGCGCAAAAGCTCTAACGACTCTGCGTGTTGTGCTGTCGTTGCTTTGTGTGTCATCAAGAGCTTGCTCAACAAAAGGTGTTTTGAAATTGTAGTCAAGTCCGGCGGTCATTGAAAAAAGATCCTTTATAAGGATTTTTTTCTTTGCGGGAAGTATCTCATCGCCGTGTTTTACTGTCATTTCCGAAAATTCAGGCAGGTATTCGCACAATGGGTCGGTAAGAAGAAACTTGCCCTTTTCAAGTAAAGTCAACGCACAGGCGCAGGTGATTACCTTTGTTGTTGAGTAGAGATAAAATATCTCATCTCCCTGCATTTTCACTCCGTTTTCACGGTCAGAAAAACCTGTTGAATATTTGAATAACGGCTTGTTGTCACGATAAACCGCAATTGAACAGCCGGGAATGTCTTTGTCTACCGTGAGAGAATCAAGAAAGTCAGAAAGTCTTTCGAAATCAGCCATAATGTCACCTCATTCCTGTTTTATGCTATGAGTATACACGAAATCCGTTTGCTTTTCAAGCGGTATTTTTAAATATTTGCAATTTTTATCGGTGTTTTAATTGTTTATTTGCAAATTTTAATGAAAAACGTTAGTTATTTAAAGAAAAATGATAGAAAAAGATAAGTGAGTTGTGATAGAATGTTTTTGTTGAATTATGTCATTTCCGAAAGCAGGTGATTTTTTGGCTTCAAGTGTGGGAAACAAGTTGAGAATTATGTACCTTAAGGATATACTTTATAAGAATACCGATGAAGAAAACCAGATGAGTGCGGCTGATTTGATTGAAGCTCTCAGGGCATATGGTATAGAGGCTGAGCGCAAAAGCATTTATGATGACCTTGAAAAGTTAGCTTATTACGGTGTTGACCTTATAAAAACAAAGTCGGGATGGTATGTCGGCTCAAGGGAGTTTGAAATTTCCGAACTCAAAATGCTTGTTGACGTGATACAGTCGGCAAGGTTTCTTACCGCAAAAAAAAGCGTTGCGCTTATATCAAAAATCGAAGCTCTTGCGCCTAAAAGTCTTGCAAGCAAGTTGAGAAGAAGCGTTGTTATTGCAGGCAGGGTGAAAGCACCTAACGAAAGCATATATTATAATGTGGACGTTATTCACGATGCCATTGCACAGAAAAAGTGTATTTCTTTCAAGTATTTCAACTATGGTGAGGGCTTTAAAAAGGTCTATAAGCGTGAGGGCGAGGCCTATAAGGTAAGCCCGGTTTCGCTTATGTGGGACGATGAGAATTATTACCTTGTTGCATGGAGTGAGCAAAACAACGCCCTGCGGCATTACAGGGTTGATAAAATGGATAAGGTTGTGCTCACAGAGGAGCCGGCAAGTGTGCGCCCGGAGATTTCGGAGTTTGACAGGGCAAAATATGCCAAAATGAATTTCAATATGTTTGGCGGCGAGGAAACGGAGGTTACTCTGTATATCGGAAAGGATTCGCTTGGGGTTTTTGCCGACAGGTTTGGCACGGATGCCATGCTGATTCGTGATGGTGACGGTTTTCATGCCACGGTCAAGGTTGTTGTCAGTCCTCATTTTTATTCGTGGATTTTCGGACTTGAGGGGAAAATCAGAATTAAAGCTCCGGGAGATGTTAAGTCAAGCTATCTTTCGTATTGCAGTTCAATGCTTGACAAGGGCGTGTGTGATTAAAAGATTATTCGTGAGTGAAAAAATTACATGAAAACGTGCGCTTTTCCAATTGAATAAAGGATTTATTCTGTGTATAATTCAAGTATAGATTAAAACATTGAAATCGAAAGGAACAAGATAAATGGTTGAATACAGCAGAAAAGACCGACTGAACGTTCCGTCTCTTGGAGATGTGAGCTTTTGCGGCGCAATTGAAGAAAAGCTTCAAAGAGTGATATATCAAAGAATGACATCTGATGCGGCGCAGAATGAGGTTTTTGCCGAAGCGGAAAATGCATTTGTAACGCAGGTTGACGATGAAAATGCTCCGATTGGCATCTGGCAGGGCGAATTCTGGGGAAAGCTTATGGTCAGTGCCTGCCGTGGTGCAAAATACACGGGAGATGAAAAGCTCAAGGAGTTTTTGCGCAAGAGCGTTTACAAAATAATGGCGTGTCAGCGTGAAGATGGCTATATTGGTACATACA
Source organism: Eubacteriales bacterium (assembly GCA_045542335.1). GTDB lineage: Bacteria > Bacillota > Clostridia > Oscillospirales > CAG-382 > CAKSUT01. Next base: position 18,199 of record JAZQKV010000008.1, read on the forward strand.
AAAACGATAAGCAGGTGTTTGTTGCAGATCTTGAAGAGGGAAGACGCATTATGGGGTGGGACTGCACATGGACATGGAATATATGGTGCAGAAAATACACCCTTTGGGGAATGCTTGAGGCATATGAGCTTCTTGGCGATGAGGAAATCCTTGAAAGTGCGGCACGCTCCGCAAATCAGCTCATTGATATGCTTGAAGAAATGGGAGCAAGAATTTGCGAAACAGGAACATTTTACGGTGTTGCTTCCGGCTCAATTCTTAAACCTATTCTTGTGCTTTACCGTCACACCGGCAATAAAAAGTATCTCGACTTTGCTCTTGAAATTGCAAAGGAATGGGAGGACAGCGACACTGCCTGCTTAAAGCTTATAAAGCTTGCGATTGACGGAGTTCCCGTGACTCTCTGGGGTCACACGGCGGCAGATATGGAGCCTGCTTCCGAATACAATCCTCTTGCCGGAGAGGGTAAGCCTGTTTTTGAACCCAAGGACAGAGGCAACGCAGAATGTGCAGGAAAGGTTTATGAAATGCAGTCCTGCTTTGACGGCTTGCTTGAGCTTTACAGGGTAACGGGTACAAAAAAGTATCTTACGGCGACGGAAATGTTCTTTGAAAACATTGTTAAATATGAGTACAACACGCTTTTCAGCGTTGGCTTCAACGACCTTTTTATCGGTGGTGCTCACAACCCAAATTCAATCACCGAGCATTGTGATGTGCTTCACTTTATCCGCCTTGCAACCGAGCTTTATAAGCTAACAGGTGAGGTGAGATACATTGACTTTGTTGAGCTTGCATTTTACAATCCTTTCCTTGCAGGCGTTGCCCGTGACGGTTCATGGGCGGCAAGAGGTGTGCGTGCGGCGGAGGGACATATGTATGCACGCTTGCAGGCAGGCTTCACTAAGAATCATTGCTGCACAAACAATATGCCCAGAGGCTTTATGAATGTTGCCGAAACAATTGCACTCAGCGACGAAAACGGCGTATATATAAACCTTTACGGTGAAGCAAAGGCAACAATTCACCCAACTTCTCTTGAAACAGTTGAAATATCAATCGGGGACGGTTATCTTGACAGGTGTGCTGTAAGTATTGAAATTGATGCAACTCTCACGGATACAAAGTCGCTCATGCTCAGAATTCCGCAATGGAGCATTGAAACCGAAATTATTTGTGGCGGCAAGACCTATACTCCCGTTGCCGGCGAATATTTTGAGCTTAAGTTCAACAGCGGAAAAACTGTTGTCGATATTAAGTTTGACAACTCCCCAAGACTCATCGAGAAAAAATACAACTTTGAGTTCTATCCTTTCACGCCATACATGGCAAAGCGTTATTTCTCGGACGACGGCACTCATGAGGATACTGTTATCCATTCCAACCGCGCAACCCTTTGTGTGGGTCCTGTTCTTCTTGCGGTAAGCAAGGACCTTGGCAGTACAAAGGAGGAAATGTTTAATCATCCAACTGTGTTTGATAAGGAGTGTGAATGTACGGTCACTCCGATAAATGCACCCGGTTTTATGTGTGCATATGATGTGACATTCAAGGGTAAGGATGGATTTGAACTCAGGCTTCCTATGGGCGATTTTGCCTCGGCAAGCGATGAGGATAAGCACGTTGATTACAGATACACTGTGTTCATCTGATTGCATTCAAATTTTACAAAGGAGATTTGCGCATTTGTGCAAACCGTTATGAAGAATATATTTGTTGTAAATCCTGCGGCAGGAAATAAAAGTTGTGTCACAAAGGTGAAGGAGTTCGTTTCGGATAACGGAATGGACTGCGAGATTTATGAAACACGTTTCCCTACAGATGCTTCGGATTTTGTGCAGGGGGTGTGCGAGGGTCTTGAAGCAGACGAAAAAGTGCGCTTTATTGCCTGCGGCGGAGACGGAACACTCAATGAGGTTGTAAACGGTGCGGCTCTGTGCGACAATGCCTGCGTGGCGGTGTATCCTTGCGGAAGCGGCAACGATTACATAAAATATTATGGAACAGGGGAAATGTTCTGTAAAGCCGAAAGCTTAAGCAACTGCGAGAGCTTGCCTGTTGACCTTATGCGTGTGACAACTGCCGAAAGTGAGGAAAAAGCACGTTACAGTATAAATGTGTGTAATTTCGGATTTGATACCAAGGTTGTTGAGATTATGAATAAGGTGCGACGCATAAAGTTTGTAAGCGGCAAAATGGCATACATGATAGGCGTTGCGGCGGCGGTTTTCACAGCCATGAAAACTAAGTGCCATGTGTACGCAGACGGAGAGCATATCATGGGAGGCGGCAAGGACGGCGAGAATATGACACTTTGCACCGTTGCCAACGGACGCTATATTGGTGGAAAGTATAAATGTGCACCGAGGTCATCAAACAACGACGGTCTTCTTGAGGTTTGCTTTATAAAGCCTGTGTCGGTGTTTACGCTCATAAGGCTCATAGGCGTGTATGCAAATGGCAAGCATCTTGACGACAAACGCTTTGAAAAGTATCTTGTTTACAGGCAGGCGAAAAATGTGAGAATAGAAGCACATGACGGTTTTAAGCTATGCATTGACGGAGAGCTTGTTGACGGAAAGAGTTTTGATATTGAGGTGGTTCCGTCGGGGGTGCACTTTGTTGTGCCGACGGTGAATGAGAATAACGTTCCCGGACTTGAGGTTTGTAACTGTTAAGACGGAAGCGGATATTGCAAGTATAAAAAATGTGTCCCATAGTCATGCGACGTGGGACACATTTATTGTTATGCGTTAAGTTCCTTTTTCTCACCCGGAATGGGCAGACACCCTTTTCTTTATTTGCCGCTTGCTCCGTAGCCTGCAAGAAAATCAAGGAAGTCTTCAACTGTTTTCTTCTGACGTGAGCCAAGGGCGTTATACTTTTCAAGTATCTCTTGCTCATGCGGAGAAAGTGAAGCTTTTGTCAGAGATGATGTGTCCTCGTTTGTGCTTGTGCACACAAAAAGATAATCGTCAAGGCTTACACCGTTTTCTGAACCCGAAGCAAGCTTGGTAAGCAATTTTTTTCCGGGTGGATTGTCCTGCATACAAAGATAAAGCTTTCGCATCTGAAGATAGCTGATTCCGCAGTCCTCGGCAAACGCCTTTAAATTTCTTTCGCCCTTTGCTTTTTCGATGAGCATGGCGAGGATTTTTTTATTGAACCTTGAGTTTGCGGCGGCTCTTGACATAATTTAAAATTCCTCTCTTGATGATTTTGTATGTGATGCAGACTGTAAAGACAACGACGTATGTGCAAATAAGCCTGATAAAATATTTTTCGGCTATGGAGTTGATTTTGTAAAGGAAATAACCGTCAATGAAGAAAATAAATAACGGATGGGAAAGATAAATAATATAGCTTGCGCTGTCAATGTGCGAAAGCACTGCCGGCAACTTTTCACGCTTGCCACACAGCACATTTGCAACCATTATAAAGAAAAACACAGCACTTATTATGTATAACGTGTGGAGAATATCGAGCTGTGCAAAAACAAAAACTCCTCTGAACACACCAAGCGAAACAAATCCGTCGAGAAATGCGAAAGCAGCGAAAATCACTGTAATCGCGTAACGGAAACGCAAAACCGTTGCTTTGAACACCTCATAATTTGCACCGATAAAGCAGCCGCACACAAAATAGAAAAGGTAAGTGGTGAAAATCCTGTCGTTGTATGGAAAATAATATCCCGGAAAGAATACGGAAATAAGAGATACGAGTCCCTGCGACATCAAAATCATGACACCGAGAGAAAGACAAACTGCGGCAGAGCAGGGGAGCTTGCGGAGCATGAGCTTCCATAGCGGATAAAGCAGATAAAACTGCATTATCACAACGACAAAATAGAAGTGACCAACAAGATTGCCTTTGAAGATGTACCCGAAAATGTCGCCAAAAGAAAACTCAAAATAGTGGTGATACAAAAACCAGAAATAACACACAAGTACCCATAAAACATATGGAAGAAAAACAGTCTTCAATCGCTTTGACACATATTTTATGTAGCCAACGCTGTCTGTGTTCCCAAGGAAAAGCTTAATGCCCGAAAGCATGATAAATCCCTGCACAACAAAGGAACTGAGTCGCCACGGGAGAAACACGGCAATATACTGCCATGAATTTTTATCAAGATTTGTAACAGGCTCGGACGAACAATGTATGAAAACAACAAGAATGCAAAAAATAACGCTTAAAAGGGAAAGCTCAGAGTATCGCTTCCTTTGTGTGACGGATGCGGCTTTGGAATCAGAAGTCAGCATTTTTATTTCCTCCGTTTTTTCTTCTCTGAATATTATAGCATATATTTGTCGAAGAAGTGTGAACAGTTGGCGTGATTTCTGATAATTTAAAGCATAAATTTACCGGATGTGAGCGACGATTGTGTAGTAATTGTAAAATAATTCTAATATTTTTGTTTAACCCCTTTACAAATCAAAAGGCTTGTGATAAAATATCACGGTGAGCGTGCGTAAATGGCATAGCTTGCGTTGTCAGAAAGGATACCCTGCTTTTTGCGTACACAAAAAGCTTTCCGGCTCTCACCCAAAGAGCTTTTGAGGAAAAAGGCTTTTTGTTAAACGTGAAAAAGGAGAGGCATCGTTTTTGGCTTTAAGAAAGATGCGTACCCTTGTCCGGGCTACGGGCTCAATGCCTCAATACGTTTTGCCGATATAGCGTATTTAAGAGGATTTTTACCCACCCATCCGTAGCTTCGATTTGCGGAATAGCATCACGGCAATGCAAGGAACTGCAAACCCATGCAGAACCTGCAAACAAAAAATTCTATACGAAAAGGTGGAAAACTACTATGATGCAGAAAGACGTAAAGCAGTCTATCATCGAGGAGTACAAGACCCACGAGGGCGACACAGGTTCTCCCGAAGTACAGGTTGCAATCCTCACACACAGAATCAACACTCTTACAGAGCATCTCAAGACAAACAAGAACGACCATCACTCCAGACGTGGTCTTCTTAAGATGGTTGGTCACAGAAGAAACCTTCTTAACTACCTCATGAAGAAGGACATCTCCCGTTACCGTGAGATTATCGACAGACTTAACCTCAGAAAGTAATTTTAGCGGTGAAGGCTGTTTTGCAATTCTTTCCCATGGATGCGCAAAACAGCCTTTATGTCAATGTGCATCCGCACAGTTGAGATTATAAATTCACAAAGCATGGCAGGACGCCTGTTTATTTAGCATTTAAGCGGAAACGCAAGCCTTTTTGGTTTCGGCTTAAGTGCTAAAACACGACGTCCTCCAGATTTTAAAGCATTATTCTTCGCACGGTGGCTTAAGCTTTGATCGCTTGAAAGCGTTTGTTAACGACTTGTGCAGGCGATAAGTAAATCGACTTGTTTCATAATGGTCAGATTTTAAAGTTCTTTGTGTCACTTTCTTACAAGAAAGTGAGCCGTCGGAGACAGAATTTATTTGATTAAGGAGGAAAAAATCATGTTTGAAGGTTACAAGACGTTTACCTGCGACTATGCAGGCAGACCCCTTACAATCGAAGTTGGAAAAATGGCAGGACTTGCAAACGGCTCTTGTCTCGTTCGCTATGGCGACACAGCAATTCTTGCAACAGCAACTGCTTCCGCAGCTCCCCGTGAAGGAATTGACTTCCTTCCTCTTTCCGTTGACTTTGAGGAAAGACTTTATGCGGTGGGCAAAATCCCCGGAAGCTTCCTTAAGAGAGAGGGAAAGCCCTCTGAAAAGGCAATTCTCACATCCCGTGTTATTGACAGACCCGTTCGTCCTCTTTTCCCCAAGGATTTGAGAAACGACGTTACTCTCAATCTCCTGGTTCTTTCCGTTGACCCCGATTGTTCTCCCGAAATCACGGGTATGATCGGTGCTTCCGCTGCCCTCATGATTTCCGATATTCCCTGGAACGGACCTATTGCAGGTGCATTTATCGGTCTTGTTGACGGCAAGCCTGTTCTTAACCCCACACTCGCACAGCGTGAAGTAAGCACACTTGAGCTTACAGTTGCAAGCAGCGAGAAGAAGGTTGTTATGATCGAAGCGGGTGCAAAGGAAGTTCCCGAGGATGTTATGTTTGACGCAATTATGTTTGCGTTCAACGAATCCCAGAAGGTTATTAAATTCCTTAACGATATTACAAAGGAAGTTGGCAAGCCCAAGTTCTCTTACCCCAGTGCAGATGTTGACCACGATATGTATGACGCAATTGCAGAATATGCAGTTGAAAAGGTGAGATACGCACTTGACACAGACGACAAGCTTATCCGTGAGGAAAGACTTAACGAGGTTTACGCTGATGTGTTTGCTCACTTTGAGGAAACATATCCCGATGCAAAGGCGGCTATGAGCGAGTGCCTCTACAAGCTTCAGAAGTTTGTTGTTAGAAGATGGCTTCTTGACGATGGCAAGCGTGTTGACGGAAGAACTCTCGATCAGATCCGTCCTCTTGCTTCCGAGGTTGGCATACTCAAGAGAACACATGGCTCTGCAATGTTCACAAGAGGTCAGACACAGGTTCTCACAATTGCAACTCTTGGTCCTGTTCGCGATGCACAGCTTCTTGACGGTATTGACAACGAAGACACCAAGCGTTATATGCATCACTACAATATGCCCAGCTATTCTGTTGGCGAAACAAAGCCCTCCAGAGGTCCCGGCAGACGTGAAATCGGACACGGTGCACTTGCTGAAAGAGCTCTTGTTCCTGTTATTCCCGATGTTGACAAGTTCCCCTATGCAATAAGACTTGTTTCCGAGGTTATTTCCTCCAACGGTTCCACATCCCAGGGCTCAATCTGCGCATCAACTCTTGCTCTTATGGATGCAGGTGTTCCGATTACAGCACCTGTTGCAGGTATTTCCTGCGGTCTTATCACAGAGGGTGAAAGATGGATGACAATGCTTGATATCCAGGGTCTTGAAGACTTCTTCGGCGACATGGACTTCAAGGTTGCAGGTACAAAGAAGGGTATCACAGCAATTCAGATGGACCTTAAGATTGACGGTCTTACACCCGAAATCATCAAAAAGGCATTTGCTCAGACAAGAGCAGGTCGTATCTATATTCTCGACAACGTTATGCTCAAGGCAATTCCTGAGCCCAGAGCAGAGGTGAGCGACTATGCCCCCAAGATGATTTCCACAAAGATTGATCCCGATAAGATCAGGGAAGTTATCGGAAGCGGCGGAAAGGTTATCCAGAAGATTTGCGCTGACACCGGTGCAAAGATTGACATTGAGGATGACGGAAGCGTGTTCATTTCCGCAATTGACAAGAACGCTTGCCAGAGCGCACTTGCAATTGTAAATGCAATTGTACACGATCCCGAGGTTGGAATGGTGTTTGAGGGCAAGGTAACAAGAATCATGGACTTCGGTGCTTTCGTTGAGTATGCACCCGGTAAGGAAGGTCTTGTACACATCTCCAAGCTCGATAACAAGCGTGTTGCAAAGGTAACAGACGTTGTAAACGTTGATGACGTTATCAAGGTTAAGGTTATCGAAATCGACGATAAGGGAAGAATCAATCTTTCCAAGAAGGACGCTGAATAATTGATTTTTTTCACGCCGCTGCTTCGCAATGAGGCAACGGCGTGTTTTATAGTTACTATTCGGAATTATGAAGAATATATCGGGGTGAAGTAAATGTTGAATATGTTCCCACAGCCTTTTTTTGTGAAAGAAACCCAAGAACAATTTGTGTTTGGAAACAAGGTTTATTTTATTGTTGATAAAAGCTTTCAGGACGAGGCTTTTTTGAAAATTGTGCCTGAATTGTGGAACAATTTTACCGCCGGCAAATCCTTTTTAGAGGTTGTCAGAAAAGAGGGAATGAGTGGACGGGCAATTGTTTCGACTAATGAATTTGCAGACGTCTTACTTTGCTTTGACACGGCCTATGAATACACGCTTGAATGTCGCAATGAGGGAATCTTTTTTTGCTTCAATGGAGAAAAAGGATTGATTCATGCCTTTTTCACAGCGTTGCAGCTTGTTGGAGCATACAGGCGTAAAAGTCAGGATTTTTCTGCTTGCGGCGTTGTTATAAAGGATATGCCTGCCCTTGAATTCAGAGCAATGCACATTTGCGTTTTCCCCGAAACCTCGCTTTTGTTTCTGAAGAAAACTGTCCGATTGCTTGCATTCCTGAAATGTACGCATATTGCCATTGAGTTTTTCGGAATGTTAAAGCCGGAGTGTTTTCCGTTTTTTGGTTGGGAAGATGCTTTTACAAAAGAGGAGCTTGCTTCGATTATTGCCGACGGAAAGGCAATGGGAGTTGAATTCATACCGATGTTCAATCATTTCGGTCATGCAGGAGGCTCACGCTTCAAGGCGGGTAAGAATGTGGTTCTTGATCAAGCTCCCGAATATGAGGAATTCTTTGAGCAGGGGGGGTGGACATGGAATGTGCAGAACCCGGACGTGTTGGAATTACATGAGCATTTGAGAAAAGAGCTTTGCGAGATTTTTGGAGAGGGAAAGTTTTTTCACATGGGTTGTGATGAAGTTTATGCCTGTGACCCACGACGTGATCCTTACGATGTTTGCGACAACAAGGCTTTTATGAGGTTTATAAACCAAACTGCAGACAGCATTTGCAAGCTCGGAAGAACACCAATTATGTGGGGAGATATGTTCCTCAACGAAAAGGATTTTCCACGACCTTATTGCCATAACGCCTGCAATCGCATATACAATGGCAGAGAAAACCTCTCACAGCTTGAAAATGACGTCATTGTGGCGGATTGGCAGTACGACATCGACCAAAGCTACGACGGCTCGGTTAAGTTTTTCCTTGAGCAACGTGATAAGGAATTGCTTGTCCTCTCACCGTGGTCGGACTTCGGAAATATTTCAGGACGTTGCCACCTTGCAAAAAAGTACGGACTTTTTGGCGTAATGGGAACAACATGGAATGAGCTTCAGGTTGAGCCGAAATTCATGGTGTACACGGCGTGTCTTATGTGGGAGAATGATGAAAGAGAAACAAGCGGAGATATGTGGGAGCTACTTAAGGTTTTTGCGGCACAGAATATAAGAAAGCTCGTCCCCTCGGACGGCGTTTATAAAAACGCAGGATTTGTTGAGCATGAGCTTCTGTATAAACCGCTTTGACTTGCGAATATGAAATGAGCCGGACATTTTCATAATGTCCGGCTTTTGTATGCTGAAATTATTGCTTTCTTTCAAGGCAGAGATAATAAGCGCAGGGGAGAAGCAAAGGTGCATATATGCTTGAATGCTTTTGTATATCAATGGCATCTGCCATTCTGAGTATGGAATCAACAAGCTCGTCTGTAACTTCAAATTCAGGACAAAGAGCAGCAACAATTGCGCCCTCCGCTACCTCTCTTACGGGATAGAATGAGGGGTTAACTCTGTTGTTCGCCTGTCCGGGATTGTCGTAATTGTAGCCTCCGTGTACACCCATGTTTCTCATCTCTGCCTTGTCCCATGGCTTGAAACGGTAGTCAATCTGTTCCTTATGATGAGGCTTTGAATATTCAATACTGTTTGCAATGGCGGTTTTCTGCCCGAAAAGGGCGTTTGCTGTCATTATTTCTTTTACTGATGTGCGGATTCTCTCGTTTCCACAGTAGTCATAAATGCTCTTTAAAGCACATTGCATCTGAAGTGTGCAGTAACAAGTCATGGTTTCGGGCGCATGGGGACGGGATAATTCAACAGCTTCATCTATATACTTTTCATAAAGTCCAAAGTATTTTTCGTCACCCGTGACGTGATATGCCGAAAGATAGAACATGGGAAGTCTTGACCATTCATGCGTGCCAAGTCCGCCCCACATCTTGTTTACTATTCCGATGCTTCCGTCTTCACGAAGCATATGAAAGTCGTTTTCTGCTGTTACGTCACGCTCACACTTTGAGCAGATTTCGCATATCGCCTTGCGGATTCCGGCTTTTAACTCGTCGGAGCAAAGCTTGCAGTCGTAATAACGCAAAAGACCAAAAATGAGGTGTGTATACTGATCGCGCGAACTTTCAATGTAGTGGCTCTTACCGTCCTGCGGAAGAATACTTCTTGAAACAAATCCGATGTCTTTTCCCGGCGAAACACAGCGTAAAAGTCCTCTTGCCACCGACTCAATCAATGGGATAAGACGCTCGTCCTTTGTGACATTGTACATACTTATAAAGCCGTCTATGGCACTTCCGCCGTTCATTGATGAATCTTCCATGCCTGTTCCCCAACCACAGGGATTGGGATAACTTTTTGCAATTTGCGAAGGCTTTGGAAGATGATGCCATGCATTGCCATTATCATCAACGACGAAATCATAAAACAATTCCGTTTCCGGGCAGAAATATCTTTTTAAAACAACTTCAAGAAATTCGCTCATCTTTTTGCTCATAATTACACCTCTTAAATAATTATGTGTATGGTAAAATGTACCGGATTTCAGTGTGATCCAAGATATGCTGCAAGCCTGTCGGGAAAATTCACCGTCATTCCGTCAACGCCAAGCTCACACATCTTTTTCATTATTTCCACACTTCCAACTCCCCAAGCTCTCACGCCAAGACCATTCTTGCGCCACAGCTGCATAAGCTCAGGCGTGATTTCCGAAGCCTTTGGTGCAATTTCGTCACATGAAATCGCTTTTAACTCCGTGATAACCTCATCATCCGTACGGCTTGTGAGAAAACCTATGCGTGCTGTCCTGTCAAGCTCACGGATTTTCTTTATGTACGAAAAGTTGAAGCTCGTAAATGTGGTCTTGCCGAGGAGTCCATATTTTTTGCACAGCTTTAGCGTGTCTTCTTCAACGCCTGCGCCTTTAAGCTCAATGGCAAAGGAGATGTTATATGAAGAAAAATGGTCGAGAAACTCTGCAAGTGTTATAACTCGGTCATAAAAGCCTGTTGTGCAGTTTCCGGTTATTTTAAGTGCTTTAAGCTCGGAAAGGGTAAGGTCGTTTACTTTTCCGACGGAATCGGAAACTCTGTTTACAGTGTCATCATGGAAAAGCACGAGTTCACCGTCTTTTGTTCTCTGAATGTCTGTTTCGATGCCATTTGCACCCATGAGAAGTCCCATGTAAAAGGAAGAAAGTGTGTTTTCGGGCGCGTATTCGCTTGCCCCTCGGTGTGCATAGTTTATCATACTAAGTCTCCTTTTATAAAGCTGTATTAAATTGTTTTGTCAGTCAACCGGAGAAAACCGTTCAACTTCCTTGCCGTTGACAATCACCTTTTCATCCCACATATGAAGCGGTCTTACCCATACTTCTCCTTTTCCGTAAAGAGCTTTATATACGACCATTTTTTCAAGGGTTTCAGAGTGATTTGCGATGAAAAGAAGCTCATAAAGATTTCCCTTGTAATGACGGTAAATTCCGGGTGTTGTCATAGTGCGACTCCTCTCAGGTGTTTTTCGGACAAAATTCAATTTTAAGTATTATATCACACATTGCATAAAATTGCAAGTCCTTCCGGCATTTTATATTAAAATCTCCCTTTATAAACGGCAAAAAGCAGTTGACTTTGACGGCCTTTTGTGATATAATGAAAGAAAAATCGAGAAATGGGGATTTTTGTCAAATGAAAATAGCCATAAAAATGAAAATCACGGCGATGCTTGCTCTTGCCGCCCTTGTTATGATGCTTTGCGCCTGCTCAAATGAACTTTTGGAAAACGAAAATACAAGCGGTGACACAGCCGATGAAAAGCTTTCTGTTGAAGAGCTTTGCGCAGTTATGACAGATCAAGAAATTGCACAGCTTGACGGTTATTCAAACCTCAAAAAACTTGACCTTAGCGGAAGCACGTGCTATGATGCAATTGTGGAGTACGCAGACGCTCATCCGCAGGTTGACGTTTTATATGCGGTTTCACTTGGAAAAACCACTGTTACAAACAAGGACGAAAAAATTGTTCTTGTGAAAGACAGCTTTGACTTTGCGACACTTTCGGAAAACATAAAATATCTCCCAAATCTCAAGGAGATTATGTTTGAGGATATTCAGCTTGAGGCTTCCCAACTCAAAAAGCTTTCAGACAGCAATCCCGGAATTTCTTTAAACTATTCTCTGACACTTTTCGGGAAGCCTGTTGATGTCGGCGTAACGGAGCTTGACCTTTCTGCAATTCAACCCACGAACGTTGAAGAAGTTCTCAAAAAGCTGCCGCTTATGACAGCTCTTGCAAATGTGAAGCTTCCTGATATTCTTGATATAAAGGATGTTGCAAAGCTTCAATATGCGAACCCAAATGCTTTCTTTGATTATACCTTCAGCCTTTTCGGTAAAACACTTACCACTGCTGAAAGCGAGGTTGAATTTGTTAAAGCCGACATTGGAAATGAAGGCGAGCAACAGATTCGTGAAGCACTTGACATTCTCGATAACTGTGAGCGTTTTGTTCTTGACAATTGCGGTATTGACTATGAGATTCTTGCAAGTATTCGTGATGATTACCGGGGCAAAACAAAGGTTGTTTGGCGTGTCTATTACGGCACAAAGAACCGCTACAATTCCATGACCGATGACGACACTTTGAGAGCTGTTTACAATGTGACCGACGATACCTGCGGACCTATGAAATACTGCGAGGATGTTGTGTATATGGACATTGGTCACAACGAGGATTTGACGGACCTCAGCTTTATCGGTTATATGCCAAAAATGGAGGTTCTTATTGCATCGGGTTGCGCTGCAAAGGAGCTTCCGGGCTTTGAAAACTGCAAAAAAATGGTTTGGCTTGAGCTTTGCTTTTGTCCGAATCTCGAAAATATTGAGTCCTTGCAGGGGTGCGAAAGTCTGCGCTTTGTCAATCTCAGTTATACAAATGTCAAGACGCTTGACACACTTCATGACAAGCCCCTTGAACGCTTTCTTTGTCTTGACCCAAAGGTTTCCGCAGAACAAGAAGCGGCGTTTCTTGAAAAGCACCCGGAAGATAAATGTCTTTCCATTTTCCATGACCAGACTCAGCCATATGGCTATGGTTGGCATTATGACGACCACGGGTACACATACAGCGAATACTACAAAACCGTTGTAAGAGAAGCCTTTGACTACGATTATCTTCAGCATATAATTGCAACTAAGGGCGATAATTTTGATTGATAACCTATAGGAAGTTAAACGCATGAGCACAAAAAATCGTTCCGAAGGTGCGGATGTAACCTTGAAATTCGGCGGCAAGGGAATTAAGATTTGCGAAAAAGCTGATTTGACTTTTTGAACATAAAAATAAGCTCTCTGTAACCTGAAAAGGGGGAACAGGGGGCTTTTGTGTTTTTGCGGATGCGTTTATGTAGGAGCGACAATTGTCGCCCCATGTTGCAATCCGTTGCTTTAATGCTATTGTGAATATCGGAAACTTCAATTATTACACATTTCCCGTTACTGTGAGAACAGAAACTCCGGGAATCACGGTCCATTCGCCTGTTTCGGGATTCTGGGAATAGGTTGCGGCAGGGACTGTGATTCGTCCGACAACTGTTGAAAACTCACCTGTTGTTTCGTTATAGGTGTAGAAGGTGGGTTGAGTCCATGGTGTGCCGTTGAAGGTTACCTCGGTGATGTCAAGAATTGGATCGAATGTGTCGGTCACGGCAACGTTATCATCAACAGTTGCAGGAGAGCTTCCCGAATTCTGAATGATAAAGGTGTAGGTCAGGGTGTCACACTCGGTTACGGTTTCGGGGTCAACTGTTTTTGTGATAGTTAGGCGCACGCTGCCGTTTGCAGGAACAGTTTCGCTCACGGTTGTTGTTGAAAGAGTGCAGGTGAGACCGGATACAGTTGCCGTGTTTGTTATTGATGCACCCTCACCCAAAGGTGCAAACTGATTAACAGCAGCATCATAGATTATGAGAGCATTTCCGCCTGCAGGAACATTTATACCGCTTATTTCAAGGGTCGGATCGGGAGTTACATCGGGAGCAGCCTGAAGAACGCCGTCAAGAAAATACTTGACAGAGCCTTGCACATAGTTAAGCGGAACAAGAGTTGCACCGTTAAATTCATAAGCTCCAAGGTCA
>JAZQKV010000009.1:0-4054 GCA_045542335.1 Eubacteriales bacterium
CGGTAACATGGGTACCGGCCACCTTAAAAATCTCAAGAGTGGTGCAATCAAAAACTGCGAACTCACAGCTCTTTGTGATATTGAGCAAAACAAGCTTGATGCAGTAAAGGGGGATTGGCCCGATGTTGCTTACTACAACGATTACAAGGAGCTTCTTGCAAGCGGCAAGTGCGACGCCGTTCTCATTGCAACACCTCACTATCTCCACCCTGTAATCGGTATTGAAGCGTTCGAAGCAGGTCTTCATGTTCTTTCCGAAAAGCCCATCGGCGTTTATACAAAGAAAGTTCTCGAGCTTTATGAGGCTGCCAAGAAAACTGACAAGGTATTCGGCATCATGTATAACCAGAGAACAAATCCCCTCTATCAGAAAATGCGTGAAATCGTTCAGTCAGGCGAACTTGGCGAACTCAAGAGAAGTGTGTGGATAATCACAGACTGGTATAGAACTCAGGCATACTATAACAGCGGTGGATGGAGAGCAACCTGGGAAGGCGAAGGCGGCGGCGTTCTTCTTAACCAGTGCCCTCACAACCTCGACCTTTGGCAGTGGATTGTAGGTATGCCCGTTAAGGTAAGAGCATTCTGCTCCGAGGGTAAATATCACAACATAGAAGTTGAAGACGACGTTACAGCTTATGTTGAATATGCAAACGGTGCAACAGGTGTGTTTATCACAACAACAGGCGATTGTCCCGGTACAAACAGATTTGAAGTTACAGGTGACAAGGGTAAGCTCGTTGCAGAGGACGGCAAGCTCACATTCACAAAGCTCGGTGTTCCCGAAAGAAAGTGGTGCTTCGAGGCTGAAAGCGGATTTGCTTCTCCCGAAAAGGAAGTTATCGAGCTTGACGTTGCAAAGAAGGACGGCGTTCTCTACGACCACAGCGGTATCCTTGAAAACTTCTGTAACGCTGTTATCAACGGCACTCCCCTTCTCGCTCCCGGTCTTGAGGGTATCAACGGACTTAACATTTCCAATGCAATGTTCCTCTCCAGCTGGCTTGACAAGACAGTTGACCTTCCTGTTGATCCTGACCTCTACTGGAATATGCTTCAGGAAAAGATCAAGAATTCCAACTTCAAGAAGGAAGTTAAGGAAGTTGTTGAGGATCTCTCCAACACTTACGGCTCCAAGGCATAAAACACCAACATATTTAAAGGGCGGTCTTTTGACCGTCCTTTTGTTTTACTGTCCTCTTTTCGTGAAAATTAAATTTTGACATTTTGTAAAACATATGCGGATTTGCTTGCAAAACAACTGAAAATAATGTATAATGTTCGGGAAGCTAAACAAGTCATGGAGGAATCAGAAATGAACGGGATTCTCAATCTGAAAAAGCCGAAAGGGATAACGAGCCACGATTGTGTTTCAAAGTGTCGCAAAATTTTCGGCACAAAAAGAGTTGGTCACGCAGGTACGCTTGATCCAATGGCAACAGGTGTTTTGCCCGTACTCATAGGCAACGCCTGTTCTGCGCAAGAGGAGCTTATGAACCATGACAAAACTTATACCGCAGGTATCCGCTTTGGAATGACCACCGACACGGGTGATATAACCGGCGAAACAATTACAAAAAGCAACTCAGTTCCGGATTTTGAGCTCATCGAACAAGCAATCAAATCCTTTATGGGTGAGTATGATCAGATTCCACCAATGTATTCGGCACTAAAGGTCGGCGGAAAAAAGCTTTATGAGCTTGCCCGTGAGGGTGTCACCGTTGAGCGCAAAGCCCGGCGCATTGCTGTGTACAATGCCGAAATTATTGCCCGTGAGAGCGAGACAGATGTTATTGCAAGATTTTCCGTTTCAAAGGGTACTTATATACGCACACTTGCAGAGGACATCGGTGCAAAGCTCGGGTGCGGAGCGTGTCTTTACAGCCTTGAAAGAAATGTCTGCGGAAGCTTTAATATTGCGCAAGCGATAACCCTTGAAGAACTTGATGCCATGAAGCAATCAGAAAACGGAGAAGAGCTTCTTGAAAAGTCACTTATTTCCTGCGAAAAGGCATTTGAACATTTTCCAAAGGTAACACTTTCACAGTTTTATTCGGGATTATGCAAAAACGGTCAGGAGATATATTTATCAAGAGCAAAAATACCTTCTGCATTATTTGAAAAGCATGAAAGATGCAGGCTTTATGACTATGATGGAAACTTTTTTGCCATAGGAGAGAGGCGTGATTATCCGGCAGGACAAGCCGTAAAGGCAATAATGCGTTTTGATACAAAGTGAAAAAGAGGTAAACAAATGAAACTGAAGATAATGATTATTTCAGCAATACTTGCGATGGTGCTTGCTTTTTCGGGATGTTTTGCAAGTCAGAATGGCATGGACCTGGCAAACGACGATGTTGTTGAAAACACTGCCGAAAGCAAAATAAACGTTGAACAGGACGAGAAAAATATAATTGATGCATATGTCAGCTTTCTCAGGGAAACCGGCGTACATCCCACGGCAAATCCCGATGAGTTTGACGAAAATGCGGAATATGATATTGAGTCATTGTTCTATCACATAAATGATTTTGACCATGACGGAATCCCCGAGCTTGCCTGCTCCGATGCCACCATTGGTGGAAACGGCGTGTATATACTTACGGTAAAAAACGGCAAGATAGTACCTTTTGCCGACACATATATGCCGTACAGCAAAAGCGGAAAAACCTGTTCTCTTGCAGAAATTAACAGCACGTTCGGCATTTTGTATACAAACGCAGGCGAAACACAGGAATTTGACTTTGTGGACTTTAATGGAGAGAGCATATTAAGCGGAAGTATTGAATACAGTGACGGTGAAGCAAAATGTGTCCTCAACGGTGAGAGCTGCGACGAAGCCGCATGGCACGACGCACACGGAGCGATAGAGTATGCTCTGTTTTTTGAGATAAGCGAGTGTTTGCCGTGGTAACGTTCCGGGCTTATTCCGGATATTTTAAATTTATTTAAAATATGCCGAAAAGCACTTGACAAAATGAGGCATTTGTGATATAATCGCTCTGTTGTTAATATGTTTGGAGCTTGTGTTTGACATAAGTTCCTTATTTCGGGGTGTGGCTCAGTTTGGTAGAGCGCTTGGTTTGGGACCAAGATGCCGCAGGTTCGAATCCTGTCACCCCGACCATAAAAAATATTAAAGAAAGGTAAATGAACTATGAGACGAGATAGACTCTATTACGAGAATAGAATTTCTACTTTAAAAGGTAGAGGCAAGAAAGATAATGGTAAGATTATTGCTAAGCTTGAACGCAAGCTAAGAAAACTCCCCGAATAAGGGAGTATATATGGTGGGTGTAGTTTAGTAGGTTAAAACGCTGGGTTGTGGCCCCGGAGAGCGTGGGTTCGAGTCCCACCATTCACCCCAAAGACACATACAGCAATTCATTTTGGATTAGTCTTTTAAACTAAATAACCAGAAAAGTGTCTTGTTTTAATTAAATATTGGGGAGTAGTATAACGGTTAGTGCGACGGGCCTTGACCCCGTTAGTAGGGGTTCGATTCCCTTCTCCCCAGCCATTGCGTGCCTGATAAGCAGGAGAGTTATGAACTTATATCATATGGTAGTAAAAGGGAATTAACCCGCTATCACTCCTTGATATATAAATTGGCAACATATTAAAATCAAGCGATCCTTCATCGAAAAAGAAGTATAATCGGTAGGATAATATGATGATCGTGGTAGTGACACATTAATAGATGTTGAATCTTAGTATAAAATCCAGAAGAGAACAATCCGATTTATGTTCTATCACTACTTAACTAATGGGTTTATATTAAGTAAAAGCTTTGTGCTAATACAATAAAACAAATGATGGTAAGAGACAAAAGGGTCTTGTCAGCCTGATTGAGAGGTCGGTAGTATGCGGCGGCCCTTGATGGCGAGCGCGCATAGAGTAAGGAGTTAGTTGTGTTAGTTATGAAGCTTTTTTTATCTGGGTAGGCGGCGAAGTCGGAGAGTCGCGGCGGTCTGTAAAACCGTTCTCAGTGAGTGAGTGGGTTCGACTCCCACCCTGCCCACCACATATGCTGGTGTAGCTCAATAGGTAGAGC
>JAZQKV010000010.1:0-5301 GCA_045542335.1 Eubacteriales bacterium
GATGTTTTTGAGAATCATAAGAATTAAGATTAAGAAATTTGGGAAACTTTCCGACTTTTCACTTGATTTTGACAAAGGCATCACTGTTATCAGCGGTAACAATGAAGTTGGAAAAAGTACTGTCGGAGCATTCATAAGGTATATGTTATATGGTGTTGGCGGTAGAAACACTGATATTCTAACTAATGATAAGCTTAAATATGCACCGTGGGATGGACAAAGCTTGTCCGGAAATATGACGGTTGAATGTGACGACGGAAAGAAGTACACAATAATAAGAAATGGTGCGTCTTCGGGAAATGCGCAAATGCTTGATGCAAATGGGAATAGAATTGATTTTACAGATTCTCCGGGGGAGTTTCTGCTGGCAGTTGATGTTTCATCCTTTTCAAAAAGCGCATACGTCGGACAGGCGGACATCTATGCCGATAAGTTTACCGGGCTTTCACAGACTGTCAGAAAACTTCTATTTAGCACAGACGGGGAAGCTTCATCTGAGGATGTCAGAAAGAGACTTGTTTCTGAAAAGAATCTGTTGAAAAACGAAATGAGAAAAACAGGACGGATTTTCGAGCTTAATGAGCAGATTTCAAAGCTTGAAGCTGACACTGAAAAATTCCGAAATATGCATAAGGAGCTTTTGAATGCTGAATTATCGCTTTCAGAGACTAAAAAAGCGTTTGAAAAGAATGAGGAAATAAAGCGTGAAATTGCGATAGCACTCGAAAATCTCAAATGCATAAAAGCCAAAGAAGATCTTGAAAAACTGCGTGAAATTGTAAAAAGGATTTCTACTGAAAAAGAGAATTATGACAAGGCTTGCGAAGCGTCTTCTTATGACGGATTTTTGCCAGATAGAGATTATGTTGAACAGTCTGATGCAGCATATTATGCGGTTTTGTCCTGCAAGGATAGTGCTGAAAATGCACGGTTTTCGCTTTTGAATGCCAAGAATGAATACAATGCTTGCGCTGTTGAAAATGAAAAGTGTAAGATGCTTCACGAAAAACTTGTTTACAGAAATGAAATTCTTAACGAGACAAGAACTGCAAATATCCTTGAGTCAGCCGAAAAGCTCGCATCAAAAGCTGCAAAGATGAACGGATATGCAAAGCTATTTCTTTGTCTTGTTATTACTTTTCCGCTGTTCTTTGTTTTTCGTGCAAAGGAAAATCAAGCGTGGGGTGAGTTGGGTTCTCTCTGCTCAATGTATGGTTGCAGGGACAGGTCAGAACTTACTGCTTTATTGTTGACATATCCCGGTTTCAAGAAGATGAATGAAAGCTTGCAAATAAAGATAAGGACTTGTGAAAATGAGGTTGCAAGAACGTCAAAATCGTTTGAAAACGCTTGTAGGCGGATAAATGAGGTTGCCGCAAAAATGGGGCAGGCCATTGATGCTAGAAGTGACAGCTTTAAAATTGAGTATAAGACATTTCGAAGTGGTGTAGTTCAAAGGATTGCCTATGTTGAAAAGGCAAGAAAACTGTATGAAACTGCTCTTGAGGAGCGCAGAGCATTTCTAAGTGTAAATGACATTGACAGACTTGAAAGAGATTCAAGGCACATAACAAATCCCGAGCCAGATAAAGACTATGAAACTCTTAAAAGGGAGTTTGAATATGCTGAGCGCGCAAATGAGCTTCTTACAGTGAAAATTGCGGAGCTTGAAAGACAGGCAGGGATTATAACAGGTTCAGTCCCTAATCCAACTGCTCTTGCAAGTGAGCTTGGTTTTGCAAAAAAAGAACTTGAAAAGGAGAACTCGAAGCACGAAGCTATTACACTTGCTATAGATATGCTCGACAAAGCCTGTGCGAGCGTGCGTGATAGTGCCATTCCTGAATTATCTGAAAAGGCGAGCAAAATATTTAATAGTGTTACCGACGGAAAGTACACGGCATTGAATATTGGGACTGAGGATTCTGACATAAAGATTTGTCCGCAAGAGCTTGATGCCGACAATCCAGAATCTTTTAAAAGCATTGACTATCTGAGCGCAGGGACACTTGATGCTGCGTGTGTTTCGATAAGGCTTGCATTTGCGGAGTGTTTTTGCAAGGAAAAGCCTCCGGTAATTTTTGACGACACTTTTGCGAAACTTGACGACATTCGGCTTCAGAAAATGATGGAGGTTCTTTATCGACTTTCGAAAGACTATCAGATTATCATTTTGACGTGTCATAAACGTGAACAAGTTTTTCTTGATAACCGGGCAAAGACTGTCAATATGCCGATTATGTCGGAATAGTCGACAAAAATATGCATGAATTTTGTTATTTGTTTGTATAAAACATAAATTTGACAAAGTTAATAATTTATACCTTGTATTTGTGAAATAAATGGTGTAAAATATGTTTTGTAAAAGCGTAGTGTGCTTATTTGTGCTTATGCGATAATTATTGATTGAAAGGGGCGTCCTAAATGATTAGAATTGGTTGCAATACAACAGGCATTTCAGGATTTTGCCTTTTTCAAAAGAATTATGGAAAAATTTGTGTCGGCAGACGGTTTTTCAGTGTTTGAAAATCCGCCGTTTGCCGGCTTTTCTTTTGCGTAGAGAATCCGACGCTTTGTCGGACGGATATATAAACATTTACAAAAGAAAGGAAGTATGATTTCATGAGCAGTAATCTTACAGTGTTTGATCACCCTCTTATCAAGCACAAAACTTCAATTCTTCGTGACGAGCGCACAGGTAGCAAGCAGTTCAGAGAGCTTATCGAGGAAATCGCAATTCTTATGGGTTACGAGGCTCTCAGAGATCTTCCTCTTGAAGACTGTGAGGTCAAAACTCCCATAACAACAACTAAAGCTCCGTTTATCGCAGGTAAAAAGCTTGCAATTGTTCCTGTACTCCGTGCAGGTCTCGGCATGGTTAACGGACTTCATGCACTTGTTCCTTCAGCAAAGGTTGGTCACATCGGTCTTTACAGGGATCACGAAACCCTTGAACCAAAGGAATATTACTGCAAACTCCCTGAAGATATCGAGGAAAGACTTGTAATTGTCCTTGATCCGATGCTTGCAACAGGCGGCTCTGCTGTAGCAGCTGTTAACTTTGTAAAGCAGCATGGCGCAAAGCACATTAAGTTTATGTCAATCATTGCCGCACCCGAGGGTATCAAAAAGCTGACTGAGGCTCATCCTGATATTCAGGTATATTGCGGAAATGTTGACGAAAAGCTTAACGAAAATGGTTACATAGTTCCCGGTCTTGGCGATGCAGGTGACAGAATTTTTGGAACAATGTAACTTGTTTGAAGAATCATTATGTTTGTTTAATTTTAATTTATTATAAGAAAGGTGTAAAAGAAAATGGCACTTGTATCAGCAAAGGAAATGCTCACAAAGGCAAAGGCTGGGCATTATGCAGTAGGTCAGTTCAATATCAACAACCTTGAATGGACCAAGGCAATTCTTCTCACAGCACAGGAAAACAACTCTCCTGTTATTCTCGGCGTATCCGAGGGTGCAGGAAAATATATGTGCGGCTATAAGACAATAGTTGGCATGGTTGAAGGCATGATTGAATGCCTCGGAATCACAGTTCCTGTTGCACTTCATCTTGACCATGGCACATATGAAGGCGCACTTGCTTGCATCGAAGCAGGATTTTCTTCAGTTATGTTTGATGGTTCTCACTATCCCATCGAGGAGAACATCGAAAAGACAAAGGAACTTGTTAAGATAACAGGTGAAAAGGGTCTTTCGCTTGAAGCGGAAGTCGGCGCAATTGGTGGCGAAGAAGACGGCGTTATAGGTTCCGGCGAATGTGCAGATCCCGATGAGTGCAAGATGATTGCAGATCTCGGCGTAACTATGCTTGCAGCAGGTATTGGTAACATCCACGGTAAGTATCCCGAAAACTGGGCAGGTCTTTCCTTTGAAACTCTTGACGCTGTACAGCAGAAGACAGGAACAATGCCTCTTGTTCTTCACGGCGGCACAGGTATTCCTGAGGATATGATTAAGAGAGCAATTTCTCTCGGCGTTTCCAAGATAAATGTAAACACAGAGTGCCAGCTTGCTTTTGCTGCTGCAACAAGAGAGTATATCGAGGCAGGCAAGGATCTTTCCGGTAAGGGTTTTGACCCCAGAAAGCTTCTCGCACCCGGCTTTGAGGCTATCAAGGCTACAGTTAAGGAAAAGATGGAGCTCTTCGGTTCTGTAAACAAGGCGTAAGTTTTTTTACTGATTGACATAATTGGCACAACAATCACCCGTGAAATTTATGTCAATGTTAAATAATTGTTAAAAACTTGAAAAAAATTCAAAAGATACTTGAATCGGTAATAATTTTATATTACAATATACCCCGTAAGCAAATAAAAATAATATAAACTTTCAGGAGGACAAAATCATGTCAGTTAAAGTTGCTATTAACGGTTTCGGCCGTATCGGAAGACTCGCATTCAGACAGATGTTTGGTGCAGAAGGTTACGACGTTGTTGCTATCAACGACCTCACAAAGCCTTCCATGCTCGCAAATCTTCTCAAGTATGATACCGCACAGGGCGGTTACTGCGGCGTTCTCGGACAGGGACTTCACACTGTTTCCGCTGACGATGAAGCAGGCACAATCACAGTTGACGGTAAGACCCTCAAAATCTATGCTGAAAAGGACGCTAAGGATCTTCCTTGGGGCGAAATCGGTGTAGACGTAGTTCTCGAGTGCACAGGCTTCTACTGCTCTAAGGAAAAGTCTCAGGCTCACATCGATGCCGGTGCAAAGAAGGTTGTTATCTCTGCTCCCGCAGGTAAGGATCTTCCCACAATCGTTTACAGCGTAAACGAAAACACTCTTACAAAGGAAGACACAATCATTTCTGCAGCTTCCTGCACAACTAACTGCCTCGCTCCCATGGCTAAGGCTCTCAACGATTATGCTGCAATCCAGAGCGGTATCATGACAACAGTTCATGCTTACACAGGTGACCAGATGATCCTTGATGGTCCTCACAGAAAGGGCGACCTCAGAAGAGCAAGAGCCGGCGCACAGAACATCGTTCCTAACTCCACAGGTGCTGCCAAGGCAATCGGTCTTGTTATCCCCGAACTCAACGGCAAGCTCATCGGTTCTGCACAGAGAGTTCCTACTTGCACAGGTTCCACAACAATCCTCGTTGCAGTTGTTAAGGGTAAGGACATCACTGTTGAAGGCATCAACGCAGCTATGAAGGCAGCTGCAAGCGAATCCTTCGGCTACAATGAAGAAGAGATCGTTTCCTCTGACGTTATCGGTATGAGATATGGTTCTCTCTTTGATGCAACTCAGACAATGGTTGCTAAGATTGATGA
>JAZQKV010000011.1:0-3973 GCA_045542335.1 Eubacteriales bacterium
CCACTTTTACAACCACGAACGTATACAGTTCAAAACAAAACTGACACCACTTGAAAAGCGATGTCAGTTCGTTGCTTAAAATTTAATATTTTCTACCTTAGGACTCTTTTTTGTGCTGTCCGCACAATTTGGGGCAGTTCATCTCAAAGCCTCCCCTATCCCCCGGAAAACTTTCTCCGGGATATTTCATTATTAAATTCTGCAGCAAGCTGAAACGTAGCAAACGTTAAAAGTGGTTAAAATCCTTATTCACTCTTGCTTTGCCATTTGACAAAACCATAGCTATCGAGCACTTTAAAGAACTGCGCCAGGCGTTCATAGGTTGGGTGTGCAGTCTCACCGAAATGTTCTTCGACAAGCTCGCCGATTTTGGTTATATCTCGACTGCCGTCGATTTGCTGCCACACAAAGCTGCCGTTTTCATCGAGGTGAATATAGCTGACCTTTGGCTTTTTGAAAAGCTTTTGCGCAATTCTGTTAAATATGCCTTTGTTTTCAATATTAAGCGTAACTATCCCGTTTTCGTCCTTTGTCCACTCAATTCCCGGGCGGACAGGGACTCTTTCAAGATAGTTTTCGCTTATTCTCTGCTTTTTTGACATAGCTTATTTACGCTTCTTCCATACGGAGAATTTGAGCATTACAAGAATGATAACTGCAAACATTGCAAGACCTGTAAGCTCAGAAACTCCTGCGGGAAGGTTGATAAATCCGGAAATATCAATAACTGCGTCAAGACCGAACACTGCAAGAATTGCAAGAACAATACCCATAAGTCCCTCACCTGCAATCATACCGGAGCAATAGAGGATACCGTCGCTGATAATATTCTTCTTCTTTTCAGCCTTTTCGGGAGTCTTTTTGTTCATCTTGTCAAATGCAAGTCTTATAAGACCGCCCACCATGATGCACGCATTGAGCTGAACCGGAAGGTAAACACCGATTGCAAAGGGAAGAACAGGGATTCCCACAACTTCAACAACAATTGCAATAAACACGCCGATGAAAACAAGGTTCCAGGGAAGCTCTGCGCTCATAACGCCCTCGATAATCATTTTCATGAGCATTGCCTGAGGGGCTCCGAGAGCCTCTGTACCAAAGCCCCATGCGGAATCAAGAAGATAAAGTGTGCCGCCGATTGCAAATGCAGACGCAACAACTCCGATCATTTCGCCGATCTGCTGCTTGAAAGGTGTTGCACCGAGAAGATAACCGGTTTTAAGGTCCTGAGAGGTGTCGCCGGAAATTGCAGCAACGATACAGATGATAGAGCCGATTGCTATTGCAGCTGTCATACCTGCCGCTCCTGCCATACCGGTTGCCTTGAGGATAACTGTTGCGATAAGGAGTGTTGCGATTGCCATTCCGGAAACAGGGTTATTACTGCTTCCAACAAGTCCAACCATTCTTGAAGATACTGTTGCAAAGAAGAAGCCGAACACAACCACAACAATTGCGCCGATGAGGCTTACGGGGATTGCAGGAACAAGCCACACAACAAGAGTGAGAATAACAATCGCAGCAAGAATAATCTTGAGACTGACGTCCTTTGCTGTTCTGTCTGCGGAAGAAGCTCCCTTAACGCTCATGTTCTTGATAGCATCTCTGAAAGTGCGAACAATGAGGGGAAGCGATTTGATAAGGCTGATAATACCGCCTGCCGCAAGAGCACCTGCGCCGATGTAACGGATATAGGAGCCCCAGATTCCGCCGGCACCGTCTGCCGCAAAAATCTCACCGATTGTTCTTTCTGCTTCGGGATACATAATCATATTCTCGCCAAACAGAACAACAAGGGGAATAAGTACAAGCCAGCTGAGCACGCCGCCTGCGAACATATAGGAAGAAATTCTCGGTCCGCAGATATAGCCAACGCTCATTACTGCAGGATAAATCTGTGTACCGATTTCGCCTGCAAAGCCTTTCACTCTGAAAGATACTTCACCGGGAACAGCCTTGATGCCGTCAATTATAAACTTAAAGAGAGCCGCAAAGCCCATGCCCGCAAAAACAGTTGATGCATTTGCACCGCCTTCTTCACCTGCAAGCAGAACCTCTGCGCAAGCCGTTCCTTCGGGATAAGGAAGCACGCCATGCTCCCTGACAATAAGGGCATTGCGAAGCGGAACCATAAAGAAAACACCGAGAAGACCGCCGATGAGGGCAATAAGGGTGATTTCAACAATTCCGGGTTTTTCTGTTACACCCTCTGCCGCCCAAAGGAAAAGAGCAGGGAGTGTGAAAATTGCGCCTGCTGCAAGGGATTCGCCTGCGGAACCGATTGTCTGAACGATGTTGCTTTCAAGAATAGAATTCTTTTTGAGAATAACACGGATAACGCCCATTGCGATAACCGCTGCAGGAATTGAAGCGGAAACCGTCATACCAACGCGAAGTCCGAGATATGCGTTTGCCGCACCGAAAATCACCGCAAGAAGAATACCCATTACAATAGAGGTTACGGTAAGCTCGGGAGTCACCTTTTCAGCCGGGATATACGGCTTGAAATTTTTGTTGTTGTCCATTTGGTATATTTCCTTTCAGCCGGATCAATGTCCGGATATTTTACAAATAAAGAATCAAAGCTCGATGTCAACGAAAACAGGAGAATGGTCTGTTGAATCAAGTACATCGGGGTCATCGACTATCGTATAGCACAAAACCTTAAAGCTTCCGTTCAGTGCAATAATATGGTCGATTGAGCGTTCAAAGGGAAGCTCGGCTTTTTTACCGTGGTAAAGTCCGTCCTCACCTCTCACAGGGTCACCATGGATAGTGCAGAAATCAGAACGTTTATCTGCCAAAGTATGCAGGCAGACAGCGTTTCTTTCGTTATAGACACGGAAAATACTCTTGGAGAAATTTGCATTCATATCACCAAAAGCAAACACCTCACAGCCGTATTTCTTTTGAATATAGTCCATTCTGTCGCAAATCTGATTTGCGTTTGACTCACGTCTGAGGTCAAACTCTTCCCCGATTCTCCACTCAAAATGGGTATTACAAACACCGATAATTTTGCCTGTTTGCTTATCCTCAAGAGCAGCCCACTGGATAGATTTAGACTTATCCTCGGTGCTTTCAAGCCTTTCGTAGCCGCTTTCAAGGACATTCCATTTATCGGCTTTGACAAGAAGTGTAGTGTAATTGATAAGCTCTCCCGAATCGTCAAGGATTTTATAGCCTGCTCCGGGCATCCACTCGGTCATGAGCTTGCTCTCATGCCAGCCTTTTGTAATCTCCTGCACGCCAAGGACATCGGGGTTATATCTGACAAAGGTGTCATACAGTCCCTTTTCACGGGTTTCGACTTCATTTCCGAAATAATCGCCCCAGATATTAGACGTCATTATTCTGTACATTTTTTTACCTCCTATCAAAGTATTCTGCAATTTGAAAGGACGGCTTATTTGCACACCGACAACCATGCAATTAAAAGCAGTCCACAATCTTTATGATTATACCATACAAATTCTAACAAGTCAAGAACCAATTGAAAATATTGTCACATAAATAACATATACGTTAAGATTTCGCAAAAAAAGTTGTTTTTGGAGCTTTTTATATTAAAGTTTTTTGTTTTCCCTTATAACCTTATAATTATTCTGTTCTCTGCCGAGAACGGGGGTGTGACTTTCTGCTCGCACAGAAAGTAACCAAAGATGCGTTTAAGAACTACGTTCTTAAAAATCTCCTTTGGGGTGCAGAGCTTTATGTGATACCGTCTGCAAAGGGCGAAAGTTGCGAAGTGGGAAATTTTCGCACAGCGAAAACTTTCCAAGAAAAATACGCTTGCGGATTTTTCTACTCGCACGCAGAGATAAAAATTGTACAAGGGAGATGCAAAAAATTTAATTTTTTGCTGTACCTTATAACCTTTTACATGAAAAACATTAAAACTTTTGAGCTATAAGTTATGAGGGGAAACAAAAAGATTTTATAAAGCAAAGAATAACCTCCCCTCTGCCTATGA
>JAZQKV010000012.1:0-2905 GCA_045542335.1 Eubacteriales bacterium
GAATATGAGCTTGTTCACCTCTATGGAAAGTGGGCGGCGGAAAGATTTGTTGAAAGAGTTCCTCTCACTCACGCCATAACCGAGGTTGCATCTAAAAAAGGCTCATCGAGCCACAATCACAACCCATTTGCTGTGCTTGTGAAAAAGGATACCAACGAGGATTTTGGCGATGCATACGGAGTCAGCCTTGTTTACAGCGGAAGCTTTTCAATTAAAGCTGAGGTTCAGCACGAGGACACAACAAGACTTCTTGCCGGAATCAATCCACAGGATTTCAGATGGGGACTTGAGCCCGGCGGCGAGTTTACCTCTCCCGAAGCAGTTCTTGTTTACACAAACAAGGGTCTTGGCGAGATGTCAAGAATTTATCATAAGCTTTATAACAAGAATCTTTGCCGTGGTTATTGGCGTGACAACAAGCGTCCCATCCTCATCAACAACTGGGAAGCAACATATTTTGATTTCAACGAAGACAAGCTTTATGAGATTGCAAAGGGTGCATCCGAGCTTGGCATTGAAATGCTTGTAATGGACGATGGTTGGTTCTCAAGACGTGAGGGCGAGTTTGGTGGCCTTGGCGATTGGGATATAAACACAAAGCTTCTTCCCAACGGCATAAAGGGTCTTGCGGAGCGCATAAATTCCCTTGGCATGAAGCTTGGCGTGTGGTTTGAGCCTGAAATGGTTTCCTCCAACACAAATGTTTATAAGGAACACCCCGATTGGGTTATTCATGCAGGCGAAAGAAGCAGAACTCTTGACAGAAATCAGATGATTCTCGACCTTTCCCGTGAAGATGTTCAGGACTATGTCTTCAACCGTATAGCCGCAATTCTCGATAATGCAAACGTTGAATACATAAAGTGGGACTTCAACAGAAATCTCACAGAAATCGGCTCTGCCGCACTTCCTCCCGAAAGACAGGGCGAGGTTGCGCACAGATATGTTCTCGGACTTTATGCGCTTATGGATAGACTTCTCAAAGCATATCCCAAGCTTCTTCTTGAGGGCTGTTCCGGCGGCGGCGGACGTTTTGACCCTGCAATGCTTTGCTATTCACCTCAGATCTGGACAAGCGACGACACAGATGCCCTTGAAAGATGCAAGATTCAGTATGGCACTTCCTTTGTTTACCCTGCATCGACAATGAGTGCTCATGTTTCTGCAAGCCCCTGTCATCAGACTAACCGTGAATCAAGCTTTGTTACAAGAGGAAACGTTGCAATGGCAGGCTCTTTCGGCTATGAGCTTGATCTCAATCTTCTTTCCGATGAGGACAAAGAGGAGGTTAAGCGTCAGGTCGCAAGATACCATGAATTCTATAACTGCATCCATTATGGCGACTTTTACCGCCTTGTTTCGCCTTTTGACAAAAAAGGATATTGCGCATGGAACTATGTTTCCGAGTCAAAGGACGAGGCAATTTTCACCTTTGTTATTGACAGGGACAAGATTGGCTCACGTTATTATGTCAAGATGAAAGGTCTTGACGGTGCAAAGAAATACCGTGATACAGAGACAGGCAGAGTTTACAGCGGTGACACGCTTATGAATGCAGGTCTTAACCTTTCAAATATGAGCGGAGACCTTTCTTCAAGACTTATTCACTTTGTTGAAGAAAAATAATTCATGTGGTGAATGTAAGAGGTTTCACCGCAACAAAAGGAAGAAGGTCTGAAAATAAATTTTCAGACTCAGAAGCTTGTGAGCTTGTGGTTACTGACATTGGGTTTGCTCCGCAAAAGCGCACAAGCTTCCGACTGCAAGAAAGGAATGGTCATAATTATGAAGTCCTTTAGAAAAATACTTTGTTTTTCTCTGGCTCTTATAATGGTTTTTGCCACCGCTTCATGTGACAGCAACAGCATAAAAGAGCTTGCAGGGAAAATTCCGTTTATAGGTTCAGACGGTACAGAGGAGGCATCTGTTGTCGACGATACCCTTAACGGCTATCTTATAATCAGAAGTGACGCAGCAAGCAATGCAGCTCTTGAAATTTCATCTGATATAAGAAAGGCTTTTGAGGAGCTTGGCTATACCGATGTCGCTGTCAAAACCGACTATGCCGGAAAGGACAATCCCCCGGAAAAGGAGATTCTCGTTGGCACAACAAATCGCCCCGAAAGCGTTGATACATCGGCTTTTTCCGATAACGATTTTGCTGTAAAGGGCGAGGGACACAAAATTCTTCTTGCCGCAAATAATGACGAAGCTCTCGATAAGGCGGCGCAGCACTTTGTTGCGGAAATACTTCCGAAGCTCCATTCGGGCGAAATGAAGTGCGATGAAGTTGATTATGTTTACACATATCAGTTTAATGTCAAAAACGTTTTTTTAGGTGATGCACCTATTGAAAAATGTGAACTTGTCATCGGAGAGGACGTAAGTGGTGCCGAGAAAAACGCAATTTCCGCTTTTGAGGAGAAAATTTACACTCTTTCGGGAAAACGCTTTGGCACTTCTCTTGAGGAGAGTGAAAAAGCAGAGGCGTGTTTATATTTTGGTGGAGATTCCGATGAGGTTTCTTTGCTCAAAGCGAAACTCGGCAAAGATGAATACGGCTTTTGCACTGCCTCTGACGGAAAGAGCTTTGTGTGTGCCTCAAATGCACGCTACGGTCTTCTCAAAGCAACAGAGCAGATGTCCGATGAATTTTTCGGCGGATTTTCAGATGAATTTGTAAGTGCGGGAGTCAGCCTTGCAACCGAGGGACAGAACATTGTCAAGGGTGCGTTTGTACACGAAACAGTAAACTCCCTTGCCGCAAATGCCCTTGAAACAACTCTTGATGCGGCGAATACAAAAACAATTGTTGCAGGTCTTAAGGTTGACGGACTTGCTAATCCTATGGGGTTAGATTCGGAAACTCCCGAATTTTCGTGGTATATGGGTTCACCCGAATATA
>JAZQKV010000013.1:0-28741 GCA_045542335.1 Eubacteriales bacterium
ACCCCAAGGAGATCCTTAAGAACGTAGTTCTTAAGCGCATCTTTGGTTACTTTCTGTGCGAGTAGAAAGTAACACCCTCGTAAACCCGGTAAGGGTTTTCGAGCTATAAGTTATGAGGGGAAAGGAAAAGGTTTAATAAAGCAAAGAAAGACCTCCCCTCTGCCTATGAAAACGGAGCGGAGCGGCTTGAGAATAACCTTGAAGCCGTAAAATAACATTCAAATACAACTTACAAAACTTCTTTTGAAATCTGCGTAGCGACTTTCATACAAGCAGACGGTATCACATAAAGCTCTGCACCCCAAGGAGATTCTTAAGAACGTAGTTCTTAAGCGCATCTTTGGTTCCTTTCTATGCGAGTAGAAAGGAACACCCCCGTTCTCGGTAGAGAATAGAACAATAATAAGTCATAAGGGACAACGAATAGATTTAATAAAGCTCTCAAGAACAGAAAGTAACACCCTCGTTCTCGGTAGAGAATAGAACAATTATAAGTTATGAGGGGAAACGAAAAGATTAAATTATAACAAAAAAGAACACAGGTTCTATATATTAACAAAATAAACTTGAAAATTTAGAACATTTGTGCTATAATAATAAAAGCAGAGTGAAAAACGGCATGGTAATCTGCCTTACCAATGCCGGAATATAAAATCATATAAGAAATAAGGAGAAATAAATGAATATGCTAAAATTGAAGCTGATAACGGTAACAGGCGTTGCCGCAGGCGCACTGACCTATCTTTTCGGGGCTTGGAACGCCGCAATGGCAACGCTCATAATTTTCATGGCGGTTGACTATGTCACAGGTCTTGTTGTGGCAGGAATTTTTCATAACAGTCCCAAAACCGCCGAGGGTACGCTCGAATCCCTTGCAGGCTGGAAGGGTATCTGCCGAAAGGGAATGACGCTTCTTGTGGTGCTTATCGCACACAGACTTGATCTTGCGGTGGGAACGGCTTTTATAAGGGATGCCGTTGTTTTCGGATATATTGCAAACGAAACCGTGTCAATAATCGAAAACGCAGGTCTTATGGGGATTCCAATGCCATCTGCAATCAAAAAAGCGGTTGAAATTCTCAAAACAAAGGAAAGCGAGGTGCATGGCAATGAATCTTTCAGAAATTAAGTCCATGCCCTGCAACAAGGCAAACTACACGCCCGGAAGAACCGAGCCGATAAAATACATTGTTATTCACTACACCGCCGGTACAAACGACACCGCAAGGGCAAACGGCGTGTATTTTTCACGTCTTACCGTTCAGGCGTCAGCGCATTATTTTGTTGACGACAACGAGGTTATCCGCACCGTTGAGGACGGCGATTCCGCATGGCATTGCGGCGCAAAGACCTACACTCATCCCGAATGTCGCAACTCAAACAGCATCGGTATTGAGATGTGTTCAAGGCTTTCCGGCGGCGTTTACAGCATAAGCGACGAAACCGTTCGCCGCACAGTTGACCTTACAAAAACTCTCATGAGAAAATACAATATCCCTGCCGAAAACGTTATCCGTCATTTTGACGTCACAGGAAAACGTTGTCCCGAGCCCTTCGTGCGAATCCCTGCTCTCTGGGACGATTTTAAGGCACGAATCTCCGCACCGGTGCACGATTACGCAAGTGTCAACGATATTGTCTGGGAGCTTGCCAACCGAAAAATCATCACTAATAAAGAACTCTGGCTCGAAAAGCTTGAGCAAGATGTCAATGCCTATTGGCTCGCTCGTAAAATGTGCCTGTATCTTTGCAGATAACCTGATTAAGTTTTAGGTGTTGCCCAAAGGGGGTGCTTTTCGAGAAAAGCACCCCCTTTGGAATCCCCCGAAAAGCTTTATAATGGTGTGAATTTTTATATAGAAACAAAAATAACCCGGCTTTGTAAGTATAAGTCAGGCTGAAGTTGTTTTTTTATTATTCCTGTTTTGAAGTTTTTGGGATTTTCAAGGACTTTTATCAAAAAGTCCTTGAACAGGGGCATGGGGACGGAGTCCCCATATTAAACATTTGGCAATATAAAAGACTAATCAATACAAAGGACCGAAGTTTGCGCAAGCTCTGAAGTCTGCGCTTTCTTTATCCTGGGTACCGAAGAGGGACCAGGCGGAGGGGCGGAAGATTTTATCGTCGTCCACGTTGTGCATAGCAACGGGGATTCTGAGCATGGAGGCGAGGGTGATGAGGTCAGCGCCGACGTGACCGGGGCAGAGGGAGCAGTGGTTTGCGCCCCAGTTTGCCATAACGGAGTAAACGTCCTTGAACGCACCCTCACCGGTAACTCTGGGAGCGAACCATGTGCAGGGCCATGTGGGGTCGGTTCTGTCGAGGAGTTTGCGATGAACGTCTTCCTCGAGGTCAACGGTGTAGCCCTCTGCAATCTGCATAACGGGTCCGAGTCCCTTTACAATGTTGATTCTTACCATTGTCATGGGCATACCGCCGAGAGTTGTGAAGGTGGAGCTGTATCCGCCGCCACGGAAGTAGCCGAGATTTGCGGTGCTCCAGGTGGTGTTCTTGAGGCACTCATTCTTTTCTTCTTCGGTGATTTCCCAATAGTGCTTCATTGTGGGATTGCCGTTTTCATCCTTGCATCTGCCTGTGCCGTCAAGGGAAGCAGCACCGGAGTTGATAAGGTGAATAAAGCCGTTTTCGCCACCCTTGGGCATATCCTTGCCGGTTACACGCTTAACTGCGTCGGGGCTCCAATAGGTTCTTACATCGCAGAACACCTGCGCCTTGTTTGTGAGAAGCTTGCCAAAGAGCATTGCAACGCCGTTGAGAGAGTCGTTCTCGGTTGCAAGCACATAAGGCTCACGGATTCCGTTCCAGTCAAAGGAGGAGTTGAGCATTGCTTCCATAAAGTCGCCGTTGGGGAGATAGTCTGTCCACTGACGCTGACCCTGGAAACCGCCTGCAATTGCGTTGTGACCGTTGGATTCTTCAACAAAGCCCATTTCAGCAAGCTTGGGGTTGCCACGGAGAAGGTCACGGGCAATCATTGTCATCTTTACAACATATTCCCAGTCCGCATCCATGCGCTCTCTTGAAAGGGGAACTTCGTTGATTTCAAGACCCTCCTTGCAGTTTTCCTTGACCCACTTGAGAGCTCTGTCAAATTCCTCGTGGTCATAAATGCCAAGGTCAATTCTTCTCTGAATTTCAATCATGTCAATGTATTCGCAACGCATTCCGAGGTAATCCTGGAAGAAATTGTCGTTAACCATTGAGCCTGCAATACCCATGGACACACCGCCGATGGAAAGATAGCTCTGTGTCTTCATGAGAGCAACCGCAAGACCTGCTCTGCCGAAAGCAAGAAGCTTTTCTGCAACGTCTTCGGGGATGTCTTCAATCATGGGAATGTCCTGTACATCGTGACCGTAAATGGAGAACGCAGGCATACCCTTCTGATTGTGTCCGGCAAGAGCTGCCGCAAGAAATACTGCGCCGGGACGCTCGGTGCCGTTGAAGCCGAAAATTGCCTTGGGAATGTCGGGAGTGAGGTCAAGAACCTCTGTGCCGTAGCACCAGCAGCCTGTTACTGTAACGGAAAGTCCAACATTTTCCTTGCTGAATTTCTCTGTGCAGGCTGCAGCTTCAGCCGCACCACCAATGTTCTGGTCTGCAATTACGCACTTAACAGGTGTGCCGTCAGGGTAACGGAGATTTTCCTCATAAAGCTTTGCAACAGCCTTTGCCATTGCTGTAATCTGAGCCTCCTGGCTCTCTCTGATGCCCTTTCTTCTTCCGTCAATGGTCGGACGGATGCCAATTTTTGGGTAGTTTGCCATAACAATCTTCCTTTCAAGTTTATTTGAGTGGTTTATTCGCTTTAAAATATGCCCTCTTTACAGGCTATTTACACTTTGTTTTCACTCTGAAAGCTTTTCGCAACCGTTTATCCCCACACTTTCAGAGAAACAGTTGAAATCAAGGCCGTCGGAGAAATAAACATTTCCGTTGTCGGTTATAAGAACAACCTCGAAATCAAGCTCTCCGCTGTTATAAAAATCCTTTGCCTTGTCAAGACCCATGACAAAAAGTGCCGTGGAAAGAGCATCTGCAACTGCGGCGGGATTGTCATAAGAGCTTTTTTCGGAGCAAATCACCGCCACGCTTGCAAGACCGCTGTCAGAGGGGAAGCCTGTTTGGGCGTCAAGAATGTGATGATACTTTTTGCCGTCAATTTCGTAAAATCGCTCATACGCACCCGAAACGGAGATGAAGCAATCGGTTACATTTGCTGTTCCCACAAGCTCGTCCGTTTTAAAGGGGTTTTTTATGCCGACTGTCCAGAAGCCCTTACCCTTGTTGCTTTCGGATTCGCCCATCACGGCAATGTTACCGCCGAGATTGAGCATTGCATCGCTGATGCCGTTTTCACGGAGAAGCGAAACGGCTTTTCCTGCGGCATATCCCTTTGCAATACCGCCGAAATCAAGCTTTGCAAAAAGATTTGTGCGGCTTATGTGCGAGTCCTCAAACACAACTGAGGAAGAAGTTGCGTGTTCGGCATAAAGCTTTATAATGTCGTTTTCGGGCAAAACTCCCGAGGTCCCTGCGCTTTCCCATGCTTCTGCAAGCGCACCAACGAAGGGATTATATGCGCCGCCGGTGATTTCGTGTACGGAAAAAGCGGTGTTAAAAAGGCTTTTTGCATCGGGATTCAGCGTGATGAGGTCGGTGGGAGTGGAGTTGTTGAGCTTAAAAATTGTGCTTTCGGAATATGTCTTTGAAAATGTCTTTTCAAGCACGTAAACAACATTTTTTGCGTCACGCATGATTTCGGAGCTTGCGTCCTTAACCTTGAAATACATGAAAGTGTCCATGGAAAAAAAGGATTCCTCAAGGTAATTTATGCGTGCGCCCATGCATGAGCAGAGCGTTGTCGTGCAGACGAGAGCAAGGGCAAAAAGCAAGCAAAGTGTTCTTTTCATGTCACGCCGCACCTCCCGAAATAAATGCAAGACCGCCTGTTTTAACATAGATTATATTCGCCGCTGTGCCTGTCACAATTCCCGTTGCCACCGCCGCAAGACCAATCAGCGGAAACAGCGTCATAACCTCGCCAAGACCTGTTACAACGCTTGCCGCCGCAAGCTGACCGACAACGTGGAAAAACGCTCCCACAACGGAAATGCCTGCAAGCGTGCAGAATTTTTCAAGTGCGCCGCTTTTTGCGACAAGCCACATTGACGAAACCGCCATAACTCCGCCGCAGAGCGAGATTATAAACCCAACAGGGTTGCCGAAGCAAAGAAAAGTGATTATGCACCGAGCCGCCATTGTCGCAAAGGCACAGCCTGCTCCAACGCATATCAGTGCGCCGAGAATTGCGATGTTTGCAAGTCCGAGTTTTACCCCGGGGATCGGGATAAGGGCGTTCACTCCGGAAAGATTCTCCGCAAAGGAGATTGCCACCGCAAGAGCCGTGAACATTCCGCCGAGAGCCACCGAATTTATGCGTTTTTTTCTCACAGAGGACGTTTCCTTGAGTCCTTTCTGACTTTTCATATACTTTCTCCAAACAATATTATACAATGAATCGGGTTAATTTTCAAGATGCAAAACTAACTTTAACTTGATGAAAATTAACTTGTTTTCTCAAAATCAAGCAACAATCAACAAAAAACAACACGCATTTTCTGCATTTGCTTATCCTGCAACTGCATCAGCAGAATGAGAGCTGTTTTGTTGCGGGGCGGGACGGTTTTTGTCGGCATATGCCGCAGTTACGGCGACCTTGTTTGGTACGCAAACTGCGTTGCCTGAAAAATGAGCTTTATCCTTGCTTACGCCGTCCATTTCCATGCAGACACCGTCGGGGCAATCGGACCGGCTGATATATGCCCTGCCGTTGTGAACGGTGACAAAGGTGTGACCGCCGTCGGGGGAAAAGGAGGTGTCGATGTCAAGGGGGAGTGTGGTGCAAAGCTCGCCGTCAAGGTAAACATTTGCGTATTTGGGGGTGTTTTTGTCGATGAAAATGTCGGCGGCAAGGGGAATGAGGCACAATGCCACAAGAATTGCGGTTATTAAAATGTCGCCGACAAGGCTTCGCTTACCAAATCGGATAATCATTTTTAAGATAGGGATTGTCCTGTATCTCGGTTTTTATGTCGGTGGTTTCGCCGTGACCGGGATAGAGGACAAAATCGTGGTTAAGGGTGGTGATTCTTTCAAGGGATTTTTTGATAGTTGCAAAGCTTCCGCCGGGGAAATCGGTTCTTCCGATTGTGCCTTGGAAGAGGGTGTCGCCGGTGAAAACGATGCCGTCCTCATGGCAAATATAGCAAACCGAGCCGGGCGTGTGACCGGGGGTGTGCATGACCTCGAGGGTGACGTCTCCGAAGATGAGTTTTTCGCCGTCGGAAAGAGTTGTGACCTCGCCCTGAACTTCATAATCCTTGCCGGTTGCCATGGAGGAGAGATTGAGCATACCGATTGTAAGACCCTGTTTATCCTCGGAATGAATATACATGGGAAGCGGTTTTTTGAGCTCGGAATTTATTTCGTTTGTCGCCATAATATGATCAAAATGCATATGTGTAAAGAGAATTGCAACGGGGGAAAGACCCTGCAATTCACAGGCACGAAGTATTGCATCTCCGTCGGAGCCGGGGTCTACAATAAGGCATTTTCCGTTTCCGATGTCGGCAATATAACAGTTTGAGGCGAGAGGGAGGGGGATTATGCGCATGGTGTTGCCTCCTTTTGTTTCATGGTTTTAAAATCCCCTGCCGAAGCGGTTGCCCACGGCAGGGGTGATTTGTTTTTTAAAGCTTTGCAATCATTTCCTCAACGTTCTTGAGCATTTCGGTGTATTTTGCAAGCTTTTCTCTTTCGCCGGCAATAACCTTTTCGGGAGCTTTGCCCACAAATTCGGGGTTGCCGAGCTTCTTGTTCACACGCTCGATTTCGGACAGGGCGGTTGCCTTTTCCTTTTCAAGTCTTGCACGTTCTTTTTCTGTGTCAACAATCTCGTTCATGGGTATAAACAGCTTTGCGCTGTCGGTTACGATGCTTACCGCACCGTCTGCTTCAAAGGTGTCGGTATATTCAACCTCGGAGGCAGAGGCAAGCTTCTCAAAGAACACGCTTGTGTCCTTGTTGAAGGAGTCGGTGTACTGGGAAATAACAATGAGCTTTGCCTTCTTTGACGGAGGTACGTTCATTTCCGCACGTCTGTTTCTCACAGCTCTGATTGCGCCGATTATGCGCTCCATGGTTGCTTCGTCTGCGGCAAAGTCAAGAGCTTCGCTGTACTTGGGCCACTCTGCAACGATAATGGGTTTGTCGGAAATTTCAAGGCTCTGCCAGATCTGCTCGGAAATATAGGGCATGAAGGGGTGAAGAAGCTTGAGAGTTTCGCTGAGAACATAGAGAATAACCTGCTGACAAGCCTTGTTGTCCTCGGTGTCCTTTGCGAAAAGACGGGGTTTAACAAGCTCGATATACCAGTCGCAGAAATAGTCCCAGATAAAGTCATAAAGCTTTCCTGCGGCAACGCCAAGCTCATATTTGTTGAGGTTTGCGGTCATTTCGGAAACGGTCTTGTTGAGAAGCGAGAGAATCCACTTATCTTCAAGGCGGAGGTTTTCGGGAAGTGTGGGCTTGGTGTCCTCATCAAGATTGAGAAGAACGAATCTTGCGGCGTTCCAGATCTTGTTTGCAAAGTTACGGGAAGCCTCAACCTTTTTGTCGGAATATCTCATGTCATTTCCGGGGGAGTTTCCTGTTACAAGGGTGAATCTGAGGGCATCTGCGCCGTATTTGTCAATAACCTCAAGGGGATCAACGCCGTTGCCGAGAGATTTACTCATCTTTCTGCCGAGTTCATCTCTTACAAGACCGTGGATAAACACATCCTTGAAAGGCTCTTCGCCCATGTGTTCAAGACCGGAGAAAATCATTCTTGCAACCCAGAAGAAGATGATGTCATAGCCTGTTACAAGTGTGCTTGTGGGATAATAGTAAGCAAGGTCGTCTGTCTTTTCGGGCCAGCCGAGAGTTGAGAAAGGCCAAAGAGCAGAGGAGAACCATGTGTCAAGAACGTCTTCCTCCTGACGAAGCTCTGCACCGCACTTTTCACACTTTGTAAGCTCATCCTTTGAAACATACATTTCGCCACACTTGTCGCAATAGAACGCAGGGATTCTGTGTCCCCACCAGAGCTGACGGGAAATGCACCAGTCCTGAATGTTTTCCATCCAGTTTGTGTATGTCTTTGTGAATCTTTCGGGAACGAAGTTTACCTTCTTATCATATACTACCTGAAGTGCAGGCTTTGCAAGGGGTTCCATCTTAACGAACCACTGATTACTTGTGAGGGGTTCAACGTTTGTTCCGCAACGGTAGCAGGTGCCGACGTT
Organism: Eubacteriales bacterium; assembly: GCA_045542335.1. Taxonomy (GTDB): domain Bacteria; phylum Bacillota; class Clostridia; order Oscillospirales; family CAG-382; genus CAKSUT01. The sequence goes on from JAZQKV010000013.1 coordinate 8,373, forward strand.
GTGGGAATATTCCTCAACTTTAACAAGGAAGCCGCCTTCTTCGAGGTCTTTCACCACAGCCTTTCTTGCATCAAGTCTGTCCATACCCTCATATTTTCCGCCATTTGCGTTGATGGTTGCATCATCGTTCATGACACGGATCATTTCAAGGTTGTGACGCTGACCTACAAGGAAGTCGTTGGGGTCGTGAGCAGGAGTGATTTTAACGCAGCCTGTTCCGAAATCCTTTTCAACATATTCGTCTGCAACAACGGGGATTTCCCTGTTCATAATGGGAAGAACGAGCATCTTGCCGATGAGGTGAGCATAGCGCTCGTCGTCGGGGTGAACGGCAACGGCGGTGTCGCCCATCATTGTTTCGGGACGGGTTGTTGCGACGGTTACATATTCGCCTTCGCTGTCCTTTACGGGATAGCGGATATGCCAGAAGTGACCGGGTTGTTCGGTGTAGGAAACCTCGGCATCGGAAAGGGCGGTTGTACAGTGGGGACACCAGTTGATGATGCGGTTTCCACGGTAAATAAGGCCCTTGTTATACAGGTTTACAAACACTTCCTTAACGGCGTTGGAGCAACCCTCATCCATTGTGAAGCGTTCTCTTGTCCAGTCGCAGGAGCAGCCGAGCTTTTTGAGCTGGCTTATGATTCTGTTACCGTACTTATTTTTCCAGTCCCACACTCTTTCAAGGAACTTTTCACGACCGAGGTCATATCTTGTCAGACCCTCTTCCTTGCGGAGGTTTTCTTCAACCTTGATCTGAGTTGCGATACCTGCATGGTCTGTTCCGGGAATCCAGAGGGCGTTATAGCCATCCATTCTCTTGAAACGGATGAGGATGTCCTGGAGGGTTTCGTCGAGGGCGTGACCCATGTGAAGCTGTCCTGTTACGTTGGGAGGGGGAATTACAATTGAATAGGGGGGCTTTTTTGTGTCTGTGGAGGGTTTAAAGAAGCCTCCGTCGTTCCACATGGCATAAATTTTGTCCTCTGTGCCATGGGGGTTGTATTGTTTTTCGAGTTCCTTTGGCATTTTTTGTTTCTCCTTAAACTAAAGATAATATTTATTACTGTGTTTGAAAAAACGAGGTTTGGGAATTTGATCTATATGGTGATTTTTTGGCGTCGGGAAAATAATTCATGAGAAGAGCTTCGGTCATTGGAAGCCTGTTTTTTTCACTTGCACCTACATGATAAAAATGGGAAGTGGTTAATTTGTTACAATCTGACCACACGGTAGAAATATATGAATTTGTACGGAATTCATTATGATCCCATGTTGAAACCATGAAATTCGCGCCAGAGTCAAAAAGCTTTTTTTTCAACATAAGCTCCGAATTTTCGTCCCATGAATCGTAATAATCCACGTGTCGTCCGATATAAGGTGGATCACAATAAATGAAGCTGTTGCTGGGTGCGTTTTCAATGGTTTTTTCATATGATTGGCAGACGAACAGCCAATTATTGTTTTTTATTAAAAATTCGATATGTAAGACTTGATTTACAATTTTGGTAATGTACGCTTTTGAAAAACGAAGTGGCTTGTGTCCGTAAGGAACATTGTATTTGAAATCTTTGTTAAAACGAATCATGCCGTTAAAGCACGAACGGTTAAGAAATAGGAAATCCAAGGGGGAATGATGATTATTGAAACGTTCTCTAACTTCATAAAAGTATTCATCATCTTTTTGTGAAAGAAGTGCACCGTTTTCTTCAAGAAACTCTTTTACAATGAAATGATTGATTTTTCCACTTTTCATTTGAGAATAAAACTCTATGATATGCGGATTTATATCGGCAAAAATTGCGTTTCTTGGGGCGATATTGAACCCAACAACACCCGACCCCATAAAAGGCTCTATCCAAGTTGTGTTATGATGCAGTATGACATTGCTTGATATAAACGGTACGAGCTTTGTTTTAATGCCCTGTATTTTCAAGGGTGGGACAAAAACCTTGTTTTCACTCATCGTTTCACTCCTGTTTTGAGGTACTTTTGTTTAATAAATTTGCGGGTAATCTACGGTAAATCAAATATTCGCTGAAAGAAGTGAGCTTTTTTCTCTCTCCTCTTGAGGATAATATTTCGATTTTTCCATAATTTGCCCAATAATCATCGAAGTACTCTTCGCCTGCATTTACAAATGTGCCGTTCCCACTTAAAATGTCAGATATATTTTTAATGCTCCCTATATTTGCGGTGTTTCCGCTTCCGCATTTATCGCTTGCGATACGCCATTTTTCATGAGCGAAAAAAATGAAATCGCCGATAACAGCGGGGATTGTATCAAGTTCATTTAAAGAATATACGTTCATTTCTTCTGCATTGTTAAGACGAAAACGTGAGTATATAATTCCGAGGCAGAAATGACCGCTGTATTCACTGTAAGGATATTGGACGTTTTTATGACTTTTTCTGTTGACAAAATATTCACCATGTGAGCCAAGTGTAAAGCCGTTGCACAAAGCCGGATTCCTACTACTGCGATACGTCGTTTTTAAATCTACTGCAAACTTGATTTCGGGATGCTTTTTGCATACAAAAGTAAGGTCAGGATACCAATTTTGGTGTGTCGCCAATTCGATAGAGTACCCATTTTGCTCCCCAAACTCTAAAAAGAAAGGAAACAGATGAAGCTCAAGCATTTTAGAAATTACTTTTGTATCTTCTGAAAGGGCATGGACATTTTTAAAAACATCAATGAAACCACGCATTGTCCACTCACCATTGAGTGATATTCTTTTTGGAAGCATTTTAGCAAAATCATCAAGAGCAAGATAAAAAGACTCTTTTGTAGGTTTCATAGTTAAGGACACCTCACAAATTTAAAATGATGCTGTTTAGGTAATAGAATTCATACTTAGAAAGTATAATTCAGATTTCCTTGATTCTGTTCATTACAAGACCGGTTATGAGCTTGGGATAGAAGTATGTTGACTTCTGAGGCATCTTGTCATTTGCGGCGGCAACATCGCGGATTTCGCTGACCTTTGTGGCGTTGATGATAAAGGCACAGTCAAATTCGTTGTCGGCATCGGCAAGAGAAATTGCCTCGTCGGTGTCTCTTGTGTAGGTGAGATTCACCTGATTTGCCATGTTTTCCTTGTCAATTCCGAAGATTTCTTCGAGGATAAGGCTGTGAAGCACAGTTACGTCAAGGTTCTTATAAGCCTCGCTCTTTCCGGGACAAAGCTCGGAAATGCGCTTTTTTGCACCCTCGCTGTCTTCAAGAAGAACGCTGTAATACTCCTTATTTCCTGCGCAGAAGACATATGCCTTTTTTTCCTTGTTTGTGTCAAGAAAACGCTTTGCGCAGTTGGGGCAGGCGAGCTTTTCCACCTTGAAATACTTTGAAAGTCCCTCAAGAACTGCCTCTTTGTTATAATTCTCAAGGTTTCTCACAAGGCGGTGGGTGGGGAAGACCACAAGTCCGTCATTCTCCATATCAACAAGCATCATCATGACGAAGTTTCCGGGGTGAGATGTGTCATTTTCAGGGAAAACGCCGTCGGCGATGAGCTTCTTTTTAAAGTTGAGAGCTGTTTCATAGCGGTGATGACCGTCGGCAATGTAGAGCTTTTTGTCCTTCAGACCGCTTACAATTGAAGAAATCTCTTCCTTATTATATATACACCACAAACGCTGAATAACTCCGTCGTCTGCGACAAACTCTATATCGGGTTTTCTTTCTGCAAGACGGTCGATGATTGAGGTCACATTTCTTTGGGCATCGTTGTACATGGAATATATTGAGCTGAAGTTGCAATAACATTCGCTCATGAGATTGAATCTGTCCTGCTTTGCTTTAGAGAGGGTTTCCTCATGGGGAAGTACCACTCCATCGGAAAACTCATGAAGCCTCACAAGGGTGTAAATACCTCTTATCTTTTTTGTTTCGCCATAAGCGGTAAACTCTTCCTCGTAGATATATATGCCGTCTTTGTCATCGCACTTGAGCACGCCTGAGGACAACATTTCTTTCAAGTCCTTTGCCGCAGCTTTATAGGGGGCATCGCCCTTTGGAAGCTCAAGACGGATTATATTATTCTCGCTTTCGGCAAGATAGCCGAGACGCTGCTCTTCGTTTATGATGTCATAAGGCGGACAAACGTTTTTTGAAATATCCCCGGCTTTTTCGGTAAAGCGCAGAGCCGGAAACGAACGGATTTCTGCCATAAAAGGAAACACCCTTTCACTTATAAAATAATATGAAGACTTTTTTTGTGCCACTATAACAGGCACAAAAAGCCATATATAAATATATAATATCACAATAATGTGACTAATTCAAGTAAATTTGTTAAAATGAGTAAATTCCGAGTAAAAAACTTTTATAAAGAGCGGTATTCCCTGTCAAACATGGCTTAATGCACAAAGAACGTGACGGCTTTTTGTGCAATTTGTAGAAAATCGGTTTTATCCAAAAAAATTCGCCACTTTTTTTCCAAAAGCACTTGATTTTTAATTTGTTTTGTATTATAATAGTGCCGTATCAAAATTTATTCTAAGGAGTGTGCTTAAACATGAAGAAAACTCTCTCGGCAGTATTGGCAATGCTCATGATACTGTCCTGCTTTGCTTTCACAGGCACAAGCGTATTGGCAAGTGAGGAGTATCCCATGGTTTACAAGAACGTAGCAAACTCGGCTGACTTGTTCACCGCAAGCGTTGACTATGTTCGTGCTGAAACCACGGTTGGTACTTATCACGGTGTACAATCCACAAGATTTGATCCTATCCGTGTTGAAACCATCAACAAGGGTAACAACGGCAACCGTGCCGAGCAGGATGTCTCCAAGATGGGACAGACTGTTGAAGGTTATGGTAGGATTCCGCTTAATAATTCTGTAAGCGAAAATGCTAATAAACTCGACTACAGAGTTTATAAGTATCTTGCTGTAAAGTATTACTACGAAGTAACGCATGAAAACGAGCCTTCTGCAACACAGATGGTCTGGAGAACAATGAACTCTGGAAAGCCCGAAGGTACATCTGCACCTGCAAATGTTATAAGTAGTGAGCTTGTAACAAACAAGTGGGCGTATGCTTACTTTGACCTCGGCTCGGTAGCAAAGGATACCGCTTACTTCTGTATGCAGTATCACTTTGACTACATGGCAAAGGATGGCGCAGCTATCACAGGACGTGCTATTCCCGAGGGCGAGGTTATGTACCTTGAGGGATGCTACTATGCAACAAGCATGGATGAGCTTCCTGTAATGGTTGATGAGTACCTCGGTGCGGAGGATGTTGATGCAACTGCAACCGGCGCAACAGTTGAAGAGGTTGAGTTTGTAAAGGGCGACGCTTTTGCTGTAACTCCCGGAGCTGCCGCAGGCGCAACACTTACATTCAACGTTAAAATCAATGATGCATCCAAGACACCCAACCTTGAAATCGACTACTATATGTATGCTTCCGCAGACCAGACAGTTGATGCAAAGCCTGTTGTTGTTATTGGCGGTCGTGAAATCGAAGCGGCTGATGCTATAACTGCTAACAAGTGGGAAACTGCAAGATTTGACATCACTCCCGAAGAGGTTGCTACTCTTGAAGCTACAACAGAGATCACTCTCTACCCCTACGGTAAGACATTTGTTCCTGCTGCAAACAACAAGATGTACATTCAGAGAATCGCACTTCTTGAGAATGCAACAACAGTTGATAACGTTTATTCCGCACCCGACCTCGATGAGAACGGTGACATAAAGATTTATGAATACGTTGATCCCGAAGGCGGAGCAGTTGCTTACTACGGCATTGGCGGTTCCTATGAAGGTATCGACCCTGCAGGCTCTACCTCCGTTGCTCCTTACGGAAGCCTTACCAAGGCAGTTCAGGCACTTGACAAGGTTGGCGGCGGTACACTCGTGCTTCTTTCCGACATCGGTCTTATCGATTCAAAAACAACTGAGAAAGAGGCTGTTGCAGGTAAGACAGATACAGATGCTAAACCCAACAAGGGTCCTGAAGAGCTTATGTACTTCAGATTCCCTGAACATAAAAATATGATCAAGCTCCGCGGTACTCCCGACAAGAGAGCTACTGTTTGGTGCTGGGCACAGAGTAACATCAACGGTCCCACATGGTTCCAGGAATACATCAAGTTTGATTCCCAGGACCATGATGGCGACGATGGTATCTACTTCAGAGGTAAGAAGGGTATCTTCGGTATGCCCGGCGGCGATTATGATGATGTAATTTTCGGTCAGACAAATGGCTCTCTCTGTGTTATCGGTGGTGCAGACGGAGGTACGTTTGATCAGATTGACCTTACGTTCTATTCCGGTCAGGGTCCCAGACAGCTCAGAACAGCCGGTGCGTATGGCGGTTCAAATGTTAAAGGCGATATTACTCTTAACCTTTATGAAGTTGATTTTGCTACAACCACATTTAAGTTCAGCCACGGCGGTGGCACTGCAAAGAACAACTTCGCCGGTGATTTCATTATAAACATTTACGGCGGTGCAAAGTTCAAGAGCGGTCAGGTGATGAACGAGGGCGGTACAGATGTTGTTGTCGGCGGCGATTTCATCGTTAATGTTTACGGCAAGCAGTCTGCAGGCTCTCTCGGAACTATAAACAAGGCAACAATCGGCGGCAACAAGATCCTCAATATAGTAGAGGCTCCCACAGTTTCTATTAACGAAACACCTTATAACATGATTCTTAAGGTTACTTCCGAGCAGACAGGCAACGAGGCAGCTATCACAGCAGGTCTTGCTGCAGTTTCTGAAGGCACAACCGATACAGTTACATACGGCGGTGTTATCAAGGCTGTTGACGCAGGTCTTACAGTTGAGGCTGACTACACAGAAACAGCTCACAAAGCGCCTCTTGTTTATACAGGCACAACCCTTACAATAAAGGAAGGCGTTGAGTTCACACTTAACGGCGATGTTACATTCAAGGACATCACAATCGTTATGGAGAACGGCGCTTCCATCAACTCCGGCGACTTTGCTGTTACTTATGAAAACACAGTTAAGTTTGAAGGTTCCGGTAAGCTCGTAGGTACAGACTTCGAAGTTGAAAAGAACGATGCGGACTTCACAGTTGATGCTGCAAAGCTCAACACAGTTGCCGCAGATTTCACAACTCTTATCGCTCTTGAAAGCGTGAACGTTGTTGCAGTAAATGAGCCTATCAGATTTCCTGTAGATATCACAGATGATATCAAGGCAGGTAGCGTTGTTTATTACATCACAAACGTTGACGGTGCTACAACTGTAGACGGTGCAATGACAATTTCCGACGGAACTAACACAGTTACTCTCGACGGTCTTGCTGTTAACGAATGGGGCAATGCATCCTTTGATGCAACCGTATTCAACGGCGCAACAGTGCTTACATTTACTCCTGCATCACTTCCCGACGGCTTCTATCTCTATATCCACAGCATCAACTTTGCTGAAAACAGCATTGGCTACGGCCTTGACTACGGCGCAGTTGAAACAGACAGAAACGGTCAGGTTATTTACCCTGTTGCAGACATCACAGTTCCGAGCCTTAACTGGCTTGAAGCAGATGCAGATGGCCTTTATGCTGAGGAATGGATATTCAACGATGCAAATGTTACAGTTCTTGGTTACGACAGCGAGGCGGCATCGGCAGCTCCTTATGTTGAGTATGCACTTGACGCTGAGGTTGACTCCGAATGGCAGCCTTATGTAAAGGTTGAGTATTATCTCCACACAAAGGGCGACATTGAAACTCCCGGCAAGATGGCAATTGAGGTTGGCGGCGTGAGCGTTGAAGCAGAACAGGTTATCACAACCGATGCTTCCGTAATCGCAACATTCGACCTTTCCACGCTTGCAGAGGCAGTTACATTTGACACAATCAAGCTTTATCCTTATGGCAAGGCAGCAACAGTTTACACAGATGTAAACAAGCTTTACCTTGGAAACACAGTTATCTCTCAGACAAAGAACACAACTGTTCCCGAATATGCAGAACAGAAATTTGACTCCATGGGTTATGTTGTTCCTACTATGGATGACTACATTGTTAAGGGCGAATACCTTGCTAATGTAGACTCAAACGGCATAGAGGTTACGCTTGAGGACTTTGTTGCAGGTCAGGCACTCTTACTTGCTCCTATGGCAGCTCAGACAGAGTATTCACTTACTCTCCCTGTTATTATCGACAACACAGAGTGGACACCTTTCTTTGAGGTTGATTTCTATTCTCACAATCCCGGTGTTGAAAGCATTTCTGATGTTACACCTGTGATTGAGTTTGTTGATGCAGAGGGCAATCCCCAGGTTGTTGAGGCTTCCTCCGATCTTATTGCAAATGCATGGCAGAGAGTAAGCTTTGATCTCAGCGCATATCTCCAGACAGCTATTTATGAAGTTAAGTTCTATCCCTTCGGAAACAATGTTGAAGCTTTTGCTCCTGCAACAACTGACAAGATTTATCTCCAGCAGTATTCCGTTTCCGCACAGGCAAACACAGCCGAGCTTACATACAAAGCTCCTAAGCTCGATGAAGATGGACTTCTTATTCCTTATTCCTTCACTCCCGACGACGGAAAGGCTGTAGTATATGTTTCCAAGAACGGTTACTACACAGGAAGCTACCTTGGATCTACCGATTCCACAAAGGCATATGCAACACTTGATGCTGCATTTGAAGCACTCAAGGGCGTTGGCGGTTATATCATTGTTCTTGATGATATTAACTACTTTGGCGATCTTGAGCTGAATAATAATAATAAGAAGTGGAAATACAAAACAAAGAATCTTCCTGCCCACGAAGATATGATTATCATCAGAGGTAAGGACGTTGAAGAGGGCGAAGAAAAGGTTCAGCTTGCAGTTTCTCATATGGCTGCCACAAACGGACCTACAACTTTTGAGAACATTAAGCTTCGCAACCAAAAGTATAATCTTGAAACAGACGAAGAGCTTGGTGGTAACGATGACCCGTTGTTTAACAGTGCAGACTACCTTACAGTATACGGTAAGCTCGGCGTTGAAAACGACGTTGAATTCATTGATTTTGCATGGGTTACAGGTCGAAATATTGTTGCAAACAGCGCAAATATGCCCGGCATTAGAATGATTAACTGGTCCAGCGGTTCAACTGACGTCAGCGATGTTAACTTTGTGTTCAACGGCGGTACATTTAAGCTTGTTAAGGGTGCACACGTTGGTGGCGGTTCTCTCACAATTGATGGCGACCTTAACATTACAATTAACGGCGGTACATTTAACGGAAATGTAACCCCCATTGGCACATCCGGCGACAACAAGACAACTGTTAACGGCAATATCAATATTGACATTAACGGCGGTACTTTCAATGGCACAGTTTCAATCGGAAGTGTAAACGGCAGCAATGTAATTGGTGAAGCTATTGTTGACATTGTTGACCATCCCGACAAGGGAACAGTTCTTGACAAGATTTCAAAGGAAACATTTGATGTAATTATCAAGAACTATGTTAAGAAGTCCGGCGAAGCAGTTGTTGAGGGTGTAAACGAAGTTATCGATGGCTCAACAGCAACCGTGTCCTACGGCGGAACTCTCGAAGCAATTGATGACGGTCTCACAGTTTCCGCTGATACAGTTGAACCTGCTCACGGTGCAAAGATCACATACACAGGAACAAAGCTCACAATTGCTGCAGGTGCAACATTAACACTCGGCGGTCCTGTTGAATTCAAGGATATTGAAATTGTAACAGGCGAAGGCTCTGTAATTGACACAGGCGACTACGAAGTAACATTCGCAAACACTGCTGTAATTACAGGCGCAGGTAAGATTGTTGGTACAGCGTTTGATATTGAAGCAAACGATGATGACGTTACAATAACAGCGGCAGACATTAACAGCGCTGACAAGAAGAACACAACTCTTATTGACCTTGCAAATACACAGGTTGTTCTCTTCAATGAGATTAAGGGTGTTAAGGTTCGCGCAAGCCTTGCTGACACAATCACATCCGGTAATGTAGTTTACTATATTACAAATGTTGAGGGTGCAACAAGCGTTGACGGAACAATTTCCATTGTTGACAACGGCGACGTTGCAGTTGAACTCGGCGACCTTGTTGTTAACGAATGGGGCACAGCTTCCTTTGATGCAACAGCAATGAGAGGTGCGGCAACAGTTACTATCACACCTCCCACACTTCCCGAAGGCTACTATTTCTACATTCACAGCGTTAACTTTGCAGTTAATGACCTCAGCTATGGTCTTGACTACGGCGCAGTTGAAACAGACAGAAATGGTCAGATTATTTACCCCGTTGAAGACGTTGTTATCCCCGGTGCAAGCTGGATTAACAGAAGCGACGTTGACGGAATCAAGACAAGCGCAGAATTCTTTGCACTTGGCGAAACAACAATGCTTACATATGCTGACACAACAGTTGTCGCTCCTTTCATTGAGTATAGACTCGATGAGGAACACGATACAGAATGGCAGCCTTATGTAAAGGTTGAGTATTACATTCACGCAAATGGCGACGAAGCATTTGATGAAACAGCTAAGCCTGTTATCGAAATAGGCGGTGTTAAGGTTGAGGCTGAACAGGTTGTAACAGTTAATGCTTCCGCAATTGCAACATTCGATATTGCAAGTGTAAATCAGAAGTACACAAGCTTCAAGTTCTATCCTTACGGCGAAGATGCAACAGGCTTTGATTCTCAGAACAAGGTTTATATGGGAGCAACCCTTATTTCCCAGACAAAGGACGAAACTGTTCCCGAATACCGTATTCCCAAGATAAATGAGGATGGTATTGTAATTCCTTATTCTTATGATCCCGGCACAGGAGAACCTGTTGTTTACTACAAGAATGGCGGCGTATACAAAGGCGATGTAAGCGGCGTTCTCAACAGCAACTATTCTTACGGTAGCCTTTCTGATGCATTTAAAGCACTTGACGCAGTTGGCGGCGGTATCCTTGTGATGCTGAGTGATTATGTCGCAACAAGTGATTTCCCCGGACACAAGAACATGATTAAGATTCGTGGAACAGATGAAGAAGGCGTCGATGTAATTACGATTGATTATCGCGGTCAGTATTCTGCCAGCGGTCCCATTTGGCTTGAGGAGAACCTTTTCATCACCTCCAATAAGGGTGACAGAGGTCTTATGGCTAAGGGTAATAAGGTCGTTATTGGTGTTCCCGGCGGTGACGATGACGACGTTGTATTTGACCACAATGTTGGCGCACTCAATATTACCGGTGGCGGAGATGGTGGATCGTATAATACATCACCTGATATAACATTCTATTCCGGTACAGCACCTGCTGAACTTAGAATTATCGGTGGATATAGTGGATCATCTATTTCCGGAGATATAAACATCAATATCTATGGCGGTAACTTTGAGAATACTAAATTTAAGGCTTCTCACGGAGCAGGTTCACTTTTAGGAGATCTTAACGTTAATATCCACGGCGGTACATTTAAAGATATTTTAAACACAGAGAGCGGTACTGTCACGGTCGGCGGCGACATTAACTTTGTTATCACCGGAGGTACTTTCAACGGAACAATCAGATCTTGCAACACTTCTAAGGTAACAGTTGGCGGAAAGAGAACTCTTGATATTCTCGCTTATGACGGAAGCATAACAGGTATTATCAGCAAGGTTGACCAGAGCACATTCGATGTTCTTTACATCAATGAAATCTTTGTTTCTACCGAAACCGGTAACGATGAAAACACAGGACTTTCCAAGAGCGCTCCTGTTAAGACACTTGCTCAGGCGAGAAAGAACCTCACGGCTGTTCCCGTAGGTGGAAATCCCGATGCAGAATATAACGGACGTATCGTAGTTCTTGATTATGAGTTTGATGGCACAGAAATGGCATCTGAAGACGCATTTTCCGGAGAGATGTTTGTTGTTGGTGATAGTGCAGACAGCACAATCACAGTAAGCGAAGGATTCTTCACTCTCCAGGGCGATACAAGATTCAAGAACATCACATTCAATGTGACAGCTCTTGAAGAGGCAGGTATTGATGCTAACTCCTACAAGCTCGTAATGGATGACGGTGTTAAGGTTACATCCGAAGCAGGTCTCACTATTATCGGCGGTACAAAGGGCGCTGACATCACAATCAATTCCGGTAAGTACGATAAGGTTTATGGTTCTGTTGAAGAATCAACAGGCGACTCCAATATCACAATTAACGGCGGCGAATTCGGAGACATTGTTTCTGCTGCTGAAACACTTAATGGCAACGCAACAATCGTTATCAATGACGGCGAATTCGACGGCACAATTATTGGCGGTTCCGAAAATGGCGACGTAAACGGCGAAGTTTCTATCCAGATTAACGGCGGTACATTCGGACGCAATTCTGAAATCATTATTGCAAACTCCGGCGAGGGCGAAGTTAACGGCGACGCAATTGCAACTATCACAGACGGTGACTTCTCCGCAATGGATACACAGGCAATTCAGTCCGGTAACAGCTCCAACAAGAACACAGAAATCAAGCTTGTTCTTAATGGATTTAACGGAACAGGAATCTCCGAAAAGTATGATTCCAACGGCTTGACAGTTATTAATCCCAGACCCGAAAGGCCCACAGTAGGCGGACGTTTCGTATACATCCTTGAAGAAATCGTTACAGGCAGAAACGGCCTTAAGAAGGCAGAGCCTTTCAAGATTACACAGAATGCGGCTCAGAGCGGCGCATCCGTTGTTGTTGCTCCTAAGCAGCTCAACATCAAGGTTGACGGTGGCGATCAGGCTATCATGACTGTTCAGGTTCTCGGCGATGGTGTAACAGAGTCCATCAGATATGCTCCTAACCACAAGGCAACAAAGGGTGGCACAATCACATCCGACGGTTGGAACATCAAGGGTCGTGGCGTTGACCTCACAAAGCATAAGTGGGTTGAAATCGTTTACTACTACACAGTTCCCGAAGGTCAGGAGCAGATGGGTAAGGAAATGGTATTCCGTCCTCTTGGCTCTTATAGCGCAATGGGACTCATCAAGTCTAATGCACTCGTTGCTAATAAGTGGGCAACAGCAATTGTTGAACTCGGCAACCTCGCATCTGAAAAGGGTCTTTCCGGCGAACTCGGTCAGTATCACTTCCAGCCTCTCGGCGCTCTCAAGGGCGAACAGATCCCTGCTGATCAGTACATCGATATTCTCTCACTCACATTCTACACAGATAAGCCTAACACAGTAATCACAGGCGGCGCTGCTCCCAGTGCAATCATCAAGGTTGAGAACACAGGCAACAAGCCCGCAGTTCCTACAAAGCCTGCAAAGATCGCTTATGATCCTCTTGTAGTTCCCGGCTCAAAGCTTAAGAGCACAATCGACAAGAGTGGCGCATTCACAGCAGCTGATGTTCAGAAGGACGGCAAGAGTGTAACAAAGATTATTCCTACTGCTGACAACGATAAGATTCTTGGTATTGAAGGCTTCGCCACAATTCCTACAACTGAAGCTTCTCCTGCGAACACAATCGACCATAGAAAGTACAGATATGTTGTTCTCAAGTACTTCTATGAAACTACAAAGGATTCCGTGATTGCTGTTCCTGAACTCAATATCTGCCGCGGCGGTATTGCAGCTGACGACCCCGATCTCACAAAGGGCGGCGTTTACAAGGCAATAACTCCTATCGATCAAATCAAGGTTAATGAATGGACATACGCATTGTTTGACATTAACCCTGCGGATCAGACAAAGTTCAAGACAAAGCAGTATCACCTCAGACCTTACGGTAGCACAAAGGCTAATGCAGCCGGCGGCGATATTGTTTACATCGAAAACCTCACATTCTATGCAACATTGCCTAACCTCGATGAGCAGGGCAACGTAATTGCGAATGTTGTTGTTGGCGACGAGACAGAGCCTGTAGAGGGCGAGCTTACAGATGCTGAAATCGAGGCAAAGGATCCCACAGTCGTTGCTCCTGCAGCACTCAGATACGGCATGGGCGCAGACAAGACATTCTCCTCCAAGCTCACAACATTTGAGGACAAGCAGGTTGTTGCAATTACTCCCAACTCCGTTTCCAACGATGTTGTTGCAATCGACGGTACAACAGCGGTAACCGCTGAAAACGGTGTTATCAGCATGAAGAACTATAAGTACGCTGTAATCAGCTACTACTTCAAGTCTGCAAAGGCAACAGCAACCAAGAATCCTGCAATCGAGCTTCTCTCCATCGGTCTCAGAAGCGGCGAGGGTGCACTCGGTGAAAAGACATTCGAGGCTGCTGAACCCCTTAAGACAAACGAGTGGGCAACCGCAGTTATCAGACTCAGAGGTACTGCTTCTGCATATCTCTCCAAGGGCTTCATTCTCAATCCCTTCGGTGCGATGAATGCATCTTCTTTCGCAGCAGGCGACACTCTCTATATTGAAAGCGTAACCTTCTGCACAGAAGTTGAATAAGTAACTCAAATGTCCCCTGTCACATGACAGGGGACATTTTTTGCTGATATTAGTAGTAAAGTCCGTATTTTTGGACACTTGGTCTGCTATAATACGATTGAAAGAAGCGACAGGCGAGTGCAAATCCTCTTTTTTATCCTCTCTTTTTAAACCTTTCAAATATCTTTTCGTTGTTGTGTGTCGCTTCTTTCCCCGCAAGGGAGTGGTTTTATTTGCTCACACTTACGCTAACAGGTGAAAGTTTCGCACCTTGTTTCGTCGCATTCAGATGCATAACACGTTCCGATGCAGATTTCGTCCGCAATGCAGGTGTGTTTGCTGTTATAAATGCACTTTTCCGCGCTGCATTTGATTTCGCTTGAATAGCAGGGGATTTCGCTTCCGCAGGTGCAGTTTGAGTTTGTAAGCGCGCTCTTTTTTTCGTTGAAGCTTGCACATTCGGTTTCGTTGTAATTCAATGCTTCATCGCCGTCAACATTTATGCGCTCAAGGCAACAGCCTCTGTCGCAATTGTAAATGCACTTCACAGCATCGCAGGTTATATTTGCCATTTTGGGTCACCCTTTCGCTTAAAATTGCCGCTTTTGTGCGGCTTTATTTTATTATTTCGCTTTAAATTGTGTTTATACATAAAAAAATCCCTTTGAGAAATTGTTTACTCAAAGGGATAAATTCATTTGCTTAATTATAAGATGTCTTCTTTTGCACCCGAAATAAGACCGTCTATAAACTGCTTTGCGGCTCGTGCAGAGCGTGTGCCACGCATGAGGGCGAAGCGTTCAGCAACAATGTCGAGCTTTTCGGGAGTGTATATGATGCCATGCTCGTCAGCAAGATGGTGGACAATGTCAAGATATGTTTTCTTGTCAGGACGGCAGAAGGTTATCTGAATACCGAAACGCTCGGACAGGGAAATGATTTCCTGCATAGTGTCGTTACGGTGAACATCGTCGCCCTCACGGTCAGAAAACTTTTCTTTTACAAGATGACGACGGTTGCTTGTTGCGTAAATTACAACGTTACCCGATTTTGCCGAAACAGAACCCTCGAGAATTGCCTTGAGTGCGCTGAAATTGTCATCGTCCTTGGCAAAGGAAAGGTCATCAATGAAAAGAATGAACTTGAGGGGATTGAGGGTCAGCTCGTCGAGAATTGCAGGAATCTCTCGAAGCTGTTCCTTGCGGATTTCAAGGATGCGAAGTCCCTCGTTGTAAAGTTCGTTGACAACCGCCTTGATTGTTGAGGATTTTCCTGTGCCGGCATCGCCTGTCAGCAGAATGTTTGCAGCGGGTTTGCCCTCAAGAAGAGCCTTGGTGTTGTCCATGATTATGCCCTGCTCACGCTTGTAGTCAATAAGCTGAGAAAGGCGTGTGTCATCGGGATTTTTGACAGGCACGATTTTGTTTTCACGGTCAATATAAAACATATGAAACTTCGCATAAATGCCATAGCCGTATTTTCCGATGTTTTCAACTCTGTGCTTATAGTCCTCGGCAAGGTTTACGCTTTCGCTCTCCCATTCGGGAAGATAGCCGTCCCATGTGTCAATACCTTTGCGAAGAAGCATCGGCGTAAGCTCTGCCACCTGTTGAAGAATGGCAAGCTCCGATTCAACTGCCTTTTTTAGCGACTCCGACGGCTCTTTTCCCATTCCGATGCACTTGTTATAAACATTTTCGTCCTCGTTGACGGCACTATTGACAAACTTTGCAAGGCTTTTTTTGCCCGAAGCATAGAGAGCCGAAACAAAGGCAGAATATTTGTCAACACGGCTGAACATGGGTGCATCCGCTTCAAGGGAGTCAAGATACTCAGAAAGCCTTGCAAACACCGGCTCGCAAAGAAGTGCTCTGAAAACGGTCAGCGAATGAAGATTTACGGAGAGATTGTGTAAATTTGTGTTCATTTGAGTTCCTCGGTGTTATTATTTAAGAATTGCGCCCTCAGCGCCGCTTGAAACAAGAGCCGCATAACGCTTGAGATAGCCCGAAAGCTCCTTTGTTTTGGGAACAAAATTCTTCATTCGTTCGTCAAGGACACTTTGCTCAACCTTGAGTTCGAGCTTATTTTCGGGAATATTGATGCTTATAATATCACCCTCGCAAACAACGCCTATAAGACCGCCGCTTGCCGCCTCGGGTGAAACGTGACCGATGCAAGCACCTCTTGTTGCTCCGCTGAAACGGCCGTCTGTGATAAGCGCAACGCTGCTTCCAAGACCCATTCCCATAATTGCGGAGGTGGGATTGAGCATTTCACGCATACCCGGACCGCCCTTGGGACCCTCATATCTGATGACAACAACATCGCCGGGATTGATTTTTCCTGCGTTGATTGCCGCCTGTGCATCCTCCTCACATTCAAAAACCCTCGCCGGACCCTCGTGAACAAGCATCTCCGGCGCAACTGCAGAACGCTTTACGACGCTTCCGTCGGGCGCAAGGTTGCCGCGAAGAACCGCAATTCCGCCTGTTTCGCTGAAAGGATTTTCAATGGGGCGAATGACGTTTGTGTCAAGGTTGATGGCGTTTTTGATGTTTTCGCCAACGGTTTTGCCTGTTACGGTTATGCAGTCAAGGTTGATAAGGTCTTTCTTTGAAAGCTCATTCATAACGGCGTAAACACCGCCTGCCTCATCAAGCTCCTCCATGTAGGTGTGACCTGCAGGGGCAAGGTGACAAAGATTGGGTGTTTTGGCACTTATGGAGTTGGCAATATCAAGGTTAATTTCAATGCCACATTCGTGGGCAATTGCAGGAAGATGAAGCATACTGTTTGTTGAACAGCCGAGAGCCATGTCAACGGTAAGCGCATTGTAAAAGGCATCCTTGGTCATGATGTCACGGGGGCGAATATCTTTTTTAAGCATCTCCATAACAGCCATGCCTGCGTGCTTTGCAAGCTCAATTCTGCGAGAATAAACCGCAGGAATTGTGCCGTTTCCGGCAAGTCCCATTCCGAGAACTTCTGTCAGGCAGTTCATTGAGTTTGCCGTGTACATACCCGAGCAAGAGCCGCAGGAGGGACAGGTTTTACACTCATATTCCTGGAGCTTTTCAAGGTCGATTTTGCCGGCGTTATACTGACCAACAGCCTCTGAAATGGAAGAAAAGCTTGTCTTTTTGCCGTCGATGTGACCTGCAAGCATTGGACCGCCACTTACAAAAACAGTTGGTATATTGAGCCTTGCCGCAGCCATAAGAAGACCGGGAACGTTTTTGTCGCAGTTCGGAACCATGACAAGTGCGTCAAAACCGTGGGCAAGGGTCATCGCCTCGGTTGAGTCTGCGATAAGGTCACGGGTGACAAGGGAATACTTCATTCCACGGTGTCCCATTGCGATGCCGTCGCAAACCGCAATTGCAGGAAATACAACGGGATTTCCGCCTGCCATTGCAACTCCCATGCGCACAGCCTCAACTATTTTGTCGATGTTCATGTGACCGGGAACAATTTCGTTATATGAGCTTACAATTCCAACCATCGGGCGGTTGATTTCCTCGTTGGTCATGCCAAGAGCATGATAAAGTGCTCTGTGAGGGGCATTCTGAGGTCCGTTTTTAAGTGCGTCACTTACCATTTATAACACCTCTGTATCTGTTTAATAACAAAAAGTTTTTGCGCTTTTGTTATTATAAATGTTGGAACGGGTCTTTGCCCGTCCTCATTTTAAGTTAAAGTATTTTAAATTTTCTTTGGTTTTATTGCAGAAAACTTATTCGCCTGATTACTGCACCAGTGTGGTGTGGTTTTTAAAGCTTAGTTTTGTGGTGCAGAGTCACGCTATTAGTTGTTGATAAGCTTTTCTTCGTCGTTCCAGCTGTAAAGCTCACGGATTTCCTTGCCCACTACCTCGGAGGAGTGTTCAGCGGCGAGCTTGCGCATAGCCTTGAAGTGTACCTGGCTTCCTGCGTCGGACATATCAAGAAGGAAGTCTTTTGCAAAAGTGCCGTCCTGAATGTCGGAAAGAATCTTCTTCATTGTCTTCTTGGTTTCCTCGGTGATAATCTTGGGTCCTGTGATATAGTCGCCGTATTCAGCGGTGTTGGAGATTGAATATCTCATTCCTGCAAAACCACTCTGATAAATGAGGTCAACAATGAGCTTCATTTCGTGGATACATTCAAAGTAAGCATTTCTGGGGTCATAGCCTGCTTCAACGAGAGTTTCGTAGCCTGCCTGCATAAGTGCGCAAACACCGCCGCAAAGAACAGCCTGCTCACCAAAGAGGTCAGTTTCGGTTTCTGTGCGGAAGGTTGTTTCAAGAACGCCTGCTCTTGCGCCGCCGATACCGAGTGCATATGCAAGACCGATGTCAAGTGCATCGCCTGTTGCGTCCTGCTCAATTGCGATGAGGCAGGGAACACCCTTGCCAACCTGATACTCGCTTCTTACGGTATGTCCGGGACCCTTGGGGGCAACCATGATTACGTTTACATTCTTGGGAGGCTTGATGCAGCCGAAGTGAATGTTGAAGCCGTGTGCAAAAGCAAGTGTTTTGCCCTCGGTGAGATGAGGCTCAATGCTTTCCTTGTAAAGCTGTGCCTGCTTTTCGTCGTTTATGAGAATCATGATGAGGTCTGCGTTTTTCGCTGCATCTGCCGCTGTCATAACCTTGAGACCCTGTGCCTCTGCCTTTGCCCAACTCTTGCTTCCCTCATAAAGTCCGACGATTACATCAACGCCGCTGTCCTTGAGGTTGAGAGCGTGAGCGTGGCCCTGTGAGCCATAGCCGATGATTGCAACGGTCTTGCCGCTGAGTTTCTGAAGATCGCAGTCCTGCTGATAAAAAATTCTTGCCATTATAGTGTTCCTTCTTTCATAAATTGTCTTTTGTATTTTTGGGTTTCCCCTTTGTTTATTAAAGAATGTTTGATTTGCGGATTGTGTTGCTTCCTCTTTCAAGGGCAACAATGCCGGTACGGCAGATTTCAAGTATTTCGTAATCACGCATGAGGTCAATGAAAGCGTTGATTCTTCCGCTGTCCTCAGAGAGCTGCATGACTATTGATTCCTTGGTGTAGTCAACGGTTTTTGCGCCGAAAGCGTCTGCTGCCGCCTTGATGTCATCTCTGACTTGGGGGTCGTTTTTCATTTTGATGAGCATAAGCTCACGGCTTATTGAAGTTGAATTGTCAAGCTCTTTGATCGAGCAAACGTCCGGGAGCTTGTAAAGCTGATTGACAAGCTGTTCCTTGGTTGTGCTTTCGCCGTCGAAGCTGACTGTAATACGGGAAAAATCCTCGGAATCGGTTTCGCTAACCGTGAGGCTGTCAATATTGAAGCTTCTGCGTCGGAACATACTTGTGACACGGTTTAGCACACCGAATTGGTTGCGGACAAGAACTGCAATTGTGTAATTTCGCATATTATTCACCCACTTTCACAATTATATCGTCCATAGAGCCACCCGGGGGAAGCATGGGAAGAACAAATTCGTCCTTTTCAATGTAGCAGTCAATCACATAGGGGGCTTTTGCCGCAAAGGCACGCTCAAGTGCCGCATCAAGTCCCTCAAGGGTGTCAACCGCCTCGCCATCTGCGCCGAAAGCCTTTGCAAGAGCTGTAAAATCTGTCTTGCGGTTGAGAATGGTGTTTGAATAATGCTTGTCAAAGAAAAGTGTCTGCCATTGGCGCACCATTCCAAGCACGCCGTTGTTCATGATGAGAACAATTACAGGCATATTGTTTGAAACGGCGGTTGCAAGCTCATTGAGGCACATTCCGAAGCTTCCGTCGCCTGTTACAAGAACGGCTGTTTCGCCTGTGCCGACCTGCGCACCCATTGCCGCACCAAGACCAAAGCCCATTGTTCCAAGACCACCGCTTGAAATAAAGCGGCGAGTTGTCTTGAAGTTAAGATATTGCGCCGACCACATCTGATGTTGACCAACGTCTGTTGCAACGGGAGTTGCCTTGCCGAGATGTTTATTGAGCGTCATAATGGCGTTTTTGGGGGTAAGAAGTCGGGGGCCAAGC
>JAZQKV010000014.1:0-36634 GCA_045542335.1 Eubacteriales bacterium
TTTCTGCGTATATTATACCATGAAGCAAAAATGCTAGCTCGCAAGAGCATTTTTGCGAAGCCGTCAATGACGCAGCCACGCAAAGCGTGGAGGGGCGTAGCCCAAAGCACTGCGAAGCAGGGCTTTCTGCGTATATTATAACACAAAGTTTTCCTTCTGTCAATGCATATTCAAATAATTTGAGGGTGTTCTTTTTGCCTGTTTTGCTATATTTGTGGGTATTTGTCAGTGGACAATGGGGAGCAGATAGATTATCAGAAAAAGCGACACGAGGTAAGTTTTTTTAACTGTAAACTATGGCAGAATAGCAGAAAAGCAAGCTCCTCGCAAAAAACTTCTCAATATTTACACGCAGTAAATCAAAAATTCACACAATACATACCCGAAAATGTTGAAAACGACGAAATAATATGATAAAATAAATTGAATAATGGCTACATTTGACTAACCATAGCATAACACAAAAAGGAGATGATGTGATTGAAACGCAAATCAGTGCGTAAAATTGTCCTCGTTGCCGCATTTTCGCTTGCAATTACGGCATTGCTTGCAATGAGTGCATTGGCAACATCAAGAGCCCTTACGGAATATGACCAAGAGGCAGGACTCTATATCGACAACAGCTATTCAAAATTCTGCTATATACTTAACGAGGACGGAACGGCAACTGTTACGGGTAATCCCGAAGGTGTTGCCCCCGAAGACGGCTCCGAAAATACTTTCGCATATGGAAGTACTACATCAAAAGCAAAAATCCCCACAACTGTAACATACGGCGGAAAAACGTATACGGTAACAGCGGTTGCGGACGACGCATTTGCTAACCACACAAGCCTTAAAAGAGTTGTGTTTGAATCAGACGTAAAAATTGGCGATAGAGCGTTTTTGGGATGCACGGCACTTGCAAATGTTGATCTTGAAGGCATAACCTATATCGGTGACGGCGCATTTTCTTACGGCGCACTTACAACCATTGATATTCCGGAAACCGTAACTCATATTGGTAATAATGCATTCTACTATAACCCTTCGCTTGCCACAATTTCCGGTTTGACAACGAATAACGTTACATATATCGGCTCCGGCGCATTCCAGGGTACAGATTGGTATAAAAAGCTCACAGATGAGTTTGTTGTGCTTGGCAACGGTATTCTCATCAAATATAACGGAACGGCTTCAACAGTTGTGATTCCGTCCGGCGTTGTGGGAATTGCTGATGCCTTCTCCGGAAAATCAACAGTAATTAAGGTCGATTTTTCCCAGGCGACAAGCCTTGAATTTATCGGAAATAATGCTTTTTATGGCTGTAGATTCCTTGAAAGCGTAGTTGTTCCCGATTCCGTAAAGGACATTGGCGATTTTGCTTTTGCAAGCTGCTTTGCTCTTAAAGATGTGACTGTTGGCGCAGGTCTTGAATCCCTTGGCTTCTGTGCTTTTTCCGGTTGTGATGCTCTCGAAAGCTTTTCCTGTACCTCAGAAAAGCTCGCTCACATCGGCGAGTGTGTTTTCTGGAATTGCTCTGCACTTAAAGAGATTGATCTTGCTTCCTGTCCCGATGTCCTTGCATTTGGCTATCTTTGGGGAGCAGGCGTTAAATCCTATGATATTCCCGATAATATCAAAACAATTGATAAAGGCGCATTTGCAGGTGTAAACGGTCTTGTTATGATTGTGCCGAAGAGCGTTGAAAGCATCGTTGCAGACGCATTTGCAGGTGCTTCCGCAACAATAATCTGTGCACCCGACTCCGTAGCGGCGCAGTATGCCGAGGCGAATTTTGCAGGAGATACCACAAAGAATGTAATCCTTTTCGGAGACGTTAATTCCGACGGTGCAGTTGATGTGGCAGATCTTTCACATTTCCTTAAGTATTTTGCAGGAAATTCCGAGGCAACCATCGGCAATAATTATGCAGGTGACACAGTGCTCGACGGAAAGGTTTCCCTTAAGGATATGTCCAATATGATGAAATACCTTGCGGGCGCGCAGAATATTACAATGGGCAAATAAAAAGTCAATACTTCATTTGACATGACACAGAGATAACGACGGTGCCTGCCTCGTTATCTCTTTTTTTGAAAAGATATGCGAAAGGATAATGAAGAATTATGAGAATAATGGGAATTGACTATGGCGACGCAAGAATGGGAATTGCGCTTAGCGACCCGACGGGATTCCTTGCAGGAGGACTCTGCTGCGTAAAGGTCACAGGACTTGGCTCGGCGGTAAAAGAGGCGGCAAGGCTTGTTGGAGAAAACGGAGTGGAGCTTATAGTTTGCGGTCTTCCTGTCAACATGAACGGCACTGAGGGCGAACGTGCAGAAAGAGTAAGGAGATTCGCAAAAGAGCTTTGCGAACAGACGGGAGTAAAAGTTGAGTTTATTGACGAAAGGCGTACCACAATTCTCGCCGCCGGTTACATGAATGAAACCGGAACAAGAGGAAAAAAACGCAAGGAAGTCCTTGACACCCTTTCGGCGCAGATAATCCTTCAGACCTATCTCGACAGGAATAAAAAATAAACATGAAATATGTGCAGTTTTACAGAATTCTGTCTGAAAATTGCACAAATTCTTTTTGCGACTTTGTCAAAAATTTAGCAAAAAATAAACTTGAAAAATCATAGTATAAGTGGTATAATAAGCAATTGTAATAATGACGAAAAAAGTCAGTTGAAAGGTTTGTGAACTATGGAAAACAAGACCACAGCCGCAAGTACCGTCGAGAAAATTGTCAATGCGGAAAAAACTGCTAAAAAACAGCTTGAATTACTTGAAGAAAAAAAGCAGAACTACACCCGACAGACTGTCGAGCTTATAAAACAGCTTGAAAAAGAAGAATATGAAAAGGCAGATGCCGAAATTGCGCACAAGAAAGCCGAGTTTGAAAGGCTTTGTTCACAGCGCATTGAAAGGGAAAAGAAAAACTGTCTTGGTGCTGTGGCGGAGCTTAATAATAAGAAAGATGGCACAATGGCGGAAATTGTTCAAAAGGCTTTTGATGAAATAACTCAAAGCTTGTGATTTTCACACACAACTTTCCCAAAATGGGTGAAAGGATGATTTTGATGGCTATTGCGCTGTTTCCGTATTCTGCCATAACGGCGAAATGCAGGGCGAAATCGGCGAAATTGCTTAAATATGACGATTATCTTGCGTTGTGTTCGTCGACGGGGCTTTCCGAGGCGGCATCGTATCTCTGCGAACACGGCGACTATAAAAAAGAGCTTGAGGATGTGACCCTTGCATATATCGACAGAGCAAGCCTTGAGGAGCTTTTTGCAAATGCCTTTGAACGAATGTGCTCGGAGCTTTTTGCTTTTGCAGACGGTGAGGTTAAACAGCTTATCTCACTTAGAATGGGAAAACGAAAAATATTGAATGTGCTTGCAAAGGCAGCAAGAATCGGCGAAAACACAGGAGCAGATTCAAGACAGGATATTCCCGCAACGGTCGAAGAATATGTTTCGCTTTTCAGAGCAACACCATACTATAAAGCCGTTTGCGAATGTGTGTCAGAGAATGGAAAAATTGATATAATACGTCTTGAATCGGTGCTCTATTCGGCGTATTACACAGAGCTTATAAATGCGGCGGAAAAAACGGGCGATAAGGACGTTGTGGAAATAACGAGAAAGGTTGCGGATTTCCGAAATTTTGAGGTTGTTCTGCGTGCTCGGCTTAATTTCGGCTTGCAAGGAGAGGAAGTTTCCCCCTATCTTATAAAAATCGGTGAGCAAACTGATTCAAAGGATGTTTCACGGCTTTGCACCATGGACAGCAAAGCCCTTGCGAGACATTTGTCCATATATTCGGACAGCCATAATATCGATAGTGAAAAGGCATTTTCGATTCACAGAAATATGCTTGTTTACAGATATTACAGAAAGGTTTTTGCAAGCACAAAGCCGTCGTTCGGCGTTCTGTTTGCGTATATCGGTCTTTGTGAAACCGAGGTTACAAACCTTGTCCATGTCATCGAGGGGCTTCGTTACAAGCTTGCCCCCGAAAAGATTATGCAGACGGTTGCCTGCGAAAGGTTGAAAGAGGTGAACACATAAATGGCGGTTGTAAAACAAAAATTTGTCACCGTCAGCGCAAGTCTTGAACACCTTGACGGCGTGATTGAAATGCTCTCGGAGCAAAGCGATTTCCTGCCGGAGGAGCCTTGCGAAAACGGTAAATCGGATAAAAGGGCGGTGGAAAGCACCGAGCAAAACCCATATATTGCCATGAAAGAAAAGCTTGCCGCACTTTCGGAAGAAGTAAAAGGAATCGATAAAAAGACAAATGAAAAGAAAAAGGGCAAAGGCAAAACTCCGGCAACGCAGGTCAACACGGATGTAAGCCACCTTGAAATCGGAGATTTTTCGGAAAGCACTCTTTCGGATTTTATTGATAAAAGTGCAGGGCGTCTTGACGAGCTTATACGCACCTGCGACACTGTTAAACGAGCTCTTGATGCCGACAAAAAGATACTTGAACAGCTCGGGCATCTTGGCGGCGTAGACGTGCATATAGAAGACCTTTTTAACTTTAAGTTTTTCAAGCTTCGTCTTGGCTATTTGCCGGCGGAGAATTATGATAAGCTGAAAATGTATTTCGGAAGCACAGAGGCGGCGATTTTTACACCTTTCAGCGAGGAAAAAGATTATGTCTGGGGAATGTACAGCGTTATTTCCCGATATAAGGACGAGGTTGACAGCACTCTTTCTGCACTCGGCTTTGAAAGAATAATCATTTCCGACAGAGTTTCCGGAACTCCCGATGAGGCTTATGCCGAGTTTTCAAAGGAGCTTTCAGAAATAGAACAGGGTTATAATGACACTCTTGCAAATCTTAAAGCCTATGCCGCAGAGCTTTCCGCAAAGCTCCCTGCATTTTCTGATAAGCTTGAAAAAATGTCTGTTGGCTTTGAAATAAAAAGAAAAGCAGTTGTTTCCAAAAATGGTGAAATGGAAAGCTTTTCGATTTGCGGTTGGATTCCAGAAAAGAAGCTTGCGGAATTTGAATCAAACGTAAAGGCAAGCGGTGCTCAGATAAGCGTGAAACAAGCGCACGAGGCTCATTGCGAACCACCGGTAAAGCTTAAAAACCCCGGAATTTTCAAACCGTTTGAAAGCTTTGTCACAATGTATGGCTCGCCCGCCTATAACGAAATTGATCCCACAATTGTGTTTGCCCTTACATATTCATTGTTCTTTGGACTTATGTTCGGAGACATCGGTCAGGGGGCGGTTATCTTTATCGTGGGAATGATTCTTTATTTCTGGAAAAAGGTCAATATCGGCGGCGTGTTCGCTTTTATCGGTGTCTTTTCGGTTGCAGGAGGCTTCCTTTACGGCTCAATCTTTGGTAACGAGGAAATCATCCACGGACTCTTTGTGCCGGGTCATAACATAAACGGAACTCTCTTCGCCGCCGTTGGAATTGGCGTTGCAATGATTGTGATTTGTTCGCTTATCAATATAATAAATGGTATAAAACAACGAAAAATTGATAAATTTCTTCTTTCGCCAAACGGCATAGTCGGACTTATCTTCTATGTGTGCGCACTTATTATGGCGCTTGCAATGTTTGATATGATAAAGGCACAGCTTCCCACAGGTGCGCTTATCGCTGTGATAGCCGTTTGCGCTGTTCTTCTCTTTATAAGAGAGCCGCTTACTCATTTCATTGAGAAAAAGAAAGACTGGCTGCCGAAAAACATCGGAGAATCTGCGGCGGAGAACTTCTTTGAGCTTTTCGAGGTTGTTCTTTCCTTTGTCACAAACACAATTTCTTTCATAAGAATTGGAGCCTTTGCTCTCAGCCATGCCGGAATGATGACGGTTGTTTATCTTCTTGCTGAAAATGCTTCGGGCGGTCACAATCCCATTGTACTCATTATCGGAAACGCCCTTGTTATCGGACTTGAGGGCATGATAGTTGGCATACAGGTTTTGAGACTTGAGTTCTACGAGCTGTTCAGTCGCTTCTATTCCGGAACGGGAAGAAGTGCAAAACAATCCCTAATTGATACTTAAAAAACACAAATATAACAAAATCAGAAAGGATTTTTTATCATGACAACAGTAGTTTTTGTTACACTTTTTATTCTCGCAATGATTCCCCTTGCACTCAACTATGCCGGAGTTACAAAGACCGTCCGTGCAAAAAAGACAGCACTTAGAATTAACATAATTTCTGCATTTTCCGTTTGCATACTTGCATTTGTTGTTTCTGCAGGCTCTGTTGTTCTTGCGGCAGAGGGAGATGCAGCAGACGCAGCAGCAGTTGCGGCAGCTGCAACAAACAATCTTGCAAATGTAAGCATGGGCGCAGGCGTTGGTATGCTTGCAGCAGCTCTTGCAACGGCGGTTTCATGTATCGGTGCAGGTATTGCGGTGGCATCTGCGGCATCTGCGGCAATCGGTGCGATTTCCGAGAATCCCGGTGTGTTTGGTAAGGCAATGATTTTTGTTGCACTTGCAGAGGGTGTTGCTCTTTACGGTATGCTTATTTCCATTCAGATTATCAACCTGTTTTAATGTAAAATGAAAATGTATGTAATCTGCGACAACACCGATACACTTGTGGGTATGCGCCTTGCAGGTGTGCCGGGAATTGTCGTTCACGATGCAAAATCTGTTGTTGAAGCGGTGAAAAGAGTATGCGAAAGGGGAGACGTTTCTGTTATCCTCATCACCTCACTTCTTAAAAATATGTGCAACGATTTTCTCGGAGAATATATGAAAAAACATTCCGAGCCTCTTTTTCTCGAAATTCCCGACAGACATGGTGCAGGACGTGAAAAAGGCTCTATCGGAGAGTTTATTGAGAAGTCAATCGGACTCAAAATCTGAATATCACTTTCGGATAAAAGCACCCGATTACGACTTCAAAATGCACACCAAAAGTGACTATGAAAGGCAGTGAAAAAATGCCCAATAATATACAGATTCAGACCCCCTATTCCGATAAACAAAAAATTGCCGCTTTCTTTGATGAGGTTGAAAGAGAATTTGAACGCAGGGACACCGAATTGACACGTTCCCTTGAAGCCGAAAGAAAAAATGCCATTGAAAAAGCAAAGGCAAAAACTGCGGCAGAGGTTTTGTCTTATAAGAATAGGAAAATTGCAGAATTTACAGCAGAACTTTCGGGAAAAGCTTCTCGTGAAATACTTGATGCAAAGCATGAAAGCCTTGCCGCAACAGAAGAATTTCTTTCTGAAATAAAGGCAGCAGTAAGAGAAAAACTGTGCGAGTTTGTAAAGGACGACGAAAAATATTTTGCATATATCTGCAATTGTTGCCGCAAAGCATATGAATATGTCGGCGAGGGCTTTGACCTTTTCCTTTCGCCAAGAGATTGCGAAAAGTATGGTGAAAGACTTGCAGGAGAGCTGAAAATGACATTTACTGTGCGTCCCGATGAAAGTATCAAAATCGGAGGCGTAAGACTCTGTCAGAATGACAGAGGGATTTCCGTTGACGAAACGCTGGACGAAAAGCTTGAAGCAAAGATTGACGAGCTTGCCGCCGCAGGAGTCTGAGGAGGAATTTATAGATTATGGAATATTCGATATTCGGCATAAATGGCCCAATTGTCAAAATCATCGGCAAAACCGAGCTGTTTCTCCATGAAACAGTGTATGTGGGCAACGACAGACTTGTCGGAGAGGTGACCTCTGTCACAGAGGAGCAGACCGTTCTTCAGGTTTATGAGGAAACCTCCGGTCTTCGTCCGGGCGAGCCTGTTTGCGGAACGGGAAATGCCCTTTGCGCAACTCTCGGTCCGGGACTTATTTCGGGTATTTATGACGGAATATGCCGTCCGCTTACGGAAATTAAGGAGAAGTCCGGTGCATATATCGGCAGGGGAATTGAAGTTCCCACAATCTTACTTGAGAAAAAATGGAATGTTAAGCTTTGTGTAAAACCCGGAGATAAACTCACTGAGGGCATGATTTTCGGAACTTGCCCCGAAACTCCCTCTGTTGAACATCGTTTTCTTGTTCCTGCGGGTTGCGATGGAGTTGTTGTAAGCGTTGTCCCCGACGGTGAATACACCGTCACTGATACTCTTGTAACCGTTGCAACGGACATTGACGGTGATGGCTCGGTTGATATGCCCGGTCAGGGAGGTGTCGGAAATGAAGCCTCTCTCAAAAAGCTCACAATGATGACAAAATGGCCTGTCAGAAAGCCGAGAAGAACAGCGCAAAGACTTGAGCCGACTGTTCCTCTTATCACAGGTCAGCGTGTTATCGACAGCCTTTTCCCTGTTGCAAAAGGAGGTGCGGCGGCAATACCCGGTGGCTTTGGAACAGGAAAAACAATGCTTCAGCATCAGCTTGCAAAATGGAGTGATGCGGATATAATTGTCTACATCGGCTGTGGTGAGCGTGGAAACGAAATGACACAGGTTCTTGAAGAGTTTTCTGAACTTGTTGACCCTAAAAACGGTCACTCAATGCTTGACAGAACAATTCTTATTGCCAACACATCAAATATGCCTGTTGCCGCAAGAGAAGCGTCCATTTATACCGGAGTTACCCTTGCTGAGTATTACAGGGATATGGGTTATGACGTTGCTGTTATGGCAGATTCAACCTCCCGTTGGGCAGAGGCTCTGCGTGAAATTTCGGGAAGACTTGAGGAAATGCCTGCCGAGGAGGGCTTCCCGGCATATCTTCCGTCAAGACTTTCGGCGTTTTATGAAAGAGCCGGATTTTATGACACACTTTGCGGCAAAAAAGGCTCTGTTACAATAATCGGTGCTGTGTCCCCTCAGGGAAACGATTTTTCCGAGCCTGTAACGCAGAACACAAAGCGTTTTATCCGCTGCTTCTGGGCACTTGATAAGCCGCTTGCCTATGCAAGACACTATCCGGCGATAAACTGGAACACATCATACAGCGAATATTCCTCGGGACTTGACACATGGTTTAAAAATGAGGTTTCGCCGGAGTTTGCATCGTGCAGAGGTGAGCTTCGCAGAATTCTTGGTGAGGAAGCCTCGCTCATGGATATAGTCAAGCTTATCGGTGCAGACCTTCTTGCCGATGAACAAAAGCTTATTCTTGACATTGCAAGGCTTATACGAACAGGATTTCTTCAGCAGAGTGCCGTTGTTGCAAAAGACAGCTATGCGACCCTTGAAAAACAGCTTTGCATGATGAAGGCAATTGTGCATCTTTATGAGGGAGCGAAAAAGCTTGTTGCAAAGCAGATTCCCGTTTCTCAGATAAGGGAAAGCGGTATTTACGAGGACGTTTCAAGAATGAAGTTTGATATAGGCAACGACGAAGGCGACAAGTTTGAAGCACTTTATAATAAAATTGACAGCGTTCTTGCAGAGGTTGACGAACGCTACCGTCTGTAAAGGAGGTTTAAGAAAGCTTTGAAAACTCTCAATATTGAATATAGCGGAATCAAAGAAATAAACGGACCTCTTTTGATGGTTGACGGCGTTCGTGGTGCGTGTAACGACGAAATTGTTGACATCATCTGCCACAACGGCGGAAGAAGTGGCGAAAAAGATGCAGGCGGCGCTTCAAAGAATGTTGAAAAACGCCTTGGCAGAATCATTCAGATAGATGGTGATTGTGCCGTGGTTCAGGTATTTGAGGGAACAGAGGGACTTTCTCTCACAAACACCGGGGTAAAGCTCACCGGAACACCCATGCAGCTTGCGCTTTCAAAGGCTATGCAGGGACGAATTTTCAACGGTGCAGGCGTTCCTGCCGATAATTTCGGACCGGTTGTGAGCAAAGACCGCCGTGATATAAACGGAAGTCCCATAAACCCCGTTTGCCGAGAGTATCCACACGATTATATCAGAACAGGAATCTCCTCTATCGACGCACTCTCCACGCTTATCAAGGGTCAGAAATTGCCCATTTTTTCGGGCTCCGGCATGACCCACAATGAACTTGCCGTTCAGATTGTCAAACAGGCGGCAAGCACAGGAAATGAAAATTTCGGCATTGTTTTCGCCGCAATGGGCGTTAAAAATGACGTTGCAAAGTATTTCATAAGAAGCTTTGAGGAAAGCGGCGTTCTTGAAAGGGTTGTAATGTTCCTGAACCTTGCAAACGACCCTATTATTGAGCGTATTCTCACGCCTCGTTGTGCGCTTACAACGGCTGAATACCTTGCCTTTGAGCATGGCATGGACATTCTTGTTATTATGACAGATATGACAAGCTATGCTGAAGCACTTCGTGAATTTTCGTCTGCAAAGGGCGAAATTCCTGCACGAAAGGGCTACCCCGGTTATCTTTATTCAGACCTTGCATCAATTTATGAGCGTGCAGGAAAGATCAAGGGTGCAAGCGGCTCTGTAACACAGCTTCCGATTCTCACAATGCCCGGCGACGATATAACACATCCTGTTCCCGACCTCACAGGCTATATAACCGAGGGGCAGATAGTGCTCGACAGAAGTCTTGAGCAGGCAGGGATTTTTCCGTCGGTTTCAGTGCTTATGTCTCTTTCAAGACTTATGAAGGACGGCATTGGAAAGCAATATACCCGTGAAGACCACGGAGCAATTATAAATCAGCTTTATTCCTCATATGCCAAGGTTGCGGATGTAAGAAGTCTTGCATCGGTCATCGGCGAGGAGGATCTCTCACCTGTTGATAAAAAGTATCTTGATTTTGGCAGAGCCTTTGAGGCGAAATTCCTCAACCAGGGCTTTAACACAGGAAGAACAATTGAAGAAACCCTTGACCTTGGTTGGGAGCTTCTCAGAACACTTCCCACAGAGGAGCTTGACAGACTCAGCACAGAGGAAATTGAAAAGTATATAAACGTATAAAAACAACGAAGAAGCAATAGAAAGGTGGTGACGGAATGGCGAACGTGTTTCCGACAAAGGGAAATCTTGCCGCATTGAAAAAGCAGTATGCCCTTGCGAAGCTTGGCTATGAGCTTCTTGACAGAAAAAGAAACATAATGATGCGTGAAATGCTGACCTATGCCGAGGATGCCGCCAAAATTCAGGAGCAGACAGATAAGGCATTTGCCGAAGCATACGAAGCGTTGCAGCTTTCCAATATCACCATGGGCAAACAGAAGGTGGAAAAGGTTGCGGAAACGGTTGAGGATTGGGACGGCGTGATAATGAGAAAGCGAAGCGTTATGGGTGCGGAGCTGCCGGAATTTGTTGATGCCGATGTCGCAAAAAATCCCGGTGCATCGCAAAAAGCACCGCTTGTTTATGGACTTATGGGAACGGAAGCGGAGCTTGATGATGCATATATAAAATTCCGTCGTGCCTCCCGGCTTGCCGCAAAGCAGGCAGCAGTTGAAAACGGCGTTTATCGCCTTGCCTTTGCCATAAAGCAGGCACGCAAAAGGGCAAATGCTCTGAAAAATGTTGTTCTGCCGGATCTTGAAGAAAAAATCAAGTTTATTTCCTCTTATCTCGAAGAAAAAGAACGTGAGCAGTTTGGCACGCTGAAAATGGTTAAGAGAAAAAGATAAGCTTAAAAAATGCGGAGTAATGACACGCTGTTTGATAAAAGTCTTTATTCCGCATTTTCTCTGTAATGTTTACATATATCAGTTGTATTCCGGCAGATTTTATGCTATTATATTACCATCTTGGCACGCAAGACACTTTTTGTCAGAATCAGACAGGTAAGTGTAAATGCGTGCGCTTTTTGCTTTATGGCAAAAAATTAGATTAACAAACAAACAGATTTGAATTAAGAAAGGAAGCGATTTTCGGAATGTCGATGATAAAAACCGTTGCCAAGAGCATCAGGGAATATGCAAGAGATTCGCTTATCACGCCATTTCTCATGGTTTTTGAGGTAACACTTGAATGTATTATCCCGTTTATAATTGCGGACCTTGTCAATAAAGTCAAAGCCGGCTGTGACCTTGGAACGCTTGCCAAAACGGGACTTTTGCTCATTGGTCTTGCAATGCTTTCA
Organism: Eubacteriales bacterium; assembly: GCA_045542335.1. Taxonomy (GTDB): domain Bacteria; phylum Bacillota; class Clostridia; order Oscillospirales; family CAG-382; genus CAKSUT01. The sequence goes on from JAZQKV010000014.1 coordinate 11,932, forward strand.
CTTGGATTTGGCGCACTCGGCGGAAAAACCTGTTCAACGGCTGCCTGCGGTCTTGCGAAGAATCTGCGCAAGGATATGTTTTATGCCGTGCAAGGCTTTTCATTTGAAAACATTGATAAATTCTCAACATCTTCACTTGTAACAAGGCTTACAACCGATGTTGCCAATGTTCAGATGGCGTATATGATGATTATAAGAACCGCAATCAGAAGCCCACTTATGCTTATTTTTGCATTTATCATGGCATTTGTAATGGGCGGAAAAATGGCGGCGATTTTCGTGCTTGTAACCCCGATACTCGGCATAGGACTCTTCTTTGTCACCAGAACAACCATGCCGCTTTTCAGAAAGGTTTTTAAGAAGTACGATAATCTCAACAGCTCCATTCAGGAAAACATCAAAGGTATCCGTGTTGTGAAATCCTTTGTTCGAGAGGACTTTGAAAAGCAAAAATTCGGTGCTGCAGCAGAGGATGTGTGCCGTGATTTTACAAAGGCAGAAAGAATACTTGCCTTTAACGGACCGATTATGCAGTTCTGTCTGTATGCGGTGATGGTGTTTGTGTTGACATTCGGGTCTTACACGGTTATTTCAAGCCTTGGCGTTGACCTTGATGTCGGCGAGCTTTCCGCCATTCTTACATATGGCTTTATGATTCTCAATAGCCTTATGATGTTATCCATGATTTTTGTTATGATAACGCTTTCAGCAGAATCCTGCCGCAGAATTGCCGAGGTGCTTGAGGAAAAAAGCACACTTTCAAACCCTGAAAACCCTGTTTTTGAAATAAAGGACGGTTCTGTGGATTTTGATAACGTTAGCTTTAAATACTCCGTCAAAGCCGAAAGAAACGCCCTTTCAGATGTTAATCTTCATATAAAAAACGGAGAAACAATCGGAATCATTGGCGGAACGGGCTCGGCAAAATCAACGCTTGTACAGCTGATCTCTAGACTTTACGACGCAACAACAGGTGAAATAAAGGTTGGTGGAGTAAACGTCAGAGATTATGACCTTGACACACTCCGCAATGGCGTTGCAATGGTGCTTCAGAAGAATGTTCTTTTCTCGGGAACAATCAAGGAAAACCTCCGTTGGGGAGACCCTGATGCCTCCGATGAAGAACTGATTCATGCTTGCAAGCTTGCACAGGCAGATGAGTTTATTTCAACTTTCCCGGACGGATATGACACATATATTGAGCAGGGCGGAGCAAATGTTTCCGGCGGTCAGAAGCAAAGACTTTGCATTGCAAGAGCACTTCTCAAAAAGCCGAAAATTCTTATTCTTGATGATTCAACAAGTGCTGTTGACACCAAAACCGATGCTCTTATCCGTCGTGCAATGCGTGAATATATTCCCGAAACAACAAAGATTATTATTGCGCAGCGCACCTCGTCTGTTATGGATGCCGACAGAATTATTGTCATGGAATCAGGAAGAATCAACGCCGTCGGAAGCCATGACGAGCTTATGAAAACAAACGATATTTACCGCGAAATTTACATATCCCAGAACAAGGCAGGTGAAGATAATGAGCAATAATGAAAAAAACGCAAATAAAGCTTCAAAGCCTGCAAAAAAGCGTGTCAAAAAAGGAACTCTGACAAGACTTTTTAAAACGCTTTTCGGATTTTATCCTGTCATGCTTCCCCTGACGGTTGTGTGCATCATTTTCAGCGCAGCGGTTGGCGCAATGCCGTCAATCTTCATGCAAAAAGTAATTGGCATAATTGAGCAAGCTGTCAAAACAGGCGATTGGACAGGCTCAAAGGCGGCGATATTCTCGGCGGTTTCCGTTCTTGTGGTGCTTTATGTCCTTTCGCTCACGTCTTCTGCAACCTATAATCAGCTCATGGCAATTATCACTCAGGGCTCGCTGAAGAAACTTCGTGAAAAAATGTTCAACCGTATGCAGGGACTTCCCGTTAAGTATTTTGACACCAACAACCACGGCGATATTATGAGCCGTTATACCAACGATATTGACACTCTTCGTCAGCTTGTTTCCCAAAGTATGCCACAGCTGCTTATATCTGCCATAACCATTGTCACCCTGTTTTGCATAATGCTGTATTTCTGCGTGTGGCTTGCAATTGTTGTGCTTGTGGGCGTGACGTGTATGTTCTTTGTGACAAAGTTTGTCGGCGGAAATTCCGCAAAGCATTTTATGCGTCAGCAGCTTGCAATCGGCAAGGAAGAGGGCTATATCGAGGAGATAATGAACGGTCAGAAGGTCGTAAAGGTGTTTTGCCACGAACAAGCCTGTAAAGAGGACTTCGACAGGATTAACGAGCATCTTTTCAAGGAGTCCGAAAGAGCAAATATTTTTGCTAATATGCTTGGACCTATTCTCAATAATATGGGCAATGTAATGTATGTTATAGTTGCCTTTTCCGGGGGACTTTTGCTTATAAATAACGTGACAAATCTCAGCTTTTCCGGTTTTGCTCTCGGAATAAGCGTTGTTGTTCCGTTCCTCAATATGACAAAGCAGTTTGCAGGAAATATCGGTCAGGTTTCGCATCAGATAAACTCGGTTGTCATGGGTCTTGCCGGAGCACAGAGAATTTTTGAGCTTATCGACGAGCAAAGCGAAGAAGATGAAGGATATGTAACTCTTGTCAACGTCCGTGAACAGGACGGCAAACTTGTTGAGTGCGCTGAAAGAACAGGAATGTGGGCATGGAGACATCCTCACAGTGCCGACGGAAGCGTTACATACACAAGGCTCACAGGCGATGTGCGCCTTGAAAATGTTGACTTCTGCTATGAAGAGGGAAAACCCGTTCTTCACGACATAACCCTTTATGCAGAACCGGGTCAGAAGATTGCTTTTGTTGGTGCAACAGGTGCAGGCAAAACAACAATTACAAATCTTCTCAACCGTTTTTACGAAATTGCCGACGGCAAAATTCGCTATGACGGCATAAATGTGGGCAAGATTTCAAAGGATGCTCTCAGAAAAGCTCTGGGAATTGTTCTTCAGGACACAAACCTTTTCACCGGAACAGTTATGGAGAATATCCGTTACGGTAAGCTTGATGCCACAGATGAGGATTGCATCAAAGCCGCAAAGCTCGCCGGAGCCGACGACTTTATAACACGTCTTCCTGATGGTTACAATACCATGCTCACCGAAAACGGCGCAAATCTTTCCCAGGGACAGCGACAGCTTCTTGCCATAAGCAGAGCTGCCGTTGCCGATCCCCCGGTTATGATTCTTGATGAGGCAACCTCATCAATTGACACACGAACAGAGGCAATTGTACAGCGTGGAATGGATGCTCTTATGAAAGGCAGAACCGTCTTTGTTATTGCACATAGACTTTCCACCGTTAAGAATTCTGACGTTATCATGGTTCTTGAACACGGAAGAATCATTGAACGAGGCAACCATGAAAAGCTGATTGCCGAAAAGGGTAAATATTATCAGCTTTACACCGGTGCTTTTGAGCTTGAATAAGGACAAATGAAAAAGGCTTAACATTGAGCATGAAAATTGCTTTCTGTTAAGCCTTTTTGTTTTTGGTTTTACAGGTATGCCATATAACAACAACGCTTGCAAAAACTATGAGTGCCTTGTAACAACAAGAGAATGATACCCTTTGACAACAGGGATTTTGATGTTGTCAGCATTGACATCGCCATATTTTCTGCCGTCAACCGTCACTCCTACGTCCTTTCCCGTCCCAAAACAGATATTATAAACGCAGCCTTGTTTGGGTTGAACTGTAATTTTTATATTTTTGCAAAAGCTTTCGCCAAATGGCATTTTGTAAAGGGATAGGTTTATTGCAGGAGTTTCACAGGATATTTCCTCAAAAGAAATGCCGAGAATGTCGCAAAGCATCACCGTGTAATACCAGCCTGCCGCACCGCTATACCAACTCCATCCGCCTCTGCCTTTGTGTGCTGAGTTTGTGTAAACATCACCGCAAAGAACATATGGCTCAGTGAGATAGTTTTGCGCAATTTCATTTCCGAAGTAACCGCTTGTGCGCAGAATCGGGTTTATTGAAATATAAATGTCCTGCCCCATTTTCATGACAGCATTTGATTTAGTGCGGTCTTTAAAAAGCCGTGCTCCTGCAAACATACCCTTCGCCGCCCAAACCGCAGAATGAGTGTACTGACCGCCGTTTTCCCGTATGCCGCTGACATATCCCTTGATATAACCGGGGTTTTGCGCCGTATCCTTAAAAGCAGGTGTAAAAAGTGCGGTGAGCCTTGACGCCGGATCAAAAAGCTTGTGGTAACATTCGCAAAGAGCGTCAAAACAAAGTTCTGCATTGAAATCAGCCGGCAAAGCTTCGGGCGGGTTTGACTGATGCTTTACCTCGCTCCCGCAAAGAGCATAGAAGCTTTGGGGTAAAAGGTCAATTTTACATTCGTCACGGTTGCTTGCTCCAAGGGGACTTCCGTCGTCATAGAACCCTCTGACAAAATATTTTCCGCAAGGGTCAATGGAGGTTGCGAGAACGCTTTTCATAAGTCCCTTGCCAAAGCTTTCATAAATGTTGTGGTTGAATTTGCAAAGCCTGCAAATAAAAACAAAGCGGTCTGTCACAAGCTTCAGAAACATCGCCATCCAAACGCTTTCGCCTCTGCCGTCTTTACCGACTCCGCCAAGTCCGTCACTCCAGTCACAGCTTCCAATCAGCGGAAGACCATGTGCCCCCATAAGAACAAGACTTCTGTCAATCGCTCGTTTGAGGTGGTTGAATAAGCTTTCACGAATGACCGAAACCGTTGGCGAAATATATGCTTCGTCAACACCGTCTTCAAGCGGCGGCGCATGGAGATAGGGGATTTCGCACTTTAAAATGCCTTTGTCACCTGTGAATTTCACATATTCCGCCGTCACATAAACAAGCCACAAATAATCGTCCGAGCATTTTGAACGCACACCTTTGCAGGGAAAACTTCCGCTTGTTTCGTGCCACCAATGAAGCACATCCCCCTCCTCAAACTGACGTGCGGCACATCTTAAAAGGTGCGAGCGCACAAGATCCGGGCGAGAGTACATAAGGCAAAGGCAATCCTGAAGCTGGTCACGAAAACCATACGCTCCCCCTGCCTGATAATAACCGCAACGTGCAAAAAATCGACAGGCGGCATTTTGATAGGGAAGCCATGTGTTGAAAAGTGCGGAAACGCTTTTTAATTCTGTGCTGTCTTGTTTTGAAGATTCAATTGAGATGTCAGGTATAAGAGATTTTGCAAAGTCAATCGCCTTTTGTTTTTCCTTATACCCTGATGAAAGATTTTGAGTGATAAATTCAAGCTCACGCTGTGTGCGATATGCCCCAAGAACAAATCGTGTTTCCATGCAAAGGTTGCTGTCATCACGTCTTGAAAGGGCAATATTGCGAACCACTGCGGCACAGTCACCACATTGCTTTTTTGGAGTGTACACATCATTTATATCGGTGAAAATCAAGCGTTTGTCCGTTATACAGGCACAAGAGGACGGCAGAGCAGAATTCCCGTCAAGAGCAAACCCCATAACTGCGCCACGAGTTTTCCCAAAGCTTTCCGAAAAAAGTCCTTGAAATTCAACATGGCTTCCTGTGCTATTCGCAATAACACGCTTTGCATCTTCGTCTGTTTTACCCATAACCGGTTCAACATATAAACAGAGCCTTGCACCGTCGGGAACATCGGAAATATCCTGCGCAAAAACTTGCACATCGCACACCTTGCAACGTAGTTTTTCGCACATATAAACTGTGATTTCAAAACTTACCTTTTCACAGCTGCCTTTGTAAACGCAAAGTCCCGGCGAATAGGTGACACTTGTCGCCATTGCGCAAAGGTCGTATAATGCTCCGTTTGCCATAATAAAAAGTCTCTCACCGCCGGGAGATTCAAGGCGGCTTGTCCAGGAGGTCAGACGTTTTTCCGAAGAATTACCCACAAAAGTAAAGCCAAGTGAGCTTTGAGTGACAAGACACGAGGCGTTTTTGCCTGTGAGAACATGGGAATATGGGGCAGAGAGACCGGCGGATTTGCACACAGTAAAACTGTCATCACCCGAAAAATAGCCTGATGCAACGTCGATTACACCGTCATTTTCATTGTTCAGAGAATGGGCATCGCCTGGCTTTGCAATAACAGGGACAAGCTCTCCCGATATGGTTGACTTGCGACCTAAAAATGGTTTGCCGGAATTGACTTCAAAAATGTGACAGCTTGCCGCTGTAAGTGCCGTTGTAACAAGTCTGCCTTGTGCATCGGAGGAAGTGTTTTCGCTGACAAGAAAAATTCCGCCGCCTTTTCTTCTCACACAGTCAAAAGCACCAAGTGCGGAAAGCTCCGTCAGAATGGCATTCTTAACAGGTGTACTGTAAGAATCGGCATCTGTGAAAACAAAGCAAAGGTCAATTGCCATTCCCATTGAAATAAGCAAACGAAATGCACGCACAATATCCCGGCAGGCATAAAGCAACGCCCCCGATGCAAGCTGTACAAGAACAATCGGCAAGTCTCCCGAAATGCCATGCCGCCAAAGCAAATCCTTTGAAAAAGGAAGAACTGAAAAGTCTTTTTCAAAGCTTTCAACCTCGGAGAATCCCTGTGTTCTTGCAAAAAATGCCGCCCCAAGCATTGTTTCAAAGGCACACAACGCACCGCCTGCGCTGTCTCCCGTTCCAACTCCCGCTGCCGCACAAAGTCGTCGCATTGTTTCGCCGCAAGCATTTCTGACCGAGTGCATATCGGACATAACTTCATCTGTACGGTGAAATCTTACAGCGTCTAAAACCTCTTTGCGGCTCTTTCCGAAGGCGACAATCAATTCTTGTTCAAATGCACCGCTTTCCCCAGACCTTGAAAGGTCAAAATAAAGAGCCATCCCCGGATTTACACAAGCTCCAACATTATTTTTGCCGGAAAAAGATATTGAGGAAAAATCACTTTGAAAAACTGCGTTTTTCTCACCGCAGAAAATATCGCCAAGCCTTGTGTCAAAGCTCAAAGGAGTATTCGGAGCTTTTAGTGCCGCAGCAATATAAGTGCATGGATTAGTGTCATTTTGCTTGCGCGGACGTCGTGAAAAAATCAGGATTTTTTCGTTGTCAAGGTATTCGGCTTCAATTGATAAAAAAGAAAATGCAGGGTGCGCAAAATGATCTCCCGGATTTTCCATGACGGGAATACCGAACCATGCCCCCTTTGGAGTCACGCTTTTGTCTTGGGACGAAAGTCTCACACTTAACTTTGCACGAACAACCCCATCTGCAAGAGTCAAGGTGTTATCAACATAGTTACCATTGATTTGCGCTCCATAAACGATGCTTGTTCCGTCACTTTTAAAGTAAAGCTCATGAGGTTTTGCCATGCCGTTTCCCACCGGGAAAAGAGAGGGAGAAACGATTTTTCCGTCTATGCTTGTAAATGCAAAGAGCGACCTTGTGAGGCTGATTGTGTCGGAGCTGTAATCAAAAACAAGCCTTCCGCAATGCTTTAAACACAGATGTCCGCAGGACGATGCATAAAGAGATGAGTTTCCGCAACACAGTATAGCGGAGGAGGGGGAGAGGGGATTGGGTGTGACAATTGTGCTGACAGATTCGTTGCGAAAGCTTTCACGCTTCGGCTTGCCCGATTCATCCGGACTTTTTGCCACAGGCTTTCCAACAATGGCTCCGACAGGTATCTTTTCCTCCAATAATTCCCGGGCACAGTTCATTCGGGGGTCTTTCATAAAACGTCGGCATAACACATCACCAAATCGTGCGTTGCAAAGGGCGGCAAGGCTCATACCCAAGTGATGCGACATGAAGCTTTTGACGGTACAGGGCTCGGCTGTGTGCTTTTTTTCACCGTGTGAATATGCTCCGATTCTTGACGGTGTAAAATCAAGTGCCTCATAAAAGCCGTGTCTTCCGTAAAGCCCATGCTTTTTCATCAGCTCAAGATTTTGCGCAATGGGAAAAGTGTTACAACCTGAAAACTCTTTCCGGTCAAGTGCAAGAAACAAAAAGGTTGAGTAAGGCGAAATAACAAGGTCGTTTTCAAGGCCCCTTTTAAGTCCGAGTGACGGTATGCCAAAAGCTTTGTAGCCATAATTCATGTCCGCATCAAAGCCGAAAAAGCCACTCTCGGAAATGCCGAAAATCCCCTCATTTTTTGTGGACGTCAAGCTGTCGGAAGAATTGAAGCCGCTTATAAATGTGCTGTTTGCAGTTGGAAAATAAGCCTTTCGCTCACGTTGACATTTGTATGCAAAGCAGAGTGCCTCATAACCCATTGAACGTGGGAACGTGGGCAGAAACAGGCATGGCATGAAATATTCAAATGCAGTTCCCGTCCATGAGGCAAGTCCCATATAACCGTCACGGCTTATAAGCGAACGGGAAAGCTTTGACCAGTGCTTTGCAGGCACAACGCCAAGGGCGGCGGCAATATAACTTGTTGTCCTTGCCTCGCTCATAAAAAGGTCATAGCAACCATCCTCAAGGACGTAATAAACACCGTTTGGGGAGGCGGTTGAAATGTCGGACAGCTCTTTTTCAGCTTCAAAAATCACATTTTTTCCTCGGCTTTTTGCAGCTTGTGCCGCCTGGAGCGAACATTCTGTAAGTCCCACCGAGAAAAGCTCCCTTTCTTTGTTGTAAAGAACACCAAGGTCAGTCTGCGAAATAAGCTTTTCAATGCGCAGAATCATGCCTGCAAGCTCCGGCTTCTTTGAAACGTATTCCCGAAGTCCCTCTTTAAGTGCAATAAGGCAGGACAGAAAATTTCCGCTGTCAACTGTGGAAATAAATCGGGGTGAAAGCACCGCAAGTCTGTCCGTTGCATACCAGTTGAAAAGATGCCCCCTGACCTTTGGCATTTTCTCTATGACAGAAACCGTGTCCTCAAGGCGGTTATAAAGAGCTTCGGCATCAATGAACCCAAAATCTGCCGCACAAAGAAGTGCCACAAGATAAAGTCCGATGTTCGTGGGAGAGGTTCTGTGCGCCGTTTTTTCTCCGGGAAAAAGGCTTACATTGTCCGGTGGAAGAAAGCTTTCAGAGGCGGTGACGTGGCTGTCAAAAAAAGACCATATATCACGGGCAAATGCAGTAATAGCTTCGTCCGAAAGGGCGGGATTGTGATTTCTTTTTCGATCAAATGAGGACAAAAATGCAATTGCCGGAAACAAAAACCACCCGAACGCAACAAGGCGTATTATTCCCACAGGACAAATGAGAAATATCGCCGCACCGCACACCGCACAGGAAAAATTCTTTCTGATAAAATCAAGAAGTGAACCGTCGCCAAGATCGCTTTGCGCCGCCGTCTGCCATTCAATAAGACCGCTTCCCGAAATAAACATTCTCCAAAGACTTGTAAATACTGCCCCTGCTGTTACAAAAGCTGTTTTGGGCAACATACAGGTGAGATATAAAAAACGCAAAAGGCTTTGCCAAAGGCCTGCACACACACCCTTTGAATAGAAACGTCTTCCTGCGCCGCCCGTGTTAAGCCCGAAAATACAGTTGAAAAGGTCAAGAACAAGCGGCATTGCATATGGCGAAAGAGCTGCCGCCAGCGCCGTGACAAGACCGCATATGCCGCCAAAAATTTGCAAAACTCCTGTGTCCTTTGCCGAAACAACAGCATTTACGGCATTTGTTGCTAAGACAACAATATCAGCCGCAAATCCCGACTCCGTTGATACAAAAACTGCCGATGCCGCCACAACTGCTGCAAGCACGATTGCCACAAATGACATTACAGGCACAAGCGCACGCCTAACATTGTCGAACAGCTTGAAACGTGAAAGTGCCGAAATTCGGTTGTTGCCTGCCTTTCCGTCGGGAAAGCGTGGGTGCGTCAGCAGAAAAATAAGATTCTGAACATCTCCTCTTATCCAACGGTGAGAACGCTTGAGATATGAAAGTGAGTTTTTCGGAAAGCTGTCGGTAAAGGTTACGTCGGTAAGCACAGCGCATCGCAGTCTTGCACTTTCAAGGGAATCATGGCTGAGAATATAATCTTCGGGAAATGGGTTTCCCTTGTCAATTGTTTCATAAAAAGCATCAACGTCAAAAATGCCTTTTCCGCAAAATATTCCCTCGCCGAAAAGTGTCTGATAAAGGTCAAAGCGTGCTTCGGAATAAATATCGATTCCAACACCGCCCTCTCCGCACATAATGCGGGAAAAAGGCGTGCGTCCGGCAGAGGCAATTTCAGGCATGGCAAGCGGTTGCATAATGCCGTAGCCTGACACGACAATTCCTTTTTGCCTGTCAATGACAGGGCGGTTAAGCGGATGCTCCATTGCGCCAACAAGCCTTGCAAGCGATCCAAGAGGCATATTCGTGTCGGAATCCAGGGTCACAACATAGCGTATTTCCTTGCCAAGGCTTTTCGGACAAGTACAAAAAGTTGTCTTTTTGCCCTTCAGATTCCTCACAAGTTCAATAACTGCTCCTCGTTTTCGCTCCCAACCCATAAAAGACTTTTCCGATTTTGAAAAACGCCTGTCCCTGACATAAAGAACAAATTTTTCGCCGTATTTTCTGTTGAGTGCGTTGATTCTGTCCGAAGCATATTCCAGGGTGGAACGGTCGGAGGAGGTTGAGGCTGTGGGGGAGTCGGGAAAATCACCAAGGATACCAAATACGCTGTTCGGGCAGGTTGGGCTTGTTGCGAGATAAAGCCTTTCAAGTCTGTCAAAAAGTGATTTGTCTGACTTTTCGCCGCAAAGAAGCGAGGTGATCACCACAAGAACCCCTGCTTCTTTTGATATTTTTTCCGGCGCAATTCCCGGAATGGGCGTTGGCTTACAAAGCTTTGAAAACACAAAGTCAACTGCGGTTTTCACAGTCTCCCAAATCGGGAAAAGAAGTATCGCACAAAGTGGCGAGAGAATTGTAAGTCCTGCCCACACTGCCGCCGTGATGCCCAAAAGACACGCAATATAAAGCTTTCCTCCCTGAGGCTTCCCAATCAGATGCGTACCAATGTGACATTCGCGCTTGTTTGCTGCATCTTGTTTGAAGGCTTTTTGTGCAAGAGTGAGAGCCTCTTTGGCAACCTCCGCTTCGCTTTTCCCAAGCTTCTTTGCTTTTTTTGAAATTTCCTTCCTGTAAAGAGCCTTTGTAGTGTCGTCCATGTCGGGATACACACCTGCCGGGTCAGAAAGAAGAAGCTTTTCGGTATCACTTTTTGCGAAGCTCTTTTCAAATTTGTGATATGAAATATACTTCAGCGAAGAAATGCACTTGCCAATTGCAGCCGCACGCATATTGTCGTCGGTCAGATTTACAACCTTTTTGCCGCTTTCATTTTCCGCAATGTCAAAAACAAGTCCCAGAATTGCCGCACGCATAATAAGCGCAAGACTGTACATATCTTCACCTGAGATTTCAATACCACTTTCAAAAAAAGCATCGGCAAATGCCGTACAGGCGGCATCATCAAAAGCTGTTTCAAGTCGCTGTAAATAAAGCCTTGCCGCAGTGTAAACAAGCGGCTTGCCATTGTGGGCAATAACATTTTCGATGCGCTTGAGATTCGCCGTACACTCTTTCACCTCGGCTTCTATCATGTAAAGATTGTCAAGTACCCATTCCGAGGTGTGGCTTTCAGGGGCGTTTTTTGAGCCTGTACGCTTTTTTTGATTTCCCACATACGCCGAGCAAAGCTTTGAATTTGCCGCAGTGATTTCCCGTGCAAGTTTTGATGTCACCCCCTTTTCATGATTAGCTTCTTTTGCACCTGCCTCAAAAAATGCGCCGTCTGCAATACTTCGGCATTTCTTATACTTTGCATTGACGTTTAACTGCATTTCTGCCATGTTTTAAAACCTCTCAACTCCAAAGATTTTAAGGTAGTTTGCGTAAAAACAGACAAAATATGCAAAAAAGAGATATATCTCCGGATTAAAAAGTTATCCCCATGCAAGCTTTTGCCTGCATAGGGATGTGAATGGGTTTATCTGATTTTAATTTTCTTTTGCTCAATATATTCTTTAATTGCCGCCTTTCCTGCATCTGTAACAGGCTTTATCCATTTGTCAGTGAAATAATAAAGAATACAAAGAATACTCTTTGGAATGTCCTCGCACATATACATTATCATATAAACAAGCGGAAAAGGCAACTCTATGACAAACGCTGTGATAAGCGTAACGGGCAGGGCAATAAGCCACTGACATGAAGCGTCAAGAAACATTCCGACAGTTGTTTCGCCACCTGAACGGAAAACACCAACAATCATGATGTATGGAATGTTTCTTATCCAAACCTCAAATCCATAAATCATGGTAATTGCAATTGCGCTTGCCATTGTAACATCGCCCATTTTGCCGTCGAGATTAAACAGCGCAACAAGATTTTCTCTGAAAATAACAACGAATGTACCAATGATAATTCCCGCCAACGGCACGAGAATCATAAAACGCCTTGAATCCCTTATTGCATCTTTTACTTCGCCCGAACCAATTGACTTTCCGAGCATTACACAGCATGCGTTGCAAAGACCGATGAAGAAGGCGTAGCAGATGTTTTCAAAGGTTTTGAGAATTGTGACCGCCGCATAGTATTCATAGCCAAGTCGTGCGAAAATGACATTGAAGATGAAAGTTCCCATTCCCCAAAGGGTTTCGTTGAGAATGACGGGAGCCGCCTTTGAAAAGAAAAGCTTTATGTCGGCAAAGCTGAATCTGAAAATATGTATCGGATTGCAGAAAAGAATGTTTTTTTCAAGTGCAGAAAAAACAATGAGAAGAACCGGCACGAGCCACGATGAAATGACCGTTGCAATCGCCGCACCCTTGATACCCATTTCGGGAAAGCCCAAAGCACCGAAAATGAATCCGTAATTGAGAATAGCGTTGAGAATTGCCGAAAAGAAAGAAACATAAAGCGGTATCTTAACCCGTTCAACAGAGCGCAGGGTTGCCGAAATAATATTTCCCATAACCACAGCAGGATATGAGAACACCGCAATCTGCAGATACTTTATACCCTCTGTCACAACAATTTGCTCATCATTGAAAATGTGCATAACCCATTCCGGAGCAAAAAGGCCAAGCCCTGCAAAAATAAGAGCCGTGGAAACACCAAAGGTAAGCGCAATTCCAAGTATTTTACGAATACCCGAAACGTTTCCTGCTCCCCAATACTGTGCGGCAAAAACCGAAGCACCCGAACATATTCCGAACATGATCATGTTGAGAAGCCAGTTCCATTGACCTGCCATGCCAACTGCGGAAAGGGCCACATCTCCAAGCTGTCCGACCATGAGTGTATCAATGAGCGAAAACGAGCTTGTGAGAAGATTCTGAAGTGCGATTGGGATCCCGAGCGTCAGCGCAACCTTGAAAAAGTGCCTGTCGCCTAAATACTTTTTTATAATATTCAAAGCAGTTTTTCTCCTACATAAAATTTCCAACCGGTATTATATCACAAAGAAACCCATTTGTCAACATGACAAACCGTTGCTTGTAAAAGTGTTTTAAAAGATTCCAATTATTTTCAAAGCTACTATCATCGCACCCGAAAATACTGCGCCTCCTGCGAAACAGACAATCCCATGAAGCCTTTTTTTGACCTTGATGTCGCCTTTCTTTGAATTGATTTCTGCGCACCCTCCCGATATTATTCTTTTTGCTTCACTTAAAAGATCGCCCTCGGCGCACACCGAGGTTATTCCGGGTCTTACAACGAAATATGCTTCCTCATAAATGAAATTGTCAGTCAGCTTTACAAAGATTACTTTTTTTGTACACCCTTTAAGCACTTTTGCGTTACCTCCCGATGTTTTTTGTAAATACGATGTTATTTTTGCCTTATTTTTCCGCGCATATGCAAAAAAACACGGATAACGAATTATGTTATCCGTGCCTCTTTCTATTTGTTAATAAACAGTGCATAGGGTGTAAACTCAAGGTGAAATTCGCCAAGGTCTGTAATTGTATCAAGAGTTTTGTCAATCGTGTGCTTGGGGACATCAAATCTCTCTCCCAAAATGCAAAGACGACCTGTGTCGGAATTGTAAGAGAAAAGGTCGTCAACACCGTTCATGCTTCCAAAATTTTTTGCCACAATGGCAATTGCGGCAAAAAGCACAATCCAGAGTGCCGCCGAGCATATAAAGACTGAACTTTCGCTTTTCATATGGTTTCGCCTCCTTGCTGTTAAAAATTGTTACCAAAAAGGCGAATAAAAATACGTCGTTTTTTGAAAAACACGACTTTGAGAAATTTAAGTGTGGCGGTTGTGACCAAAAATGTTTTGTTGTGTTGCTCGCAAACTTCTTTCACCTAAAACTTGTTTTGGTGCGGTATTGTGTTAATCCAAAAGCGATGCCGTCGACAACCTATGCCACGGATTTTACAAACATTCCCAGAATGATTATTCCCACAAAAACAACCGCCGCAAGGCACGCAAACAGTAAGTTCACCACTCCCTGCATCTCTTTGAGAAATGTCCGGCTTTTGTTTATGCCGAGCATTCCTGCAAGAGCAGAGGTGAAACCGAAGCATATCCTGTGGGTTACAATGAGGGCAAGAGGCGGCAGAATAAGAGTGACAATCGTAAAAATCCCCGTCACACCGCAAACGCTTTTCACAAGCCGAAGACTTTCCGTGACAACTCTCATGCTTTCCGAAATGACCCCTCCCACAATCGGAATTGCGCTTTGAGCCGCAAATCTCATTCCTCTCACAGCAAGACCGTCGGCAGATGCTGAAAGCGATGTTTGAAAATACATAACTGCCGAAATCATGGAGATAAGTATGCCAAGCACCCACATTAGTGCCGATTTGACGAGTGCGCAAAATCCTGACATATCCATAAACCTTGTTATTGCCGATACGCACGAAAGCACAAGAACTGCTTTTGTGCCCGGAATTATGATAAGCGTCACAGCACTTTGAATGAGATTTAAAGCGGTTAGTGTGCCACCATGACTTGCAGAGGCACTCATGGGTCCGACTGAGCTTGCATACAACGCTGTCACCGACGGAAGTGCAGCAAGCAAAAAAGTGCATATTTCCCGGCATATAAGCTCCACGTTTTCACACAGCGCACCAACAAGCGACATACAGTATGTGCACACTGCAAGGTTTCCTGCATATTCTGCAATTTCGCCCGAACCGTTTTTGTCTTTGACAACGCACGCAATTCCGCAAATTATGATAATTGCCGTAAGACCCGAAAAGTATTTGAAATATGACTCAAGTGTTTGTTTTATGCTTTGAGCAAAGCGTGACAGAATCCCCGAAAGCGTGAAATCTTTTGACAGCTTGTCGGATGCCTCCGAAATGCTTTGCGCTTCTGAAATGCTGTCATTACCGCTCGCTGTGAAATGAGAAAAATGCTCTGAAAACTCCGATGAAGCCGTGTCACTTTCACTTTCCACCGGGGTAGCCAAAGCACGTTGAAAAAGACAGCACACTAAAAGCAAAATGACAATCAAAGCCGCCGACAGGCGCAAAAAAAGATGTGAGTATTTGTGCCGCCACATCATAACATTCCTGCTGCCGTTTCGCACAGCTTTTTTATAAGTGGAAGTGACACAAGAATCAGAGCCGAACGTCCGATTATTTCCGCACCTTTTGCTATTTCCGTTTCACCGCATGACCGGCATATTTCGCAGGCAAATGAAGTTGTAAGTCCCACTGCACAGGCACGCACAACGACCGTTGCGCTGTCCGAAAAGCCATTTGTACCCGAAAGTTCGCTTATGTATCTGACAACAGGGGAGGCGGCAGAAATGCAATAGCCAAGAACCAAAACGCAAAAGCCGAGTCCCACATATAGCGCCCCATCTGCACTTAGCTTTCTTATACACATACATATTATTGCAATGCCCACCGCAACTCCCAAAAGCTTTTGATATTCCATATTATTTCACTCCGTTGTCATCAAAACCCAAAGACCGCCCTGACCGTTGAAAACAGGCGGTCAATTTCGCCGACAAGCATGAGCAGAACAATTATCACACCTGCAAGCGAAACAAGCATTGCGTGGTCATCTCTGCCTGCCTTTGAGAGCACCTGATTTATAACCGCAACAAGAACGCCCACGCCGCCGATTTTAAGAAGAAGATTTATGTCCATAGTTTTTCTCCGTTTTTTGTTTTAAATATTATGCTAAAGAGATATACCCCGGGAAATGTCATAATCTCAAGCCGTTTTAAAGACCGACAATGATAACAATTGCTCCTGCCGCAAGAACGCCGAGCTTCGCCGTAAGCTCGGCTCGCTGTTTGTCAGCCGGCTCACATTCGTTTTTTCTTTCCTCAACAAGACGGCGAACTTTTCTGCAACACCCGATTTCTTCGTCAATATTGCCGTAAGTGCCAAGATGAATGGCAAAATCGAAAAGCTCATTTCTTAATGTATGCTCAAGCAGATTTATTCCGTCATATTGCTTTAAGGCGTTGTAAAGCGGTTTTTCGCTTTTTTCGCAAAGAGCTTTTTGCAGCTTTGGCGGAATTTCTTCGCAAGTGTTGTCATTTGTGTAGCACGAGAATATTTCGCATATTGTCCTTTTGGCTGAAATGCCACGTTCAAGCTCGTATAAAACCTTTATCAACGCTCTTTGTACCCTGTTTTTCTCTGTTATTTCCCGGGAGATTCCAAAACCGTATAATGCCACGCCTGTGCCTACAATAAGAGCACCAAGCATTTTCAAAGTAAACATTCTTCAACCTTTCTGATTTTCCCGGCAAAGCCATCGCCTGTGCGCTTGATTGAGTAGACAGTTCCGAAAGCACCGCTTTGAATAAGTCGCTTCATATGTGGACGACGTATAACGTCTTCAAGGTCAACTCCATGGCAGGATGCCGCAAGAATTATGCCATAGCTCCACGCTTTGCACAGAGCATCTGCTTCCGCTTCACTCCTTATTTCATCACACACAATGACCTCAGGTGAAAGAAGTGCCGTTGCACACTCTACTGCAAATGCCTTTGGACACATTTCAAGCCTGTCAACAGTGCAATCCTTAAAAAACTGTGAATTAAACAGTTCACCTCTTTCATCTGCAAGACAGACTCGGAATCTGCGTTTTCCGCCAAGATAACCTGTTCCTGCCGAGAGACCTCTGGCAAGGGCACGAAGAAAGGTTGTTTTGCCGCCACCCGGAGGGGAAATGACAAGTATACCTCCCACTTTTTCAAAACCGTTTGAACTTATGTAGGAAAGCATACTGTCCGCACTTTTTTCCGAAAAGACGGGGATTCTTATGTTGAGGGACTCAATCCCGGAAAAACCTGTCACCTTTCCGTCACGGACATTTACTCTGCCGCCAACTCCGATTCTTGCTGAATCTCTGACGGCAAAGCCCATGCGAAGAGTTTCCGATTGGGTGTAAACCGAGCCTTGGCACAGCCTTGCAAAAACTGTGTCAAGCTCGTCCTTTGTAAGAATAATTGCTCTTGCGCCCTTGCCTGTAATCAGTTCGTTTTTGGCACGTTGTCTTGATGTTGAAGAAAAGCCGGCAGATGTTGCACAAGATGCCGAAACAGTTACAGATGACGGAAGACCTGCACGAAGTCTTATTTCGCTTATATCGGGAAGCAAGGCGGGGTTATTGTCGAAAAAACTTTTCAGTTCAGGGGTGAAAAGCGCAATTATATCCCGAAGCACTCTTTCACGTTCACAGTTATATGTGCCGCAAAGTGCTGTGTCACAGCCGGTTTGCTGTGTCTGAAAATATTTCATTCCAAAGCTCCTCATTTACAATTCCCGTTGGTGTTTTCCCAAGAGCTTTCTGAATAACAAGGACGGCATTTTCCGTTGAGTTGTCAAAAGCTCCTGTTTCATTTATCCGAAGCTGCGGCATGGTTGCCGATACGGCTTCATTTATGCCTCGCTGAAGAAGCAAGACGTATTTGCCATGTTGTCCACGGCGAAGGTCAATACCGGGGAAATTTGTTCCAAGTGTCTGAACATTTGAAACTGCGGGGGAGGCAACAGACATGGCGGTTGCATTTGCATCGGGGGAGACACCTGTTCCACGGCTTACAAAGTTGTAAACTTCGATTATTCTTGCCCATGTTTGCTGACCCACAACACCGTCGTCTGCAAGACCGAATCTGCGCTGAAATGCTCTTACCGCAATTTCCGTTTCCTCACCGAAAACGCCGTCCTCTGAAACGCCCGGGATTATGGGATAAGATTCGTTTATTACATTAAGATATATCTGAATAAGACGTACCGCCTCACTTGATGAGCCACGGCGCAGTTCATAACCGGGATAGCTTTGTTCGGGGGTTTGAACGGCGATGGTTGAGAGGATTCCGTCAAAAACACGGTATAATTCTTCCCAGGTTTCGCTTCCGGCAATGCCGTCTGGCTGCAAGCCGAAAGATTGTTGAAATGAGATTACAGAATCAAGTGTTTCTGTTCCGAATATTCCGTCGATAAGTCTTACAGGTGAAATATCCGTGTAAAAGAGACTGATATAGCTTAAAATATATTGCAAAAGGCGCACATTGTTTCCGGTGCTTCCACGACGGAGTGTGACGTTGGGAGGACCTGACGGAACGGATGGGGATTCGCCCTCACTTGTAAGCTCGGCAAGGTCCTTTACAGCGGTGTAAATATAGGAAATCCTATACCATGAAGCACGGTCAACAATTCCGTTTACCGGAAGCTCAAAAATACGCTGAAAAGCACGGACTGCTGCATCTGTTTCGCTGCCGAAGCGTCCGGTTATTGAGGGAATAAGGGGGATAGAGGGATAGTTTTGAGAGATTCTGTTAAGCTGTGCCTGAAGTGTGGCGACGGCATCACTTGTGTCGCCGACGGAAAGAGGGCTTCCGGGATAGCTTTCTTCGATGCTCATTATAACGTCTGTCGAGTTGATTTCGACGTCCTGACCATAGTAATATCGAACAATGCGTATTGGGGTTGAGCCTTGCTCGGCGAGATAGAGGCTTCCCCATTGTGACATACCGGCGCACGAGGTTTGTACGCCGTCGCAATACTGAGCAAAAAGAGGTTCGACATAGCCTTCACGCTGTAAAAAAGAGTTGAAGATTTCGTCAACTATTGCGGAAATATTGGAAAAAATATTTCTGCCGTTTACGAAAGCCTGGTCAAAGGCTGTTGAATTTGTTATCTGAAAATTATAGCCTTGACTTGGATACCATTCTGTATAGACACGGTTAAGTGCAAGAGAAATCTGGGCATAAATATTTGCTCTCAAAGCGGAGTCCGGCCAGGTTGGATATATTTCACTTGAAGCTACATTTTTGATATAATCGGGAAAAGAAACATAGACATTTTCAGCTTGTTGTTCGGGGCGGCCAAGGTGAACGGCAATTGTTTCGGGGATATATACACGTTCTGCGATGTCGGGAAAGGCACGGGGGATTGGAATGGCGGATTGCTGATTTCTTTGTTCGCTCAGATAGAGTGCATTTTCCGGGATGACATAGATTTCTATATTCACGTTGCTGCCGAGAGATGGATGAAGATTAACGGGGAGCAAGCTATCAACACCGGCGTAAATCTGAACGCCCCTTACTCTCACGGGAACAAAGCCCCGGGCTTCTATATACACGTCGAAGATACTATAAGGAATATCGGGGGAATTTTCTTCGAGAGAAATATTTGCATCCGGAGCATCAAGACCGATTGACGGAGTTTTGCCATCGGAATTTGTTATAAATTCGCCGTCGTTATCTGTGGGGGATACAGTTCTGCCGTTTGGGAGAGACGGTTCATACTGCAGAAGTCTATTGGAGGCATCGCCGTTTTGCGGAAGGGAGCTTTTCATGACGTACACCTTTGCGCCTTCGATTGGCAGGGCACTATCAGAAACGCTTACCGAGATGCCTAAAAAGCCTTGTGGCATGGGATTCATCCTTTCTTTTAGGTGATACAGGATAAATATATGCAGAAATACATCTGTTTATTCCGTGTTGGCGGATATGTATCTTTTGGGAACTCGGCATATGGAAAAAGACAAGCGGTGCGGAAAGCTTAAGCTTCCCGAACGGTGAGAGGGGGGAGGCGTTATTTGTTGTTCTTCATTGCGTTTTCGGCGTCCATGATCATCTTCTTAACCATCTGACCGCCTACGGAACCTGCCTGCTTGGAGGTGAGGTCGCCGTTGTAGCCCTGCTTAAGGGGTACACCAACCTCATTTGCCGCTTCCATCTTATACTTGTCAAGAGCTTCCTTTGCTTCGGGTACGAGCTTTCTGTTGCTGTTCATATCAATATCTCCTTAAAAACGTTTTGAAATATTTGTTTACTGAGCAGATTTTTGAGTTTTGATAAAAGAACAAAGGTGAAGGATTCACATATGTGCTTTTGCAAAACATCTTGCTGCTCTGTGCTTATTGTGACCGCCAAAAAATGAAATATTACAGGTAATTTTTTCAAATGTGTTTTTGCTGTGGTCACTATGTCTTGCGAGAACAAATTCTTGTTGCTCGTAAGACAAGGGTAGTTTTTGTAGTTTATGAAGAAATATTGATTGAAAAAAATGGTAGTTTTATGAGGAAAGTCAACAATTATATTCGCAACATAGAATATTTACATATACTTGATTTTTCCGGTTATGATTTTTGGTATAATGGTAATGGAAAGCAATACTTCCCAACGCCGGTGCAGGCGGATTTATAAATCAATTAACTGCAAAGAGGGAGGAATAACGTTGAAACGAGTGAATATTTTTGCTATAGCAATCGCTATTGCACTGTTGTTTAGTATTTCATTAAATGTGTCGGCTGTGGCTGAAATAGGTTTGGAACAATTTGAAATTATACACAAAGATGATTCACAGCCCTTTGCAAGAAGATTTGACAACTCCGGAGTTATGACAATAACGCAATACAATCCGGAAGGCATACAAAGGACTTTTTCTTTGGATGGGTTAAGCTTTAAACAATTGGGAAAAAACAATCCTAGTCAGCTTTATCGTGTTGGCGATTATTATGTACTGTATGATGGGGATTTTACATATTCACAAACACCTGTACCACATGAGCAATATCGTTCAAACGGTCCTTTATATGTATATAATTCTGAATTGAATTTGATTTCAACTGTTAATGCACCGCACAAGGTAATTTACTTGCTGAAAGAGTCAAAAGATTATACATTATTGTACATGAGCTGCGAAAAAGAGTACAAGCCGTATGGACAATCTGTGACTGCATGGTATAAATCGTCTGACGGTATAGAATGGCTCGAATGTGAAAAGCCGGATGACAGTGAATGTGCGGTGAAAAACAGTCGGAAAAGCTTCAGCGGAAAATACTTTATTGCAGATGTGAGTAATGGTGCTGAAATTCATTATGGCTATGCCGAAAACGACAAGAATTACTATTATTGTGTCCAAGGTCAAGAACAAGTTTTCAAAATAGAGATTGAAACGGTGCTAAAAGATATGTACACACCTGATTACGTGTATTATTACAAACTACCCTTTGAAGAAGGCACTTATTCTTCATGGCATCACAATGGGTACATCTATTTCGACACCTACGACTCCTACTACCGTATTCCCGAAAGTTATTTCAATCACACATATATAACCTTTGGCGACAAACTCCTTGCCTTTGAAGAAACACCAAAAATGGATTCGGGAAGAATCCTCGTCCCCATGCGTTTTCTCTTTGAGCAAATGGGCGGTGAAGTGGGCTGGAATCCCACACTGCGAATCGCAAGCTTTATAACAAAGCAAAATACGGTTGACTTTCCCATCGGCAGTAAAACTGCAACCGTAAACGGTGTACAAGAGGAAATGGATGTTGCAGCAAAGGTTATCAATAATAAAACATACATTCCCCTCCGCTTCCTCTCGGAATCCCTCGGCTATAACGTCGAATGGGATGCAGAAACAAGGACGGCTCATATAACGACCGATTAACAGTTAAAAGCCCTTTAAGACTTGATGCCTTAAAGGGCTGTTGTACTTGAATCTGTAGTTTCGCCTTATGCCATTGTTTCAAGCATTTCAAGCGTCACGCCGTATTCAAGGGGCAGACCGCTTTCTGCTCTTTTGAGCTCGCCAAGCATATATTCCGACATTCTGAAGCATTCGTTGTTGAGGCTTCCGGCAATGTGCGGAGTGATAAAAATGTTGTCAAGCTCATAAAGCTCTTTATTATGGTCGTTGATGGGCTCAGGCCATGTAACATCGAGAAGTGCTGTGCGTGAGGGCTTTTCACGAAGTGCGCGGATAAGATCCTTTTCAACAACCTGCGCACCTCTGCCGGTGTTTATAAATGTTGCGTTATCGGGCATGAGCGAAAACAGGTCATAGTTCAACATTCCAATGGTTTTTTCGTTGTTTGCAAGGTGGTTTGAAACAGTCTGACAGTTTTTGAATATAAAGGGAAGGTCTGCCTTTGTGACACCGTATTCAGCTGCTCTTTCGTCGCTCATGAAAATGTCATATACATACACATTCATCTTGTAGCTATGAAGCATTTTTGCAACTCGGGAGCCGATTGTTCCCATGCCGATGAGTCCCACATTTACGTTATAATTGCAAGGGAAGGTGTCGGTTATTCTTCTGCTTGTTGCATGATTCTTTTTCACGTCGTTTATGCTTCCAAAAAATCCCTTGTTGGCAAGGACAATCTGAGCCACAGTGTATTCCGCAACGGGAACACCGTTTGCCACCCATGCACTGGAAACCTCAATTCCCGATTCGAGAAAAGGACGAGCGAAATATTGAACCGAGCCTGCCGCATAAAACACCTTTTTCAGTTTTGGGAAATATTCTGCGATTTGCTTTTTTGTGAGAGAGAGCATTCCCCATGTTGAAAAAACATATTCAGCTTTGGAAGTAATGTTTTTTTTGCTTTCAAGGTCGTTTGCTGAAATAATTTCGGGACAGAGGTCAACAATTTGACCAAGCTCATTTACAACTTCTTTTGAATATACAAGATCAACGTTCTTCCTTCCGTCCTGATTCAGGAAAACCGCTTTTTTCTTTGCTACTGACATTTTTATATACCTCCGAAAAATTTTCATATATACTAACACTATCATACAATAAAACCGGATTTTTTTCTATATTGTATTTGTGCGAAAATATGTAAAAGTTGCGATTTGTTTTTACAAAGGAAAAATCAAGAGCGTATCACGGAAAAAGTTTCTGTGTTGGCTCTTTTTAAAGTTACAAACGATTGGATTGCATTGTTTAAACTAATTGCTTTTATCCGAAAACCTCGAAAGCCGCAACAACTTTGAGAATTTCCTTGTCTATCCGTTCTCTGCCGTAAGCATCAAAGAACCTGTTCGTGTATTTGTCAGTTTTAAGATTAAACGCAAGCGACCATGCACCCCAGAAAAGGTCAATGTGCCTATCGCCGACACCGCCGTTTCCAACATCAATGAATCCGCTGAATTTCCAATTGTCAAGCATGACATTCGGAAGACACGCATCTCCGTGAATGAGAGTGTCGCATTTAAGAATACTGCCGTGTTGCACAACAGTTTGCCAGGCTTGTTCTCCGCAAGAGTAACCGAAGCTGTCGGGAAAATGGGATTTGTCATAATTGCCGGAGAGGTAGTTTGTTTTTGCGGTTTCAAAGTATGATGAAAGCCTGTCGGGGACGGGACAACCATTCGTTGGATGCTCATGAAGCGCACGAAGTGACAAGGCGAGAGTTTCGCACAGCTTTTCCGGGTTTTCAAGATAGCATTGATGTGTGCAATCTTCGCCGGGGACTTTGCGTGTTACAAGCCAGTCTTTGCAGGAAGCTTTGTCGCAAAAGTATTCAACAACTTCGGTGGCAAGTCCTTTCCGGTGAAAAAAACGGGTCATCTGACATTCGGTTTGAAGTGTACCACAGGGGGCACTTTTGATATAGAAACCGTGGTTTTTGTCAGAAAACAACACCCTTGCTTCCGAGGAACAACTGCTGTCAAAAATCAAAGCGTCCGAAAGATATGGATGCAGTTGGTGGGGAAAATCTGAAAGGTTTATGGAAATGGGGATTCTTTTCATGTTTACTCCTTGATGGGGCGATTTTGTTCATTTTATCACATTTTGAGGGGATTGTCAAGCGCAGGTGGACATTGCAAAGAATTCTGATGTAAGGCAAGGGGATCTTATAGAGCAATTCAAGAGGGCATATGGCACAACGCCGCACAAATACATAAATGACAAACGCATGAGCAAAATACAAAAAAGCATACCGGAAATCATTTGTTCCGATATGCCCCAACACATTAATTATAACACAGCACATAGGTGTTTGTCAATAGATTTTTGGCACAAATGCACAATTTCTGCGTATTATACAAAAAAATCTTGTAAATTTTGTACACTTTGCCACTTGATTTTTTTGAAATATTATGCTACAATATAGACAAGAAAGAGAGGTACAGTCCAATGAGAAAGTAAATCACAGCTCACAAAGTAAAGGGATAACGGAATTAAAGCTTGAACTAACTTAAACAACAGGCGATGTTAAACGCAAAAGAGTAACACAGAGTTTACATATAAAGGTTTGAGCAGAAAGGAAGCTGTTCCGGAGTTTTGATGAGCCAAAGCACCTTTGCAAACGACCGCCACAACAAACAGAAACCCGATAATTTTAAAGCTTCAAACAAAAAGTTCTTTGAAAAACTCCTATGAAAAAAGGTAATATTTGATATATAACAACAAATGTAGGTAAAGGTACTAAATGTTGAATTAAACAATCGGTTGGTTTTGCAGGGGTAGATTAAGAAAGAGAGGATAACAAAAGATGTTAGATATCAAGAGTGAACAGAAGTGACC
>JAZQKV010000015.1:0-16295 GCA_045542335.1 Eubacteriales bacterium
TGGCCTCCGACTTGAGCGGAGGCAAAGGGATGCACGGGAATCACGGGCGCCCGTCCCAGCAGCCCGCCGAATTCCACAAAATCCCCCACCTTTTTGCCGGGCGCAGGAATCACCCGCACGGCGGTGGTTTTGGTATTGATCATACCGATGGCAGCCTCATCTGCGATAATGGCAGAGATGGTGGATGCGGGGGTATCGCCGGGAACGGCGGTCATATCCAGGCCCACAGAGCAGACACAGGTCATGGCCTCCAGTTTGGAAAGGGTCAATGTACCACCTTCCGCGGCAGCAATCATACCCTCGTCCTCGGACACGGGGATGAATGCGCCGGACAAGCCGCCCACATGGTTGGATGCCATCACGCCGCCTTTCTTTACTGCGTCGTTCAGCAGTGCCAGCGCGGCAGTGGTGCCATGGGTGCCGCAGACCTCCAGCCCCATTTCTTCCAGGATCCGGGCGACACTGTCACCCACCGCGGGTGTGGGCGCAAGACTCAGGTCTACGATACCGAAGGGAACACCCAGTCGCTTGGATGCCTCATTGCCTACGATCTGACCCATTCTGGTAATCTGGAAAGCGGTCTTCTTCACCGTTTCTGCCACCACATCAAAGGGCTGCCCCTTGACGCTTTGCAAAGCATGGTACACAACACCCGGTCCGGAAACGCCCACATTCAGCACACATTCCGGCTCGCCCACACCGTGGAACGCGCCCGCCATAAAGGGGTTGTCCTCCACCGCATTGGCAAATACCACTAATTTTGCGCAGCCCAGACCGTCGTTACCTGCGGTGATTTCGGCAGTTTCCTTAATAATTCTGCCCATCTCGGCAACAGCATCCATATTGATGCCTGCTT
This sequence comes from Eubacteriales bacterium, assembly GCA_045542335.1. Classification (GTDB taxonomy): domain Bacteria; phylum Bacillota; class Clostridia; order Oscillospirales; family CAG-382; genus CAKSUT01. The sequence goes on from JAZQKV010000015.1 coordinate 857, forward strand.
TGGTAGAGCCTACATTGACACTGGCACAGACGCGCTCGGTGCAGCGCATCGCCTCGGGGATCGAGCGGATCAGCTTCCAGTCCCCTGCCGTACAGCCTTTCTGCACCAAAGCAGAAAAACCGCCGATAAAGTTAACACCACAGGTCTTTGCCGCAGCATCCAGTGTCTTGGCGATCTCCACATAGGAGTCTGCTTCACACGAGCCGGCAACCAGCGCAATGGGTGTGACGGAGATCCGCTTATTAACGATGGGGATACCGAACTCCTTCTCGATATCCTCGCCCACCTTCACCAGATCCTTGGCACAGCGGGTGATCTTATGATAGATCTTATCGCAGCACCTACGAAGATCCGTATCGCAGCAGTCAAGCAGACTGATGCCCATGGTAATGGTACGGATATCTAAGTGCCGCTTGTCGATCATATCCAAAGTGTGCAAAATATCCTTCTGATTCAGCATATTTTCACCTCAGATGCGATGCATGGCTTCAAAGATATCTTCCCGCTGGACGCGGATGGAAAGATTCTTTTCCTTGCCCATTTCCTCCATGGCAGTGGAAAGCTGCGCCAGAGGAATGGAACATCCGGACACATCCACCACCATCATCATGGTAAAATATCCCTGCATGACGGTCTGGCTGATATCCAGAACATTCACATTATACTCTGCCAGCTTGATGCAGACCGCAGCAATGATGCCTACCTGATCCTTGCCGACTACTGTAACGATCGCTTTCATATCCATAACCTCACATTTTCATACGATGCAAATACCGGGACCGGCAAATGTCGGTCCCGGTATGTAGCCGTTTGATTATTCAGCCTCTGCAGCCTCAGCTTCGGCCTCAACAGCCTCAACTTCCTCTGCTTCTTCCTCTGCTTCGGGCTCAGCTGTAATTTCCTCGCCAAGAGCCTCAAGCTCGGCTGTCTTCTTGTCGTTCACATTCTTTGCGTAGCCTGTGAACTGTGAAAGCATGAAGTTGATTCTGAATACGTCGATACCGCCGGCAACAAGCTTCTCATTGATTGTTTCAACGATAAGAGCTGCGTCATCGGGGAAGGATTCAGTTGCTTTCTTTTCGATAAGAGGTCTCACACTCTCAAAGGTGTAGTCATAGCCGATGTGCTCGGTAACGGAAAGGAGTGCCGCCTTGAACTCGTCAGCAAACAATGCCTTATCCTGGGAGAATGTGATTCTCATTGTCTTTGTCACAGCTTCATCGAAATCTGCAACAAACTCATCTGTATAGTAAGAACCAAATATGGGAGCAAGCTTTTCCTTAACCGCTTCAACAAAGCTGTCTGCAACGGGAGTGGGGATAACGGGAGCTTCGGGCTTTGCTTCTTCCTCTGCCTCTGCATCGGTTTCAGCGTCCTCGCCCTCAACTGTTTCCTCGCCCTCGGCTACTTCCTCTTCTGCAGGAGCTTCTTCAGTTTCAGTTTCAGCTTCGGCTTCAACCTCTTCCTCAGCTTCTGCTTCAACCTCTGCCTCAACATCTTCTTCAGCGGCGGGAGCTTCAATCACGTCAACTGCCTCTGCCCATTCTTCAGCAGCGATAAGCTCGTCGATAGCAAGGTTTGCATTGGTGATGTAATATCCTCTGTCAAAGGTTGCGGAGTAATTGTCAAGGAAGTTGTCGGTTGCTCTTGCCATACCGGTCTTTACGCTTTCAATAAAACCTGCCTTGTCTGCTTCAAACTTAGAGGATGCAGACTTGATGTACATATCAACAGGAGCTTCGTCATAGCCGGGAACACCGTGCATTTCCTTAAGACCTGCTTTAAGCTCGTCGGTGAACTTTGCAAGAGTTTCTGCGCCTGCAAGGCTGTCGATAAGAGCGTTTGTTTTCTTAACGAAATAGGGCTTCATCTGGAGCTTGAATTCGAGCTGAACGTCGTAAACACGTCCTCTGTATGCGCTGTTTACACTCTTCTTGAATGCCGCCCACTGCTGTTCAAAGTTACCCTCACCTGTGAGGAGCATACCGATATTTTCCTCGGCAAGCTTTGCGGAATTTGTGAGAACTGCGGATGCATCAACGTCTTTCTTGTCGCCCTCAACAACGCCGGGGAAGTTGAATTTGTAGCCATAGAATGCGCTGAGTTCAACGCCAAGGTTCTGTTCCTTATATGCTTCAAACACATCTGCAGGCTCGGAATCAAGGCGATACTTGATATATCGGTTACCGGTGTATCTTGTGTTCATGGAGTAATCGTTTGTGAGCTGTGTAATGGAATTGTCTTCCTTGTTAAGCTCATAGTGAACGCCCTCAATACCCCACTGGAGAAGATTTGCAAGAACGGGGTTTGTGTTAAAGAGCTTGATGATTTCCATGGAGCGTTCCTTGTTAAAGGAATTTGCGCTGATTACAAACACGCTTCCGAGAAGGTCGTCATTTGTTGCGGCGGGAGCTCTGTATGTTACATATTCATACTCGCAACCGTCCTGTTCTTCCCACTGAGCGATATTTGCGGCGTTGCCCTTTCTGAAATCAACTGCAACAACCTTGCCCTCCTTTGCGGCAGCATCTGTCACAAGGTAGCCTTTCTTGTTGTATTCATTGATTTTTGCGTAGTGTGCCTTAACCTCGGGCTGATCATAAATAGAGATAATTTCCTCGGAAATAAGGGGTGTGCCTGTTTCTTTGATACCTGTTGCGGCATAAACTGAACCATAAGCGTCAAAGCCAAGGTGTGCTCCAGCGGAGCCAAGGGGAATAACGTTGGGTTCGTTTGCCTTAAGAACAGAAAGATACTTCTCAAGAGATTCAAGAGTTGTCATATCCTCTGCCTTGAATTCATACTTATCAAGAAGCTCCTTATTGAAAACGATATACTCAACAGAGCCGATGGGACCGTTTACGGGGATACCGTAGGTTGTGCCGTTTACCTTTGCCGCTTCAAGAAATGCGGGGTAAATATAGGAGCTGAGAATCTTGCTTTCAAGAGTGAGGTATGTATCAAGGGGAGCAAGTGCACCTGCCTCTGCAAGCTCAAGATATTTTTCTGCGCTGTTAACGAGATAAATATCAATCTGGGGCTCCTCAACAATAACATCGCCGAGATCATAAAGAGCGTCGTATTCGGCATCGAGGGAATCAACGATTTCCATACCCTCAAGAGGCTCGCCGTCCTCGCCTACAAGAACATCCTCATCTGCTTCGTCGGCTTCGTCATCTTTTTCCTTCTTATCCTTTACGTCCTTGTCTTCTTCTTCCTCAACCTCTTCTTCGGGAACTTCCATTGCCTTTGCCTCGATTGCCGCAACAACTGCCGCTTCCTCGGCTTCAACAGCGTCCCAATACTCATCCTCTGTGAGGTAGTTGAGCTTTACAAGTGTCTTATACTTGGAAAGAGTTATGTCATTGATTGCAAGCTGAACCGCCTTTTCGGCTTCCTCGGTTGTTTCCTCATTTTTGATAAGGAACATATTGAGGGTTACAGTCTGCTTTCCTGTTTCGATTTCCTCTTCTTCTTCGGGTGTACAACCTGCGGTAAACACCGCGCCGACAACCATCAGAGCCGCAAGGGCAAGAGATAAGAGCTTTCTAATTTTCATTTCGGGATCCTCCAATACCAATTGTTTACGATGATACAATCAAACATAATATATTGTACACCAAAACTGTTAACGTGTCAAGCATGAGATTTAAGTTTGTGGAAAATGCCAATTTCAGAGTGTTTTTTTTAAGCAATTTGCCCAAAAAAATTATTTACTCCCAAAACCATTCCGCTTAAAAAGTCAGATAACTGTTTTGAGGAAAATTGATGCGGCATAAATGCCTTCCTCTGTGTTTTCGTCGTCGGGAATACCAACGTCAACCGTTATGCCACCCTCATATCCAACACTTTTCAGCGAATCGAAAAACTCTGAATAGTCATGTGGGTCATTAACCGTCGGGAAGCCGATTCTATCGGGATTTGCAATGTGTGCAAGGGCAATAATGCCGTTTTTTTCGATTTTTCTTATAACGGAGTATTCCTCCTGTTCCAGCACCATCTGGAAATTGTTGCACAAAACCTTTATATTGTCGCAGGCAATTCCGCCCACAAAGTCCGCCGTTTCCGAAACTGTGTTAAACATATTTGTTTCGCCGGAGTTGAGGTTTTCAATTGCAACGGTTATTCCGTTTTTTCGTGCCACCGGAGAAAGATAGTGCATACACACTTCCTTTATCTGCTCCAGGGCAACATTCCTGTCGAATCCGTCCGGGATACGTCTTGCCGCCCCCGACCCGAACACAACAGTTTCAATGCCAACCTCTTGCGCTCTTTCAAAAGCAACATTAAGATAATCCTCAATGACACTTGCGTTAAAGCCCTCTCCCGTAAGGCGCATATTGCAGGGAAAAAGCATATTTGCCGCAGTACATGGGATTGAATACTTTTCGAGAGTCTTCAAAAATTCACGAACCTCGTCGTCGGAAGCGCAAACAAGGTTTGCGAGAGGTGCTTCAATGTAATCGTAGCCTGCTTCGGCTATCTGCCGTATCTTATCAGACTGATTGACACCGGCAGTACATCCGATTTTCATTATGATGACAATTCCTTTCTTACGCACGCCTTAAAAGTCACCGTTCAAAGCGCACATTTGTAATAGAGCCTTTCGTGCATGACCTATACTTCAAGGTCACGAAAAGCTTACGCCTCTGCGATGAGCTTTCTGAGATATGTCGCCGCAAGATTTGTCGCAAGCTCCGCATCCACATCCTTAGGTACACTCGCCTCAACGGAAACTCTCGCATCGTAGCCTGCCTTCTTCATAGCCGCAAAGAAAGGCTTGTAGTCGTGAGCATCAGTCGGCTGGGGATAAAGACGTCCGTCGGGATTTGCGATGTGGGCATGTATAAGGTTTTTGCCGAGCGTTGCGACCACTTCGTAGGGTTCATCAACAAGAGCCATGTGGTAGTTGTCTGAGAGAGCCTTTATGCAGTCGATGTCAAGCTCGTTTACAAACTCGTTGATTTCAGCATCTGTATTGAAGATGTTGGTTTCCTTTTCGTTGAGATTTTCAAAGGCTACCTTCTTGCCGTGCTTTTCGCAATTGGGCTTGATAAACTCACGGCAGATGTAAGCAATCTGCTTCTTTGCCTCATCATAGTCAAAGCCTTCGGGAATCTTTCTTGCCGCACCCGAGCCGAATACCACAACCTCAAAGCCCGTTTCGCCACAGGTTACAAACGCATTGTCTATGTATTCCTTTACAGCCTTTTCGTCAAACTCAGGCCCTACAACCTTGAGGCTGATAAAGCCATTCATAGCCTCACACCTGATGTCATTCTCCTTAAGACAATTAAGGAAAGCTTCTCTGTCCTCTTTGCTTGCACCTGCATATGCACTGAAGCTTGTTTCGATGTAGTCAAAGCCTGCTTTTTTTGCAAGGGCGATTTTCTCAAAGTCTTTAAGACCTGCACACATACCGATTTTCATATCTGAAAAACCTCCTGAATTAAAAATATTTTCCTTATTGTTATGTATAAATAAAATCACAAGCACATTTTAGTGTTACGGGGCAAATCAAAGCTTTGCAGCGCCGAACTTTCCCGATTCCGAAAGTCCGTTAAAGTCCCATTGACGAAGCACCTCATAAACCGCAATAGCCGCCGAGTTTGAAAGATTAAGACTGCGAAGTCCATCCAGCATGGGAATTCTCACGCATTTTTCAAGATTCTTTTCAAGAATACTTTCCGGAATACCGGCAGTTTCCTTTCCGAAAATGAGATAGGAATTGTCGGGATACTCAACCTCGGTGTAAGCTCGGGGCGCTTTGGTTGAAAAATAATAGAAGTTTCCGCCTTGATTCTTGCTGTAAAAATCCTCTATATTCTTATAGTAGTGTATATCAAGATACTGCCAATAGTCAAGTCCTGCCCTTTTGAGCTTCGCATCGGTTATTGTGAAGCCAAGCGGCTCGATGAGGTGAAGCGAAGCACCTGTCGCTGCACAGGTTCGGGAAATGTTCCCCGTGTTCTGCGGAATTTCCGGCTCCAAAAGTACAATGTTTATTTTCATTGGAATGTTCCTTTTCAAAGGGATTTTTTATCTTTTTGGTTACTCAGAAAGTAAAGCTTATTAAGCACCTGCGGCAAGTTTTCCCGGTGTTTTCCGGAAAATCCCCCTCCGGCATTTCTGCTGACAAACAACAATTCTTCTTGCGCCGACCTCAATTTTCGTTGTAACAACGTTCAGCTTTTCCATCATTTTTGTTCCGTTTCCTTTGACAAAAATCAATAGCCAAGCTCTTCAGCAACAAGAATCACCTTGACCCTGCCCTTTACAACCTGCTTTGACATTATAACCCTGTCAGCACAGATTCGTTCATCACTTCTGCAATCCATGCATCTGCCTGTTTTTGTGCATGGTGTGTTTCTGCCAAGCCTTATGCAGTTTGCAGGTGCGGCGTGTTCTCTCACACGCTCCTCTGCCGCCGGAATATCCTTTACGATTTTATTCCAGCCTGCAATGACAACAACGTTTTGAGGACCGTAAAGCATCGCAGCAACACGGTTTCCGTTGCCGTCAACGTTATAAAGCTCGCCCGATTCGGTCACGGCATTTGTCGAACAAAAATAGAAATCGCTGTCAAAGCTCTTCAAAAAGATTTCACGCCGTCCCTCTGTTGTAAGACCGGGAGCGTATCTGTCAAGATAATTGAATCTGCCCGACGAAAGAAGTTCGGGGATTCCAAGCTCAAAAAGCGTCATTGAGCCGCCGACTGAAACAGTCGCTCCATCGGTGAGCATTTCTTCAACAAGGTCAATTGCTTCCTCCTTGTTGTCAACGCAGGTTGCCGAAAAGCCGTTTTTATTGAGTGCTTCGGCGGTGCGCTCCATTCTCAGGCGAAGTGCTTCATATTTGTTCTTATCCATACTTTTCCCTCCACGGAAAATTTTTCGGGAAGATATGGTCACACAAAAATTTCCCTTTTATTATTATACACCAATCTTCCATGAATTTCTACATATTATTGTTAAGATTCATGGAATAAGCTGTGCGGCAGCAAAAACACCCGTCTGCCCCGCAAAAAAGCTCCGACTTTTGTTTTTCAGTCTTGAATCGCCATGTCAATAATGCTACCCGGATACCGTCTTTAAGTTTGCAAAACGGTCAGGAAAGCTCGCTCAAATTGTCCCCACACTTTTCACCCGTTTTTTGAAATTCACTCTATTTGTTTTTGTGTCCGAAACCACAAAATATAGTAAAAATCGTGTTTTAAAACTATATTTGGTGATTTTTTATATACACACGCCATTAAAAAGCTCTGTTTTGCGCCGTTATTCGGCAAATTTTACAAAAGGGGACGGTGATTGTAAACGATAGATGAATTTGGGCAAAATTTGATTATTTCCGTTCCGATTTTAAAAGAAAAAATCAAATTAGCCGCAAATTTATCATTTTGCAACAAAAGTGAAACCAAAAAGTTGTGTAAATATCATCTTTTCTTTTTTGTGATTTTTTGGTATAGTATATACATCAAAGTTTGACTAAGCTTATCTACATAATATTATATAAGCAAAGGCTATTCAGGAGGTTACATTAAATGGCAAGTCTTTCACTCAAACACATTTATAAGCGTTATCCCGGCGGCGTTACAGCTGTATCCGATTTCTGCCTTGACATCAAGGACAAGGAATTTATCGTTTTCGTCGGACCTTCCGGTTGTGGTAAGTCCACAACACTCCGTATGATTTCCGGTCTTGAAGAAATCACAGAAGGCGAGCTCTACATCGGAGACAGACTCGTTAACGACGTTGCCCCCAAGGACAGAGACATTGCGATGGTGTTCCAGAACTATGCTCTTTATCCTCATATGACAGTATTTGAAAACATGGCATTCGGTCTTAAGCTCAGAAAGACCCCCAAGGAAGAAATTAAGAGACGTGTTGAAGAAGCTGCAAGAGTTCTTGACATTGCACACCTTCTCGACAGAAAGCCTAAGGCTCTTTCCGGTGGTCAGAGACAGAGAGTTGCCCTCGGACGTGCAATCGTTCGTGAACCTAAGGTATTCCTTCTTGACGAACCTCTCTCCAACCTCGACGCAAAGCTCCGTGCTGCCATGAGAACAGAGCTCACAAAGCTCCACAACAAGCTTGGTACAACATTTGTATATGTAACCCACGACCAGGTCGAGGCTATGACAATGGCGACCAGAATCGTTGTTATGAAAGACGGTCTTATTCAGCAGGTTGACACACCTCAGGTTCTTTACGATACACCTTGCAACGTTTTCGTTGCCGGCTTTATCGGAACACCTCAGATGAACTTCCTCACTGTTACTGTTGAAAAGAAGGCTGACGGCGTTTACCTCATCTGGGGCGACAACTCCTTCAAGCTTCCCGAAGACAAGGCAAGCGCTCCTGCTCTTGCAGAATACTTCAGCAAGGAAGTTATCATGGGTATCCGTCCCGAATGTATCCACGATGAGCCTGTGTTCATCTCCTCTCTCGCAGAGTGGGTTGTTGAAGCAAACGTTGATGTAACAGAAATGATGGGTGCGGAAACATATCTCTACCTCTCCATCGGCGAAGACAACATCATCGGCAGAGTTCCTTCCCGTTCCACTGCACAGCCTGACGATAAGATAAAGGTTGCATTTGACATTACTCATGCACACCTCTTCGACAAGGATACCGAGAAGTTTATCGTTCACTAATTTCAGATTCAATGGGCGGTTGTACCCTCGGTGCAACCGCCTCTTTGTTTTATCATTTTTTGTTTTAGTGCATAATATGATACAATTGTACAAAGTCAACGCACTTTTGTACATTGACAGTTGACGGCATTTGTGGTATCATAAGTGTAAGTCAGAAACAATATTCAATTTGTCTTTAACGGAGCAGGACTTCGTGTAAGAATATATTTGCTTAATTAAAAAGTCAAATCACCACATGGAGGTACAGAAAAATGGCAGACATTCTTGACGCTTACAAGCAGGGCAGTGTTGAAACTGCAACTGTAAACACAGGAAAGAAACTGAGAATCGGTATCATCGGAACAGGCGGAATTGCAAATTCCCATATCAAGAGCTACCTTGTACAGCCCGATGTTGAGGTTGTTGCAGGCGCAGACCTTATCCCCGGAAAAGCCGAGGCTTTCTTCAAGAGATACAACGTTGAAGCTCAGAGCTTTACAGATTACAAGGAAATGCTCGAAAAGGTTGAGCTTGATGCAGTGAGCGTTTGTACATACAACAGAACTCACGCAGAGTGTACAATTGCTTGTCTTGAAAAGGGCATCCCCGTTCTCCTTGAAAAGCCTTTCACAGTTACACTCGACGAAGCAATTGAAGTTTGCAAGGCAGAGAAGAAATACGGCAAGATAGTTTCCGTTGGCTTCCAGCCCAGATTCGACGAGAACATGAAGATGATCAAGAAGATTGTTCAGTCAGGTGAGCTTGGCGATATTTATTATATCCAGACAGGCGGCGGCCGTCGTCACGGTATCCCCGTAGGCTGGTCCACAACATTCATTGAGGAAGACAAGGCGGGTCTTGGCGCACTCGCAGACATCGGATGCTATTCTCTTGATATGTGCCTTAACGCAATCGGCTATCCCAAGCCCCTCACAGTTTCGGGTATAAAGACAGGCTTCTTCGGCAAAACACCCGAAGCATACAAGAGTTCAAAATACACCGTTGACCCCGAAAAGACAGCAGCTCTCTTTGGCGTTGACGACTGGGCAAGCGCATTTATCAGACTTGAAGGCGGCATTATCCTCGACTTCAGAATTTCCTGGTATATGCATCTCGACACCCCCGGTGACACCATCATCATGGGTACAAAGGGTTCTCTCCGTATTCCCTCAACAGACTGCTGGAATGGCACAGTAGGCGGCGCAATGACAATTTATAAGGATGTTTCCGGCGAACCCACAAAGGTTACAGTTCCCCTCGTTCAGAACCCCGCAGGCTCCAACTTCGACAGAAAGATCCGTTCTTTCCTCGACGCTGTTATAAACGGAACAGAAGCTCCTATCCCCACTTCCCAGATTCTCTACAACCAGGCTATCCTCGACGGTATCGCAAAATCCTCCGACCTCGGCAAAGAAGTTGAAATCGAAATTCCTGAGGTTTAATTTAAGCTGTTGGGGCTTTCCAAAACACAAATTGCTCATAACTTCCCAAAGGGGGTGCTTTCCGAGAAAAGCACCCCTTTTGAATCACCGAAAAGCTTTATAACGGTGTTGGAATGATTGGCTTGACTCGATATTATAAAAGATATGGTCTGAAATTGAGTTTGTTCAGAACTCAATTCCAGACAGCATAAAAATCTTTAGATTGTTCAAGTTTTGTGTTTAATTTGTGTATTGCAATTCAAAAAGATTCGTGGTATGATATAGATAGCATGATGAAGAAAGTGGTAAAGAGATACATAACTGCTTTGCTCACTTTCGGGCAATTCGTGAAGAATCCGTACATCGTGACAGCATCCCCGATTGACGCATCCCTCCGGTTGTCAGGAAGGGGGCGTATTACGAATAAAAAGGAGAAAAACAATGCTCGATTATTCTAAAATTAAAATCTATACCGAAATTGAAAAGTATGAAAGCGGCGCAAAATACCGCAATGACTATGTTGAAAGCCTTGACAAGCTTGTTAAAAAAATGCGTGGCGATGCACGCAGTGAAAGACTTGCACACATGAGTCCCGAAGCCCTTGCCGAAAACCGTGAAAAATTCCGCCGTGAATACATCGAAATGCTTGGCTTTCCCCTCACCGAATACAGAGAAGGCATGGAAATCCCTGCCTTCACAAAGGAGTTTGTCGCTAAGGACGATATGTGCTCCATTTACAGAATGCAGATTGAGACACTGCCCGACTTTAAGTTTTACGGAATGTTGTTCGTACCCAACAACGTGGACGAAAACGGCACAGCGAAAGCTCCCCTTGTCATCACCCAACACGGCGGTGGCGGAACTCCCGAGCTTTGTTCGGATATCTACGGAGAGAATAACTATAATCAGTTGGTACGCCGTTGCGTGGACAGAGGTGCTGTGTGCTTTGCTCCTCAGCTCTTGCTCTGGCAGGATAAATTCTGCCCTGACAAGCCCGACAGAGCGAGCATTGATAAAAACTTAAAACAGCTTGGCGGAAGCATCACCGCCCTTGAAATCTATTGCATCCGCCGAAGCCTTGACCTGCTCTGCACTTTCCCCATGATTGACACAGAAAGAATCGGCATGACAGGACTTTCCTACGGTGGCTTCTATACCCTTGTCACAGGTGCAGCCGAAACAAGAATCAAATCAAGCTACTCCGTAGCCTATTTCAACGATATGTTCAGATATGCGTGGTACGATTTCACATGGTTCAACTCGGGCAACCGCTTTACAAACCCCGAAATTGCCGCTCTCCATGCGCCTCGCAGACTTCTTGTTGAGGTTGGAAAAGAGGACAAGGTTTTTGAGATTGATACGGCGTATGCGCCTGCGGAAGATATTCCCAAGTATTTTGAGGCACAGGGTGCGGCAGAAAACTTCTTCTTCCATCCCTGGGACGGCGGACATAAGCCTGACACAGAGGATGGCAGCCTTGACTACTTCTTTGAGGGACTGAAATAATCGCTGAATACGTTTGCTGAATAATAATGTGTGCCGGACATGGACAAAATCCACGCCCGGCACTTTTTATCTGCTTTTCCAGCCAATTATTCTTCGTATCTCCAGATGGTTTGTCTTATCTTTGAGCAACCGCCGGCTTCCTTGGCATAGTAAACCGTGAGGAATGTGCCGTCATTGAGCGCAACCGTCGCAGGATAACCAAGATCCGCATCCTGCATTGTGTCGTCAATAATGTAACCCTCGTCCCAGGTCTTTCCGCCGTCATGGCTGAACGCCACCTTAATGCCAACAGGCTTCTGACGCTTTGCATAAGCACAAATGAGCGTGTCACCGACCTTGAGAAGATGAGGAGGTGCGCCCTCAAGGTCGCCTATAATCTGATGCGGAGTGGTAAATGTCTTGCCGCCATCGTGGCTCTCGCATTGATACACTGTGAAAAGTCCGCTGTCATTCTGACCTCTCTGTACTCTTATATGCACAATCAGCTCACCCGGTGCGTTTTCAATGGCGTGTACCTCGCAAGGGTATCCGATGTCCTTGAAGAAAGATGTGTCAAGCTCGGAGTGCTTTTCAAACTCCACTCCGTTTGCATCCATTCTGTAAACATGGATTGTGGGGTTTGCAAAGCCTGTTCCCATGACAACACCAATGTATATAAGACTTCCGTCGCTCATCGCACAAGGTCCGTGAGGCGATGTCACAGGCACACGTCTGACCTCACCAAAGTTCTTTCCGCAATCCTCACTTATCTTGTAGGTCGAGCCGAGATACTTTTCCTCAGCTTCGGGAGATACCGTGTCAAGATAACCAAAAATGAGTGAATCGAATTTGTGACCGTAAGGTGCTTTTGAAGCCCAGTCGCGCTGGAATTCAAAGCTGTTGTTGAAGGACGTGACAATAACCCGATTTCTTTCCTTTCCAAAAACCGCAATTCCTGCATCTCTGTCGTCAAGAGGCGTGTCGATTATAACCGAGGGACTTGTCCATGTCTTTCCCTCGTCGTCACTTGTCACCATAACAACCTTGCCGAAAGGACAAACGTGCTGAACCCTCATTCCCGACGAAACCGCCGCAAGTCTGCCGTCAGGAAGACGTGTAACGGTGGGCCACGCAAAATAGTTGAAAATGCTGTCGGGATTTGAAATTGTTATGCCACGGCTTATTATTTCTATCTTTTTCATTTGTTTTTCCTCCGAAATCATTACACTTTCCCATTGCTGTCTGCATTATAACATTTTCTCATTAAGTTGTCAATAACAAAAACGGACAACCTACTCTTTTAAATGTCCGTTTTGGTTATTGACGCAAAAATGACCGTCGGGCAAAACGTCCGACGGTCGGTTTATCACTTTTCAAGACTTATTTTTACAAACGCAAGGTCTTCTATGTTCAGAACACCGTCTGCATTGATGTCATACAATGAAACAAGAGTGTCGTTTGCGGAAATGAATGCTCCGACTATGCGGATAAAGTCTGCAATGTCAACAATTCCGTCTGCCACACCTGTCTGTTCATCCTTGAGGTCGCCCGAAACAAGGCTGAATGTATTAAATGTCGCCTCACCGTCACGGGAAAGTGTCAGGGTTTCGGTTGTATATGTCACATAGCCGTTTCTTTCAACTGTCGCATAATATTTTCCCTCGGGAAGAAGCGTAAAGTCAAAAGTGTAGGTATCAAGCTTTTCCGACGGTTGCTTCTTTGTCTGTATGGCACGATTTAAAGTTTCATTGTAAAGCGTCACAACTGCGCCACCGTTTCCGCCAATATCATCATGCGCCACGCCGAGAGTAAGTGTCGCCCCATCAGTCCCCGCAACCGCCTGATACGCCGCTTCTCTGAGTATTGCGGCATCTGCAAAGCCTGCGGAATATGTGCAGTTTCTTATATCAAAGCCTTCGCTTGTGCCGAAAAGGGTTTGCACCCATGCGCAAGAGGCGGCATAATCTCCTCGAGGAGCAAGGTGACAGCTTTCGTCGCTGTAAATTGAAAGCGGATTGCCGAAATCATCGGTAAAGCCAAGGGATTCCTTGAGAATCTGAACTGTTTTTCCGCTTTTAATAATGGGAATTCCTCCGAGAATTCCGGATGCCTGTGCATATGCCTGTTCGACCTTCGCAAACATATCCTTTGAGGTGGAATAGCCTTTTTTAGCCGAACGTGCGCTGTCGTATCCCCAGGTCTGATGGATTAAAAACTTCGCATCCGGCTGATACTCTCTCACGATTTTCGCAAGGTCTTCAAGATAAGGCTTGTAATTCTCAATATCGTCTGATGACCATGAGCCTTGCTGGAAAGATATGTAGTCATACTGCTTTGCTTCAAGCACAGATTTCATTGTGACGTTGTTTGCTTTTGCCGAGCCGTCAACAAAATGGATGTAAACCCCTTCATCACCGGTATAAAAATTATAATGCTGTTTGAGAGTACAGCCGCTGTAGTAAAGACTTGTAAACTCCACGTCAAGTCCCATGCCCGCCGCAACATTTGAAGCATAAGTATTGAGAGCATCGTTTGAATAACTGTTTCCGATTGCAAGCACACGCACAACATTTCTTTCGGGAACTATAACTGTGCCACCCGGAAGAAGGATTCTGAACTTTGTTTTTACGGTTTCTCTTTCCGCACTTATATCTCTGCTATCCGTTGCGGAAATGTTAAATGCGCGGTAGTTATAGTCACCCCACCACTCCTCTGTGACCTCCACATTGTATGTTGTCACATTTGCGGGTCTGTCGTAAGGGCTTTTCTCATTGAGGTTTACCCATCCCTCCGGGCGGTATCTATAACCTGCGTCTACAAGGATTGTACTTCCAACGGGGAGCGTTTCCTTTGTGAAAACCTGTGTACAAATAAACTGTGTGGCATTTGATGCCGTGGCGTTAATGCTGCAGGCATATCCCGAATGATAATAGCCGTCGTTCCACTCAATATCAACATATTCAGGCTTTGGAACATATATTTTAAAGGATTCTTTGACCTCGTCAAGCTTTCCCGAAATATCCTCGCCATTTCTGCTGACATTGAAAGCACGGGTTGCAAAATCGCCCCACCACTCCTCGTCAACTACAACAAACTGCTTGGTTACGTTTGACGGTCTTTGGCTTCCCTCGTTTTTTGAATCATCCGCTTTCCACCCCTCGGGACGGTATGCAAAGTCATTATAAACGTAAATCAATGAGCCAACGGGTATTTCAGACTTTGTGAACCTCTTTGATGTGCACGCAAATCCCTTGTAGAAATCAGAAGTTCCCGTTGAATAGGACGTGTCCGACGTTGAATTGTAAAACGATGCCGCAACAAATTCCATATCGAGAAGCACATAGTCATTTTCAAGGTCATATGCTTGCGCCATGACAGGGGCGTATATGCATAAGGCACACACAAGCATGACAACGCAAACCAAAATGCTCAAAGCTCTGCAAAAATACTTGTTTTTCATAGAATCCTCCCACAATTCAATGCTATACACTCTCATTATATCATAGTATTATTAACATTTCCACCCCAGCATAGCTCAAGTGTGGTATGTGGGGTTTCACCCCACACCCGACCAAAGGGGTACTTTTCGAGAAAAAAAGTTCGCAAGCGAGCTTTTGAGTTTGTAAAACAAACTCCGGTCCCTTTGGAATCCCCGAAAAGCTTTAAAGCAAGGGGAAAATATAACTATATAAAATGAATCCCGACTTTAATTACAAAGCCGGGATTTTTGTTGTTCAACAGGAATATTACTATTATAAACAAACCTATATTTAAAGTTTTGGAAAGGTCACGGAAAACTTTTTACAAAAAGTTTTCTGTGTGGGGTGTGGGGTGAAACCCCACATACCGCAATTGAGCATTGTCAGGCGTGGGGCGAAGCCCCAACACCCAAACCATAATC
>JAZQKV010000016.1:0-16645 GCA_045542335.1 Eubacteriales bacterium
GAACGACATGGCTACGATCCGACTTGCCCGAAGTGGGACTCATTGTGTTCAACGAAGGAGAGGACATAAAGGGCGGCAAAGCGCACAGCATCAAGAGAATCCCCTCTTATGTCGACGGAAAATTCGTTGACAGATTCGACAGACAAACTCCCTTTGATGTAAAGGTCAACCTCGATGTCAACCTTGCTCATTTCTGCGAGTGCGACAAGGTGCTTTCAGATATTGGTCTTCCTGATCTTAACAACCCCGAAAACGTTGGTCCTCTTTATCTCAGATGCGACGAGGGGAACCCCGGCAAGCTTTTTGACTCCATAGAGTTTTCTCTCAGAGGCAACGTCATTGGCGTTGGCGGCTGGTTCAACGTGCATATTGACAACCTTGCTATCCTTTATGGCGGAAGCCACGGCGTTGGTGCAGGAACCTGCAAGGGACTTCACGTTACAAACTGCTTCTTCGGTTGGATTGGCGGTGCAATTCAGTTCTATATTGGAAATGCCGAAAGAAAGGGACAGGTTGTCCGCTTTGGCAACTCCATTGAGATTTATGGCGGATGTGACGACTATGTTTGCGACCACAACTACATCTATCAGGCATATGATGCAGGCGCAACACATCAGCTCTCCGCAGGCGGTGAGAACGACTGCAAGCAGAAGAATGTTACATATTCCAACAACCTCTTTGAATACTGCACATATTCTATCGAGTATTTCCTCGGCAGACCCTCAAGCGTTGATTGCGTGCGCTTCCAGCAGAACATCAGCATCCGCAACAACATTCTCCGCTACTGTGGCTTCGGCTTTGGCGAACAGCGTCCCGAGTCTGATTGCCCTGCGGCACACATCAAGGGCTGGGATCACTACAATCCCCTTGACGAAAACTACGTCATTGAAAACAATATTTTCGACAGAAGCCGTAATATGATTATGCACTGCGGCGTAGGCAAGGCAAACTGGCTTCCCGAATTCAAAAACAATATTTATATTCAGTATCTTGACCACAACGAAAGTATCCTCGGCAGATATTCCGTAACACCCACAAAGAAGATTCCTTATTCCGCAAATATGCGTCAGGTAATGAACGAAATGAATATGGATAAAACAGGCGGTGTCTACTTCTGCCTCAAGGACGAGCTTTTTGAGCTCCCCGCATTTCTTCCAAAGAATCTCAGAAAGTGATTTTTCTGAGAAACTACCACGGTTTTTTGCCCACTTGTATGGGCATGAGCATAAAACATTCAGAAAGGAAAAATACCATGAAAAAATTAAGCTTTATTCTCGCACTTCTCATGGTTGTTTCGTCGTTTATGGCACTTACCATCACAAATGTAGGTGCTGTTGCCGAAACAAATACAGAATACGTCATGTTTGACCTTCGCCACTATGAGGACGGCGTTGTTGACATCCCCTTCGGTAAGGGCAAAAACGGAGACTGCTACTACCCGATAGTTGCCGGCGTTGACCAGGTCTTCCCTGAGGTTTACACTTGGGGCGGCGCTACAATCACCCCTGCAGACGACGGTGCGGTAATCACCGCAAAGGCTGTTGGCGGAGCATGTATGACAGAGTTTGACAAGACTCCCCAGTTTATTATGGTTGCCATCAACCATGAAACAATGAAGCACCTTGTTATCCGCATCAAAGCAAATGCGGCGGCAAAGGATGTTAACATCGGCGTTGTTTCACAGGGTAACAAATATAAGAAGGTGTTCCCTGTTGAGTTTACAGGCGAATGGCAGACTCTCGCCTTTGACCTCTCCGGAAAAGGCTGGACAGAAAAAGCAACTGTTACCGAGGAAGTAACCGACGAAAAGACAGGCGAAAAGAAGACTGTCAATAAGACTGTTTACAACCCCATTGACAGTGCAGTGTGGGATGAAGGCAAGTTCTCCAAGGGCGGCTTCAGAGTTGACTTCCCTTCACTTGGTGAAGAAGTTCAGGCTTCCTTTACAATCGACTATTTCGCTTACATGGTTGACCCCACAGTAAAGCTCATGACAGGTAAACCCTATAAGCATGAAAAGTATATCAACGGCTACGCAGGCAAGCTCTTCAAGCCTAACGCAACAATGACAAGAGCTGAGGCTTGTACAATAGTTACACGTCTTATCGCTGACGAAAACAACCTCGGTGAGCTTAAAACTTCCTTTACCGACGTTGCAGAGAATGCATGGTATTTCAAGTATGTTGCATACCTTGAATCAAAAGGCTATCTGGGAAGCTATTCCGGCACATTTGAGCCCAACAAGCCTATCACAAGAGCAGAGTTCGTAGAGCTTGCATACAATATGGGTCTTGCAAAGGAGGATGCGGCAAATAAGAAGACATTTACCGATGTCCCCGAAACTCATTCCCGTTATAACGCAATTATGGCGGCGGCTTCCGCAAACCTCGTTGGCGGCTATGCTGACGGCACTTTCCTCCCCGACAGAACAATCACCCGTGCGCAGGTTGTAACAGTTATCAACCGTGCATTGGGAAGAAAATCGAATGTCGCTTCCTTTGGCTCTTTCAAGGTTCAGCTTTTCAATGACGTTGCACCCGATTTCTGGGGCTTTGCAGACATCGCAGAAGCTTCCCTTGCACACGATTGCAGATTTGGTGATGACGGCAACGAGGTGTGGTATAGCATCTACGAAGAAGCTGACTACGAGGCAACAAAAGCAAAGATTGCCGAAGTGGATGTTGCTGCCGAAAAGCTCAAGAACGAAATTCTCAACTCCAAGACAAATGTGCTTGTATTTGGCACAAGCTACTATGTTTCCAACAACGGAAATGACTCCAATGACGGTAAGAGCCCCGAAAAGGCATGGAAGTCACTCAGTAAGGTTAATTCCGCAGCTCTCCAGGAGGGTGACGCTGTATTCTTTGAAAGAGGTGGTCTCTGGAGAGGTCAGATTTCTGCAAAGAGAGGCGTGACCTATTCCGCATACGGTGAAGGCGAAAAGCCTAAGCTCTATGGCTCACTTTACAACGGTACAGGTGCAGAAAACTGGACACTTGTTGAGGGTACAACAAACATATGGAAGTTCAAGACAGGCATGATTGACACAGGTACAGTTGTATTCAACGACGGTGAGGCTCATTCCATCAAGGAAATTCCTTCCTGGAAGAACGGAAAGTATGTTGCCCGTAACGATGACTCAAAGGAATTTAATTTCAAGACAGACATCGCAAATGACCTCGGTATCTTCTGCGACAACAAGGGCTACGAAAGCAGCATCAATCCTCTCTACATGAGATGCGATAAGGGCAACCCCGGTGAGCTTTAT
The DNA here is from genome assembly GCA_045542335.1 of Eubacteriales bacterium. Classification (GTDB taxonomy): domain Bacteria; phylum Bacillota; class Clostridia; order Oscillospirales; family CAG-382; genus CAKSUT01. Next base: position 3,269 of record JAZQKV010000016.1, read on the forward strand.
GAGAGCATCGAGTTCCTTCCCAGAACAAACGGTATCAGAGCTACAGATTTTGTTACAATCGACAACCTCTGCATCAAGTATGTCGGCTCTCACGGCGTTGGTGCAGGAACAGTTGAAGGACTTATCGTTCAGAACTGTGAATTCGGCTGGATCGGCGGCGGTATTCAGAGCTTCAAGAACGGCATGGCAACACGTTATGGCAACGCAATTGAAATCTACGGCGGCTGCAAGGACTACCTCGTTGAAAACAACTATATCTGGCAGGTTTACGACGCAGGTGCTACACATCAGCTTTCCTTAGGCGGAACAAATGCTTGTATCCAGGAGGATGCAACCTACAGAAACAACCTGTTTGAATACTGCATTTATTCAATCGAATACTTCCTCGGTAAGCCTGACGATGCATCGACAACACGTTATCAGGAAGACATTCTCATCGAGAACAACATCATGAGATATGCAGGCTTTGGCTTTGGCGAACAGCGTCCCGACACAGGCTCTGCGGCTCACATCAAGGGCTGGGATCACTATAACCGTACAACAAAGAACTTCGTAATCAGAAACAACGTGTTCGACAGAAGCCGTCATATGCTTATCCACTGTGGCGTACATGACAAGGCATGGCTTCCCACATTTGAAAACAACGTGTGGATTCAGTATATAACCGGCGACAAGCACGCAACTCCCAAGCTCGGAAGATACGGTGTTGCCCCCACAACAAACCATCCCTATGACCTCGCTGTAAGACAGACAATGAAGAATATCGGTCTTGAGGAAGAGCCTGAACTCTACTTTGCACAGGATGACTGGCTCTGGGATCTCCCCATAGGTTGATTTAATGCAATAGCTTAAATGAAAATCTCCGACGGTATGTTTTGTACCGTCGGAGAACTTTTATTTTTCATGATAAAATTTTTTATATAAGACCAAGCGAGATTTTCCACCCGAGAACACGGCGTACCGCATCGTTTATAATGTCCTCGCTAACAATACCTTTTTTTACCGCCTGTAAAACCGCCGGAATCTGCGTTTTGTAATCTGTGCAGATAACCATGTCGTTTCCGGCTTTTATCGCCGCAAGGGCAGGGCAATCATATCCTTTCACAGCATCCATTGCAAGGTCATCGGTCATGATAACGCCGTCAAAACCGAGTTCATTGCGCAGAATATTGTGGACAGCAGGGGAGAGCGAGGCAGGATTTTTGCTGTCAACGCAGGTCATGACATTGTGGGAAACCATTACGGCAACAGCTTTTCCGCCTGCCGAAAAGCCTGCTTTAAAGGGGAGAAAATCGCTTTGCCGAAAGCTTTCGAGCGAGCGTGTGTCAACAGATGAGCCTGTGTGCGTATCGGCGTTTGAGCCATATCCCGGAAAATGCTTGAGAACGCTTCCGATTCCGTCGGAGGACATTTGCGCCACAACTCTTTCAACATATTCTGCGGTTTCTTTTGCCCCTTTCCCGAAAGAACGCTCGTAAATAAAGTCATCGGGGGAAACCGAGACATCCGCAACTGGCGCAAGGTTGACATTTATACCAACAAGTTCAAGAAGCGCATCCTTTTCAGCTGTGTCCGAAACAATTTTCTCCATGCCGCCCTCGGCAAAAAGAGCCTGCGGTGACTTGAAGCGACTGTGACGGAGATTTTTGTTTGAGCTTAAACGCACAACGCTTCCGCCCTCCTCGTCAACGCCGATAACAAGCGGAAAATCAGATGCTTGCTGAAATGCGGATATTTCTTCTGAAAGAGTGGCAACGGTTTTTCCTGCGGTGTCCCTGCCAAAAAGAATGTAGCCGCCAAGATGGAAAGTGCGCAGATCTTCAAGCTTGTTTTTTGCGGGCACTCTTGCAAAAAACAGTTGCCCGATTTTTTGTTCAAGGCTCATTTCTGAAATCAGAAGCTCAGTTTTCAAATTGTTTTTCTGCGTGGCTGAAAGAGAGCCGAGGTCAAGGGAAAAGACCGAGCTTTCGGGAAGCTTTGGCATTTCGGACGGAGGACCTTGCGGATATATGCCTGCGGAAAGATTGCTTCTTTCGGCACAACCATATATGCAACAAGTTAAAAGCAACAGCGCAAGGAACAACCACCTTTTCAAAACAGATTTTGCTTTCATTTTTTGAGCAACTCCACAAATGCCCTCATAAAGTATGGCAGATCCTGCGGTCTGCGGGAGGTTACAAAGCCTTTGTCCACAACAACGCATTTGTCCTCGTAAATGCCGCCTGCATTAACAAGGTCGTCCTTGATTCCGGGATAACAGGTGCATTTCACACCACGGAGCGCACCTGCGGAAAACAGAAGCTGTTGACCATGGCAGATTGAAGCAACGGGAAGTCCTGCATCGCAAAACGCTTTGACAAGAGGAACTGTGTCCTCAAATTGACGAAGCTTTTCGGGAGCTGTGCCGCCGGGAAGAACAAGACCGATGTAGTCGCTGACATTAACCTCGCCAACGAGCTTTGTTGCGGCAATTGAAAAATGATATTTGCCGTGAAGTTCACGCTTTTCAACCGAAGCGACGTCTACCTCATAGCCCTCCTCAATAAGGCGGTAATAAGGATAAAGTACCTCTGAATCATCGTAGTTGTCGTAGGTCAGCATAAGAATTTTTTGTGCCATTGTATTATCTCCTTTTTTAAATAGTGTTCCCGGTGTGTTGTAAGTTCATGTCTGCGAGAAGGGAAATTTTATCTTGAGTGAGCCTGTAAGTTGTCCACTCATCCATGGGTATTGCGCCAAGGGATTTATAAAAATCAATACTCGGCGTGTTCCAGTCAAGGCAACACCATTCAAGCCTGCCGCAACCCTCGCTCTTTGCAATTTTTGCAAGCTCGCAAAGAAGCGCTTTGCCATAGCCTTTGTGGCGGAACTCCTCTTTTACATATAGGTCTTCAAGGTAAATTCCACGCTTTCCGAGAAAGGTTGAAAAATTGTGGAAATACAGTGCAAAGCCTGCATCCTCTCCGCTTTTCGAGTCGGTGAGTATAAGCACGTTTGCGCCGCTTTTGTCAAAAATTTCGGATTCAAGAAGCTTGGTGTCAGCGGTGACAAGGTCGCTCATGTTCTCATATTTTGCAAGAAGACGAATAAAGTCTAAAATTATCTGTGTGTCGGCTCTGCCGGCTTTTCTTATGGTGTATGCCATGTTTTCTCCTTTTATGTGGGAAGATTTGTGATTACATTATATCACGCAGTGGTTTTTATGTCAAGGGAATGAGAAGGTTGTGCCGGGCAAAAAATCATATATTTTTTAAAAATAATTATAATTTTCGATGTACTTGAGGTTCAAAAGGTTGACAAAAGAGAGGATTCTGGTATAATTATAATGTGGAAATTTTTGATATAAAACTGTATTTAAGCTGAGGAAAAAGCGCATGAAATTTATACTGAAATACATGAAACCCTTTGTTCTTTCGATGATATTCGGCGTGACGCTCAAATTTATGGGAACGTTTACGGACTTGTTTCTTCCGTCGCTTCTCGAGTATCTTATTGACGACGTTGTGCCAACGAAAAATGTACGGATGATTGTTATATGCGGCGTAGCGATGCTTGCCCTTTCACTTTCGGGGTATTTTCTCAATATCGTTGCAAATCGCATGGCATCCCGGGTGGCAAGGGATGCAGGCAGAAAAATCCGTCACGACCTCTTTTCACACACGCTTGAACTCTCCTGCGCCGATGCCGACGAATTTTCCGTTGCCTCTCTTGAATCAAGGCTCACCTCCGATACCTACAACATTCACCACATGATTGGCATGATCCAGCGAATCGGAATCCGTGCACCCATTCTTCTTATTGGCGGCATAATCGTCACCTTGTTCATGGAGCCGGTGCTTACTCTTGTTCTTATTGCAATGCTTCCGCTTATATATTTTGTTGTTCGCTATGTTTCGGGCAAAGGCGTTAAGCTTTATAAAGCGTTGCAGGAGGCGGCGGATGAGATGGTCCGCATTGTCAGGGAAAATTCTCTCGGCGTGCGTGTCATAAAAGCTCTTTCACGGCAGAAGCGCGAAGCGGCAAGATTTGACAACGTGAATTCAGAGCTTACTGCAAAGGAGAAAAGGGCAGGCGAGGTCATGGCTGTGTCAAATCCTGTTATAAGCTTCTTTTTGAACATTGGTCTTGTTCTCATTGTGCTTGTGGGTGCATACAGAGTTCATGTTGGCGTGTGCGAAGCGGGAAAGATTCTTGCTTTCATGAACTATTTCACCATGATTTCAAACGCACTTCTTTCCATTACACGAATTTTTGTGATGCTGTCCAAGGGAACGGCATCCGCAGGACGTATTGAGGAGGTTATTAACACTCCGCAAAAAGCCTTTGAGGTTTATGGACTTGAAAAGAAAACCAATGCATACATAAAATTTGAAAATGTGTCCTTCGCCTATGGTGATGCAAGGGGAGAAGCCAAGGGCAAGAATGCCGTTGAGGACATTTCCTTTGAACTTAAAAAAGGGCAGACCCTCGGAATAATCGGAGGCACGGGAAGCGGAAAAAGCACTATTATAAACCTGCTTGTCGGTTTTTATGAGCCGTGTGAGGGAAGAATTTACATTGACGGAAAATCTGTTGGTGCATATGAAAAAGACAAGTTCCGTGAGCTTTTCGGAATAGCCACGCAAAATCCATTTCTTTATTCCGAAACAATCCGTGAAAACATTGACTTCGGAAGAAACCTGACAGATGCGAGCATTGAAAAAGCCGCAGACATCGCCCAGGCATCTGCCTTTATTGCCGAAAAGGAAAACTGTTATGATTTTATGCTCAATTCCAAAGGTAACAACCTTAGCGGCGGTCAGAAGCAAAGGCTGATTATTTCAAGAGCCGTTGCCGCAGAGCCGCAGATACTCATTCTTGACGATTCCCAGAGCGCACTTGATTATCGCACCGACGCAAATCTTCGCCGTGAGCTTGAAGCAATGGACGGCAACAAAAATGACAAAACCACAAAGATAATCGTGGCACAGCGAGTAAGCTCCGTCATGGGCGCAGACCTTATTATTGTCCTTGACAACGGAAGAATTGTGTCAAGCGGCACTCATGATGAGCTTGTTGAAAAGTGCGAAATTTATAGCGAAATCAGCAAAACGCAGATGGGAGGTGCTGTCATTGACTAACGCAGGAAACACAGGAGGCGGAAACCGTGGTTTCAGAAGCGGAGCACCTGCCCACAAGCTTCGCCATTCCAAAGGCTATGTCCTGAAAAGGCTTGGCAAATATTTGCGCCGTCATGCGCATCTTCTTGCACTTGCGCTTGTGCTTATGGTGCTGTCAAATCTGTTTGCTCTTGCAGGACCTAAAATATCGGGTCACGCTATTGATGCAATAAAACCGGGGGCGGTGGATTTTGAAACGGTTATAAAATGCTGTATACTCATGGCAGTCCTTTTTGTGCTGTCGGCACTCCTTTCATATGCACTTTCGGTGCTTATGATTGATATTTCCAAAAAAATCACAAAGATGATCCGGGAGGATATTTTCCGCAAGCTTGCAAGCCTCCCCGTGTCCTTTTTTGACACCCATCAGACCGGTGACACCGTCAGCCGCATTTCGTATGACGTTGACACTCTCGGAGCTTCTCTTTCAAACGACATTATTCAGATGGGCGCAAGCTTTATAACGGTTGTGGGTGCGTTTGTCATGATGTGCTCAATAAGCGTTCCCATGATGTCGGTCTTTCTTGTTACAGTTCCCATGGCGATTGCGTTCACGGTGTATAAAACAAAGCGTGTACGCCCCCTTTTCAGAAAAAGGTCGGAGAAGCTTGGGGCTCTCAACGGCTATGTTGAGGAGATTATTTCAGGAAACCGCACTGTTAAGGCGTATGGCAAGGAAAAGGTGTTTACCGACAGGTTTGACGAATATAACAACGAGGCGGTTGAAGCGCATTACAACGCCGATTATCATGCTGTGGTTGTTGGTCCGTCGGTCAACCTTATAAACAACATTTCTCTTTCGTTTATAAGCGTTTTCGGGGCGGTTCTGTTCCTTATGGAAAGCGTGTCGCTCGGAAACATTTCTTCGTTTATTCTTTATTCACGTCGTTTTTCAGGCCCTATTAACGAGGCGGCAAATATTATAAGTGAGCTTCAATCCGCACTTTCTGCTGCCGACAGAATTTTTTCACTTCTTGAAGAAGACCCCGAAACTCCCGACACTCCCGATGCCGTGCCGCTCGAGGTGAAAAACGGCGACGTTAAATTTGAAAATGTGACCTTTGGCTACACCCCCGAAAAAACAGTTCTCAAGGATTTTTCCCTTGAAGTTCCCGGCGGAAGCAGGGTTGCAATTGTCGGTCCCACAGGTGCTGGAAAGACCACAATCATAAATCTTCTCATGCGCTTTTACGATGCCGACAGCGGAAGAATCACCATTGACGGAAGCGACATTACAAAGGTCACGAGAAACAGCCTCAGAAGCGCATTTACCATGGTTCTTCAGGACACATGGATGTTCCGGGGGACAATCGCCGAAAACATTGCCTATGGAAACGACGGCGCAACGCTTGATGACATAAAGCGAGCCGCAAAGGCAGCTCGGATTGACGGCTTTATCGAAAAGCTTCCGAATGGCTATGACACGCTTATCACCGACGACGGAGCAGGTGTTTCAAAGGGACAGAAACAGCTTATTACAATTGCCCGAGCCATGCTTGTCAAGTCGCAGATGCTCATTCTCGATGAGGCAACCTCAAACGTTGACTCACGGACGGAGAAACAGATTTCCGATGCCATGGATGCTCTCATGAAGGGAAAGACCTGCTTCATAATTGCACATCGACTTTCCACAATTGAAAACGCCGACAAAATCATTGTTGTTGACGACGGAAAAATAATTGAAAGCGGAAATCACGCCGAGCTTCTTTCGGCAGGTGGCTTTTATGCAAGGCTTTATAACTCACAGTTTGACTAAGCACAAAGCAAAGGAGAAACGTCAATATGCCCACACCTTATTATTCGGGACTTATTGTAAATTATAACTGTACCGCCGCTTGCAGACATTGTATGTTTGCCTCAAAACCCCATGTTTCCGAGGATTGCGGTGCAAAAGCATCGGAGAGCTACATTACATACGAAAAAGCCCTTGAAATATGCAAAAAGCTCTCTGCAAGCGGAGTTACTTCAATGCACATCGGAGGAGGCGAGCCGTTTATCAATTTTGAGGGATTGTGTGAGGCGGTGTGTGCCATGAGTGAGTGCGGAATAGGCGTGGATTATATAGAAACCAACTGCTTCTGGTGTCGTGACCCTGAAATAATAAAGCGGCGTGCAACACGTCTGAAGTCAATGGGCGTTGACACTATCATGGCTTCGCTTGACCCATTTCACATTGAATTTGTTCCTCTTGAAAATGTGGTTAAGTTCTGCAATGTGATGAACGAAATCGGAATGGACTATTTTGTGTGGCAGGACAAGTTTTACAGACGGCTCTTGCCTCTTGATACAGGGGTGACGCACACAGTCAGAGAGCTTGAGGAACTTCTTGGTAAAAATTATGCAGAGCAAACCGCCCGTGAATATGGACTTGGCATGAACGGAAGAGCCTTGAAAATTGCAGAAAGAATGTACCCTATGCAGAGCTACAACAGCTTGAAAACAAGCGAGCCCTGCGAAAAGCTTCTTTCGGGACGGCATTGTCACACGGATTTTTACGGCAATGTCACGCCATCGGGTTGCCCCGGAATGTCGGTTGAGCTTTGCGATTATCTTGAGGCAAAAGACGGCTTTGACCGTGAAAAATATCCTGCCCTTTCAAGGCTTGCAGAGGGCGGCGTCGGCGCACTTGCGGATTATGCCGAGACTCTTGGGATAAATCTGACAGGGGAGAGCTTCCCCACAAAATGCGCCATGTGCTATCGCCTGAGGTGCGAGCTTCTGAAAACTTGTCCGTCGGGTGACCTTGCACCGCTTGAGTTTTACGAGGGAATGAAGTGAGTGTCGGCACTTTTGAAAGGCATATTTCGGTGTACACCCCATTGAATTTACATCTGGTTAACCTTGTTATGTTGAAAAGCACTTCAAAATAATGTATAATCAAATAAAACGCCCGAAAATGGGAGGAAGAAATGCAAAACACAGGCGATTATATCGGAATTGACCTTGGCACCTCCAACACGCTTATTTATGCCAAAGGAAGTGGCGTGTGCGTGAGAGAGCCGTCGGTTATAACATATGAAAAAAAGACAGGACGCATTATTGCAACCGGCAGTGAAGCGTGCAAAATGATTGATAAAACGCCGTCGGAAATGGCGGCGATAAGACCCCTTAAAGAGGGCGTGATTTCGGATTTCGATTTCACGGTTATGATGCTGCGTGACTTCATAAAAAAGGCAGGCAGAGGGGGACTTTCCGCCTCAAGACCGGGAGCTGTGGTTTGTCTTCCGTGCGGAGTTTCGGAGGTTGAAAAGAAAGCCGTTGAGGAGGTCTGCCTTGAAGCAGGTGTTCGCTCGGTTTCGCTTATTGAAGAACCAATGGCGGCGGCAATTGGTGCGGGACTTCCCGTTATGGGTCAGAAAGGCTCGATGATTGTCAATATCGGCGGCGGAACAACGGAAATTGCGGTTATCGCGAATGGAGGCATTGCAACCTTCAATTCGGTCAGCGTTTGCGGTTCAAGCTTTGATGAAGCGATTGTTTCGTATATAAAGCGTGAATTCAACGTGGCGGTGAGCAGCGGCAGTGCAGAGGATGTGAAAAAGCTTGTTGGCTCGGCGCACCCGACAACGGACGTGGGAATTGTTGACGTCAGAGGGCGCAATATTTCGACGGGACTTCCTGCGGAAATAAACTTTTATTCCTCCGAGGCAAGAGAATCTTTTGGGGAGGTTATCGGCAATCTTGTTGAAGCAATACGCCTGACAATTGAGCAGACACCGCCTGAACTTTGCGGAGACCTTTGCGACAGCGGAATTGTTCTTTCAGGCGGCGGTGCGCTTTTGCAGGGACTTGATTTTGTTATTGGTCAGCGCACTAAGCAAAAGGTTTATGTTGCAAAACGCCCGATGGAATGTGTTATTGACGGCATTGCAGAGATTATTGAAAAACCCGGGCTTAGGGTACTTCTTGAGGGATGTAAATTTGATACCGGATTTGAAAATGTTACACTTTAAGGCTTTATCTCCTGCTGTGAATTGGTATTCACGGCAGGAGGATTTTTATTTAAAGTGATAAAAATGCTACGGAGATGTATTTTGCCTTTTTTACGAAAATTTTTCGTAAAAAAACCTCTTGACATTTAAAAAAACTCATGTATAATGGTTTCGAGGGATAATTGACCTCAAATAACACCAGAGGAGCGACTTAAATATGTATCTGTATTCAATAATGCCATTAGATACCGACCATGTGGACGAGGTTTGCGAGGATATATGCAATCAGGTTGAAACCGGCGTGTCAAATTTTCCTCTGTTTATGATGACACTTGTTCCTGAGGGTAACCCTGACGGTGAGCCGGGCTCGACTATAAATAAGGCAAAAATCATGTGCGAAAAGTATATGCTTTTCAAGAAAAAGCTTGATAATATGGGAGTTCCAAACGGAGTGCTTGTTCAGGCTTCAATCGGTCATGGCTATCCGCTTAACAATAAGTTCCCCTTCCGGAGCTATGTCAATCTGTCCGACGGAGCAGAAACCAACACATGCTGTCCGTCAGATAAGGACTTTCAAAAACACTTTTATGACGCTTTCAGAACAATCGCACTCTGTCACCCGGATGTGATTATGCTCGATGACGACTTCCGCCTTCTTGCACGTCCCGGCAGAGGCTGCGCTTGTCCGTGGCATATGCAGGAGTTTGCCCGCCGCACAGGCAAAAAGGTCACAAGAGAGGAGCTTTACGGACTTCTCAACGACTATTCCGATCCCGAAAACGAGAATCTAAGACAGGCGTTTATAAAAATGCAAATCGACGCCCTTGTCGAAGCCGCAAAGGTTATGAGAGAGGGCATGGATAGCGTAGACCCGAAACTTCCCGGCGTTTTCTGCGGATGCGGCTCAAACATGGAGGGCGCAAACGAGATTGCAAAAATCCTCGCAGGAGAGGGCAACCCTGCAATCGTGCGTATCAACAACGGTAACTACACCCCTGTAGGAGCAAGGGAACTCAGCCGCCATATGTTCAGAGCAGCTCTCCAGATAAGCAACCTCGGAGAGGGCGTTGATGCAGTTCTTGCCGAAACCGATACCTGCCCCCAGAACCGTTACAGCACAGGCGCATATTCCACACATTCTCACTTTGTCGGCACAATACTTGAGGGCGCTTCGGGTGCAAAGCATTGGATAACAAGACTCGGAGCTTATGAGCCTGCAAGCGGCAAGGTTTACAGACAGGTGCTTTCAAAGTACAGTGGCTTTTATGAGACCCTTTCCGAAATTGTCCCCACACTAACATGGCAAGGCTGCCGTGTGCCCCTTTCGGGCAGACCCGTCTATAACTTTGATGCCGGAGACCCTTACAGAACAGTCCCTAACGATTGGGCGGTGTGTGTCCTTGAACGCATGGGACTTCCGCTTTACTTCTCAAAGAATCCCGGAGGCGCAGTGTTCCTCAACGGTGATGCGGATCTGAGCTTTACAAATGACGAGCTGAAAGATATGTTCAAGGGGGCGTTTTTCCTTGCCTCCGACACGGCAAAACGCCTTATTGACAGAGGACTTGGCGAATATCTCGGCGTTGATGTGCGTGAATGGACAGGAAGACGCACTTCGGGCGAGCTTGTGTGCGGCAATACCTCCAAAGCACAGATGCAGGTGTGTGAGCTTGTTCCCCTGGACGAAAACGTTCGTGCGGACTCCATTGTTTTCCATATTCCTGACGGCGTGACAAAGCAGCCGCTTTTCCCCGGTGTTACTGTTCATAAGAATAAGCTCGGCGGCACAACCGTTGTGTTCAGCGGAACACCCAAGGCAAGATTTAACTTCACAGAAGCCTTTTCGTTCCTCAATGAATCCCGCAAAAAGCAAATGATAAAGTTGCTTTCCGAAACGGGAAATCTGCCCCTTTATTACCCCGACGATGCCGAGGTCTACCTCCGCACCGCCACCATGCCCGACGGCACACAGTTCTGCGCTTTCTTCAACATCGGTCTTGACCCCATTGACAATATCACGCTTGTCAGCGAGAAAAAGGTAAACTCCATAGAGTATCTCGACTGCGACGGAACAAGAAAGCCTTGCGCTTTTACAGTTGACGAAAACGGCGTGATTACCCTTGATATAGGCGCATTGACTCTCCATCCTCAGATTCTTTTCCTCAAATAATGCGTGAAAAAGACACTGTGTTAAAATAATAACGAAATGTGAACGCCTCCGACGCATTTTGCCGAAATCCGGGGGAAAAAAGCAAAGTTTATAAAAGTTTAAAGGAAAATATCAAATATTATTCATTTTGCCTATTTACAAATAAAAAATATTGTGCTATAATAAAAGATGTTGAAATTATAATCTGCATAGGAGGAAAATAAAATGGCAAGAAAAAAGATTTCAATGGACGGCAATACCGCCGCCGCTCACGTCAGCTATGCCTTCACGGAAGTTGCAGCGATTTATCCTATCACTCCTTCCAGCGTAATGGCTGAACTCACAGACTCTTGGTCCGCAACAGGTCTCAAGAATATCTTCGGTGAAAATGTAAAGGTAATGGAAATGCAGTCCGAAGCAGGTGCTGCAGGTACAGTACACGGCTCTCTCGCAGCAGGTGCTCTTACCACTACATACACCGCATCCCAGGGTCTTCTCCTTATGATCCCCAATATGTATAAGATCGCAGGTGAGCTTCTTCCCAACGTTATCCACGTTTCTGCACGTTGCGTTGCTTCCCATGCTCTTAACATTTTCGGAGACCACTCCGACGTTTATGCTTGCCGTCAGACAGGTTATGCAATGATGGCAGAATCCAATCCTCAGGAAGTTATGGACCTCGGCGCAGTTGCACACCTTGCAACAATCAAGGGCAGAGTTCCTTTCCTCAACTTCTTCGACGGCTTCCGTACATCTCACGAGATCCAGAAGATCGAAGCTTGGGATTATGAAGACCTCAAGGAAATGGTTGACGAGGATGCAATTGCAGCATTCCGCGCAAGAGCAATCAACCCCGAACACCCCGTTCTCAGAGGTTCTGCAGAAAACGGTGACATCTTCTTCCAGCACAGAGAAGCTTGTAACAAGTATTATGATGCTCTTCCTGAAATCGTTGAAGAGTATATGAATAAGGTAAATGCCAAGATCGGCACAAACTATCAGCTCTTTAACTACTACGGCGCACCCGATGCAGACAGAGTTATCATCGCAATGGGCTCCGTTTGTGACACAGCTGAAGAAGTTATCGACTACCACAACGCAAAGGGCGAAAAGGTTGGTCTTATCAAGGTTCGTCTTTACAGACCTTTCAGAGCAGACAAGCTCGTTGCAGCTATCCCTGCAACATGTAAGAAGATTGCAGTTCTCGACAGAACAAAGGAACCCGGCTCTCTCGGTGAGCCTCTCTACCTCGACGTTGTTACAGCTCTTGCAACACAGGGCAAGAACATCAAGGTTGTTGGCGGTAGATATGGTCTCGGTTCCAAGGATACTCCTCCTTCTTCAATCTTTGCAGTATATGCAAACCTTGCAAAGGATGAGCCCAAGGCTAACTTCACAATCGGTATCGTAGACGACGTTACGGGTCTTTCCCTTGACGAAGTTGCAGCTCCCGACACAACAGCAGCAGGCACAATCTCCTGCAAGTTCTGGGGTCTCGGCGGTGACGGTACTGTTGGTGCTAACAAGAACTCCATCAAGATTATCGGTGACCACACAGATAAGTACATCCAGGCATACTTCCAGTATGACTCCAAGAAGACCGGCGGTATCACCATTTCTCACCTCAGATTCGGTGACAGCCCCATCAAGTCTACTTACTACATCACAAAGGCTGACTTCGTTGCTTGTCACAATCCTTCCTATATGCTCAAGGGCTACAAGATTGTAAACGACGTTAAGCCCGGCGGTAAGTTCCTTCTTAACTGCCAGTGGACACCCGCTGAAGTTGAGGAACACCTCCCCAACGATGTTAAGAAGTACATCGCTGAAAACAATATCGAATTCTACACAGTTAACGCTATTGACAAGGCAAGAGAAATCGGTATGGGCAAGAGAACAAACACAATTCTCCAGTCCGCATTCTTCGCTCTTGCTAACATCATGCCCATCGCAGAGGCTGTTGACTACATGAAAGTCGGATCGTAGCCATGTCGTTCTGTGAGCCAAGGAGTTGAGGCAGTTGATTGTCTTCCTAAGACCGCTTGGCCTCCGACTTAGAGAACAAACACAATTCTCCAGTCCGCATTCTTCGCTCTTGCTAACATCATGCCCATCGCAGAGGCTGTTGACTACATGA
>JAZQKV010000017.1:0-82364 GCA_045542335.1 Eubacteriales bacterium
GTCGTTGTATGAGTCGCTGCCGATGAGTGTTGCAGTATAATTTCTACCGTCGTAAAGGTGAACCGTGATGCTCGTTGCGTTTTCAATAACGTGATGATTTGTTACTATCATACCGTTGTTGTCGAGAATGATACCCGTTCCCGTGCTGTTATCACAGAGAACCACCACGGTAGAATGCTTGAATGCTTCAAGATCGGCGCTTGAGGCGTCGAGAGGGTCTTCGATCGTCGTACCGTTGTCCGATACGTTTATCTGGGTATTGTAATCTACCGACGGACCGTACATATCAAAGGTTCCGTTGAAAATTCCGATAATTATAGCGACGGTAAGCGCGACTATGGCGAGAGTAATAATTCCACCAATAGACAAGCCGAATATCAGCCCCACTCTTTTGCGCTTGGTTTTTTTATCCTTTTCGGGAGTCAGGGTGGTGTAATTCCACTCGAAAGCATGCTTAGCTTCGTCGGATTCCTCCGAAGGCTTGGTCTCGGCTTCCTTGGGCGGATCTTCTTCCATGTTTGCGGATTCTGTATTTGTTTCCTCATTCGTTAGCTCGTTGTCGAGAGCGCCAACATTTGTATTATTTTCATCTGTGGGAGCGGATTCCGCTTCAAATTCATTTTCTGTTTTTTCTTCAATGTCCCTGTCGTTATCTTTTTCAATATTGGGATCGTTTTCTTCCGGAATGTTATTTGTGTTTTCCTGCATAGTACCTCCGCTGAATTTGATTGCTCACGCCAACCCTTGATTTTGGGTTGGCGTGACTTTGTTATGTATTAAATTAGCCTAAAAATTCAAATTTGTATCCAACGCCCCAAACAGTCTTTATTACCCATTTGTCAGACGCACCCTCAAGCTTTTCGCGCAAACGCTTGATATGAACGTCAACCGTACGGGAGTCACCGAGGTAGTCGAAGCCCCAAACCTTGTCGAGAAGCTGGTCTCTTGTGAATACACGGTTGTAGTTAGAGGTGAGGAAATAAAGAAGCTCGAGCTCCTTGGGGGGAATATCAACAACTTTGCCTGCAAGCTTGAGTTCATACTTCTGAAGGCTGATTTCGAGGTTATCAAAACGGATAACTTCGCTGTCGTCGTTGTCATGTCCGCTGTAACGGCGAAGAACTGCCTTAACACGAGCGTTTACTTCTTTCATGTCGAAAGGCTTAACGATGTAGTCATCGGCACCGAGCTCAAGACCAAGTACCTTATCGAATACTTCGCCCTTTGCGGTTACGATGATAATAGGCTTTGAGGAAATCTCACGGATTTCACGGCAAACCTGCCAACCGTCCTTGCGGGGCATCATGATGTCCAGAAGAACAAGGTCAGGCTCGTAAATCTTAAAGGAAGAAACCGCCTTTGCGCCGTCGCCTGCCGTTATGATTTCATAGCCTTCGTTTTCAAGATAAAGCTTAAGAAGATCGCAGATGTTGCTGTCGTCATCCGCAACGAGAATTTTGTATCCCATTATATTTGTCCTCCTTTTTATTATGCTTGGGTTTATAAATGATGAACAATTAAAACAAAATATTTTTTGTTCCGTGAAAAACGCACAGAAATTCGACGGAATTGTAAATGACCGTAACAATTTCCTGTTTTTCACTTTATATTTTAACTCATTTATAGGTTTTAATGGTTGCGATTGTTTGACATTTCTGTTAACTAACGGTAAATTTGAATAAATTTAATAATAAAAATAAAGATTTTGAACTTATTGTTGCGTCAAAGTTTAACAGTGTGCGGAAATTGTGTCCATATGCGTTTGCAATGCAGGCGAAAAACAACGCTGAAGCGTGCTTTTTAGCGTGGTTTGGGACTTTGCAAAAGTGTCCGTGTGATTTTGTGTCCGCTTTTGTGTCATGCCTTGACAAATCAAGGAGGTTGTGATATAATACAGAATTAAGGAATGTTAATTGAAATAGTGTGAATAAATAGCTCAAAAATGTATCAAAACAGAAGTTTATGAAATTTTTATAAATTGATTTTTTGAAATTTTATAACGTATGTTTTAATTTCGAATTTTATTAACTGTTTATTAGCTATTTTCAACAGGTAAGTTTTGCTTAATGGAAAACTTTTTGGGGGAGGTGACGGATGTTGCATATAATTGCGGAGTGTTTTCGTGAGGCAGATGATTTTGAAAAAGAGCATTTTTCCTCAGCGGCGGCTTTTGTCGGCGAGGTTGAGGGTGGCAGACTTTTGTCCGGAGGCGCACGCAAAAGCGGTATTGAGGGGACAACAAATATTGGCTCTCTTGGTGAACGCACGCTTCATCTTGCACTTAAATACTATTTTGAACCCGACAAAACTTTTCATGAGATAAAGTGTGGAAGATACCATGCCGATATTTTTCGTGACGGCGAGATTATTGAGGTGCAGACGGGAAATTGCGCTCCGCTTGCAAAAAAGCTTTTGAAATTGACGGAACAAATTCCCGTAACTGTTGTGCACCCCATTGTTGCAGAAAAGCGCATTATATGGATTGATCCGGAAAGCGGCGAAATGACGGGGTTCAGGAAAAGCCCGAAAAGCGAAACAATATATGATGTTTTCCGAAGAATATATTCGTTGCGCAAGATTTTGGAGCGCAAAACGGTAAGCTTCGTTTTTCCTGTGGTTTCTTGCGAAGAATACAAGCTTAAAAGCGGCAGAACTCACATGGGAAAGCGCCATGGTGCGGTGCGCATGAATCGGGTACCGACGGAGATTTTCGGAGAGTATCGCTTCAGAAACGGCGAAGAATTTGTCAAGCTTTTACCCTGTGAATTGATGGGAAAGGAATTTACTGTCAAGCAACTTGCGCAATGTCTGAAAATTGATGCAAGACGTGCTCATGCGTATGCCTCGGTGCTTTGTTTTTCGGGTGCGGTGCAGATTTGCGGTAAAAACGGAAATGCCAACATATATTGTGTGGATAATCCGAATAACGATTGGCGTTGAATGACATATATAAATAAAATGAAGAAAAGACAAGGAGAAAATGATAATGGCGGAGATACTTAAATCGTTTTGCGAAGATAACGGAATTGCCATAAGCGATGAACAGAATGAAAAATTTGAAAAGCTAACGGATTTATTGTTGGAGTTTAACTCGCACACAAACCTTACTGCTATAAAAGAGCCTGATGAGGTTGCGGTTAAACACTATGCGGATTCGGTTGCACCACTTGCCTTTAATATAATTCCGAAAGGAGCAAGGGTGTGCGACATTGGATGCGGCGCAGGTTTCCCCGGACTTCCGCTTTGCATAATGAGGGATGACATTTCGCTGACCTTTGTTGACAGTACGGCAAAGAAGCTGAGGTTTACAAAGAGTGCAATTGACGGTCTTGAACTTGGAGATCAGAGGACGGAATGTCTTGCTGTGAGAGCAGAGGAGCTTGTTGCTCAGACGGGACGTCGTGAGGGATATGACGTGGTTGTTTCAAGGGCTGTTGCTGCACTTCCTGTTCTTTGCGAATTGTGTATTCCTTTTGTAAAGCGTGGCGGAATATTCATTGCATACAAGGCAAGTGGCGCACCGGAAGAGCTCAAGGCGGCAAAAAAAGCTATTGCAACCCTGGGAGGCGTTGTGCATGATATTAAAAATATTGAGCTGCCTGAATGTAAGGGTGAACCCCAACCACGTACTCTTGTTATAATAAGGAAAGAAAAACAAACACCTGTGAAGTTTCCACGGAGCTATGCGAAAATCGTCAAATCTCCGCTTTAAGGTGGAGAAACAGCATATATTTCGGATTTGTTAATAATTTTCGCTGTTCGATTCACAAAAATAAATTATTTACAAAATGATGGAAAATATTGTTAAAAATGCATAAAAATCTGGCGTTTTGCGGTAGATACAACCGAAATTTTTGGTTGAAATGTCATATTATATGTTTTAAGTTACAAGTAGGTTACATTGAAAAAAACACTTGCAAAAATTAAAAAGATATGTTATAATACTGTATGTAGGCGAATAATCTTTTGCCATTACTTTATATTCTTAGGAGGAATGAAACAATGAGAAAATCATCAAAGTTCCTTGCGTTGGTTCTCTCTGTGCTTATGATGGTAAGCGTTTTCAGCTTCAGTGCTGATGCGGCATTCACCGATGTAAGCGCAAGCGATGAGGCTCTTTCCGAAGCGGTCAGCCTTCTTGCAAACCTCGGCATAACAACCGGAACTTCCGAAACAACTTTTGGAACAAATGAGGCTGTAACACGTCAGCAGATGGCGACATTTATTTACAGACTTATGAAGAAGGGTAAAGCCGCAGACACAAATGCGGCTAACACAACTTCCTTTACGGATCTTGTTGATCCCTTCTATAACTACACAATTTCCTGGGCGAGCGACCTTGGTATTATCAAGGGAACAAGCACAACCACATTCAATCCCACCGGTAAGATCAAGCTTCAGGATGCGTATGTAATGCTTGTTCGTGCTCTCGGATATGAAAAGGACGAAGAACTTGTTTATCCTTTCGGATACATTGAAAAGGCTGAAAAGATTGGTCTTGATGACAACATTCCTGCAAAGGTAACATATGACACAACTCTTACAAGAGGAAATGTTGCAATTCTTCTTCACAATGCTTTCTATGCAGACATGGCTACATATGAAATCGGCTATGAGCCCACAGGCTATGATGTGTATGGCAGCGATGGCAAGAACTATCCCAACGGCGAGAATATGCCCGAAGATGTTGAAATCGTTGCTGCGGATATTGCAGGTCAGCGTGAATACAAGAAGTATGACACTGTTGCTGAAAAAATTTATGAAGTAACAAAGACAGTTCAGAGAATTGTTGCAACTCCTAACTACAAGCTCGATGAAGATGAATATGGTATTGAAAGAGAGCTTACAAGAGAAACCGGCGAAGGCTTTGTTCAATTCGACGTTGTAAAAACAAACAAGGATCACAAGGACGACCAGCCTCTCGGAATGGTTGCATTTGAAAAGCTTGGTCTTGAGGGCGATCCCGATGATTACTTCCTTGCTGACTGTGTTGTTTATGTAAAGGATGATGAAGTTCTTGCGGCTGAATCACTTCTTACAAAGAAGGAAGGCATTCAGTATGGTCAGATTAAGTTTGAAAGATCTACCGGCAGCGGCATGAAGAACTTCTATCCCTCAAATAAAGATGACACAATAGTAAAGGACGGAAGACAGACAGATGCACGTTACAGAGTGTTTACCGGTAAGGTAACAATCGACGGCACAACAGGTTATTTCTTTGACGCTCCCTGGTCTTATGCAAAAACATCCAACTTTGCAGACAAGGACAGCATGAATATCCGTCTCCTTTACCTCGGAGCAGATGAAGATGCAGACCCTGAGGATGATGAAGACTATGTTCCCGCATTCAACTTTGAGGCTGACAAGGATTCTTTCGGCAGAGGCGACAGCGATTTCTATGCGACATCTGGCTTTGAAAGAATGAATCCTGCAAAGGATGGCGACACACAGGCATTTGGACTCTATTCAACATGGGGTATTTATACAGTATTTGGCCGTGAAAATATCCGCTTTGAGTTTGATGTTTGGGACAGCGACAGTGACGGAAGAATTGATTACGCTTGGTACAAGCCTTATGCAGTTGGATTCCTTAACACAGAAGAAGATACATATACAGTTGATATGCACCATGCTGATGATGAGTATGCAAGTTGCTCCTCTGTTCTTAATGAGGACGGTGAGCCTACAATTTACACATATGGCGCAGTTATTGAGGGCGCAAAGCCTGTTGATGGCAGATTTGCTGCTGCATATGTCAACGGTCCTGCAAATTATATCAAGATAGCGCAGCTTGCTGATGAGGATGCATTGCAGGAACACACAGTTACAAAGCTCTATTCAGACCCAAATCCTATTCAGCTTAATGGTGGTTCAAAGCTTTGGCGTTGGGGTAGCAGCATGAAGTTTATGGGATGGATGAAAGATACCGGTTCTCAGTTTGGTTTGAGCTATTATAAGCTTTCCGGTTCTTGGAAATTCGGTAGCGAAACCAATTACTCGTCCCTTGCACTTGGCGATGTCGTTGAGGCAATTATGTTTGATGGAAGCCTTGCATATATTTCCGGCGCATCCAGAGCACTTACTGCTCGCACCGATTATGTATTTATGGTTCCCAACAAGGGTGATTTCACAACTTACACTGATGAGATTGCACCTACCGTTATAGACGGTATTATGAGCGAAACATTCCATTGGCTCCAGATTTATGAAGACGGCGAAATCAGAGACGTTTATGTTGATCCTGTAACAAAGGCTGTTATTGGAGAAACAACAATTGACGGCGATGAGGTTACATGGGTTAAGACTCCTGCAACTCCCAAGGCACGCTCCACAAGTGGCAATGCAGTTGTATATGACTATTCCGATTATATAGGAAAGCTTCTTATTCCTGTTACGGATGCAGAGGGTCTTTACAAGTTTGAAGTTGCCCCTGTTGAACTCTTTGACAATATTGATGTTCTTTCCGATGATGAGCCCAATGCATTCTATGCATATGACGGATATGATGACGGCGTTGAAACAGCAGCATTCGTTAAGAGCTCCGGCACAAACTATAAGTTTGTTAAGAAGGGCACATATGATGTTAAGGATTCAATTGCTCCTTCTCAGCTTGTAAATATTACCGAAGCAACAAGAATCGTTATCAGAGGCGTTGATGATGACGATGAGTATGTATACACAGAATACAGCCTCGACGATCTTCCCGATTTCGGCAATACCGATATGCTTAAGAATATCATTTATGTTGTTAAGAACAACCCCAACTCCTCAAGAGTTGAAGACCTTGTCTTCATGTATGCAGAGCTTGTTGACGAGGCAGAGGGAAGCTTCTCCAAGGTGCTCGACCTCAGAGTTGTCAAGGAAACCTATTCTAACCGTGATGAAGAGGGAGAAACTGTTGTTTACTACGACGTTCTCGATCCCTTCACAGGTGAAGAAGAATTCGGTTATGAATCCTATAACAACGATGTAGACGAGGTTGCGGAAGTTGGTGCTATCACACTTCTCTCCGGCGGCAAGATTGCTGACCACATTGATGCAGGTTCTCTCAGCGAAGAGGGCGATATGTGCACATCTGATGTTAAGGTTGCTGACGTTAAGGCAGGAGATGTACGCTTTGGCTATGCAGTTCTTGACGAGTATGATACAGACTCCGGACTTATCTATCTTGAAGGCTCCGATATGGAATACCTCCTTACAGATAAGACAATTGTGACATACGTTGACCTCACAAAGGACGAACCTACAATTTCTCTCCTCGAAGGCACTTCTGCTCTCGAATCCAAGAGCGACAAGTACAGAAACGGCGCAGATGAAGAAATCAGAGTATTTATCTCCTCCGAAGAAGTTAAGAAGGAAGATTACGAGAAGGTTGTTGTTATCGTCATTGTTAAGAACGAAAAGGTTCCTAACTAAATAATAAGCCTTAAAGATAGTCCCGTGTACAAATGTACACGGGACTTTTTTTTGCCCTGATTATTTTCATTTTTTTATCACTTAAATCCGTTTTCATGTTCATAAAATAGGAGTATAATACCAAATATAGTTAGTTTATAAACTATTTATTTTAATGCATGAAAGGATAGACATAAATGAATCAAGAATCGGCAAAAAAGCATATTCATCTTAATCCTGACCCCGAAAATATGTCCGTGCATATGCTTATCTCAGATATCAGCCGGATTACACGCTGTTATGCAAAGGCGGAAAGTGACGGTCTTAATCTCACCCAAAGCTGCAGAAATATTCTGTTTTTCCTTTGCCACGAGGAGGGGCTGACACAGCTTGACCTCTCAAAGCTTACTCATCTTAAGCCTCCGACAATCAGCGTGACATTGCGAAAAATGGAGCAAGAGGGTTATGTCATACGCAAGGAAGATAAAGACGACCACCGCCAGACAAGGGTGTTTGTTACCGAAAAGGGCAGAGCCTTTGACGACAGAATTAAAAGCGTTTATGAGCTTCACAACAAGAGCATAGTTGAAGCTCTCACTCCGCAGGAAGAAAAAACTCTTAAAGAGCTTCTTATTAAGGCGAGAAACGCTGTTCTTGAAAACAGCAATGAAAAATCGGTTAAAGACTGATTTGTGTTTGAGAAAGGTTGGACAGGAAAAATGGGTAAAGTCTTAAAATACCTCAAAAAGTATTGGTTTATTGCCCTTATGTCGCCACTTTTTATGGCAGGCGAGGTTTGGGTAGATTTGAAGCTTCCGCAGCTTATGAAAATAATTGTCAATGAGGGTGTGGCGGGAATGAATATGGAAATCATTCTCCACAATGGAATCCTGATGATTATTTATGCGATAATAGGCGGATTTTGCGGCATTGCGTCTGCAGGATTTGGAAGTGCAGCTTCGCAATATTTTGCAAATGATTTGCGTTGCGATGCGTTTTCGCGTGTTATGTACCTTTCGCCGCAACAGACGGATAAGTTCACAACTGGCTCTCTTATAACTCGCATAACAAACGATATTTCGCAAATGCAGAACTTTGTTGCAATGGCACTAAGAATGTGTGTCAGAACAACACTTCTTTTTGCAGGAAGTATTTATTATGCAATTGACCTTAATATGGCATTTGGTATGGTTGTGCTTGTTTCGCTTCCTGTTCAGATTTTTATTGTCACTTTCTTTGTTTCAAAGGCAAACCCACTTTTCAGCGTGGTACAGGATAAACTTGACAGGGTGAACTCTGTTGTTCAAGAGAATGTCAGCGGTGCAAGAGTTGTTAAGGCGTATGTCAGAGAACAGCACGAAATCGGCAGGTTTGACGATGCAAATAAGAATCTTTGCGATATAACATATAAGGTTTCAAAGATTATGGCAACCCTTAATCCTTTTGTCATGGTTGTTATGAATCTCACAATTATTGTTATCATAAGAATTGGCGGCGGCAAGGTGAATGTGGGCGAAATCGGCCCCGGTGATGTTATGGCGGCTATTACTTATGTAACACAGATTCTCATGTCAATCATGATGATTTCAATGATGTTCCAGATGATTTCCCGCGCAATGGCTTCTTCAAAACGTATTTCCGAAGTTCTTGACACAACTCCTGTTATTGAGGGCGGCGATGAAACCCTTGATGGTGACATTGAAACTGTTGAATTTAAAAATGTAAGCTTCAGCTATCCGGGGGCTTCGGGAAGACCGGTTCTCCGGGATGTT
The DNA here is from genome assembly GCA_045542335.1 of Eubacteriales bacterium. Taxonomy (GTDB): domain Bacteria; phylum Bacillota; class Clostridia; order Oscillospirales; family CAG-382; genus CAKSUT01. The sequence goes on from JAZQKV010000017.1 coordinate 9,168, forward strand.
GACCTTAAGATTTCAAAGGGTGAAACTGTGGCAATTCTCGGTTCGACAGGTTCGGGCAAGACTTCTCTTGTGAGCCTGCTTGCGAGATATTATGATGCAAATGGCGGAGAAATACTCATCAACGGAAAGGACGTAAAGAGCTTTACGCTTTCGTCGTTACGAGAAAAAATTGGATATGTTCTTCAAAAAAGTGAACTGTTTTCGGGGACTATTGCAGATAATATCCGTTGGGGTAAAGAGGACGCAACAATGGACGAGGTTGTTGCGTGCGCAAAAATAGCACAGGCTGATGAATACATAAATGGTTTTGTTGACGGCTATGACACAATTGTTGGTGAGAAAGGTGCATCACTTTCGGGCGGTCAGAAGCAAAGGCTTTCCATTGCGCGTTCCATTATGAAGCATCCGGAAGTGCTGATTTTTGACGACAGCACCTCGGCTCTCGACCTTGGAACTGAGGCGAGGCTCCAGAAGGCACTGCGTGAAAACCTTAAAGGCACAACTATTATCATGATTGCGCAGAGAATTGCAAGCGTTATGAATGCTGACAGAATAATTGTGCTTGACAAAGGTGTTGTTGCAGCGTGCGGAACTCATAAGGAGCTTCTTGAAACAAGCGATGTTTACAAGGACATTTATAATTCCCAAATGAGAAAGGAGGAGAGCGATAATGAATAATCAACCCGGAAGAAACAACGCAGGAATGGGCGGACGTCCCGGAATGGGCAGACCCGGAGGCGGACCGGGCAGAGGTCCGATGATGATGGTTGAAAAGCCAAAGGACATGAAGAAAACTTTTATGAAGCTTGTGCGATACATCGGAAAAAGCAAGTATCTTGTTATTGGACTTCTTGCTGTTATGGTTTTCACAACGCTTCTCAACCTTGCAGGTCCTGTTCTTCAACAAAAAGCCATTGACTCAATTTCCATAAAATCGGGAGACGGATTTTCAGTTGACTTTCAGATGCTGACAGTGGTTCTTATCACCATGGCGGTTGTTTATGCGCTTTCCTCGCTTCTTTCATATTTACAGGGGATATATTCGGCAAAGCTTTCACAATCAACTGTTTATATGATGCGAAAAGATTTATTTGCAAAAATGTCGTATCTGCCGATTAAGTTTATTGACACGCATCAACACGGCGATATGATGAGCCGAATGACAAACGATGTTGAAAACATATCTGTAACAATTTCCCAATCAATCGGTTCGCTTTTTTCTGGCGTTGTCACTATTGTTGGCACGCTGTTTATCATGTTGTGGTATAGCCCGATTCTCACGCTTGTGAGTCTTGTTACAATTCCGCTTACTCTTTGCGTGACAATGTTCCTCTCAAAATTTATGAGGCGTTTCTTCAAGGCACAACAGAAAATTCTCGGCTCTCTTAATGGAGAGGTTGAGGAAATGGTGACGGGTTATAAGACAGTAATTGCTTTTGGAAGAGAGGACGAAGCCGTAAGAAATTTCGGCGAAATCAGCAGAAACTTGCGTAAAGTCGGAATTAAGGCGAACATTTTTGGCGGAGTTATGGGTCCTCTTATGAACATAATCGGAAACCTTGGTTATCTGTGTATTGCGGCTGTGGGCGGATATCTTGCCATTAAAACATATGGCACAGAGGGAGCAATTTCAATTGGCGTGATTCAGGCGTTCCTCTCTCTTTCAAAGCAGTTCACCCGACCCATTAACGAAATTGCAAACCAATATTCTGCCATTCAGACAGCAATTGCCGGTGCAGAACGTGTTTTTGAAATAATGGATGCGCCGCCGGAAATTGACGAGGGTGCAATTGATCTTGGTGAAACGGGTGTTGTGGGTGCGCTTGAATTCAACGACCTTAAATTCTCATATGTTGAGGGCGAGCCTGTACTTAAAGATTTTGACCTGAAGGTAAAGCCGGGACAAAAAATTGCAATTGTGGGAAAGACAGGTGCAGGCAAAACGACGGTCGCAAATCTGTTGACGAGATTTTATGAAATTGATGGCGGAGAGATTCTCCTTGACGGAAAAAATATAACCGATATTACGAAAAATTCACTTCGCAAAAACATTGCGATAGTTTTGCAGGATACAATATTGTTTTCGGACACCATTGAAAACAATATTCGTTACGGCAACGAGAATGCCACATTTGAGGACGTTAAGCGTGCGGCGGCAATGGCAAATGCGGACGAGTTTATTGAGCGTCTTCCCGAGGGTTATGCTACAAAGCTTACCGAAAGCGGAAGCAATCTCAGTCAGGGGCAGCGTCAGCTTCTTGCAATTGCAAGAGCCGTTCTTGCCGACCCCAAAATTCTTATTCTTGACGAGGCAACTTCAAGCGTTGACACCCGAACGGAAATGAATATTCAGCAAGCTATGATTCAGCTTATGAAAGGACGCACGAGCCTTATAATCGCACACAGACTTTCAACTATCAAGGATGCGGACATGATTATTGTTGTTGCCGATGGCAGAGTTTCCGAAAGCGGCAGCCATGAGGAGCTTCTTGAAAAACAGGGCAGCTACTTTGAGCTTTATAAGAATCAGTACGCAGGTTTTGCGACCTGATACAGAGTTAATGTTTGGTGATTTACTTGCCCGGAATTCAAGTTGTTTTTAACTTTCAAAAGGGGTACTTTTTTAAAAAGCATCCCTTTTAAATTTTTCTTTAAGCTTACATTGTGAACCTCAAAAGCTTGAAAACGGGGGAGGGTTGCCGTAAGTTATATTTGCTTTGCTTTGAATTCAAAGCTTGTTTTGCAACGTTTATTGATAACAAAAAAGGGAAGGCTTGAAAACCTTCCCTTTTTAATTTTTGGTTATTATTATTTTGCGACGTAATTTTCTCTTTCAACAAGCTCCTTGCCTTGCTCGGAGGTGATCCAGTTATACAGCACTCTTGCAGGTGCATCGTCGGCAAGGGATTTGTTAATTACAACATAGAAATCATTGACAAAGGGGTATTCGCCGGAGGCAATTGTTTCGTTGGTGGGGTTGATGCCGTCAACGGCGAGTATTTTGCTTGTTCCGAGCTTGTCGCTTTCCATGTTGGTGAGATAGTAATAAACAGTGTAACCCAATGCGCCCTCGGAGTTATCATATTCGGCAACAGCTTCAAGAAGTCCTATCATTGAGCCGATTCTGAGGGAGGTGGGCGGATCCATGAGCTCATCACCGAGATTTATGAGCTTGTCAAAAAGTGTCTGACTTCCGCTGTCACGGTTTCGCTGATAGGGTATCATTTCAAGGTCTTTGCCGCCAACTGTTTTCCAGTTTGTAATCTCGCCTTTATAGATTTGCTTGATTTGATTTGTGGTGAGAGAGGAAACCTCGTTTTTAAGACTGCATATAAACACAAGAGCATCTGCACCGATTGCTGTCATCTCATATTCAAAGCCTTTTTGATTTGCATATTCCAAAGCCTCTTCAGATGGTTCATATGCAAGAAGAATGTCAAATGTTCCGTCAACGAGTGCCTCATAATTGTCGGTGGTTGAACCCTCAAAAACAATCATTGAGTTTGCTGTTTCGCGGTCAATGCCAAGCACGGTTGCGGTCACCGCTTCGCCAAGAGGGAGAGCCGCAAGAGAGCCGCCCATTTTAGGATAATTGTCTGTTGTGAAAGTGAAATTTCCTGTGTTTTCAACGTCGGAATTATCGGGGATTACGGATGTGTCAGAAGCGGTGGGGGTATCATTGGTTTGGGGATCTACAGGTGGGGTGTTGTTATCCGGTGAGCAGGAAACAAGCATTGCGCTTGCGGTCAGAAGCGCAGAGAGTGTCAGCGTGGATAGTCTTTTGAGTGTTAATTTCATTGTGATACTCCTTTCAGATTATAGTGTTTTATATGTTAGTCTGTTTTTAGGTTTCTTACTTTGACAATTGGATTCAGTTTGCCGTCTGAAACGCTTGAAAGATGGATAATTTCATTTTCAACATAGCGCAAATAGGTTTTTCCGCAAACTTCAAGGGTCTGCAAATAGGGGGCTTTTTCAAGAACATATTTTCCTGTTTCGGCATCATAAAGCGAGTAAAAGCCTGTGCCGGGAAGAGTTGGGTCTTCATTGGGAATGTATTTGTACAAAATAAGGAATCTTCCGTCAATGCAGTTGTGGACACCTGTGTTTTCAAAAATGCCAAGTTCTTTTTTTGCTTTAAGGTCTATAACAACTGTGTCCTCGTAGTTTTCGTCAACATACATTGTTATGAAACGCTCATCCATTGCATTAAAGTATTCTGAACTGCCGGAGGGGGCTTTGTAGGTGTAAAGTGTTTTGCCTGATTTGTCCATAAAGGTGAATACACGGGTGTTGTGGTCAAGGTGAGCGAAAATATCCGAATCCCAGTTGGGAGAGACGTTTGGGGAAGCTCCGAGCTGTGAGGAAACTATCTTTTTGCCTGTTGAAAGGTTGGTAAATTCATGATACCCACCGTTCTGATGGCTGAAAAAGTGGAGAACACCATTGTTTTTGCCGACAAAGGAATAGCTGCCGTTGGCAAAAGGAGTGTCTAACTTTATTATTGATTCGGAAAGGTCTTTGCCACCGGAATAGCTTGCAAGGTAATGGTCGCCGTCTTTACTCATTATGAACATTTTGTTTTTGGGATTGGCGAAAATGCTGTCATATTGAGCAGGAATAACAAGTTTTCCTCGTGTGTTGATAATGCCGGCAAGGGATTGGGTGTCTTTTTCTTTGCCCGGAACATCAAAACGCACAACCGCAAAGCCATCTGTAAATTCACCGCAATCACTGAAGCCGCCAACAACCTTGTTTCCGTTTATGTCAATATAACATCCATCATAATAAGCGTTTTCTCCGAAGGTTGAGGTGACAACAGGAGCAAGACCGTCTTTCCCGAAATTTCCGAAATAAATCCAGCCATTTTCAACGCTTGCTTCGTAAATCACATTTCCTTTGAAATCAAGCACCTTATACGTAAAATCAGAGTCGTTCATGACATCACCTGACATTACAACAAGTCTGCCGTTTCCGTCTTCTGCGTTGCCATAAATATAATTAAGGCTCATGCCGTCAAGCTCTGTCATCCACGATCCGTCAACGGAGCAAACGGCGGTATAGGTTTTGGTGGAATAGTTTTTCTCGTCGAAGGAAAGATCTTTTGTGAGGACATAATAGTAGTTACCGTTTCCATCGTCCTGGGGATAAATTCCCGAATAGACCGCATCAACAACGATTTTGCCGTCAAGGGTGCAAAGACCGTAGTTTTCAAATGACATTTTCCCACCAAAAAATCTGTCTTCCGGGTCCGCCGGATAATACTCGGTTATGCTTCCGACAAAGGGAATCAACATTCCGTAATCGTCACGAGGAATAAGCTTGTCGGTGTGTTCGGCATAAAAGCGACTGAATTTTTCGTCCCTGTCGGTGTATTTTCCAATGTCGGGCAACCTGTTGAGCTTGAATACGGGGACATTTTCATCAGGGGACAAAGCTTCGGACTTTTGTGGAATGGCGGCATCGACGGCGGTGATATTTTCGGAAAGCAAATCGGTGTTGCTGTCGTCGGTGACAGGTGAACAAGCCGCCGCAGAAACTGCAACAACAATTGCGCATATCAGGGCTGTCAGCTTTTTCATTTTTTTGCTCCTTTCTTTGTGATAAATATTAGACGCATGGGAAAGCAGGTTTGTTCCGGAAAAATTGGCGATGGGAAGCCGGAATCAAAAGGATTTGTTTATAAAGCAAGAGGCTTGTGTGAGCGATGATTATCGGCTGTATTTTTTGTGCTGAACATTATATGAAATTCTTGCAAGAAGCGGATTTGACAAAAGCCTTGAAGCAAATGCAAGAAACTTTATGTCAATTCCGGGGAAGATTGCGGCTTTTCCTTTGAACATCATTTTCACGGCGTGTTCTGCAACAAATTGCGAGGATTTTCCGCTTAAAGAAAACCTTACGTTTGCAACGTCGGAGAACTCCGTGTTGACAGGACCGGGGCACAGACATCCAACATAAATGCTATCTGAAAGACCGTCTTTGCGTACCTCCTCACGGATTGCATGGGTGAGGCTAACGACATATGCCTTTGTGGCGTAATATGTTGCAAGAAGCGGACCCGGCATATAACCGCCAATGGAGGCGACATTGAGGATTTTCCCCTTGCCTTTGCTGTAAAAACTCTGAAGAAAAAGCTTTGTGAGAATGTGCATGGCACGGATATTAAGATCAATCATCGAAAGCTCGCGGTCGAGGTCGTTTTCCACAAACCTGCCGAGGAGTCCGAAGCCTGCGTTGTTTATAACAATGTCTACGCTCTTGTTCTCAACGGCTTTATAAAGAGCCATGCAATTTTCCGCACTGCACAAATCCATCGGGATAACCTCGACGTTTATTCCGAATTCTTCGCCAAGCTCTGCGGCAAGGCTTTCAAGTCGTTCTTTTCTTCGGGCAACAAGTATAAGGTCGTGCCCGGATTTTGCAAGGCAGCGTGCAATATCTGTTCCGATTCCGGAGCTTGCACCGGTTATGAGTGCTTTCATTCTATCACATCCATAAATTATTTATATAATAATTATAACCGCAATTTATTAAAATTCCACACGCTGCCTGTGAACATATTATTTTATATTGCCAAGAATTTGACAAAATCTGAAAATATAACCTAAAATGTTAATTTTTTGTTTAACCCCTTTTATTTATCGAAGATATGTGTTATAATAAAGAGTAATATTGTGTCGGATTATACCCTCATGGCAAAAAACAAGCTGACAGAGGTTTTTACAGCACAATATATAAGAAAAAATTCCCGTTGCAAGTTGTTGCAAAGGAAAGGAAAAGACAATAATGAAAGAAGTTTCATATACTCCCAAGGGAGTATGTTCAAGGGCAATCAGCTTTAAAATTGACGACGAGGGGAAAGTTCGTGACCTTCGTTTCAGCGGTGGCTGCAGCGGAAACACGCAGGGCATTTGTGCACTTATAGAGGGCATGGATGCAAACGAGGCGGCAAAACGTCTTGAGGGGATAAAATGCGGTTTTAAGCCAACCTCGTGTCCCGACCAGCTTGCAAAGGCTATAAAGAGTAACTCTTGAATAATAAAGTATTGTGCAGTGGTGTTGCCTTGAACAAGGATTCTCTTGGTAATATCTGCACATTTACTTTGCAAACAGATTGAAATTCACACCCACCCCCGGAAAGGATGAAATACCTATGTCATACATGACAGAATTTAACAAATGGAAAAACTATGAAAACCTCGAAGCAAGTCTTAAAGCCGAAATCAAGGCTATAGACGGCAACGAGAATGAGATAAAAGCACGCTTCACAGGTCCGCTTTCTTTTGGTACGGCAGGACTTCGCGGTATTATGCAATGCGGAATCGGAGGCATGAATATATACACCGTTGCTCAGGCAACACAGGGCGTTGCAAGCCTTGTTAAAAAGAACGGCGGCGAAAAGAGGGGCGTTGTTATTGCGTGCGACACGAGAAACAACTCCGAGCTTTTCTCCCGTGTTTCCGCAGGAGTTCTTGCGGCAAACGGTGTTAAGGCTTACATTTTCGATGCGCCACGACCTACGCCGGAGCTTTCATTTGCTTTGCGTGAGCTTGGTGCAATTGCGGGTATCAATGTAACTGCTTCCCACAATCCCAAGGCGTATAACGGCTACAAGGTATATTGGGAGGACGGCGCACAGCTTTCCCCGGAGGATGCTGAAATTGTTGCGGCAGAGATAGCGGCTACAGACATTTTCTCTGTTGAAGTTATGGATTTTGAAAAGGCAGTTGAAAGCGGAATCGTTGAGGTTATAGGAAAGGCTGTTGACGACAAGTTTATTGACACCATTCTTCGTGAAAGAATCAATCCTCATATAATCCCAAAGCTTGCCGACAGCTTCAAGGTGGTTTACACACCACTTCACGGAACGGGCGCGGCTCTTGTTCCCGAAACGCTTAAGCGTGCCGGAATCAAGCACCTTATTTGCGTTGATGAGCAGATGAAGCCCGACGGAAACTTCCCCACGGTTAAAACTCCCAATCCCGAAAACAAAGATTGCTTTGACATTGGAATTGCTCTTGCAAAGGAACACGGCTGTGACCTTGTTATCGGCACAGACCCCGATGCTGACAGAACGGGAATTGTTGTTAAGAAAGAGGACGGCGAATTTGTTTGCCTGACAGGAAATCAGGTTGGCGTTCTCCTTTGCGACTATATTATCACGGGCAGACGTGAGCAGGGGACTCTTGCGGATAATGCCTGCGTGATAAAGTCAATCGTGTCAACCGAGCTTGCAAGAAAGGTTTGTGAAAAGAACGGTGTCACAATGATGGACGTTCTCACAGGCTTCAAGTTTATCGGCGAAAAAATAAAAGAGTTTGAAAAGACAGGCTCTCACACCTATATCCTCGGCTTTGAGGAAAGTTATGGCTACCTCAGCGGCACATATGCCCGTGACAAGGATGCTGTTTGTGCAACGCTTCTTATAACCGAAATGGCGGCTTCGTATGCTGACAAGGGTATGACGCTTTATGATGCTATGGAGGCAGTTTATGCAAAGTACGGTTATTTTGCAGAGAAAGTTGTGAGCATTGAAATGAGTGGTCTTGACGGCAAGGAAAAGACAGCGAAGCTCATGAGCAATCTCAGAAACACGCCACCTGCGCTTCTCGGCGGCACAAAAATTGTTTCCGTTGCCGACTACAAGAGTGGCAAAATAAGGTCAATGGTTGGCGAGGCTGAAAAGGAAACGGGACTTCCGAAGTCAGATGTTTTGTATTTCCGCCTGGAGGACGGTTCAAGCGTTGTTATCCGTCCGTCGGGAACAGAGCCAAAAGTGAAGGTATATTACATGGTTTCGGGAAGCGAAAAGGCGGCAACAGACGAGATGTTGGAAAAGTATATGGATGCGTTTAAAAAGCTGATATAATTTGTAAAGTTTATTTTGATATAAAGTTCTTTAGGTTCCTTTCTTTCAAGAAAGGAACGCCCCACCGGCGAGGCGAAATATGAAAAAATTTGAAAGGACATAAAATCATGGCAGACAAGAAAGTTGAAAAAATCACGTCAAGAGATGTTGATTTTGCAAAATGGTACACGGATATAGTTAAAAATGCAGACCTTGTGGATTATTCCAGCGTCAAGGGTTGCATGATTATCAGACCTTATGGCTATGCTATCTGGGAAAACATTCAGGGAACACTTGACAGAATGTTCAAGGAAACAGGTCACTGCAATGTTGCAATGCCTATGTTTATTCCCGAAAGCCTTCTCAATAAGGAGAAGGACCATGTTGAGGGCTTTGCGCCTGAGGTTGCATGGGTAACACATGGTGGAAGTGAGGAGCTTACAGAGCGTCTTTGCGTTCGTCCTACCTCCGAAACACTTTTCTGCGAGCATTATGCAAACATTATCAAGTCTTACAGAGATTTGCCCAAGCTTTACAACCAGTGGTGCAGCGTTGTGCGTTGGGAGAAAACAACACGTCCTTTCCTCAGAAGCCGTGAATTCCATTGGCAGGAAGGTCACACAATGCACGCAACAGCTGCTGAAGCACAGGAAGAAACAATCAAGATGCTTGGCGTTTACGCTGACTTCTGCGAAAACTATCTTGCAATCCCCGTTGTAAAGGGAAGAAAGACCGACAAGGAAAAGTTCGCAGGTGCGGAAGCCACATATACAATTGAGGCACTTATGCACGATGGACGTGCGCTTCAGTCCGGTACATCCCACAACTTCGGCGATGGCTTTGCCAAGGCATTTGATATAAAGTATCTTGACAAGGACAACACTCTCAAGTATTGTTCACAGACCTCCTGGGGTATGTCCACAAGAATCATCGGCGGTATTATCATGACCCACGGCGATGACAACGGACTTGTTCTTCCTCCTGCAATTGCTCCCTCACAGGTTGTTGTTGTTCCTGTTCAGATGCACAAAGAGGGCGTTGTTGAAAAGGCAAGAGAGATTATGGCAGAGCTTAAAAAGTCGGTTCGTGTTGAAATTGACGAGCGTGACCAGAGCCCCGGATGGAAGTTTGCGGAGCATGAAATGAGAGGTGTTCCTGTAAGACTTGAAATTGGTCCCCGCGATATTGAAAACAATGTTTGCGTTCTTGCACGTCGTGACAACGGTGAAAAGATAACAGCAAGCCTTGATAATCTTGCAGAAACAATTACTGCACTCCTTGACACTATCACCAAGGATATGTATGAAAAGGCAAAGGCGAGAAGAAATTCCATGACCTATACTGCCGAAACAATGGACGAAATTATCGACATTGCGGCAAATAAGCCCGGCTTTATCAAGACATATTGGTGTGGCGGTCTTGACTGCGAGCTTGAGCTCAAGGAAAAGGCAGATATAACAAGCCGTTGTATGCCTTTTGATGCCAACGAGGTAGGCGGAGAGGTTAAGTCACATAAGTGCGTTTGCTGCGGCAAGGAAACAGACACCATTATTCTCTGGGGCAAAGCGTATTGATTTGACACAAACATAAATTTAAGAGGGAAACCGATGGCGGTTTCCCTCTGATTTTTTCAGGCTCCTGTATTTCTATCTTGTAAATGAAATAGTTCTTGTGATGCCATCCCATGAAATATTACCGAAAGCAGAGAGGTCGTCAATTATAATGGCGGTCATTCCGCCGATGTTGTAGCTTGTAACTTGTTTTCCGTTGACATAAGTAACGATGTCAGTGTGATAAACATATCCTGCACGAGTTCCTATTCTACCCTTTGTTGGAGTTCCTTCGACGCCGCCAATTACTGTTTTGTTGTCATTGAAGATATTCAAAGAACGCTCTTTATCATTCCATTCTACACTGAAACCATATTTTGCTAAATCTTCTGCAATAATTGCGGTGTTACCATCGATATTGTAAGAACGAATAGCTTTGCTGTCAATAAAGGCTTTTATATCGGTATTTTGATAGTGATTTACAATTGTTCCTGGTTTGATTTCTATTGGTTCAAAGGGAATGTTGTTTTCATTTGCATATGTTTCGGCGTAACTTCCGGGGAATCCGCATATAGTAAGTTTGTTACAACCTATAAAGGCATCTTTTTCGATTACTGTTACGGTCTTTGGAATTGTTATGATAGGCAAATTTGAGCAATTTTCAAATGCTCTTTCACCTATTCTTTTTAATCCATAATACAATCTTACTTCTACTAAATCAGTGCAGTTGGAAAATGCTAAACAATCAATGTATTCTAAATACTGCGAATCCAGCCATGCTCTTTGAACACAACTGTTTTGAAAAGCCATATATCCTATACTAGCAACGCTGTATCCAAGCCTTAAATTATAAAACTCACTATTTCTGTTGTGTTCATTCCAAGGATTGGAGGAAGGATTTTCGAAACTATACATTGGTCCTTTTCCAGTAATAGTTAACATTCCTGACGATTCGTCAAAACTCCATTTTAAATTATCGCCACACTTGCCTGATGTTGTTAATGGTTGCCAGTCTCCCTGAACTCCTCCAGACCCGTCAACGATAAATGCAATACTACCAAAACCTGCGGGGAACAACGCCGAAACAGTTGTGAATAGGGATGAAAAAATGGATAAGAAGACTACGATGCAAATTGACAATAAGTGCTTTTTCATAAAAATCCTCCTTGAAAAATAAAAAGTGCGCAACTTAAAGCCACGCACCGAAAAACGCATGACTCCGAATTGCTGCTACACAAAACTTCCTTACGCTTACTGTTTGAGCATGTGGAAAAGAGCCTGCATTTTTACCAAAAAATGCACGCACAAACAGAAAGTCAAATATAAGTTTCGTGTAGCAAGCTAATTATAACATAAAAGGGTTTTTTTGTCAACCCTAAAAAAGAGAAAACACAACGAAAGACTATGTTTTCTCTTGTTTTGAAGTTTTTGGGATTCTTAAGGACTTTTTTCAAAAAGTCCTTAAGCGGGGAGTGGGGCAGCGCCCCACATAATGCACTTGAATAAGGGAGTGGGGCAGCGCCCCACATAATGCACTTGAATAAGGGAGTGGGGCAGCGCCCCACATAACGCACTTGAATAAGGGAGTGGGGCAGCGCCCCACATATATATTAAAATACCACCTGTACCAAAACCATGTAAACAATAGTGCCACCGGCAATTGAGAGGAGTGTCTGACGTTTCCAAATGTGGAGAAGTGCTGTAACAACGACGGCTATAAGCTCGGGAATACCATGGCTTCCCGAAAGCAAATCAACATTTTTAAAGCTGTAAACGACAAGCATACCGAAAACTGCCGCCGGCAGAACTTTTCCGAGATACTCTATGTATTTTGGTGTTGGTTTGTCCGAACGGAAAAGTATAAAGGGCAGAAAACGAGTCAGCATCGTTCCAAGAACAACCGCAATAACCGTCAAAAGCATTTGTGAAAATGTCATGCTCATATCTTTCCACCCCTTTCAAGTGCGCCTCGCATGAGAGTGAGCGCAATAAGAATGACAAGCATCGAGGGAATTATAAAGCTGTCAGCTCCGAAAATCAAAAGGCATATAAGAGAAAGAATTATTCCGCAAATGCTGCTTGTGTGATCCTTTTCCGATAAAAAGTGTTCAAGATATATAACAACAAACATGGCTGTCAGTACAAAGTCAAGTCCTTCTGTGCTGAAATGTATGAACGAACCAAGCACCGAGCCGAGAATCGTCCCAGTTACCCAATAGATGTGATTCAGAAGTGTCACCCAGAACATGAAAAGTCCTTTGTCAATTCCCTCCGGAATATTTGCCGAACAGTTGACAGAAAAACTTTCATCCGTAAGTCCGAAAATCATATATGGTTTCTTTTTGCCGAGAGATTTGTATTTGTCAAGAAGCGCAATTCCATAAAAGAGATGGCGTGCGTTGACCATAAGTGTCATCAAAAACGCCTGCAATGGATTGAATACGGAAAGCAATAAATCAACCATGACAAATTGCATTGAGCCGGCAAAAACAAAAATGCTGATTATAAGCGGCAACATTATTCCAAAACCTTTGGTGTTCATGAGAACGCCATATGTAAAGCCGAGAAATAAAAAGCCGGTCATTATGGGAATGGTGTGCGGAAATGCCGCACAAAGGGATTTTAAATGGCGGGAATCTCTCATTGCTCCTCCTTGTCTGACTTGGGGCGACGGTAGTGTGATTTTTGTCAAAATAAAAAGTGTAGTTTTATAAATTCAAACTAAACTCAATGAATAAATACAAATTGGTGCGAATTACGTTAATGTCGCAATCGCACCATTGTAATTACATTTTTATTTTTGCTCGGTGAAATATGCAAGAGCCGTTCCTACAACTGTTGCATAACGTGCATTTTCGGGGAAAATCATGTTCATGCCGAACATCTCTGAAAGCTTTTTGAAAACTACCTCGGATTGGGGAATTGTCGTCAGGTTTCCTGTGAGAATAACGTCCTTGACACCAACTCTGTGAGCCGCAAAAACGCTGAGCATTCCAACAGATTCAAAAACCATATTCAGAATACCAAGGGCAATGTCGCCTCTGTGGGCAACGTCGCTGAGCTTTCCGAAGTTTGCCGCAGTGGTTTCGAAGCCAAGACCGGGAATGTCCTTTGAGGTGATGTCAGAAACCATGAGGTCAACATTTGAAAGGTTTCCGTCCCTGGCAAGCTCAACAATGTTTTCAACGTGGGAAACGCCGAGCATTTTTTTTGACATACCGACAATTGTTCCACCGCCGACACCCGTTCCGCCAAGATATTCAACCTTTGCATCATATCCGTTTCCAAGGCTTTTGGCATGAACTGTTGCTGTTCCTGTTCCCATGCTCACAACAACGGCATCACGAAGCCCCGAAAGATAGAGTCCGCCAAGACCAACGCAGGTGAATTCGGTTACATGGCGTGTGGGTATGCCGAAAATGTCATCTCCGATATAAGATGAACCGACACCTGTCATCATGACCGTTTCAACATCCGAAATTGCAATATTGTTTTCCGAGGTGAACTTTCCGAATGCACCATAGACCGATGCAACAGGGTCGCCTGCTTTGACGAACATCGGACTTATCATTTTCATTCCGTCGGTGTAAAAGCCAACGATTTTTGTTGTGCTGCCACCAACGTCAATTCCTATGATTATTTTCAAAATCTGCACGTCCTTTCGACGGTGTAATTTTTTGATTATATACGCTTGTCAACTGCTTTGATAATTCTGTGGATTGCAGGGGAAAGGAGAGTGTTGACAAGAAATTCGGCGACAAAGTTTAAGCCTGCACAGCCGATGAAAACAAAGTAAACAAGTGTTGTGCCCTCTGCCACACCGAAGTTTGCAAGGTTTGCGTTGAGCGTTTCCGAAACGAGGAAGAAGCAGCCGAGAACAAAAAGACCGGTGTTTACAATAGGTGCGCTGAGCGCAGCAACAACGGATGCGGCAAAATCGTTGACATTTTTAAGGGCTTTATAGATTACGCCGGGAACAAAACCTGCAAGGATTCCCTTGCCAAGGCAAATCACAGCAGTTGCGAAGGGTTGTGCATTAAAGAGCGTTGCAGTGAAGAAATCTCCGCCGGAAATTCCGCCCCAAAGGGTGATTGCACCGAAAATGAATCCGAGGAATGCACCTGCACCGGGACCGCAGAGCATTGCGCCGATTGCGATGGGGACAAGAACAAGGCTGAAGCTTGTGGGACCGATTTTTATGGTTATGCCCCAGAATTGAAGCACGAAAACAAGTGCGGTGAGAATTGCAAGTCTTGTAAGCGCAGAAACGTTACTCTTTTTCATTTTTTAAATCCTTTCGAGCAAAATAAAATTTTAGAATAATACTAAAAAGGGAAGACTTTGTGAAGACTCCCATGTGAAGTATGGATATTTTATCATAAAATGGGTGAAACGTCAAGATTTACGCACGAAATTTGTTAATTCTTAACACAATTTGCTTCTCATAGAAAAAATCATTTGTAACAAATGTAAATTCTTAAAAAAACACTTGACTTTTTGGCTTGTTTGTGTTATACTAATGGGCGTGAATATTGAACGCCCCTGTAGCTCAGTAGGTAGAGCACTTGACTTTTAAGCAAGTTGTCCGGAGTTCGACTCTCCGCAGGAGCACCAGAAAAAGACCTTAACTTTGAGTTGAGGTCTTTTTTTGATGAATTGAATTCTTTTCGGTATTTGTGGAATTCAAATTGGGGAGTAAAATGTGCCTTTGGCGTGTTAAGTACCTGTGGGTGTGAGCAAATTTATATTGGTTTGTGTTTATAAAACTTCAAACTTTATAGTTTTATTCCGGTTAAAAAAGCATCCGCCTCGGCACGGGTTGAAAATATATAAATATCTTTTTGAGAGTATTTTTTTAAAAGCTCCATTACTTTTGGTCTGCTTTGCGAATTGTAGTTTTTTATAAAAGAGATAAATTCCTCATCATCTTCATCGGGCTCTGTCCACGGCATATCGCTTCTCGGTTTTCCTTTTCTTTCTCTGATGCCGCTCAGGCAAACATCTGTCGGATAGTCAAGAAAAATAACCGTGTCGCACGCTCTCATTCTTAACTCCATTGTTGAACTGTAATTGCCGTCAATTATCCACTTGTCATTTTGAATTACCCTTGACAACCTGTTAAGAAAAACCTCTTTTTCAACGGTTGTTTTATCTTCGTTCCAATACATCATGTCAAGATGAAACAGCGGAATGCCCGTGATTCTATGCAATGCTTTTGAAAATGTACTCTTTCCGCTTCCCGGGCAACCGATTACTATAACTTTCTCCATGCCAACTCACCTGTAAACCCTTTTTGAAACCTTTTTATCAGTCACCTTTATCATAGCACAAAAAAGTGAATATTTCAATTCCCCTGAACATAACAAGAGCGGAGATTTTTCTCCACTCTTGTCTGTACGACAATTTGATATTTGTTATCTCTTCTTGTATATAATCAACTCCGGGTTTGCACCGCCTTCTTCGTAAGTACATACAAGCAAAAACTCCATATTTGCGACAATTCCAAAACACCGCTCGCCGCCGAACTCACATTCCAGTTGATTTCCAAGATACGTTGCGTTGTCATCAAGAAATTTTACGGTTTTACCGTTTGGGAGACGGTATTCAAGATTGATGTATCCTCCGACAAGCGCATAAAGCTTTTCAACCTTGGGCATTCCTTCGATGTTCAGACTATTAAACTCATTGATAAGCTGTTGCTTGAATTCTTCAAACTTTCCCGGGTCACCGAGGTATTTATACTGCCTCCAATAATCGAGCTTCGGGAGCATTTCCTTCATATATGTGCGTGCCTGATCAGAAGAAAAGTGTTCGCTTGTCATGTTTTTTACGCAGACTTCAATCAAATCATCCATATTATGATACATATACTCACCGTCAGCATAACACCATTTACAGTATTCTTCATTGAAGAAACCGTCTGTTTCACGGCTCGTATTGGAATCTTCAAGGGGCATACCGCAGCATTGACAAATAAGTTGCCTCGGTGAGCCGAGAAGAGTGTTGATTGAAACGTCAAACAGCTTTGACAATAGTTTTAAGGTCTCGGTATCGGGGATGGTTTTTCCGTTTTCCCAACGTGAAACAGCCTGACGGGTTACAAATACCTTTTCCGCCAACTCACCCTGTGACAGACCTTTTTTTGTTCTGAGTTCAAAAATAATATTTTTTGTATCCATATTTTATCACCTCGCAACGATTATATCGCAGGGATTAAAATTTGTCAAGAAACTTGCTGTTGCTACCTGTTTCTTTGTCCGATTATACCACAAAAAAGTGAATATTTCAATTCCCCTTGAAACGTTCATAACTTTGTGGTAAAATAACAGGGTACAAATGTGCTGCGCACACGAAAGGAGGAATCTGTATATGTCCGAAAAATATGTTAATCTTGGTCAAAAGCCGCTTCCCATATTTCCGGAAGAACTTCCCGAGGGAATCGACCGCCCGGATTTTGTCTACGTCAGCGGAGATGCTTATGTCGACCACCCATCCTTTGGCACGGCTCTTATCGGACGTGTTCTTGAGGCGGCAGGGTTCACTGTGGGAATTATTCCCCAACCCGAATGGAAAACTGCCTTTAAAAAGGACAGCGGTATGGGCGTTTGCAGGTTCGGAAAGCCAAGACTTGCTTTTCTTGTGAGCGCAGGAAACCTTGACTCAATGGTCGCACATTATACAGCTTCCAAAAAACGCCGTGGCGAGGACTATTATTCCCCCGGAGGCAGGGCGGGTATGCGACCCGACAGAGCCGTTATTGTGTATTGCAACAGAATCCGTGAGGCTTATGGCGATGTTCCCATTATTATCGGCGGTCTTGAAGCTTCTCTCAGACGTTTTGCCCATTATGACTATTGGGATGATAAGGTGCGGCGCAGTATCCTTATTGATTCGGGTGCGGATATTTTGAGTTATGGCATGGGTGAGCATACGCTTGTTGCTCTTGCGAAGCTCCTTGATAAAGGTGTTCCCATAAAGAAAATCAAGGATGTTGCAGGAACTGTTGTCACAGCACCTCTTGATTATACGCCGAAGGGTGAATATGCTGAAACTTTTGATTATGACACCCTCAAAACCGACAAGGCAGCCTATGCAAAGGCATTTATGACACAGTACAGCAACACCGACTCACACGGAAAAGCGGTGCTTGAACGTTATGACAATTGCGTTGTTGTTCAGAATCCTCCGGCACCCATTCTTACGCGTTCCGAGCTTGATAAGATTTACAGCCTGCCTTTTACACGCAGATGGCATCCTTATTACGACAAATTCGGCGGCGTGCCTGCCATAACCGAGGTTGAGTTTTCAATCACACACAACAGGGGTTGCTTTGGCGGTTGCGCATTTTGCGCAATTGCATATCATCAGGGACGCAATGTTTCCTCCCGAAGCCGTGAATCCGTCCTTGCGGAGGCAAAGCTGCTTACCACACTTCCCGGCTTTAAAGGCTACATACATGATGTTGGAGGACCGACGGCGAATTTCCGATACGGACCTTGCAAGGATGTTCGAGAGGGCAAGAGGGGAGTTTGTGAAAAGCGCAGATGTTTGTCACCAAAGCCCTGCAAGAATCTTATTTGCGACCATTCTGAATATACCGAGCTTCTTCGTGATATGGCGAAAATTGACCGTGTTAAAAAGGTGTTTGTGCGTTCGGGCGTTCGGTTTGACTATCTCATTGCGGACAAGCAACACGGAAACGAATTTTTAGGTGAGCTTGTGAGAAATCACGTCAGCGGTCAGCTTAAGGTTGCCCCCGAACACATTTCCCCAAAAGTTCTCAAGTATATGGGTAAACCCGAGGTTTCGGTGTACAATGAGTTTTGTTCACGCTACTTTGGCGAAACAAAAAAGGCAGGACTTGAACAGTATCTTGTGCCGTATCTTATGTCCTCACACCCGGGAAGCACGCTGAACGAGGCACTTGACCTTGCTCTGTATCTCAAAAAGAATGGTGTACGTCCCGAGCAGGTGCAGGATTTTTATCCCACACCGGGTACTGCTTCAACCACCATGTATTACACGGGTATTGACCCTTTTACAGGCGAGAATGTGTATGTCCCTAAGAGCTATGAGGAAAAGAAGATACAGCGTGCGCTTCTGCAGTACAATCGCCGTGAAAACGCTGAGCTTGTGAGAAAAGCCATTGCCGAAACAGGAAGACGGGATGCAAATGTTCTTTTAGGATATGTTCCCGGAAAGGAAAAAATGGTTGACGGACGTAAAAACGCAAAGCTTTCCGGTGCAAGTGCGCACAAGAACTCCGCAGGCAAATCCACTTCCGGACAAAGAGCAAAATCCGGCACAAGGAAAGCACCATCACGGCAGTTTGTTGAGTCCGACAAGAGGGGAAATGGCGGAAATCATGGAGCCGTCGCAAAGAGAAACAAAAAGAGATAAATGCAAGCCCGACACAGGTTTAAAACTTGTGTCGGGCAATTCTTTTGCATACAATATCAAAGAAAATTATTTAAGAGCATCAACAAGCTTGTCTTTCATATCGGTTGTTTCCCATGTAACGCCGAGATCTTCACGACCCATGTGACCGTAAGAAGCAAGTCTCTTGTAGATAGGACGGCGAAGTGCGAGCTTTTCGATGATAGCCGCAGGACGAAGGTCAAACACCTTTGCAACAGCCTCTGCGATCTTTACGTCGTCATACTTGCCTGTGCCGAATGTGTTTACAAGAACGGAAACGGGGTTTGCAACGCCGATAGCATATGCAATCTGAACCTCACACTTGTCTGCGATGCCTGCAGCAACAATATTCTTCGCAACGTATCTTGCCGCATATGCGCCGCTTCTGTCAACCTTTGTGGGGTCTTTTCCGGAGAATGCGCCGCCGCCATGACGTGCATATCCGCCGTAGGTGTCAACGATAATCTTGCGTCCTGTGAGACCGCTGTCGCCGTTGGGGCCGCCCACAACAAATCTGCCTGTGGGGTTAACAAGGATTCGGGTATTCTCGTCCATGAGGTCTTCGGGCATTGTGGGAAGAATTACAAGGTTTGTTATATCGTTTGTGATAGTGGAGAGAGGGATTCTGTCGGAGTGCTGTGTGGAAACAACAATTGTGTGGATTCTCACGGGCTTGTCGTCTTCATATTCAACAGTAACCTGTGTTTTTCCGTCGGGACGGAGATACTTGAGTGTGCCATCCTTTCTAACCTCGGTGAGCTTTTTTGAAAGAGCGTGTGCGAGGGAAATGGGAAGCGGCATAAGCTCGGGAGTTTCGTTGCACGCATAGCCGAACATCATACCCTGGTCGCCTGCACCGATGTCAAGCTTACCTGCCTTTTCGCCGTTCTTTGCTTCAAGCGACTTATCTACGCCTGCGGCGATGTCAGGGGACTGACCGTGGATGGAGCTTACAACCGAGCAGGTGTCGCAGTCAAAGCCGAACTTTGCTCTGTCGTAACCGATTTCTCTTATTGTTTCACGGGCGATTTTCTGAACGTCGGGAGTGTACTTGGAGGAGATTTCGCCCATAACAAGCACAAGACCTGTTGTTACTGCAACCTCGCAGGCAACTCTTGCATTGGGGTCTTCTGTAAGAATGGCGTCAAGGACAGCATCGGAAATGTTGTCGCAAATTTTGTCGGGATGTCCTTCTGTAACGGATTCGGATGTGAAAAGCTTTCTCATTTTTGTTACCGTTCCTTTCGTTTTATTAAACATAGTTATATGCCTTTTTCGTTTGTCTGCGGCACAAAGGCTTTGCCGCTTGTTTTCCACGTATATAATATCATGCTTCTCCCTTTTCTTCAACAGAGATGTATAAATTATTTATGAAGAATTTGACGAAAAATGTAAACTCGCCCCCTTTTTCACTTTTTTACGTTGATTTATGGTAAGTGTTGACTTTTGGGATGAGGTGTGATATAATTGAAACGCAGATATGTGACAACAGATCTGAAAAGAATGGATGCAACTCGAAAAAATTGAAATATGAGCAAGTCAAAGCGGAATCAAACAAAATGTGTAAGGAGACAAAACTATGATAAACTCAATCAAAGGCGCAATTTTTGATTTGGACGGAACGCTTATAAATTCCCTTATAATCTGGGACGTGATGTGGGAAAAATTCGGGCAGATGTTCCTCGGAAAGCAAGGCTTCCGACCGGCGCAAAAGGACGATAAGGCAATACGCACAATGACACTTGTTGAAGCGACGGAATATATAAACGGCATATATCATTTCTGCGATGAAAGCGACAAGGTCCTTAAAGCTGCGGACAAAATCATAGAGGATTTTTATGCAAATGAGGTTGAGGTAAAGGACGGAGTAAAGGAGTTTCTTGAAACACTTTTGCAAAAGGGCGTAAAAATGTGTGTTGCATCGGCGACGGATCTGAGACTTGTGAAAATTGCAATTGAACATTGCGGACTGGGTAAGTATTTTTCAGACGTGCTTTCCTGTGCGGATATAGGCAAAGGCAAGGATAAACCCGACATATATCTTATTGCCATGCAAAAGCTCGGCACAGCCCTTGAAGAAACCTGTGTTTTTGAGGATTCTCATGTTGCAATTGAAACAGCACACTCAATCGGCATGAAAACCGTTGGCATTTATGACGATTATAATTACGGTCAGGACGAGATTAAAAAGACAGCGAATGTTTATATCGCCAAGGGCGAAACTCTCCTTAAACTTTTTGACAAATAAAGAAAAATTTTTGGCTTCGGGGCGAGCATTTGCATGCTTGTCCCGATTTTGTTTGATTTGATAAAACTGAGTTTTTGTTGTGGGGAGGTTTTACACGCAACTTTTTTGCGTTTTTTGCGCCAAAAAATGGCAGGCAATGTGTGTTTTAAATGGAAACTGTCAGTTGTAACAAAGTTTTTGTCACCTGTTTGTATAAATAGCACAAAAACCAAAAAAATTACGTTTAAACATCAAAAATTTGGGACTAAACCGCAATTTTTAGGCTGTAAACCGCCATTTTCTTTACGATGTGAAAAAATCTTTCTGTTGACTTTTGCGGTGGTTTGATGTAAAATAGTAGCGTAGGGGATTATTGATGAATATTCCCACAAAAATATATTTCAGGAGGAAATCATGAAAAAGTCTTTATCTCTTATTCTCAGCATTATCATGATTCTCGCTTCGTTCAGCCTTGTGGTTAACGCTGCAGAGCCTGCGAAGTATCAACCCGAAGTCGGAGACGGATATATCCGCTTTGACGCAAGTCAGGTTATCGGCGGAACGGTTAACCATGTTCCGTCTGCAAATGTTGAAAGAAACGTGACCTTTGAGGGCAAAAACGCCATCAAGTTTACTCCCACTCCCAATGCCGAAGGTGCGGCAAAGGCAAGCGGTCTTAATATTGACTGCTATTCCCTTGCAAACTATGAGGCAAAGGTTGAAGTGCCAAAGTATAAGTATGTCGGCGTTACATATTACTACGCAACGGATGACCCAACATATGCCGGCAAACCATGGTTTAACATTCTCCCCGGCAACACCAAGGCTACGCCAAGCCTTGCGGTTGATGCAAACGAGAAAATCGTCACAAATCAGTGGGCAGAGGCATACTTCTCTTTCAGCTCCACAATGAAGGTTAACCAGACTGAAAAGCCCTGGATAAATCAGGTGCATTTCCGTCCTTTTCCCGGTGTCGGCGTTAGTCAGTTGAAGCCTACCGATGTGCTTTACATAGCTTATTACACCTTCTATGAAAACAATCCCGACCCCAACTCCAAGGCTACAATTGAGTTCCTTAAGGGCAACCCCGATGCACAGGGCGAAATGGAGCCTCTTGTTGTAAAGACAGGCGAAAAGTATAAGATTCCCTCTGCGGACTTTATAACTTTCCCTGCACATAAGGCGACCTTCCTTGGCTGGAAGAACAACACCGACGGCAAGATTTATCAGCCCGGCGAGGAGTTTACGGCAGGTGACGGAACTATCACCTATACTGCAGAATGGAACATTGAATCCAACGAAGAGTTTATTGCTCTCAACTTCTGCGATTATCAGAACGGTATTGTAAACCGTCAGCCTACAGGTACGGTTGAAGAGGTTGTTGAGGACGGCAAGAGCTGCGTCAAGGTTGTTCCCAATCCCGAGTCCGAAGCAGGAAAAAGATTTACAATTGACGGTTATCAGTATCTTTCGGCGAATATCGACCTCAATGTTTTCCATTGGATTGGAATTGAGTATAAGTACGTTTCCGAAAACCCCGTTGATGCAAGAATGTATACCGCTATCATGAGAAACGGAAACCTTTTCCCTGCAGGAAAGAGTGCTCAGGCAGAATCCCTCAACAAGCTTGTTACAAATCAGTGGACAACCGCATGGTTTGATTACACAATGCTTCCCGAGGTTCTTGACCCTGCAACCGCAGATGACCACAGAATGCGTCAGATGCACATTCGTCCTTTCGGTAACGGCGAACTGTTCAACTTCAGCAAGGACGACACAATGTATATCAGCCGTGTTATGTTCTTCCGTGAAAAGCCTGACCTCACAACCCACAAGGCATATATGACAGGCTATAACGATGCAACCTTTAAGCCTAACAAGACAATGACCCGAGCCGAGGCTTGCACAGTTGTTGCAAGACTTCTCGACACAGAAGAAAATATCGCAAAGAACACCACAACTGCGTTTACAGACGTTGCGGCTGACAAGTGGTACACCAAGTATATTTCCTTCTGCGAGGCAAAGGGACTTCTCAAGGCGTACAGCGGAACATTCCTCTCCGAGCAGAATATTACAAGAGCCGAGTTTGCAGAGCTTGTTTATAACATGGGTCTTGCAAAGGAAGATGCTTCCAATAAAAAGACCTTTAAAGACGTAACAGAGGCTCATCCAAAGTATGCGGCAATCATGGCGGCGGCTTCCGCAGGACTTATCGGCGGATACGAGGACGGAACATTCCTTCCTGACAGAACAATCACTCGTGCACAGGTTGTTACCATTATCAACAGAGCAAGAGGCGT
The DNA here is from genome assembly GCA_045542335.1 of Eubacteriales bacterium. Lineage (GTDB taxonomy): Bacteria > Bacillota > Clostridia > Oscillospirales > CAG-382 > CAKSUT01. The sequence continues at coordinate 32,514 of JAZQKV010000017.1, forward strand.
GAGCAGAAAGCCTGAGCAGATTCCCGGCGATATCTACACTCTCTTTGTTGACGTTGACGGTACACACTGGGCATTTGCCGATATTGCAGAGGCAACTCTTGAGCACGTTGAAATGAACGGCGAATGGACATATGCGGTAGACGACCCCATTAACTCAATTGTTGAAAAGGTTGGCGAGCAAAAGCTCTTTGATTTTGCAAAGGGTAACGCAAAGGTTGCAGAGTATGATGCACTTGAAGAAAAGAGAATAGAGGAAATCAGAAACACTCCCAATATGCCTCTTTCCGAAATCAAGGGCAAGGTTTACTATGTATCCTCTTGCGCAGGTGACGACAAGAACGATGGTCTTTCCGAGGCAACACCTTTTGCTTCTATAAGACGCGCAATATCTTTTGCACGTGCAGGAGATGCTATCCTTCTCAAGAGAGGCGATATGTGGAGAGAAACAATAGCTCTCGGCAATGACCTCACTCTTTCTGCATACGGCGAAGGTGCAAAGCCTGTTATCAACGCTTCTCCCGAAAACGGCGCAGACCCTGCAAAGTGGACTCTCGTATATAAGAACGATCAGACCGGCTCAAAGATCTGGAAGTATGCTAACGAAAAGTTCCTCGACGTCGGAAATATCGTGTTCAATGGCGGCGAAGGCTATGGCTATAAGGAAGTTCCCACCTGCGTTGGAAATAAGTATGTAGTGAGAGGCACAACAACCCCCTTTGATTACACTGTTGAGCTCAACAGAAACTTCGAGTTCTTCCACAGAGCAAACTCCGTGGCATCTACAAGAGTGATCGATCCCGGCAGTGCTATCGGTCCTCTCTATCTCAGATGCGACAACGGCAACCCGGGCGACATATTTGATTCCATTGAATTCAGCGTTCATGGCAATGCAATTTCAGCAAAGAGTGGAAATGTCATCGACAACATCTGCATTAAGTATGCAGGCTCTCATGGTATTGGTATGGGCACGGTAAAGGATGTGCTTGTTCAGAACTGTGAGCTTGGCTGGATAGGTGGTTCTGTTCAGACATATGACTACCATGGTGCAGGCGGTCCTGCGACACGTTTTGGTAACGGCGTTGAAGTTTATGGCGGATGCGACGGCTATGTTGTTGACAACTGCTACATCTATCAGAACTATGACGCAGGCGTAACTCATCAGTTTGCGGCAAGTGGCGCAGGAAACATTGACATGAGCAATGTTACCTATTCCAACAACGTTATCACCGATACAGTTTATTCCGTTGAATACTTCCAGACAGAAGTTCCCGAACATAAGAGAACAGGTAAGAACATTCTCATCGAGGGCAACCTCTTCAGACGTGCAGGCTACGGCTTCGGTTCAACCCGTCCCGACGGTCACAATCAGGGGCACATCCGTTCCGGAGGAACCTCAAACCCCTTTGAAAACTTTGTTATAAGAAACAACGTGTTTGACCGTTCCGTTCAGTATCTCGTTCAGGCGCAGACCTCTCATGATGCTTATAAGCCCAAGATGCAGGGTAACATCTACATTCAGGGCAAGGACAACCACGCATTCACATTCGGTGTTCCCTCTATTAAGATTTATGCCGATGCAGGCACACCCGGCAGAGTCAAGGGCTTCCTTGGCGATGCAACAGGCGTGTTCTACTATGTGGAAAACATCCCTTACTACGAATTCAAGTTTGATTACGCAAAGACAAGCGACAAGGAATATCCCGTTGTTTCCGAAAATCCCCTTGATTACACAAGCGGTTCTTCAACAACCCCAGCAACCCCCGCAGAACCCGAAGTTAAGGAAGAAATCTTTGCACCTTACTTTGTAAGAAATGCTGAAGGCACAGAAAAGAAGGACGCAAAGACAAAGCTTTATGCTGACCTTCGTGCTTCCATGAATCCCGAAATCAAGACGGATTCCGCAACAGGTGCAAAGTATCTCCATATCACAATCAACAATACAACAAATGCCATCGTACTTGACTGCCACGGCCTTAATCCTCTTATCCCCATAAAGGATGGGCAGGTAGTGTTCAAGGCACTTGTCAGAACAAATCACTCCGCAAAGCCCACTATGACCTACTACCACATCAAGGATGCTGAGGGAACAGAGTTTACCGGTAAGAGTGTCGGCAAGTCCGGCGAAGCCCATAAGGCAGACGGTAAATGGGAAGAGGTTTACATGGTTGCAAGCGGTCTTGATGCAGGATATGCAACCGCAGGACAGATTCATTTCTTCCCTTGGGGAAGCGGCGTAAAAGGACAGTCCTTCTACAACGAGGACGGCACACCTAAGCAGGCAGACCTCTACTACGATGTTGCCGCATGGGCAATGTTCCCCAACCTCTCCTCCGCAAAGGCATATGACCTTTCCGCAAACACAGGTGCAACAGGCTCTCTTGTAGGCGCAACAGGCACAACAACACCTTCTGACCCTGCAACACCCTCTACACCTGCAACTCCTTCCACACCCTCTGCACCTGCTGTCAGCGGTGAGATTTCTGCGCCCTACTTTGTAAGAACAGCAATCGGCACAGAAAAGAAGGACATAAAGACACAGCTTTATGCCGACATAAGAGCTTCCATGAACAATGCCGTAATGACAGACCCCGAAACAGGCTATAAGTTTGTACGTACAACCCTTAATCCCACATCCAATTCTATTCTCTATGACTGTTTCGGACTTTCTCCCATTCCGCTTACAAGTGGTCAGGTTGTGTTCAAGGTGCTTATCAGAACAAATCATTCCGCAACTCCTTTCCTCAACTTCTATGGCCTTGCTGATTCCGAAGGAAACAAAGTGAGTGGCAAGAGTGTAAGCGGAGGTGCGGCAGAAGCTCTTGTTGCAGATGATAAGTGGCACGAAGTTGTTATCACGATAAAGAACAATCATACCGTAGTTGCTTCCTCTACCCAGATTCACTTTATGCCCTGGGGCGGCGCAGTAAAAGGAAACAGCTTCTTTGATGAGGACGGAAATTGTCTTACAAATCCCGAACCTTATTTCGATGTTGCCGCATGGGCGGTATTCCCCAACGAAGCTTCTGCAAAGGCATACAGCTTTGAAAAGGATATTATCGGTTAAAATGCCATATATTCCGAGAAAAACCGTCTAAGGACGGTTTTTCTTTTTGTGGAAAGATCATTAAAAGGTGTTAGAAAAAGACACTTTTTCAAAGATTTTGAGTTTTTTTCTGCTTTTGAAAACCGCTTTTTCGGTTTTTATCAAAAATGCACATTTTGACAGTAACAATTATTGAAATATGACATTTTCAACTTGATAAGTTAATATTTTTAGTGTAGAATGAATATATGGTGTTTTGTTCATCATGCAAAAAAAGGCTTGAACAATCAAGGCTTTATTTGGCATTGTGCAAAAAGAATTGGCGGTTTGCGGTGTCAATTCCATGTGCGAATGTTTCAGATAAACACCGGCTTCAAGCTATTATCTCATTTCAGAAAGGAAAGTGAACAATGAAAAGATTCACAAGTGCGGTACTTTGTGTACTCATGATTCTCTCATGCTTTACTTTTGTTGCCTCTGCAGCTGAGGGAAAGTATGCACCCGAAGTTGGCGACGGATATATCCGTTTCGACTACAACCAGATTGCCTGCGGCTTTGTAAACCACAAAAAGTATGGTGTAATGGAAAAGAACATGGAGATTGACGGCGTAAAGGCTGTTAAGTTTACTCCTGCTCCCACAGAAGAGGATGCTGCGGCTTCAACAACATATTCCCTCGACTGCTGGAATCTTGCAAACTATGAGGCTAAGGTTGAAGTTCCAAAGTATAAGTATGTTGGCGTAAAGTATTACTACGCAACAGATAACCCCACATTTAATGATAAGATGGAATTCAACATTCTCCCCGGTAACACAAAGGCAACCGACAGCCTCACCGTTAAGTCCGCAAAGCCGGTTGTTACAAATCAGTGGGCAGAGGCGATTTTCGATTTCAGCTCTGTAATGAAGCTTAAGGAAACGGATAAACCCTGGATAAACCAGGCACATTTCCGTCCTTTCCCGGGCATGGCTCCCTCGTTGCTCAAGGCAGAGGACGTGCTTTATATTGCGGAGTATTCTTTCTATGAAAGAAATCCCGACCCCAACGCACGCGTGACAATCACGTTCCAAAAGGGTGATCCCGGTGCAATCGGTGAGGTTGCTCCTATTGAAGTTAAGCCCGGAGAAAAGTACACTCTCCCTGAGCCTGCATATACCTTTGAGGGTTACGCAGCCGAGTTCAAGGGTTGGCAGCGTTCCTCCGACAGCGAAATCTTCCCTGCAGGAACAGAGTTTGTTGCAGATGGTGGACTTTCCTTCAAGGCACTCTGGGAAATCGAAACAGACAAGAGTTTCATCTCCATAGATTTCAAGGACTATGAAGACGGTATTGTTAACCACAAAAAAACCGCTACCATCGAAATCGTTGAATTTGAAGGCAAGAACGTTGTTAAGGTAACTCCCGACCCAACATCCACAGAAGCAAAGCAGATTTCTCTTGACGGTTGGAGCTATGAGGGCGCAGGAATTGACCTTGGTGTGTTCAAATATTTTGCAATTGAATATAAGTACGTTTCCAAGAAACCTGTTGATGAAAACATGGTTATTGCGATCATGACCAACGGCGGAATCCTCACAAAGTCCCCCTCCGCAAACTCAACAACAAAGATTGTTGAGGGTCAGTGGACTCTCGCTTTGTTTGAGTTCCCCGGTATTGATGAGCTTCTCGCTCCCAACAAGACTGTTCACAACATGAAGCAGATGCACATCCGTCCCTGGGGTACAACTGAGCTTTCCGCAATTCACCCCGAAGACAGAATGTATATCGGAAGCATCATGTTCTTCCGTGACAAGCCTGAACTTGTTGAGCATAACGCATATATGACAGGCTATAATGATGCCTCTTTCAAGCCTAACAAGACAATGACAAGAGCCGAGGCTTGCACAGTTGTTGCAAGACTTCTCGACACAGAAGAAAACATCGCAAAGAACACCACCACCTTATTTACAGACGTTGCGGCAGATAAGTGGTACACCAAGTATATTTCTTTCTGCGAAGCAAAGGGACTTCTTAAGTCTTACAGCGGAACTTTCCTCCCCGAGCAGAATATTACAAGAGCCGAATTTGCAGAGCTTGTTTATAACATGGGCCTTGCAAAGGAAGATGCGGCAAATAAGAAGACCTTTACAGACGTAACCGAGGCTCATCCCAAGTACGCCGCAATTATGGCAGCGGCAAGCGCAGGTCTCATTGGTGGCTACGAGGACGGAACATTCCTTCCCGACAGAACAATCACCCGTGCACAGGTTGTGACAATCATCAACCGTGCAAAGGGCATTTCCAAGAAGGCAGAAAATATCACCGATTCCGTTGACGTTATATTCACCGACGTTGATGCAACGCATTGGGCGTTTGCTGACATTGCAGAGGCAACAGTTCCTCATGCCGAGCTTGACGGAAGCTGGGTATATTGCATTGAAGATCCCCTCGTAAAGGTGCTTGAGCACATGGACGAGGACGAAATCATAAACATCGAAGCAGGTAAGGCAAAGGTTGCAGAGCTCGATGCACTTGAAGCAAAGAGAATTGAGGAAATCAGAAATACTCCCTCAATGGACCTCTCTCACATCACAGGCAAGAAGATTTACGTTTCCAACAACGGTAAGGATACAAACGACGGTCTCACTCCCGAAACAGCGGTTGCTTCCATTTCCAAGGCTATGGGTATGGCAGGTGCAGGCGGTGCGGTGCTTCTCGAAAGAGGCGGATTCTGGAGAACTAAGTTCACAGTTCCCGCAGGCGTAACAGTTACCGCATACGGCGAAGGCGCAAAGCCTACTATCTACGGCTCTCCCGAGGATGGTGCAGACCCTGCAAAGTGGGCTCTCGTTTATAAGGATGACTCAACTGGTGCGAAGATCTGGAAGTATGCAAACGAGGGCATGACAGACGTTGGTACTCTTGTATTCAACCACGGCGAAGGCTTTGCCATGAAGGAAATCCCCACAAGCAAGGGCAAGAAATTCGTTGTCAGAGGCACAGACGATGTTGAGTTCGATTATAAGAAAGAGCTTGACAAGAACTTTGAGTTCTTCCACAGGGCAAACTCCGTTGTCAGCGGAAATATCATCAACGCAAGTACGGCTGTAGGTCCTCTCTATTTCAGATGCGACAACGGCAACCCCGGTGAAGTGTTCGACTCCATTGAGTTCAACACCAAGGGCAATATCATTAGTGCAAATAACAATGTGACAGTTGACAACCTCTGCATCATGTATGGCGGAAGCCACGGTATCGGTATGGGTACTGTAAAGAACGTAAAGTTCACAAACCTTGAGGTGGGTTGGATTGGCGGCTCAATTCAGAGCTACAACGCAAACAGCACAACCGACGGCAGGGCAACACGTTTTGGCAACGGTATTGAAGTTTACGGCGGATGCGACGGCTACACAATCGACAACTGCTATGTTTACCAGTGCTATGACGCAGGCGTTACACATCAGCTTTCCGGCAGCGCAACCGGTGACTACAGAGAAGACAACGTAACCTACTCCAACAACGTAATCACCGAGTGCGTATACTCAATTGAATACTTCCTCGGTCTCAACGGTGCATATGTAAGAGAAGGAAAGAACATCCTCTTTGAGGGCAACCTCCTCAGACGTGCAGGCTTTGGCTTTGGTTCATTCCGTCCCGACGGCAACAACCAGAGACACATCAGAGGCGGCAGCGGAAACCAGTTTGAAAACTACGTTATCAGAAACAACATTTTCGACCGTTCCGTATATGAGCTTGTTCAGACAACAACCGTTCACCCTGCATATGTTCCCAAATATGAGGGTAACACATATATCCAGGGTCTCGGCAACAGAGTTTACTATTCCGGCGTTCCCGCAATGGGTGCAAACGCAGACCTTCTTATCGAAAACAAGATAAGACGCAGACTTGGCGACGAAACCGCAAAGTTCTATTTTGTTGAAAACGTTCCCTATTGGACGTATGACTATGTAAACCCCAAGACAAGCGACAAGGAATATCCTGTTGTCGCAGACGTTGACGGCGGCGCAGCTCCTGTGGCCCCTGCAGTTCCTGCAGAACCCGAAGAAGTTAAAGATCCTTACTTCGTGAGAACTGCCGCAGGCAAGGAAGCAAAGGACAGCAAGACACAGCTTTATGCCGCTGCAAGAGACTCTATGAATGTAGAGTTCAAGACGGATGCTGACAGCGGTATCAAGTACGCCCATGTAACCACCACCGGCAAAGAAAGTACATACAACATGGACTGCTATGGTCTTAATCCTGTTATTCCCTTTGAAAATGGAAAAGCAGTAATAAAAGTTCTCATGAGAACAAATGCAACACACTCAACAAATCCCGCTATTGTTTTCTACCATCTCATGCAGGAGGACGAAACAGAGGCAACGGGTAAATCTGTTGAAGCAAAGCTCAGTGCATACCCTGCATCAGATGGAACATGGCAGGAAATGTATTTTGTTGCGGAAAATGTAAGCTATGTAAGCTCAAGCCAGATTCACCTGCTCTTTGCAGGCAGAACTGCAAAGGGTACGGACTTTAAGGAAGGTCAGTACTATGACGTTGCGGCATGGGCGGCATTTCCCAACCTCACCTCTGCAAAGGCATATGACCTTAAAAAGGACTGTGTTGCAAAGTAAGGCGTAATAAAGCTTGATTTTTCAGAGCCATTCCTCGTGAGGGAGTGGCTCTGTTTTGATGAAAAAACCTTCTGTGAATGATGAAAATGCGGTTTTCTTCACAAAAGGCAGACAGTCAGAATTGACAAGAAGATTGTACAGTATTTTTCGCCGGCTTCAGAACGGTAATTTTCTCGAGAAATATAAAAAAATTCCTGTTTTCTATTGACAAAGGCACAATGATATTGTAAAATATAAGTGGTGATATTTCATCGCATTGAATGAAAAGAAGGATGGTGTTTACAATGGATAAGATGTTTGATATTGACGCAGGTAATGTCAAGGTTGCACAGCTTGACGAGCTTGAAGCAAAGAGGGTTGCAGAGATAAGAAACACTCCAAACAAGGATTTCACAGGATTTGGAGGGAAATTCTTCTATGTTTCTCAGAGCGGTAATGATACAAATTCCGGAAGAAGCAAGAAGGATCCCATAAAGAGCATAAACCGCGCACTTATGCTTGCAGCTGCAGGCGACGCAGTTCTTCTTGAAAGAGGCGGCTGTTGGAGAGAAAAAATTATTATCCCCGGCGGAGTTACTCTCAGCGCATATGGCGAAGGCAAAAAGCCGATTATCAGCGGTTCACCCGAAAACGGTGCAGATCCCGAAAAGTGGATGCTTGTGAGCGATGAGAAAGATTCAAAAAAGGTGTGGAAATACGTCAACGAGGCAATGCTTGATGTAGGAAGTATTTTCTTTGACGGCGGCGATGATTTCAGCTACAAGGGATATGCAAAAAAGGCTCTTCCAAATTACAGAGCAGGAAAGTTTAGATGCGTTGACAATCCCGAAAAAGAATACAATCCTTGCGAGAAGCTTGATAATCTTGAGTTTTTCCATGCGGCGGATTCCGAGCTTAACGGCGAATATATTGCAACTGACAGAGCCTGCGGTCCTCTTTATCTGAGATGCGATGCAGGAAATCCCGGTGAAATCTATTCGCAGATTGAGTTTAACACAAAGGGTAACAATATTCGGGTGAAAGGCGATCAGATAACTGTTGACAACATTTGTATTGTTCACACAGGAAGTCATGGTATAGGCACAGGCACAATAAGCGGTCTTACGGTTACAAACTGCGAGGTGGGTTGGATAGGCGGCTCGATTCAGTCGTATGTGAGAAACGAGGTTGGTTCTTGCTTCCGCTTTGGAAACGGCATTGAAATTTATGGTGGTTGCAAGGATTACACCATCGAGAACTGCTATGTTCACAACTGCTATGATGCAGGTATCACCCATCAGTACAGCAGAAACGCCAAGGGTGACTGTATCATGGACGACGTGCTTTACAAGGACAATGTTATCACGGATTGCGTTTACAACATTGAGTATTTCCACAGCGAGTATGTGGGTTATGTGAGAACGGGCAAGAATATTCTCATGGAGGGCAATCTTCTTCGCCGTGCAGGTTGGGGCTTTGGCTCGACACGTCCCAACGGGCACGCCCAGGGACACATACGCTCCGGCGGAGAATCAAATCCGTTCAAGAATTTTGTTATCAAAGACAACATTTTTGACAGAAGCGTTGCATATCTTGTTCAGTGTGAAACCCAGGCTGAAGAATACATTCCCAAAATGCAGGGTAACACTTACATTCAGGGCGTTGAAAACAGACTTTGCCATTTTGGTGTGCCGTCACAGTGGGCAAGCATGGATGATGACACTTATGACCACATCAAGAATCTCCTTAAGGACGAGGATGCAAAGGTTTATTTTGTTGAACACATTCCGTATTATGAGTTCAAGGAATATAACGGCGAAAAGTAATTGTCATGTGAATGGTTGTTTTATTTGGAATACAGGCAGGGAAAGGTGCTTTTGAAAGGACTTTTCTGCGAAAATTTTATAAATTCAGAAAGGAAATTTGTCATGAAAAAATCGGTTCGTTTTGTCGCAATGATGATTGTTGTTGCAATGTCGCTTTCAATGTTTGTTTCGGCGGTGAGCCTTGATGCTCTTAAAAAAGCTCCCCTTTCGTTTGAGGGAAACGGTACTTTTTACATGACGCTTGATGAGCCTCTCGGACTTTTGAGCCACCCGGATGTTGTGGCTTCGGTAAACGAGGAGATTTCTCCCTTTGGCGTTGACCTTGCTCTTCTTGTTGACTCGCTTTTTGGCTCAAAGTTTGATTATACAGTTAAAACAAATGTGTCCGAGGACTATAAAAAGGGCGAAATGTATGTGAAATATGCTTATCACATTCCTGCTCAACCCGATGACAAATTCAAAATTCAGGTTGATGCGCTTCTTGAAATGTGGGCAAACTTTGACCTTTCAAACCCCGATGATCCAAAGGCAAAGATTATTATTGATTATCCTATGACAGGCAAATATATTGTATTTGACCTTGCGGATTTGATTGACGGGGAGACTGGCAAGGAAGAACTCAAGGTTGTTATGCAATATATCACAAAGGTGATTGACCCCGAGTATATAAGCAGTTACAACGATAAGGCTCTTGAGATAATTGCAAAGCACGCACAGGTTAAGACAAGACTTTCAAGAATTGAAATCAGCCTTGACAACAATGGCTTCGCAGGACTTATGGGAGATTCCTTCGGACTTTATGCAGAGATGGTTCAGGACATGGTCGGCGAGGCTCTTCCCGAAGAACAGCTTTCCGAGGTTGCTCAGATTCAGCAGATGTTGCCTGCAATTCTTGGCGCAGTAAATATTCTTGGCGAAAACGGCATTAAAATGGAGTATATTTTCAATCACAAGGGTGTTATCAAGGCAGAGAGAGCTTCGGTTAATGTCAATATCAACCTTTATGACATTCTGACAAGCATGGGCGTTCCTGAAATCATGCTTGGCGTTATAACAAAGGACAATTCCACCCTTGCTTTCACGACTTATGCAGATGCAAATTATACTGCTGTAAACGACGAGGTTGAAATTGAATATCCTGTTCTTACCGAAGAAAACACCTACAATATCGCAGATGAATTTGCGGGAGGTTTTGCGCAACCCGAACCCGATTTCCCTGCAACCGAGGAAGTTGAGTATAACGACATTTCTATTTTGACAGAGGAGTTCTTCCTTGCGGATTCAACACTTTACTTCCCATATGAGAGTGTTGCCAGCGAAAACAACTCCTCAAGCGCAAATGACAAGCTTTTTGAGCAGATTAAGCCTCAGCTTGCCGATGGTTTGACAAAGCTTGTTCTCAAGGATGAAAACGGCGTTGAAAAGGAGATTTCGTTGCAGGCTCCCGTTGTTGAAAAGGACGGAAAGCTTTATGTTGACATCTCCTTTGTAAAGAGTGTGTTTGAACAGGAGCTCAGTTTTGCAGATTATATGCCTGAATATGGTCTTGGAGTTTATTTCTATGAACTTGACCCGGATTTTCTGCTTGGTTATGAGGGCGGAGAAGTTTCGGTTGAGGCAGATGAAGTTACTGTTGCAGAGGTTGTTGCAGGCTGATTTGGGTTTGTTTGAACGGCTAAAACAGAGTGATATTTCAATAAGGTTTAAGGTGCTGTGTCGGTTTGGATACAGCACCTTTTTTGCATCAAAATAAAAAGTCCCTGCTACGCACACGGCGTAACAGGGATTCTCTTTGTAATGTCTGATTAAAGCTCTCGTCTGCCTTCAATTGCTTTGAAAAGTGTTACCTCATCGGCATATTCAAGGTCTCCGCCAACAGGGATTCCATAGGCAAGACGTGTTGTTTTTGCGCCTAACGGCTTTACGAGCTTTGAAATGTAAATTGCTGTTGCCTCTCCCTCAACATTGGGGTTTGTTGCAAGGATAAGTTCAACAGGTACATCGGGCTTTTCGCTCACAAGCTCGCCCACTCTTGCAACAAGCTCTTTAACCGTGATTTCGTCGGGACCAATTCCGTTCATGGGCGAAATAACGCCATGAAGAACATGGTAAACGCCGTTGTATTCACGGATTCTGTCCAGGGATGCCACATCTCTTGGATCTTCAAGCACGCATATGAGCCTGTGGTCACGGGTGCTGTCGGCACACACATGACAAAGCTCTGTTTCGCTTATATTCATGCAGCAACGGCATCTTGTTGTGTTTTCCTTTGCATCGACAATTGCGGCGGCAAAATCCTTTGCCTCCTCTGCGCTCATGTCAAGAACGGAAAATGCCATTCGATAGGCTGATTTTTTTCCGACTCCCGGAAGCTTGCGGAACTTCTCTGCAAGCCTGTCAACGGGAGACATTCTCTGTCCCTTTGCCGGCATCAGAAAAGACCGGGCATGGAGATGCTGCCTGTCACCTTGTTCATTTCATCGGCATTTGTTGATTCAACCTTTTTGATAGCCTCATTAACTGCCGCAACAAGGGTGTCTTCAAGGGTTTCGATGTCGTCGGGGTCAACAATATCCTCGGAAAGAGTTATTGAAATAATCTCTTTCTTGCCGTTTATTTTAACGTTGACTGCTCCGCCACCGCTTGAAACCTCATATTCCTTTTCGTTAAGCTCGCCCTGGAGCTTTTCCATGTCCTCTTGCATTTTCTGCGCCTGCTTGATGATGGACTGCATATTCTGAGGACCGCCGCCCATTCCCTTGGGAAGTCTTGCTTTCATTTTTATTCATCCTTTCAAAGTGATTTGTGTGTTTCATTATGGTCGAAGTTCATTATAACACACTTTTTTTCAAAACGCAAGTGTTTCGACGAATAATTCACAATTGATGGTGTACAATTCACAATTGAACGCCGCAATTCCGGAGTGCATTTGAAATGTCGGTTGTCGACTCACACCTCTTGACAACTTCCGCAAAATATGCTATAATACAACTCGATTGGTTTTAATGACATTCAGTCATTTTTGTCGGAGAAAACTATGTTTGCCGACCTTTACCACATTATACCCCATTTATTTGTGCTTGTCAATAGCGTTTTCAAATAAAAAAACAACCCTCGCACCCATCAAAGGGCTGCCGAGGGCATTTGGCGTTTAAAGAAAAATAACCTGCAAATAATACTACACATCGGAGGTGGACAAAATGCACACTGTTTCAGGGACAAACAAAAATCTCACTCTCGAATTGCTGAAGAATATGCTTTCGGGAGAGCGCGAGTATGGCGAGCTTGCGGAGAATCTTTCTGCTTTTTCCCGTGGCGGCAAGGCGTTCAGACAGGGGGCGGCTTATGCTTCGGGACTTTGCGACACGCTTCGTGCTTTGCTTTTTTGTATGCTTGCCGGGGACGAAAAGGTGTCCGGAAAAGGCAAAACAAGCCTTGTGCTTGTCCCCGACGAAAAGACGGCTTTTAAATACAGAAAAATGCTTTGCGCAATGACGGACGGTGTTTATGTTTTTCCGCAGAGAGATTTTGTTTTGCATAATGTAAATGCCGCTTCCCGTGAGTTTGAGCATGAAAGAATGCTTGTGCTCAAAAGGATTCTTGACGGCTCGGCAAATATTGTTATCGCCGTTCCGCAGGCGGCTCTCGGAGTTGTTCCGTCACCGGAGGATATGCAGAGAAGTGTGACCATAAAAAGTGGTACAGAGATTTCAGTTGAAAGTCTTGCCGAGGAGCTTATTTGCTATGGTTATTCGGCGGCAGATTCAGTTGAGGGAAAGGGTCAGTTTGCAAGGCGAGGGGACATTTTTGATGTTTTTCCGCCTGCAGAGGATTCTCCCATAAGAATCGAGTTTTTTGGTGACGAGGTTGACACGGTCAACCATTTTGACCTCATGACCCAACGCCGCACAGAGTCGGTTGACAGTATTGAGATTACTCCCACGAGAGAGCTTCTTCTTTCGGGCGAGGATATGGAAAAAATTGACCGTGAGATTTCGGAGCTGATTGCAAAGCTTGTTAAGAAGCGTGAAACAGTAAGAACAAAAGACGTTATAAAATCAACGGATATGCGTGATGCCGCCGACAGACTTCGTGGCGAAAGAGAAGCTATTTCACTCGGGAATCTGCCTTGCACCGACAAGTATCTTGCAATGCTCGGCAAGAATACGCACAGCCTTTTTGACTATATTGACGGCGCAATTTTTGCCGTTGAGCTTCCCGACATCAAAAACACAATTAAAAATGCTTTGTGGCAGCTCAGCGAAAGTATGCTCGGACTTTATGAAAACGGTGAGGCGGCAAGCGGAAGTGCGGACCTGATGCGTGATTTTGAATTTCTTGCAGATTGTATCACAAAGCATCCCACCGTTATTTGCGACACCTTTACCGCTGACACCGGCGTTTCGCTTTCGGGACTTTTCAGCTTTGTTTCAAAGGACATCGGCTCTTTCACCGACAGTACCGACATTCTTGTTGAAGACCTTGAAACCTATACCGAAAACGGATATACCACTGTTATTATGACAGGAAGCGCACATAGTGCCGCAGTTCTTTCGGCGACGCTTTCCGAGCGTTTCGAGGGCACAGATGTTAAACCTGTCTGCGTGAGCGCAGGTGAAATATGCGGAAAAACGCTTTCAAACGGTGTTGTTTATATTGTTGCGGCGGATGCGGGAGATTCGACGGCGAAAAACGACAAAAATCTTGCCGTTCTTCCCGGATTTGAATTAAGGCGCAGTAAAATTGCCGTGCTTTCCGAAGGAAGCTCCAACGACGTAAATGGCAAGCGAAAAAGACGTTCATCTTATTCGAGCAAGGGAAAAGCCGGCGCAAAGCGTATTCTTTCCTATGCCGACCTTTCTGTTGGAGATTATGTTGTCCATTCGGCACACGGAATTGGCAGATATGAGGGACTCCGCACACTTACCTCTGACGGCAAGACCCGTGATTACATCACGCTTACCTATGACAGGGGAGATACTGTTTATGTGCCTGCCGATCAGCTTGACAGAGTTTCAAAGTATGCAGGCGGCAGCGAAACTGTCAAGCTTTCAAGGCTTGGCTCAAAGGATTGGGAAAAGACAAAGACAAGGGTGAAAACTGCCGCCAAAAATATGGCAAAGGAGCTTATCGAGCTTTATGCTTCCAGGGCAAGGCTTCCGGGGTATGCTTTTAACCCCGACGGAGAGTGGCAAAAGGATTTTGAGGCAAGATTTCCTTATGAAGAAACTGACGGTCAGCTTGAAGCCTCTGCCGAAATAAAAAAGGATATGGAAAAGAACTGTCCCATGGACAGAATTCTTTGCGGTGACGTTGGATTCGGCAAAACAGAGGTTGCTCTTCGGGCAATGTTCAAATGCGTTTCCGAGGGCAAGCAGGCGGCAATTCTTGTGCCCACAACCATTCTTGCATGGCAGCATTTCAGAACAATTCTTTCCCGTATGCAGGGATTCCCTGTAAACGTGGAAATGATTTCACGCTTCAGAAGTGCAAAGCAGATTAAAGAAATACTCAAAAAACTCAAAAGCGGAGAGCTTGATATTATTGTCGGAACACACAGGCTGCTTTCAAAGGATGTTGAATTCAAAGACCTTGGACTTCTTGTTGTTGACGAGGAACAGCGTTTCGGAGTTTCCCACAAGGAAAAACTCAAGCAGATGACAAAATGCGTTGATGTGCTCACCCTTTCTGCAACGCCCATTCCCAGAACTCTCAATATGGCAATGGCAGGAATCCGGGATATGTCGGTGCTTGAGGAAGCCCCTCAAGACAGATACCCCGTTCAGACCTATGTTCTTGAATATGACCGTGAAATAATCATGGATGCAATCCGCAAGGAGTTAAGACGTGGAGGACAGGTTTTTTACCTGAGAAACATTATCGAGGGAATTGAATCGGTTGCCGCAGAAATCAAGGCGGCGGTCCCCGATGCCGAGGTTGCGATTGCCCACGGCAAAATGACAGAAGAAGAACTGTCGGATATCTGGAAGGGGCTTGTGGACGGAGATATTGACGTTCTTGTCTGCACAACCATAATTGAAACAGGCGTTGACGTTCCTAATGCCAACACACTTATTATCGAAAATGCTGACCGAATGGGACTTTCACAGCTTCATCAGATACGAGGACGTGTGGGGCGTTCAAACAGGCGTGCATATGCATATCTCACCTGGAAAAGGGGAGCTGTGCTTGCAGAGGTGGCAAAAAAGAGACTTGATGCAATCCGTGAATACACGGAATTCGGGTCCGGATTTAAAATTGCTATGCGTGACCTTGAAATCAGAGGCGCAGGAAACCTTCTTGGCGCAGAGCAGTCGGGGCACATGGAGGCGGTTGGGTATGACCTGTATATAAGACTTCTTGAAGAAGCGGTGCTTGAAGAAAAGGGAATTGCCGTCAAAAAAGAGCCGGATTGTGCGGTTGAGCTTGGCATGAACGCATATATCCCCGAAAGTTATATAAAATCGTTGCCGTCGAGGATTGATGCTTACAAGCGTATTGCGGCAATTTCCGATGATGAGGGCGTGAGCGATGTTATTGACGAGCTTTGTGACAGATATGGAAATCCGCCTCAATGTGTTGAGAATCTTGTGAAGATTTCGTCTGTGCGTGTGAAAGGCACAGCTTGCGGATTTTCACGTATTGAGCTTTCCGGCAACAATCTGAAGCTGTTTCCGAGGGTTGCGGCAGACAAGGCATCATTCGGCAAAATGTTGACGGTTTTCAAGGGCAAAGTGCTTTATACGGCAGGTGTAACACCGCATTTTACCATAAAGCTTTCAGGTGCAGGAGAACTTAACGAGGCGTTGGATAAAATATTTACACTTTATACTCAAAAAGAGGAATAATATTTGGTAAAATTTATTGAGCATATAACAGCCGATTGAAAAGAGGAAAATGATGAGGATAAACTTGACTAAAAGATTGTTGCTTGCTTTTGTTGCTATTGTTGTTTTTTGCGTTTCTGTAACAGGGTGCGACAAGGTTGAAAATGCCCCGGTTGTGTGGGTTGAGGATGAGGACGGAAATGTCTTGACCTCAATTGATGAAGGAATGTTTTCATATTTTGCCGCCGAACAGAAAACTGTGAATATGTTTAACTTGCTTGGTGCGGATGCGGAAACTTTTGCGAACTATGCAAAGCAGTATGACACTCCCGATTTCTGGAATCAGCTTGATTCCGAGGGAGAGGTCACATTCGGGGAGACCGTTTTTGACGAGGCAATTGTCCTTGAAGCAAAAAAGCTGGTTATTGCAACATATCTTTTTGACGAGGTGTATGGTCTTGTTTGCCCCGACGAGGTGTATGAAAAAATTGATGAGCAAATGGCAAGTCTTAAAACCTCAATGGGCTCGGAAAAGGCTCTTGAAAACTATCTCATCGGCTATGGCGCAAATTCCGGACAGGTGAGAAAGCTTTCGGAAATGCAATATAAAAAGAGTATTCTTGAATCGGCAATGTTTACAAAAGAGGTGGGCGGAACACCTATTACCGACGAAAATATCCGCAATTATTTTGAGCAGAATTATTCCATTGTGAAGCACATCCTTGTCAACACCGCTTTTGTTGTAAAGGACGACGGAACCATGCGCGGGCTCACCGAGGACGAGCTTGCCGCAAAGAAAGACGAGGTTGCAGCAATCGAAGCAAGAATTGCCGCAGGAGAGGATTTTGATGCCCTTGCGGAGGAATTCAAGGATGCCGATGCGGCAGGATATGCGGCAAACCCACACGGCTATTTTGTAACAGATGACAACACGTTTACAACAGAGTTTCAGGATGCCGCCCTATCAATGAAAGATGGCGAGGTCAGAACGGTAAACACTCTTTACGGTACTCACATTATGAAAAAATATCCCATGAATGGCGAGCTTTTCAACGCTTATGAGGATGTCTACAATAAAATGAGTGTGGCAATGAAAAATGAAGTGTTGACAGCGTTTTATGACGGTTGCATGGAAATTGTCGGAACGGATGAGGAAATCATCGGAAGCTACGACATAACAACTGTTTCAATGCTTTTGGGGTAACTTTTAAAAACAGAAACTGACAGACGAAAGGGGAGTGACTTTCCCGTGAACAGAGGCGAAACAGAAACACGGACAAAGGTTTTTTACAGCATAATTTTCACGATAACGTTTCTATTTGCGGCGGTGATTGTGCCTCGCATGGGTATAACGTTTTCCTTTTTATCATTTGGCGGAAAGATTTCGGTGAGCAGGGTTACACCCGACATTCTTCTTTCACTTGTTATAATTTGCTCGATGATATGTTCAAACAGGCTTGCGTGCGTGCTTGGACTTGTGTTTGGCTTTATTTATGATGTAACGGCGGGTACACCGTATATGTTTACGCCTGTTATCTACACGGTTTCGGGCATTGTTGCGCCAAAGCTTTCGGAGAGCTTTGCCAATAAGGGAATATTCGGCGTGCTTGTTTCAGCACTTGAAATTTTTGCGGCAAGAGGAGTTATAACGGCTTTTTATCACCTTGCAACCTGGAGAGAGGTTTCGCTTTCCACACTTGTTGTGGGAACGGTTTTGCCGGAAATACTTTATAATCTCATTGCGGCGGCGGTGATGTTTTACATAACCGTTTTCCTTGCAAGGCTTTTCAGGGTGGAAACAGATGTGTAATGAGCTTTCCTGCACGCTTTGTCCGAGGACTTGCGGTGCAGACAGGAAAAACAACAAAGGTTTTTGCGGCGTAAAGGCGGATTTTTGCGTCGCTCGGGCAGGACTCCATCTTTGGGAGGAGCCTTGCATTTCATACGGAGCGGGGTCGGGAACGGTGTTCTTTTCCGGCTGTCCGCTCCGTTGCGTTTTTTGTCAGAATCACGAGATTTCAGGGGGTAAAAAAGGCAGGTATATTGACGAAAAAGAGCTTGAAGGAGTGATTTTTGACCTTGAACAAAAAGGGGCGGTCAATATAAATTTCGTCAGTCCCACGCAATATGCCAAGAGTCTTGCAAAGCTTCTTGAAAGAATAAAACCAAGGCTTTGCGTTCCGGTTGTTTATAACACGGGCGGTTATGAAAAGGTTGAAACGCTCAAAATGCTTGACGGACTTATTGACGTTTATCTGCCGGATATAAAATATTATTCGCAGGAGGTTTCTTTGCGTTATTCAAATGCCGGGGATTATTTTGAAAAGGCGATTTGTGCTGTTAAGGAAATGCAGAGGCAAACGGGATATGGCATGATTGAAGCTGATGGCGGCATGAAAAAGGGACTTTGCGTGCGGCATCTTGTGCTTCCGGGTCAGCGAAAGGATTCCATGCGTATTCTTGATGAGCTTGCGGCAAATTTTGAGCCGGCGAAGCTTTATATAAGCATAATGCGTCAATATTTCCCCACCGGACTTGTTGACGACACACATTTTCCCGAAATAAACCGGAAACTCACAAGCCTTGAATATGACAGCGTTGTTGGTCACGCTGCAAGCCTTGGCTTTGTCAACGGATTTACACAGGGAAAAGACAGCGCAGAGGGAAGCTTTGTGCCGGATTTTGATTTTTGATAACAAAGGAGCTTTTTGGGGTTGGGAAAAAACAATTGTGTTCAAAAGACAATGCTCATTTTAAGGATTCTTGCCGATGCAAAGGGCAAGAGCGTGACGCTTTCGGATATTTCGGAATTGACGGGAATAAATAAGAGTACCGCAAGCCATATTATCAAAGATCTTTGCTGCATGGGATATGTGACAAGGGTGAGCCACAGAGAGGGGTACACAACGGGTCCGGAGCTTTTCTTTCTCACACGCTATGGCAGATTTGGCGGCGAATATGTGAGCATTTGCCATCCGCTTCTGGAGTGGCTCTGCAAAAAAACAGGTGGCACAGCCATTCTTGCGGTTGTTGAGGGTGGAAAAAAGTATATTATTGACTATGTTGAGGGAGATTTGCATTATAAGGATTCGGGAGCTTTTATTATGGGCGACGACCTTTACAGAACTGTTACGGGCAGAGTGATTCTGGCAAATATTCCCACTCACGAAGCGTTGGAGATTTTCAACGAAAACGGCGTGCCGCCAAAAGGTCATTGGAATGAGGTTTGTGACAGGGAGTCATTTTTGCATGAGCTTTCGCTGATACGCAAAGACAGCGTTTTTGGTATGATCAATGAAAATGAGGGACGTGTGCTTTGTTCGTTTGCATCTGCGCTGTTTTCGGGCGCAAAATGCTTGGGAGCATTGGGACTTGTTGTTGCAAGGGAAGAAAAAACGCTTGATGGCGGTGAGCTTGCGGGTATAAACGAGCTTGTTTCACGTGCAAGAAAAGAATTCCAGCGAAGACTTGAGTTTTCATGAATATGAATAAAATGAGTTTTACATGGCATGATGCACAAATTTCGGGCAATTCAGATGCAAAAAAATGACTTTGTGCTGAACACTTCGTCAAATCAACCAAAAGTTGCGGATTTCTATTGACGTAAATAACGGATTATGGTAAAATAAATTCGTATATAAAAGGCATTTGAAATAACTTTGATGTACATTTTAAAAGGACGGAATAATAGACCGTTCGCAGAATATTTTTTCGGAGGTAGACAAGATGTTGAAGCTTGCTGACAAGGAATTTCTTTGCGAAATTGACAAAAAGGCGGAGGAGATGAAGAAAAAGATTCTCACCTCTCCCGACACAATTACATACACGGGCAAGGCACACTATGTTGCTGAAGACGGAAATGACGAAAACGACGGTCTTTCACCCGAAAAAGCGTGGAAAACAAACAAGAGGGTTTCCGATGCCTCAAAGAACGGAGAGCTTTGCGAGGGCGATGCTGTTCTCTTTAAGAGAGGGGATATTTTCAGAGGTCAGGTTGTTGTTGCTCCGGGCGTGACCTATGCTGCATATGGTAAGGGCGACAAGCCGAAAATTTATGGCTATGAGGTTGACCTTGCTGACCCCTGCAAGTGGGAGGTGTACAACGCCGAAAAGCACATCTGGAAATACACCGATAAAATCCTTGATGCAGGAACTCTCGTGTTCAACCATGGCGAAAAGCACTCGATAAAGCTTATTCCCACATACACCCGTGAGGGCAAGTTTGTGCTTCGTGACAACACGGATGTACCCTTTGTTATGGAGGAGCAGATGGTAAGAGACCTTGACATTTTCTCTGACACACGCATGAGATTTACTGAGCCTCCGGCAGATGACGAAAAGCTTTTCCCTGTACCTTTGGTTACGCAGGAAGATTTTGGCGACCTTTATCTCAGATGTGACGGTGGAAATCCCGGTGAAATCTTTGATTCAATCGAAATTCTTCCCAAGAGAAACACCTTTGCCATAGGCGGAAGAAGCAACGTTAAAATTGACAACCTCTGCATAAAGTATTGCGGAGCACATGGTATTGGCGGCGGCGGAAGTGTAGAGGGGCTCCGTGTGACAAACTGCGAAATAGGTTGGATTGGCGGCTCAATTCAGCACTACAACGGCTCAAACGCGCGTTGCGGAATTGTTACCCGTTACGGAAACGGTATCGAGATTTACGGTGCCTGCAAGGATTACACCGTGGACAACTGTTGGGTATACGAGTGCTACGATGCAGGTCTTACACATCAGGCAAGTGCCGGTGCGATGAAGAGAGACGTTTGCATGATTGACGTTTACTACACAAACAATCTCCTTGAGGACAGCGTTTACAACATCGAGTATTTCCTTTCCGAAACAGAGAATACAAACAGCATAATGGATAATTTTGAGATAAGCGGAAACATCATGCGTCGTGCAGGCAACGGATGGGGCAGACAGCGTTACAATCCCGATTCTCCTGCAAATATCAAGAGCTGGGGGGCATCCAATCCTGCGAAGAATTACAGAATTTTCAATAATATCATTGACCGTGGAACACAGCGTTTGCTTCACATCATCGCACAGGATAAAGAGAGCCTACCCGATATGCACGACAATATTTATATTCAGACCGAGGGCGGAAAGCTCGGTTTTATGGGTGTAAGAGACACCGAAACCGCAAAGACTCATTTTGCCTACGATGACAAAGCACCCGAAGTGCTTGCAGAGGTATTTGGCGAAAAGAACAGTGAGTTTTACTATTATACCGAAGAATAATATCTGAAAATACGCATAGAAAACGGAGGACAGAGCAATGCTTGAATACGCAACAAAAGAGCTTTATGAGGAGCTTGACAAAAAAGCTGACGACATGAGGAAGGCGATTCTCGCCACAAAAACAGATGTAACTTACACCGGCAAGGCGCACTATGTTGCAAACGACGGAAACGATGAGAACGACGGCCTTACTCCCGAAACCGCATGGAAAACCAACGCAAGGGTTTCGGAGGCAGAGCTTTGTGAGGGCGATGCGGTCTTCTTCAAGAGAGGAGACCTTTTCAGAGGTCAGCTCAAGACCAAGCCCGGTGTTACCTATTCCGCATACGGCGAGGGCGACAAGCCGAAGATTTATTCATACCATGAAAATGCCGCAATCCCCGAAAAGTGGGAGCTTTACAACAAGGAGCTTAATATCTGGCGTTACAAGGACCCTATGCTTGATTCAGGAACAATAGTTTTCAACGAGGGCGAACACGTCGGTCTCAAGGAAATCCCCTCATTTATTGATGGTGAGTTCAGGGTAAGAAAAGAGCCGGAAAAGAAATATGTATTTGAAGAGCACCTCACAAAGGAGTTTATGTTCTTCCAGGACAACTGCGGAAAGCTTAATCCCGCCGGTAAGCCTTGTCCCGGAGATCCTGCAAACAACAACGGTTTTCTCTATCTCAAGTTTTCCGGCGGCAACCCCGGCGAGGTGTTTGATTCAATTGAATTTTTGCCGAAGTTCAACCTTGTGCAGATAGGTGGCGACAACATTCACATAGACAACCTCTGCATAAGATATGCCGGAGCACACGGTATTGGTGCAGGTACGGTTGACGGACTTTGCGTTACAAACTGCGAAATCGGCTGGATTGGCGGTACGATTCAGTTCTACAGTTCCGAGACAGGACACGTTGTTCGTTACGGAAACGGTGTTGAAATTTACGGCGGATGCCACAATTACACAATTTCAAACTGCTGGATTTACGAGTGCTATGACGCAGGTGTGACCCATCAGGTTCAGGCGAGGGAAAGACATCTTGATATGTTTGACGTTACCTACAGCGACAACCTCATTGAAAAATGCGTTTACAACATTGAATATTTCCTCTCACGCCTCACCCCCGAAAACACCTGTACCATGAAGAATTTCATTATAAAGAACAACTTCCTTCGTTTCAGCGGATTCGGTTGGGGCAGACAGCGTCCCGGTCACGCAAACGCACACATCAAGGGATGGGATGCGGATAATCCTGCCATAAACTATGTTATTGAAAACAACATTCTTGACAGAGCCACCGACATGATGGTCCACATCGGATACAACCGTGGAGAAGACCCCGTTCTTAAGAACAACACCTATATCCAATATCCCAATGCACAGTTCGGACGTATCGGCAAGGCTCCCACAGACCTTGTTACATATGATATTGAAAGAATCGACAAAATTGCCGCAGAAAAATTCTTTGATGAGGGCGGAAAGTTCTATATCGCATATTAAAAAGCCTTTGGCACTATGACAGAATCAAAAAATACTTTTCGGAGGATAAAACAATGGCACTCAATTATGCAACACCCGAATTTCTTGCAGAGCTTGACAAAAAAGCCGACGAAATGCGTGAAAAGATACTGGGCACCAAAACTGAGGTTACATACACAGGCAAGGCGTACTACGTTTCAAATGACGGAAACGATGCAAATGACGGCTCGGAAAATGCTCCCTGGGCGACACTTGCAAAGGCTTCCGAGGCAGAGCTTTGCGAGGGTGACGCTGTATTTTTCAAGAGAGGCGACCTTTTCAGAGGTCAGCTTATCACAAAGCAGGGCGTAACATATTCCGCATATGGAGAAGGCTCAAAGCCCAAACTCTATGGCTCTCCATTTGACATGGCAGACGAGAGCAAATGGATTCTCACCGACACTCCCGACGTTTATATGTATGATGCAGAGCTTTGCAACGACATTGGCGCACTTGTATTTAACCACGGCGAAAGCTGGGGCATTAAAGTTATGAAGCTTCGCAATGACGAAAACGACGACTGCCTCAACCTTGAAACAGGCGAACCCTTTAACAGCTATCGTGACCTTTGCCACGACCTTGATTTCTGGCACGCATACCGTGAAAACGAGGAAAAGGCTCTTTACCTCTGTTCAAAGGAGGGCAATCCCGGTCAGCGTTTCAAATCCATTGAATTTTCGCCAAAGGGCAACCTTATAAGAGGTACACACGGTGTCACAATCGACAATCTCTGCATCAAATATTGCGGAAGCCACGGTGTTGGTGCAGGCACAACCCATGACCTTAAAATCCAGAACTGTGAGTTCGGCTGGATAGGCGGCTCTATTCAGGGCGAGGCGATTTTCGGAAGAAAGCACCCCACTCGTTTCGGCAACGCCGTTGAGATTTACGGTGGCTGTGAGAACTATTCCGTTGTCAACAGCTGGTTTTATCAGGTTTACGATGCGGCAATTACCCATCAGGTAAATGCACGGGGTCAGCATATCGACATGAAAAACGTGCTTTATGCCGACAACCTCATCGAAACAAGCTCCTATTCCATCGAGTATTTCCTCTCTGCCGTTGAGGATACGGGCAGTATGATGGATAACTACATCGTTGAAAACAACTTCTGTCGCAATGCAGGCTACGGCTGGGGTGATCAGCGTCCCGACAAGGACACTCCTGCTCACATCAAGGGCTGGAATGCCGACAACCCTGCAAGAGGATATATCATAAGAAACAACATCTTCGACAGAGGTCGCTATAATATTCTTCAATCCGGATGCATGGATAAGGAGTCCGAGGCAAAGCTTGAAAACAACATCTATATTCAGTATGAGGGCAACCGCCTTGGAAACTTCGGAAAGAATCCTGCACCCATGATGATGTTTGACGAAAGCGCAGAGGATGTCATAAAGAATACTTACGGCGACAAGGGTGCAAAGGTTTATTGGGTTAAGAAATAATAATTCCGAATCGGGACAAAAGCTTTTTATGAAAGGATTTGAAAAATGACACAAATAAAGAGAATAATGACACTTTTGCTTGCAGGCGTGCTTGCGATATCGACAATGCTCACCTCCTGCAATACCGACGTAAACCCCGATGAAACCGAAAAAACAGACGGTGAAAGCAAGCAGGAAGAAATTGTTGAAGAACCTTATGAGGAGGTTTTTACTTACGAAACCGAAAACGGGACTATCGAGTATTCCTCCGAGGTTGGGAAAATTGCAGAATATCCGGCTCTCAAGGCACTTGAGATTGCCGAAGACACGGTGACATATGTTGACGATGAGTATTTTGCCGCCCTTGATGCAAAGGCAAATGCAATGCGTGATAAGATACTTAACACCGAAACAACAATTGTCCCCGAGGGCGATGCAAAGGAATATTATGTTTCCATGACGGGCGATGACTCCGCAGACGGCGAAACTCCAGAAACTGCATGGAAAACACTTGGAAATGTAAGCGGCTCGGAGAACCTTAATGCAGGAGATGTCATCTATTTTGAAAGAGGCGGCGTGTGGAGAGGTCAGCTCCAGACCATGCCCGGCGTGACATACACGGCTTATGGCGATGTTGCAAACGGAAAGCCTGCCCTCTACGGCTCACCCGAGGACGGCGCAGATGCAAAAAAGTGGGCGCTTGTTTTTGAGGACAAGCTCACGGGCAAAAAGATATGGCAGTATCAGAACAAGCTTATGGATTCCGGAACACTTGTGTTTAACCACGGCGAAGCAGGCTGTGCATATAAGGAAGTTCCAAACTATATTGACGGCAAATATATGCTCAGAAGGAACAATTCCGTTGAGTTTGATTACACCGTGGAGCTTGATAACGACCTTGAAATGTTCCAAGCAGCAGACAGCGAAATCAAAAACGGAGTTCCCAATGTCGGAAGTGTCAACAACGTGGGTTATATCTATCTCAGATGCGACAGCGGAAATCCCGGTGAAGTTTTTGATTCGATTGAATTTCTTCCGAGAAGAAACGGTTTTCAGGTTGGCGGCAACGAGGGAGTTACCATTGACAACTTCTGCATAAAGTATGTTGGTTCTCACGGCGTGGGTGCAGGAACCTGCAAGGACCTGACAATTACAAACTGTGAGCTTGCTTGGATAGGTGGCGGTATTCAGACATATCAGTTCAGAGGTGACACAACAGGTCGTGTAACACGTTACGGAAACGCAATTGAAATTTATGGCGGTTGCGACGGATATGTTGTTGACAACTGTTATATATGGCAGGCATATGATGCAGGTGTCACGCATCAGGTTGGCGTTTCAGACGGTCCGAAAGTTTACTACATGAACGATATTTACTACACAAACAACCTCATTGAGTATTGCACATATAACGTTGAATATTTCCTTTCGGGTGTTCCCCAAGACAATCCCAGCATGATGAACAACGTAAACATTTCGGACAACATCATGCGTTATGCCGGAAACGGTTGGGGTGAACAGCGTCCTGACACAGGTTCTGCGGCGCACATCAAAAGCTGGTCATCATCAAACCCTGCAACGGATTTTGTTATCGAGAGAAACATTTTTGACAGAGGTTATCACAGACTTTTCCATATTGCTTCTACTCTTGAAGAGCATCTTCCCATAATGCGTGACAATGTTTATATTCAGTATAACGGTGCAAAGCTTGGAATGTTTGGCCCCGGCTCACCAAAGGATCAGGTTTATGATGAAAATGTTGCAGCACTTATAAATGAGGGGTATATAAAGGACGTAACCGCAGATATACGCTATGCTCGTCCCGAACCCGGAATGGCTGTTTTTGAGCCTACAAGTGAGTATGACGATTATCTCGACAGTCTCCCGTCGTATTCCTATGTTGACTCGAACGGAACCCTTATTCCTTTCAGAGTGGTTTACCCTGCAAGCTACACTAAGGGGGATAAGCTTCCAATGGTGGTTGTTCTCCACAATGAGTATCAGAACGGAAGCGAAAACCGTGAGCAGGCAAGGCTGAATGCGGATCTTGCAAGAAGTGCCTACAAACTTTGGGCAGGTTCTTCTGCCAACTGTATATTCCTTTTCCCTCAATGCCGTGACGGATATAAATGGGTGAACACAAAGCTTGCCGCAACATATTCCATGGATGAGGTCGGCGAAAGCAGACACCTGAAGGCTGTGGCAGAGCTTATTCCTGTTGCTGCGGAATATTTCGGCGCTGACACAACAAACATAAGCGTTTCCGGCACATCCGAGGGAGCAACGGCTGCATGGGACATTGCAATGCGTCATCCGGAGCTTTTCAGCCGTGCAATGATGGTGTGCGGTGCGGTTGACCCCACTCACGCAGAGGCTCTTGGCAACATGGAGGTTTATGTTTTCCATGGAACAAACGACGTTAAGGTGAGAATTGCAGGCGTTGACGCTGCAATTGAGCAGATGAAGTCGGCGGGCGCAAATATCACCTATAATCAAGTTGAGGGCGCAATGCACGATTGCTGGAAGCAGGTTCAGACAGGCGATGCAGTTAAAAAACTTGTTGGATAAGAATGAATATTGGGATTTGCAAAGACGTGTTGTATCGGCAGAATAAAATAACACGGTTACTTCACAGCAATTTTCAGATTTAACTTTAATATTTTTCACAAAAAAATTCCTCCGCATAATGCGGAGGAATTTTGCATAATATTAAACTGACAATATATGGCGATCAGATCGAGATGTCATTTGCAATGTCGTAAATTGTCTTGAAGTTGGCACGCTTGATTTCGGAAAGAGCTTCCATTTCAGCCACAACCTTGGGATCCATTTTTGCAATTTCTTCGGGCTTCATCTTTCTCTTGTAGATTCTGTCGTAAGCAAGAGCCCATTCAATGTCACGGGCGCATATCTTTTCGTCAATCGTGCAGACAACCTTGTTTGATTCGCCTTTGACAAGAAGGTCAACGGCATAATCGCCCATTATGCTTGCAAGGTATCTGTCACGGAGTGTGGGTCTGCCGCCACGCTGAACATGAGCAAGGCGCACAAATCTCGATTCAACTCCGGATTCTGCTTCGATTTTTGCTGTAAGTGCTTCGCCAAATTCTGCACCCATTCCCTCGGAAACAATTATAATAAAGTTTCTCTTTCCTGCAGCTCTTGAAGCTTTAATTTTTGCTATAACCGCATCTTCGTCAAAAGCAATTTCCTTGAGTGCAATTCCCGTTGCGCCCAGAGCAATGCCTGTGTGAAGTGCAATGTCGCCGGCATCTCTGCCCATAACTTCAACAACGCTGCAGCGTGCATGGGATTCGCAGGTGTCACGAAGACGGTCAACCATTTCAACAACTGTGTTCATGGCTGTGTCAAAGCCGATTGTGTGGTCGGTTGCGGTGATGTCGTTGTCGATTGTGCCGGGAAGACCGATGCAGGGGAGACCTCTGCGTGTTATGTCCTGAGCACCTCTGAAGGTTCCGTCGCCGCCGATGGTAACAATTCCGTCAATCTTATTTTCCTCTGCAACCTTGAGAGCCTTCTGCATACCTTCTTCTGTTGCAAATTCCTTGCATCTGTCGGAATAAAGAACTGTTCCTCCGAGGTTTATTATGTTGGAAACATCTCTTGCATGGAGAAGCTTCATGTCATTATCGATAAGTCCTCTGTAACCGCCATAAATACCCATTACCTCAATGCCTCTTGAAACGGCACTTCTTACTACACTTCTTACAGCTGCATTCATACCCGGAGCATCTCCGCCGGAGGTGAGAACGCCGATTCTTCTGAACTTCTTTTCTGCCATAATTATATCATTCCTTTCACAGTATATCAAATTTATCAAGACGCTTTCCGCAGAAGTTTTCTGAAAGCACTCTGACGGAAAACAGATAATTTTATCCTATCAAATAAATATTGTAATACATTTATTGAAAAAATGCAATAAGGTTGAGGTCAAAACTCATCGACAAAATGTAAATTTTTTGAAAATCCACCCCATTTTTAAGGGTTTTTAAGCCGTCGTGGTCACACATTGTTAAAAAAATAACTTTTTGTGCCATTTATCTTGAAATTAAATTTACGCTTTTAATTTAATCTAATGTGTACGTCATACAAATAATAATTTGTATTGAAATTGAGGGATAACAGGCTTTGGTAAAATTCATACTCAAAATTTTGTTTTTGGAAACTGTTTCAGTTCAGAAAGATAATTATAATCTGCAACAAAAAGGTACGCCCGGCGCAGTGATAGAAAATTTGTTTTGCAGTAAAAATTTGCTAAATATTTATTACTACGGCATTGACTTTTTATCTTATGAATGATATAATTATGGAAAGATGATAAAATTACGTGTATTTTACCCTTTTGCACGCAAAAAGCCGTGGATAAACGATGAAATTCAACATAGACACGTCGGAATAAGATGAAGAAAAAAGGTGATAAAATGAAGAAACAAAAAACAGACGATAATCTTGCGGCATATTATTTCCACCAGGGAACAAATTATAAAGCGTATGAGTATATGGGTGTTCATGCGGTTTTTGCTCCGGCTAAAAAAGGAGCTGAAAAGAAGATAAAGGGTTATGTCTTCAGAGTTTGGGCTCCGAATGCGGATGCGGTGTTTGTTGTGGGAGACTTTAACAGCTGGGATGAATCGGTTCCCATGCAGCGTATCACCGATGGGGGAATCTGGGAAGGCTTTGTTGACAGGGACAGATTTGGAGAATTTTCAAAGTACAAGTTCAAAATCAAAAACGGTTGGCGTGAAATCTATAAGGCTGACCCATATGCACGTTTTTCAGAATTGCCACCAAATACTGCTTCGGTGTATTGCGACACCGAAAGCTTCAAATGGACGGACGGAAAGTGGCAGGAAAAAAAGAAGCGTGAGCGTGATGAAAAATACAGTTTCCCGATGAATATTTACGAGGTTCATCTGGGGTCGTGGATGCGCCCCGAAAGCTGGCACGAAAATGCCGAGGGGGATGACAACGACGGCGAACACCTCAATTACAGGGAAATTGCAAAACGTCTTGCACCCTATGCAAAGAAAATGGGTTACACCCATGTTGAACTGATGCCTGTTATGGAGCACCCATACGGCGGCTCATGGGGGTATCAGATAAGCGGATATTATGCGCCAACTTCACGATATGGAACGCCGACAGATTTTATGGCGTTTGTTGACGAAATGCACAAGCATGGAATAGGTGTTATTCTTGACTGGGTTCCTGCTCATTTCCCAAAGGATGCTCACGGACTTTATGAGTTTGACGGTGGCTGTACCTATGAGTATCAGGGTTGGGACAGGCAGGAGCATCAGACCTGGGGAACAAGGCTTTTTGACATTGCAAGAAACGAGGTTGAATGTTTCCTTGTTTCAAATGCGGTTTATTGGTCGCAGATGTTCCATGCGGACGGACTTCGTGTTGATGCGGTGGCGGCTATGCTGTATCTTGATTTTGACAAGGAGCCGGGAAAATGGATTCCAAATGTCTATGGCGGAAGAGAAAATCTTGAAGCTATTGCATTTTTCAAAAAGCTCAATTCCGCAATGAAGAATATGTGCCCGGACACGGTTATGATTGCCGAGGAATCGACGGCATGGGCGAATGTGACCGGTTTTGAAAATGACGGTCTTGGATTTGATTACAAATGGAATATGGGTTGGATGAATGACATCCTTGATTATTCATCGACCGACCCTCTTTTCAGGAAGTATAAGCATGAAAAAACAACCTTTTCCCTCATGTATGCTTTCTCGGAGCGTTATGTTTTGCCAATCTCCCATGATGAGGTTGTTCACGGCAAAAAGTCGTTGCTTGACAGAATGCCCGGAAACTATGAGCAGAAATTTGCCGGAGAGAGAGCCTTTTTATCATATATGATGACGCACCCCGGCAAAAAGCTGTTGTTCATGGGCAGCGAAATAGGTCAGTTCAGAGAATGGGACTATAAAGGTCAGGTTGAATGGTTCTTACTTGAATATGATATGCACCGGAAGATGCAGGAGTTCGTGAAAGACCTTAACGCAGTTTATCTTAAGCGAAATGAGCTCTGGCAGCTTGACACCTCATGGGAGGGCTTCCGTTGGATACAGGCAAACAACAATGATCAGAGCGTGATTGCTTACAGACGTATCAACAAAGACGGCAAGGAGCTTACGGTGATAGTGAATTTCACGCCGGTTGTTCGTGAGAATTACCGTGTCGGTATCCCATATCCCGGATATTATAAAGAGCTTATCAACAGCGACAGCGAAAAATACGGCGGCACAGGTGTTTGCAACGGCATATTGAAAACCGACAACATTGAATGGGACGGATTGCCGTTCTCGCTTGAGCTTACGCTTCCTCCGCTTGGTGCGGTTATACTTTCAAAAACTGTAAACAGAAAAAACAATGGGCAATAAATGGTGTGTTGGAATGAGAGGACTTTAAGTTATAACGGTTGTATCGTTGCAACGAAAAGCAAACATCTTTCCGACATGAAATATTTCATACCATTGAAAATGATAGGAGAAGTGCTATGTCAAGAACAAAAGAATGTGTTGCAATGCTTCTTGCAGGAGGGCAGGGAAGCAGATTGTACACCCTTACTCAGAAAACAGCAAAGCCTGCAGTACCCTTTGGCGGAAAGTACAGAATCATTGACTTTCCTCTTTCAAATTGCATAAACTCCGGAATCGACACTGTGGGCGTGCTCACACAGTATCAGCCACTTGTGCTTAACGAATACATCGGAAACGGTCTTCCCTGGGATTTGGACAGGGCGTTTGGCGGCGTTAAAATTCTGCCGCCCTATCAGGGAAACAAGACTTCAGACTGGTATCTCGGAACGGCAAATGCCATTTATCAGAACCTCAGATTTATTGATATGTATGACCCGGAATATGTTCTTATTCTTTCGGGTGACCATATTTATAAAATGGACTATTCTAAGATGCTTGCTCACCACAAGGAAACGGGTGCAGACTGCACAATTGCAGTCCTTGACGTGCCGCTTGAAGAAGCAAGCAGATTCGGCATCATGAGCACAAACCCCGACGGCACAATTTTCAAGTTTACCGAGAAGCCAAAAAATCCCGACTCAACAAAGGCTTCCATGGGTATATACATTTTCACAAAGAAAAAGCTTGAACAATATCTCATTGCCGACGCTGAAAAAGAGGATTCTTCAAATGACTTCGGAAAGGATATTATCCCGGCAATGCTCGGTGCAGGCGAAAAGCTTGTTGCTTATGAGTTCAGCGGATATTGGAAGGACGTTGGAACAATCAAGAGCCTTTGGGAAGCAAACATGGATTTGCTTGGCGAGAATCCCGAATTTGTTCTTCACGATGAGGAATGGAGAATGTATTCCCGCAATCAGAGCCGTGCGCCTCAGTTTATCGGCGACGGTGCAAAGGTTCAGAACAGCGTTATCTCCGAGGGCTGCGAGGTTTATGGAACAGTTATAAATTCGGTTTTGTTCAGCGGTGTTAAGGTGGCAAGGGGTGCTTACATAAAGGACTCTGTTGTCATGAGTGACACGGTTGTTGGACACGGCGCAACAGTCAACTATTCCATTATCGACACTGATGTGACAATTTCCGCAGGTGCTTCCATCGGCAAGAGCAAGGAAGCTTCAAAGGGGATCACCGTTATCGGAACAGGCGTTAATGTTCCGTCGGGACTTGTTATCGGTGACGATGAAATGATTTCGGAGCTTTAAGAAAGGAGAGGGACAAAAATGACAGCGGCAGGACTTATTTTTTCAAATATTCACGATAAAAACATCCCCGAAATGACAAGACGCCGTACCATGGCATCCGTTCCTTTCGGCGGAAGATACAGACTTATTGACTTTGCACTTTCCAACATGGTGAACTCCGGTATAACCAAAATCGGCGTTATCACCCACAATAATTATCAGTCACTTATGGACCATATCGGCACAGGAAAGGACTGGGACCTTGCAAGACGCTCCGGCGGTATCAAGATTCTTCCTCCGTTTATCACGGCTTATGACAGCAGTGCGGCAAATATGCTTTACACAACACGTCTTGAGGCTCTCATGGGCGTTATGAACTTTATTTCCCGTTGCAACGAGGATTACATTGTTCTTTCCGACTGTGACACAATCTGCAACATCGACATGAAGGCTGTGCTTGAAATGACCGAGGAATCAAAGGCAGACATGACCATTGTTTCAAAGAACACCTATATCGGCGTTGAGGATGCCGGTAAGTACATGATTCTCACCTCTGACACGGACGGCAGAATCACGGACATCACAGAACACGGTGTAAATACAACAGGCTTCCATGACATTTGCCTTAACATAATGGTGCTCAAGCGTTCTTATCTTCACAGCATTCTTCTTGATGCCATGGCTCACGGATACAAGCACTTTTTCAAGGATGTCATAGTAAAGAATCTTGCAAGCGACAACATCCGTATATACAACTACGAAGGATACTATTCTTCTATCAGCTCACTTGCAGGCTATTTTTCATGCAGTATGGAGCTTCTTAAAAACGAAGTCAGAGCAGACCTTTTCGGCAATGACCAGAGACCCATTTTTACAAAAGTAAGAAATTCTGCGCCTACCAAGTATATGGCAAACGCAAATGTGGTAAACTCTCTTGTGGCAGACGGATGTATAATTGAGGGAACGGTTGAAAATTCCATTCTTTTCCGTGGTGTCAAGATTGGAAAGAACACGGTTGTGAGAAATTCAATTATGTTCCAGGACAGCTTCACGGGTAACAATGTGAGCCTTAACTGTGTTATCACGGATAAAAATGTCATCATTCGTGACGGCAGACAGCTTTCCGGTCATGAAACGCTTCCGTTCTTTATTGAAAAAGGAGTTATGATATGAAAAAGATACTGTTTGTTGGTGCAGAGGTTATGCCATTTGCCGCAACGGGCGGACTTGGAGATGTTCTCGGCTCACTTCCGGCGGCTTTGGTGGGCTGTAATGACCCGGAATCCGGGCGTGAACAGCTTGACGTGAGAGTTGTTATGCCGCTGTATAAGTCAATTAAAGATGAGTACAGAAAAAAGATGAAGCATGAATGTGATTTTTACCTCAACCTTTCATGGCGTAATCTTTATTGCGGAATAAAGTCCCTTGTCAAGGACGGCGTGACATTTTATTTCATTGACAACGAATATTATTTCAAGCGCGATTGCCTTTACGGTGAAATGGACGACGGTGAGAGATATGCTTATTTCTGCACAGCGGTGCTTCACCTTATGCGCCACGTTGACTTTTATCCCGACATTCTGCACGCACACGACTGGCAGGCGGCTCTTTCGATTATTTATCTCAGCCGTCACTACCGTCATCTCCCCGAATACAGCGATATAAGAACAGTTTTCACCATTCACAACATTGAATATCAGGGACAGTATGGCTTTGATATTCTCGGCGATATTTTTGCACTTTCGGATTTCGACAGAGCGACTGTTGAATATAATGGCTGTATAAATCTTATGAAAGGCGCAATTGAGTGTGCCGACCTTGTTACGACGGTAAGTCCGACGTATGCACAGGAGATTAAGTATCCGCAGTATTCCCACAAGCTTTACCATGCACTTCTCAAGAATGACTACAAGCTTTCGGGAATTCTGAACGGAATTGACTATGAATACTATAATCCACTCAAGGATCCCATTATTGACACTCATTTTTCGGCAAAGAGCATTGCAAACAAAGCGAAAAACAAGCTTGCTTTCCAAAAGGAAATGGCTCTCCCCGAAAGAAAAGATGTTCCAATGCTTGCAATTGTGTCCCGCCTTGCGGCGCACAAGGGACTTGACATTATTGCCGAAAGTGTACACGAGCTTGTAAAACATGATATACAGCTTGTTGTTCTCGGAAAGGGAGATCCTTATTTTGAGGGGTTTTTCTACGAGCTTGAGGAGGCAAACAAAGACAAGGTGAGAAGCCTTATCATGTATGACAGAGATATGTCCAAGAAGGTTTATGCGGCGGCGGATATTTTCCTTATGCCTTCAAAAACCGAGCCTTGCGGTCTTTCACAGATGATTGCTTCCCGTTATGGCGCAGTTCCCGTTACCCGTGAAACAGGCGGTCTTTATGATTCCATCAAGGGCTATTGGGAGGATGAAAACGGAGATATTCACGGCAACGGCTTCACCTTTGCAAATTACAGCTCTGATGAGCTGACCGAACGTAGCCTTGCGGCAGTTTCGCTTTTTGGCGATGCGAAAAAATGGAAGAACCTTGTCAAAAAGGTCATGGAAACAGATTTTTCATGGCAGGTTTCTGCACAAAAATATATTGAACTTTACGAAAAGCTTTATTAAGGAATGTTGGGACTCTGTCCCGTACCCCAAGGGGGACTTTTCGAGAAAAAGAAGTTCGTAAGCGAACTTTTGAGTTTGTAAAACAAACTCCGGCCCCTTTGGAATCCCCGAAAAGCTTTAAAACATGAAAAAGTATTGTTTGAGATTCTTTGAAATGCTTTTTGCATAAAAGCAAGCATTGAATTAAACAATTGTTGATTCATAAGCTTTTGATTTTCTAATTTTTAAATCACAATCCACTAAGGAGAAACGACAAATGAATTATTCCCCCAACGCAAACGAAATTAAAGAACTTATCGAAACCAAGCTTTCACGTTACTTTGGCACAGGTGCTGCCGAGGCAACAAAGGAGCAGATGTACAAGGCGGCAGCATTGACCGTTAAGGATATTCTCACATCAAAGCGCAACGATTACAAAAAGGCTGTTAATGCCGCAGGCGCAAAGAGAATTTATTATATGTGCATGGAGTTCCTTGTTGGACGCTCTCTCAAAAATAACCTCGGAAACCTTGGTCTTGCCGGTGAATACAGAGCAGCTGTTGAAAAGCTTGGCTTCAATCTCGACGAGCTTTATGAAATGGAGCCCGACCCCGGACTTGGCAACGGAGGTCTTGGCAGACTTGCGGCGTGCTTTATGGACTCCCTTTCTTCCTGCGATTATCCTGCAACAGGATTTTCAATCTGCTATGAATATGGTCTTTTCAAGCAGAGAATTGTTGACGGTATGCAGGTTGAGCTTCCCGACATCTGGCTTCCCGGCGGTGAAGTGTGGCTTGTTCCGAGAACAGACAGAGTTTTTCATGTTAAGTTTGGCGGTAGGGTTAAGGAAAACTGGCGCGATGACGGTAGATGCGAAATTATTTATGAGGACTGCGAGGAAATTGAGGCAATTCCTTATGACATGATGATTTCGGGTGCTGACAGCGATGCGGTTAGCAATCTTCGTCTTTGGAAAGCAAGAGATATAAACAATTTCAATATGAATCTTTTCTCTCAGGGACAGTATGCAAGAGCACTCCGTGAAAGCACAAATGCCGAGGTTCTCTGCAAGGTGCTTTATCCGTCGGACAACCACAACGAGGGAAAACTGCTTCGCCTTTCACAGCAATATTTCCTTGTTTCCGCTTCTGTTCAGAGCATTGTCCGTGACCACATGGCTGTTTACGGAAACATTGACACTCTCCCCGAAAAGGCTTCAATTCATATCAACGACACTCATCCTGCTCTTTGTATTCCCGAGCTTATGAGAATCCTCATGGACGATTATTGTCTTGACTGGGATAGGGCATGGAACATTGTTACAAAAACCGTTTCTTACACTAACCACACCGTTCTTCCCGAAGCTCTTGAAACCTGGAACGAGGATATTTTCCGTCTCAGACTTCCGAGAATCTATATGATTGTCAGGGAAATCAACGAGCGTTTCTGCAAGGAAGCGTGGAACAGATTCCCCGGAACATGGGACAAAATTTCGTCAATGGCGATTGTCAGCTACGGTCAGGTGAGAATGGCGAACCTTTCTGTTGTGGGTTCTCATGCGGTAAACGGCGTTTCAAAGCTTCACTCGGATATTCTTACAAAGTCTGTTTTCAAGGATTTCTACAAGATGTATCCTTACAAGTTTACAAATGTCACAAACGGTGTTGCCCACAGAAGATGGCTTTGCTATTCAAACCCTGCTCTTGCGGCACTTCTTGATGAGTGCATTGGTGCAGATTACAGACATCAGCCTGAAAAGCTCGGCGAATTTCTGAAATTTGCCGATGACAAGAATGTCCTCAACTTCCTTGCACAGATAAAGAAGAATAACAAAATCGCATTTTCCAACTATCTGTTTAACAAAACCGGCTTAAAGCTTGACCCCGATTCTGTTTTCGATGTTCAGATAAAGAGACTTCACGAGTATAAGAGACAGCTTCTCAATGTTCTCAACATTATCAATATTTATCTTGCGCTCAAGGAGAATCCCAATCTTGACATCCGCCCACAGACCTTTATTTTCGGTGCAAAGGCGGCTCCGGGATATTATCTTGCAAAGCAAATCATAAAGCTTATCTGTCAGATTTCCGCAGATATTGAAAAGCATCCTGCAATCAAAGAAAAGCTCAGAGTTGTGTTCCTTGAGGATTACAACGTGAGCCTTGCGGAGATTCTTATTCCCTCGGCTGAAATTTCCGAGCAGATTTCTCTTGCCGGCAAGGAGGCAAGCGGAACGGGTTGTATGAAGCTTATGATAAACGGTGCTCTTACAATCGGAACACTTGACGGTGCAAACGTTGAAATGCTTTCGGCAGTTGGCGACGACAATATGTTTATTTTCGGACTTAATGCAAACGAGGTTGAAAATCTTTGGGCATCGGGTTACAATGCTTCGCAGTATTATCATTATAACGACAGACTCAAGAAGATTGTTGATTTCCTCAACGTTGGCTTTAACGGAGAATCCTTCGGCGATATTGCGGCATATCTTCTTTCGGGACACGGCGTTGCCGATCCATATATGTGCCTTGCCGATTTTGAATCGTACAGACAGACACACGAAAAGCTTATTGAATACTATGCCGATGCTGAAAAATGGAACAAGATGAGCCTTGCAAACATCGCAGGCGCAGGATATTTTGCCGCAGACAGAAGTATTGGCGAATATGCGGACAAGATATGGCATCTCAAAAAGGTTAAGCACAATGCAAAATAATGAAGAGTGAATGAGGTCTGAAATCAGGCATTCATTGTTTGAAAAGTCATGGGAGTCAACCGGAATAAGTTGGCTCCCAAAGAGGATTTTATGAGTAATTTTCCGGTTAAAAACAAAAAAGAAATATTTAAGGATGTTTTGTATTTCGCCGTTGGCGGATTCTTATATGCCCTCGGTATTTGCACCTTTGCAAAGGGGGCGCAGTTTGCACCGGGAGGAATTTCGGGTCTTGCGATGATTGCAAATGCGCTCTGGAATGTTCCGATTGGTGTTATAACGCTGATTCTCAATATTCCGTTTGTGCTTTTGAGTTGGAAATATGTCGGTAAAAAGTTTCTTGTGAAGTCGCTTGTCAGCATGGTGGTTTGCACGTTCTTTATTGACGTTGTCTTCCCATTCTTGCCAACATACGACGGAGATGCTTTTATGTCGGCGGTGTTTTCGGGTGCGGCACTTGGTGCGGGAATGGCGTTTATGTATATGAGAGGTTCTTCCACGGGTGGCACGGATTTTCTCATTGTGCCAATCAAGGTGTTATATCCGCATTTTTCAATGGGTACGGTTATTGCTGTGACAGATTTTATTGTTATCATGCTCGGATGGCCTGTGTTCGGAAGCTTTGATTCGGTGCTTTACGGACTTTCCTGTACGGCGGCGGCAACCATTGTCATTGATAAGCTTTTGTACGGAACGGGTTCGGGAAAACTGCTTGTCATTGTCAGCGACCGTGGCGAGGAAATTTCACGACGCATTGACAGCGAATGTGGCAGAGGTTCAACTCTTTGTCCCTCTGTTGGCTCATATAGCGGAAGCACAAAGCAGATGCTGTTTTGTGCCTGCTCAAAATCCCAGGTTGCGGACATACGCACGCTTGCAAGCGAGGTTGACAACAAGGCATTTATTGTTGTTACAGAGGCGAGCGAAGTGTTTGGCAACGGTTTCACCTCTCACAAGGGCGACAACTGGGGTTAAGCATTTGATTATGTGGAAAAATAAGTGCAAGAGAGTGCTTTTTGGCAGTCTCTTGCACTTTTTTGCGTGTAAGTTGTATTTTGAAGAAAAGCAGTTGACGGTGTAACGTTAATTATCAGGTGATGATGCTTACAACACTTCCACCTGTGCCGCACTTTTGCTTTGTTACCACAATTTGCTTGTCAATTCTGCTTTTGAGTTCGGCAACGTGGGAAATGATTCCAACAAGTCTTCCGCCACCGCCGCTTTCGTTTCCGGCAATGCCGCAGAGAGCGTTTATCGCCTGATTGAGTGATTCCTCGTCAAGAGAGCCAAAGCCTTCGTCAACAAACATGGTGTCAAGACGTATTCCGCCTGCCGAGGATTGGATTTCATCGGAAAGACCGAGCGCAAGAGCAAGGGAAGCCTTGAAAGCCTCTCCGCCGGACAGGGTTTTAACGCTTCGGACTGTGCCGTTATAGTGGTCGGTGACATTGAGGTCAAGTCCGCTTTTTGCACGGTTGTTTTCCGAGATTTGGGCGCGGACAAGCTCATACTGACCTGATGACATGACCATGAGGCGTGTGTTTGCCCGTCTTATTATGCGGTCGAAGAAAGTCATTTGTATGTAAGTTTCAAGCATTACTTTTTCCTTGCCGCCGAGTGTTCCGCAGGCGGTGTCGGAAAGCTGCTTTATCATGGCAAAGCGTTCTTCTGCGTCATCGAGAAGCCGTGACTTTGTCGACATTCCCGAAAGGGCAAGCCTGTTTGCCGAAAGTCTTGCGGCGCAGAGCTTAACCTGCTTTTCAAGCGAGTTTTTTTGCTCCTGAATAACGGCAATTTTTTCTTTAAGCTCGGAGACATTGGCTTGGGGGTCATCTTTAAGCGAGGCTTCAAGACTTTTTATTGAAGCAGAAAGTGCGGTGACCTTTGTGAGATGCTCGGAGTATTCCGCTTCGGCTTTTGAGGCGGTTTGCTTTATTATCTCGGAGGCTTGAATGAGCTTTGTTTTGTGGGCGAGGACTTCTTCTTTGCTTTCAAATTTGCTGTCTTTCAAAAGCTCGTCAAGGCGTTGCTGCGTGAGCTTTTGAGCGGCTCGGACCTCGGAAATTTCGCTTTGTGCCTCGGCTTCGGCGTTTTTACTTTGTTCAAGGAGCTGTTCGCTTTGGGAGAGCTCGGTGTTTATTTGCTTTTTGCGTGTGTTTTTCTGCTGTTCTGCGAGCAGGAGTTGATTGCAATACTCCATTTGCGCATTTGTTTCGTCTGAAAGCTCTTTGACTTTGGCGGAAAGAATCTGCATTTCTTCCGGCAGATTTTCGTCATCAAAAAGCTCGGCGGCAAGGCTTTTTATGAGTTCACTTCCGGTTGCGATATTTCCCTTTAATTCCTGCGCTTTGTTGCTTGCTTGCAGACTTTTGGTTGCGGCAGTGTCGCTTTCAAGCTTGAGCTGTTCAAGCTGTTCCTTTGTGGGAGCATCGGAGTGGGGCGTGGCAGGTGCGGGGTGCGAAAGTGAGCCGCAAACGGGGCAGGGAACTCCGTCTGTGAGATATGCGGCGATTATGCCTGCCTGACCGTCGAGAAAGGCGCGGTTTGCCTGCCTGTGACGTTGACCGGCAAGGTCGGCGGCATCGGCAAGGCTTTTGTATTCGGCAAGAGCTTTGAAATAATCGTTGTTCAGAGTGTTAAGCCTTATTATATAACGGCGAAGGAGTTCTATGCGTTCTTTTTCGTTTTTGAGTTGCCCAAGCTTTGCTTCAAGCCTTTCGATTTGCACAGAGCTGTCACCGAGATTCTGATACTCCTCTTTAAGTGCGGCAAGCTTTTGCGTTTCGGAAACAGCCGTGTTGTGTGCGGAAAACCTGTTACTTTCAAGCACGGCGAGCTTTTGGGTGAGAAGATTTACGTCGCCTGTCGCTTTTTCAATGTCATTTAAACGTGCAAGCTCTGTGTCGGCAAGGGCAATGCTTGCGGCAATGCCGTCGAGCTTTTGTGTTTCTTCTTTGGCTTTATCTGCTGTGTTTTTCAGCGTTTCAAGCTGCGGCTTTTCCGTTTCAAGCTCGCTTTTTTCCTGTTCGAGTTGTTTTTTTGTGTTTTCAAAGCTTTCGGCAACAGCGATGGCGGCGGAAACTTCTGCGTAGCTTTTGTCGGCAAGGTCGGTCTGCTCTTTCAGACGCTTTTCTTCAAGCTCGTCAAGACTTATAAGTTCTTGAGCAACAAGACAGGAATCCTCCGCTGTGAGTGTGCCGCTTTTGGCGTCGGTGACTCTTTGGCAAAGCTCGTGGTTTTCGGGAAAGTCGAGTAGTCCTATATATCTTGCGATGTCAAGACGAAGTTCTTCGCATTTGCTTCTGTATTCCGATGTGAGAGTTTTAAGGCTTTCCTGAAGGACGGAAAATTTTTCTGTGCCGAAAATACGGCGGAAAATCTTTTTGCGGTCCTCGGTGGGCGCAAGAAGAAGCTTTAGAAAATCGCCCTGGGCGATCATTGCAATTTGCATGAACTGACTTCTGTCGATGCCGATTATATCACGGACGGCAATGTCAACCTCTTTGGGCTTGGCAATCACGGAAAGGTCGGGAAGCGTGAGCTCAGCGGTTGCGGGTTGTGTTGTTGTGCCGCCGCCTCTTTTTGACGGTCTTTCATATTGGGGGCTTCTTCTGACGGTGTAAAGCTTGCCGCCATAATCAAAGGTGAGTTCGGCAAAGGTCGGGGTGTCGGCATCGGCATATTTCGAGCGAAGCAT
Organism: Eubacteriales bacterium; assembly: GCA_045542335.1. Taxonomy (GTDB): domain Bacteria; phylum Bacillota; class Clostridia; order Oscillospirales; family CAG-382; genus CAKSUT01. The sequence continues at coordinate 73,686 of JAZQKV010000017.1, forward strand.
TGACGGCTCTCGGTTTTCTCCGCTTGCTTCACCATAGAGCGTGAAGGTTATGGCATCAAAAATTGTTGTTTTTCCTGCGCCCGTGTCGCCGGTTATGAGATAGATACCGTTTTTGCCGAGCTTTTCAAAATCAATTTCCACTTTGCCGCTGTATGGACCGAATGCGCAAAGGGTGAGCTTGACGGGTCTCAAAGTGTGTCACCGCCTTTCCATATTTTTTCTATAAGTCCGTTTACGATTCCGCTTTGTTCGGCTGTCATGTCAGCGTTGTTCTGCAGCTTGAAAAACTCGGAAAACAGCTCAAAGGGGTCTCTTGAGCCGGGGTTTTCATCGCTGTATAAAAGTCCTGAATCCGAACGTGTGCGTGCGTTGTCGTAGTCAAGTTTCATGAGATAAGGATATATGACACGGAGCTTGCCTATGGCATCGGGGACATCGGTTTCGTCGGTGAGAGTTATATACATATAGTTTTGAGTGTTTATTTCGGGAGATGTGTAAAAGCTTCTTGCGGTGAGCTCGGAATATTTGCCTTTAATGTGTTGCATATCACGAAGCGGTTCAAGGGGAATGGCGCAAATGTCAAGCTCATTCTTATGACCGAGTGTCACAACTGTTATGCTTTTCTCGTGGTTGATTTCGGAAAGCGAGTATTTGAGAGGAGTTCCGCAATATCGGATTTTGCCGCCGTTCATTGATTGCGGTGCATGAATGTGCCCGAGAGCAACATAGTCAAAGTCGCAAAAAACACCTGCGTCAACGTTGTCTGTTCCGCCGACAGTTATTTCCTCGGATTCGCTTCTTACAGCACCTGTCACAAACTGATGCGTGATAAGGACGTTTCTCACATTCGGATCAAGGTTCATGCGTTTAATGGCAAAGCTTACAGCTTGGGTGTAGGACATTGCGGCGGTGTCGTTTTCTTCATCGTTGTCCTGAATAAAGCGTTTTACGTTTGCGGGTTTTATAAATGGGAGCATATATATTTCAACTTTGCCGAGGGAGTCTTCGAGGGTGACGGGGGAAACTTCGCCGTTATACACGGGCGAAAGGTGTATACCGCTGTTGTTCATGAGCTTTGCGCCGAAAGCAATGCGTTCGGGAGAATCATGATTACCGCTTATGACAAAAATATGAGGACAAACCTGCGAAAGTCCCACAAGAAAATCGTCAAACAGGCTGACTGCCTCGGCTGACGGCATGGATTTGTCATAGACATCTCCGGCTATGAAAACGGCATCGGGTTGTTGTTCACGGGTTATTCCGATGATTTTTTGCATAATATACTTCTGGTCATCAGCCATGGAATACTCGTTTACTTTTTTGCCAAGATGAAGGTCGGACAGATGTATGAATTTCATTTTGTCACCCTTTCCCATGTTTTGTTTTATAAATCAAATGTTGCCTTTTCACCATTTTTGCCACACAGCTTTATACGCTTGGCAAGCTCAATGCAACAGGCGCGGATTTCATTGTAGGTAGTGTCAAAATCTCCGCTGTACCAAGGGTCGGCAACATCGCCGGCATGGCTCATATCACACAATCTGCCGCTTTCGTATTGCTTGAGCTTGCGGATTTTTTTGCCGGGGTCATTGCCGAAAATGCGGTGCATATTGCGGATATTTGCACTGTCCATACCGACAAAGAGATCATATTTTCCATAATCGTCACGGCAGAGCTGAACTGCACGTTTTTCTCTGAAATCTGTAATCCCGTTTTCTGAAAGCTTTCTTGCCGCAGGAGGATAAATGGGGTTGCCATGTCCGGCGTAAATTTCCTCGGTGCTTGTTGCACTTGAACAAACAAGCTCGCAAAGGCTTTCAAGACCGTTTTTGCGTATAATATCCCTGAGCACAAATTCAGCCATTGGTGAACGGCAGATGTTGCCGTGGCAGACGAACATTATTTTCATTTTGAAATGCTCCTTTTGCTGTTCTTACAAAATTATAACATATACGCCGATAAATTTCAAGTGTTTTGAAATAAAAAGCGGTTAACAAAAAAGCAGTGGTCAAAAGTGTGGTTCCAAGGGTTGCCTTGTATGCTTTGTCCCCGGGTTTTCTTTTCAGGTATTTATGTACGCATTTGTGTGAAGGACTTTATAGTCGGAACATATCGTTTCTAACACCGTCGAAACGCCTGCTTTAAGGATGCTTTTGCTTTGCCGAGTTGTTCGCCACGGTAACTCAAACGGATTTTGAGAAACAAACTGTATTAAATGGTGTATTTGAGATTATAGTTTGAAAAATATTATTGTTTTGTTAAAAAATGCGTGTTATAATATAGAGTGATGTGTGTTGACACAAAATTATTTCTACTTTTGGAGGACATTATGGCAAGACGTAATCAAAAAGAAAAAGTATCTGCAATAATCCTTTGGATAATTGCAATAATCCTTGCTGTTGCAACAGTATTCGTAGTTTATTCTTACAGCGTGTCGAAATCCGACATTATCGCAGACGAAAGTTTCGCAGAAGGTCTCAGCGAAGCTATGGGTAAACCCGCAGGAAAGATTTCTGCCGCAGACCTTGCAGAATTTGAAACAATGAGCATTCAGCACAATGCTTACCTTGTTGACCTTTATGCAATGTATGGCATTGATACCACAGGTATGGATGCAGACGGCTACACCGTTTCTCTCACTCTCCCCGGTTATGATTCTTCCATTTACACAACCGAGGAAAGCACCGAGGAGGAAATCAAGGCGGCTGAGGAAAACGACAAGCTTGCACTTTATTTTGAAACAGAAACCCTTGATTATGCGGATTTCGCACTTTTCACAGGACTCAAGAACGCTTCCGTTTATTATGACCCCACATTTGATGATGTTTCCGTGTTCTCTGCAAGCGCAGACAAGCTTGAAACACTTCTTGTTTACAGCGGTGCACTCGGCGATATAAGTGCAGTTGCATCCTATCCCAAGCTCACAAGCCTTTCACTCGGATCAAACGGCATTTCCGACATCAGCGCAGTTGCAGGACTTACCGAGCTTACAAGCCTTACACTTGACGACAACGCTATAACAGACATCAGCACAGTTGCAGGTCTTACAAAGCTTGAAACACTCGCACTCGACAACAACGCAATTGAGGATATTTCCGCTGTAAAGAATCTCACAGCTCTTAAGACACTTTATCTCAATGGCACAGGTGTTACAGACCTTTCTTTTGTTGATGCTCTTGACAATCTTGAGGCTCTTTACCTTGACAACAACGGCATCAAAGACATTTCTGCTCTTTCCGCACTTGATGCAGAAAAGATTGCAACGCTTTCTCTTGACGGTAACGAAATCACCGATTGGGCACCCGTTGAAGCTATCAAGGACAAGGTTGTAGGTTATCCCGAAGAAGAAACCGAGGCTGAGGACGAAGCAGAGGTAGAGGCTGAAGCAGAAGCTGAAGCTGAAACAGAGGCAGAAACCGAAACAGAAGCAGAAACTGAAGCAGGCGAAGAAGCTGCAGAATAATTTGCATTGAATTTGAACAATAAGGGGCTTGTTATGATTTAGCAAGCCCTTTTTGTGTAACCTTAAAAGGGAAAGGCAGGACAGATAATGAATTCCGGCAAGAAGTTTTTAAAGAGAGTAATTGCATTTGCGGCGGCGATGTTCATGGCGCTTTGTATGGTGCTTGCAAGCGGCTGCAACAACAATAGTCAGGAAAATGACGGAGAACAGCAGGAAAAGGTTGAGGCAATTGTTTATAAGGATAAAAGCATTGCGGCGCTTGTTTCAAATATATTTTCAAAGCCCGCAAGCAGCGTTACCGAGCAGGAGCTTGCAAGTATACGCTACCTTGGAATAAGCTATTATGATGGCACATACAGCGTTACAGTCGGCTTTGATGACTATATGAAAGCCCTTGAAAATAAAGATGAGAACAGCAACTCACTCCTTTTGAGAACAACCACGAGCGCAATAACCGGCTTTGAGGACATGAAGCTTTTTAAGGGACTTAAAACATTCAACCTTTTCAATATTTACACCTTCAATGATTTTAACGACCTTAAATATTGCACAGAGCTTGAAACTCTTTCAATACACACAGATACTAAAAATGCCGCCCTCAAAAAGCTTGACGGAATTGAAAACCTCGGTTCTTTGCGTGATTTCGGGCTTTATGGCGCAATTATCACCGATCTTTCGCCCTTGAGCAGCCTTGTTGAGCTTGAATCTCTTTCTATTGGCGCAGATTACAGAATGTATGAGGAAACCGACAAGAATTTCTATGACATTGAGGCTCTTTCGGAGCTTGACAAGCTTGAATCCCTTTCAATTGTGTTCAGCGGAGTTTCTGATCTTTCTCCGATTGCAGATGCTCCAATTAAGTATCTCAGCGTTTACAGAAGCGGTCTTAGCGACATTTCTGTTCTTGAGAACATGACAAGCCTTGAAGAAGTGAGTCTGACTTACAACGCAATCGAGGACGTGACACCTCTTACAAAGCTTCCTAATCTTAAGTTTATAAACCTTGACTACAACTATATTTCGGATGTTTCACCATTTGCAAAGCTTGACAGGGACACAATTGAATATGTATCTATGGATATGAATTCGGTTGAAGACTGGACACCTGTTAGAGACCTTTATGAACAGAAGAAGCTTTACACGGGATATGACCTTTATTTTGAAGACTGATATACATTGATTTTAATGAAAAGAGGTGTGATGGCGAAATGAAGCTTGTTGTGTTTTCGGATTCCCATGGGAATATCCGGGATATGATTGACATTGTGAAACAGCGCAAAAGCGACATTTATGCCGTTATACACCTTGGCGATTGCATGAAGGATGCGGATGCATTGAGCCGTGAATTTCCGCTTATGCCGGTGTGCACGGTTTCAGGTAACTGCGACGGATTTTTCCTTTCGGAAATGTGTGACACGGAAAAGACGGTTGAATTTGCCGGAGTTAAAATTTTTGTTTGCCATGGTCACTCGTGTGGAGTTAAGGCATCAAGAGACACTCTTGCTTACAAGGCGAAAAACAAGGGCGCAAAGCTTGCTCTTTACGGTCACACTCATGTTGCAAAATGCGAGAATATCGGCGGAATAACGGTGTTGAATCCGGGGAGTATTTCCTGCCCGAGAAGTGCGGAGCCGCCGTCTTATGCCATAATTGAAGTGGAAAACGGAAATATCGTTTCGGCGGAAATTGAATACTGCAAATAGGCGCACAAAGAGGAGATATTGCCGATGAAAAGAAAGTTTATCACCGCAACACTCTTTACGTTGGCGGTTTTGCTTGCCTTGTTGTTCGTGCGATTATTTTCGGTCACGGGAAGCCTTGAACGCATTGAAAAAGAATGTGATATTTCATTGCCCAAGGGAAGTTCAGAGGTTTTTTGCGAAAAGCACGTTTTCGACAGAAGTGCACGTTCAAAGGTTGCGATTATTATTGAAATTCCGGCTGATAACCGCAAAAGTTTTGCCACAGAGCTCGGACAAATTGGCTGGAAAGCTGTCCCGGTTGGCAAAAATGAGCAAAGTATTTTGGAGCTTTGCAAGGTCGGCGTGGACAGGCGTTTTTCAGAGGAGCTCTTTGATGCACTTTCATATCCCGGCTCGGTCTGCTTTTCAAAGGACAGATTCGGTGAAATATATCCGGGAATCTATGACGGCTTTGATAATCGTTCGGAAGTGTTTTTTACATTTGCGATGTATTGCCCGGAAAACGGAAGACTTTTTTATTTTGAAGTTGACGAATAAAGTTGTTTTTTTGATGACAGCGTAACTTTTTTCCGTTTTTGGGTATTAACTTGTTGAGTGAAAAAAGTTTGGGAAATGTTGCACAGTGGGAAAATGAGTCTTTGACTCTTATAAATGTGCAAAATTTCCCGATTTTTAATAAATAATGCTTGACAAATTCCGCATATATTATATAATATAATTGTTGAAGTTTGGTTTTCAGAATAAATGCAAGCGGAAAGTTCGGGCATGGATTTGAAAGGCAGGTCTGATTTAACATGAAAATTAAGAAGAAGCTCAGAGAAGAAATGGGATTTACTGATGTAACTTCCTTTAAGCAGTATTACGAAAACCTTGAAACACAGTTCGCTGACAAAACAATGTTCAAATATTTCCAGGGTAAAAACAACATTGTTGAAATGACTTACGGTGAGTTTGTTGCAATTGTAAGAAGCATGGTTGCAGGCTTTGAAGCAACGGGTCTTACATCAAAAAGAATTGCCATAGTTGGCGAAACCCATCCTAAATGGGTTGCAAGCTTTATTGCAACAGTTTCTTCGGGCGGCGTTGCAATTCCTCTTGACAAGGAGCTTCAGATTAAAGAGCTTTGCGGTTTCCTTGAAATAAGTGAGGCGGATGCAATTGTCATAATGCCGGGTTACAACAAGCACTTTGAAGAAATAAAGGAAATCATGGGCGATAAGATTAAGTATATTCTTGTCAGCACAGAGGACGTTGAACTTTGCGACAGCGTTATTCCCTTTGATGAGCTTGTTTCGGCAGGAGAGGCAAAAATTGCCGAGGGCTTTGTTCACCCTGATTATGAGATGACCGACAGAATGGCAATTATGCTGTTCACCTCGGGAACAACCGGCACGAGTAAGTGTGTTATGCTTTCTGAAAAGAACTTTGCGGCGGCAGTGAATTCTGCTGACGTTGCAGTTGATTTCAGCGGCGATGACGTTCTTGTTTCGGTTTTGCCGCTTCACCACACATATGAGCTTTGTTGCCTTGTGGCAGGTGCAAACTACGGCATGACAATTTGTATAAACGATAATCTTAAACACGTTCTTAAGAATTTCCAGACCTTTAAGCCCACAGCTCTTGTACTCGTTCCGTTGTTTGTCAACACCATGTACAAGAAAATCTGGGATACGGCGGCAAAGAGTGGCAAGGACAAAACGCTCAAAATCGGTCTTAAGGCATCAAAGGCAATGAGATCTGTGGGCATTGATGTCCGTGCAAAGCTCTTTAAAGAGGTTATTGATGCGTTTGGCGGAAACCTTTGCAAGATTGTTTGCGGCGGTGCGGCACTTTCTCCCGAATACGTTGAGAAATTTGAAGAATTCGGAGTGAGAATTTTCGAGGGCTATGGCATCACGGAATGTTCGCCTCTTATTTCGGTTTCCCCTTATTATGCGCCTAAGCGTGCATCTGTTGGACCGTCAGTTCCTTGTTGCCAGGTGAAAATCGACGGCGGTGTCAAGAATGACAAAGGCTTTGACGAGGGCGAAATCTGTGTCAAGGGCGACAATGTTATGCTTGGCTACTACAAGAATGAAGAAGCGACAAAAGATGCTTTCACCGAGGACGGTTGGTACAGGACAGGCGACGTTGGTTACCTTGACAACGACGGATATATTTACATAACCGGCAGAAAGAAGTCTGTTATCGTTCTTAATAACGGAAAGAACGTTTTCCCCGAGGAAATTGAGGAGCATCTTGAGCATATCGAAGCAATCCAGGAATGTGTTGTTGTAGGCAGAAAGAAAGACGATTCCGACGAGGTTGTGCTTACGGCTATATGCTACCCCGCGTTTGATAAATTCGACAAGGAAGAGGGCATTGATGCAATTGCCGAAAAGATTAAGGCAGAAATCAACGAAGTAAATAAAAAGCTTCCCACCTTTAAGCAGGTGAGAAACATTGAAATCCGCAAGAACGAATTTGAGAAGACAACCTCAAGAAAGATCAAGCGTTACCTTGTTAAATAAAATAATATACATATAGGGAGAACAGAGAAATGTTTGAAGAAATTAAGCAGATACTTGTTGATGAAATTCAGCTCAAGGAGGACGACGTTACACTTGAAGCAGAGCTTGTGAACGACCTTGGACTCAATTCCATTGAAATTGCAGACCTTATTCTTCTTTGCGAGGATAAGTATGACATTGAAATTGACGAAGAAGAAATCAGAGGTTGTGTAACTCTTGGTGATTTCATCGCCTATCTTGAAAAGACCGTTAAATAATCGGTTTGAAAAAGCAAAAAATGATTCCCACGGTGAGAGTTTTGTTTCACCGTGGGAGTTTTTTCGTATTCAATAAACAAGATTTAGAGAGCCGATGTCAATTGCCTCGGAAAGCCGCTTCATGCGAATCTGCGGACGGGGGAAGGTAAATTCAAAAAATCTGAATAGCACATCGGCAGTTTTGTGAGTGGAATGGAAAAGAAGAATGGCATTTTGTGAATTGCGGTTGTCTTCCTCCATTGCCCAAAGGAAATCTGTGATATGGTTTGCAACCTGTTGGTTTCCGTCAAAGGTGTTGTCACGGCAGACAATGTTGGCATTTACAGGAATCACGCCTGCAGTTTCACACACGGCGTTGAAGTCGATACTGCCTATAAGTTCTGCAGGAGGGCAATAAAGAGTTGCCGTTCCTTTTGTGAGCCGCTTCAACATGGCTTTTGACTGTTTAATATCGGATATAACGTCTTGCAAGCTTACAGCTTGGTGATTTTCCAAAATTCCGGTTCCTGCGCAAATTCCAACGGTGTGTCCCTCAATTATTATGCGCCTTAAAAGCGACGGATTTTTCTCCATGTTTTCGGCGTTGCAGAAGAACACGGCTTTTACGCCACGACCTTTGAGCATATCAAGAACAATGCCGGTTGAATCATTGGGGGCGTTTAAGAATGTCAGATATAGGTCACGCCTGCCAATGATTTGTTCGGGTGGCTGTTCGGGGGTTGTGGGTGTCACAGGTTTTTGGGGGG
>JAZQKV010000018.1:0-32884 GCA_045542335.1 Eubacteriales bacterium
GTATCGACGCGGACACCCATACCTACTTTTCGATCCAATACATTTTTCCTTAAAAAGTTCTTTGGGGGTGCGGGGGATTTCTTTCAAGAAATCCCCCGCATATCCTTGTACTGCTTAACGCTTATCTTGCCTTGGTTGCGATCTCCACGGCAAGCTTTGCAAGGAAATCGTTAAGGGGCATGGTCTCGTTGGTGCCTTCCTTGCGGTTACGCACGGCAACGGTACCGTCTGCCGCTTCCTTCTCGCCCACTACCACTGCGTAGGGGATCTTCTGGAGCTGTGCCTCGCGGATCTTGTAGCCGATCTTCTCGTTGCGCAGATCGTTCTCTACGCGCACGTTCATATTCTCAAGCGCTGCCGTAACCTGCTTTGCGTAATCTGCGCAGGCGTCGCTTATGGGCATTACGCGAACCTGAACGGGAGCAAGCCAAGTGGGGAACGCGCCCGCATACTTCTCAATGAGAAGCGCAAGAGTACGCTCGTAGCATCCCATGGAAGTACGGTGGATGATATAAGGAAGCTTCTGCTTATCGTCGCTGTCCGTATAATACATACCGAACTTCTCAGCAAGGAGCATATCTATCTGAATGGTAACGATGGTATCCTCTTTACCGAATACGTTCTTGCACTGAATATCAAGCTTGGGTCCGTAGAACGCCGCCTCGTCAATGCCGATCTCGTAATCAAGACCGATATTGTCAAGAATGCGCTTCATAACGCCCTGCGCCTCATCCCACTGCTCTGCAGTACCGATATATTTACCGCTGTCTGCAGGATCCCACTGGGAGAATCTGTAAGAGAGATCCTCTTTGAGTCCAAGAGTTTCCATCATATAGTTTGTAAGCTCAAGACATCTCTTGAACTCGTCCTCAAGCTGCTCGGGAGTACACATAAGATGTCCCTCGGAAATTGTGAACTGACGAACTCTTATAAGGCCGTGCATTTCGCCGGAGTCTTCATTTCTGAAAAGAGTTGAGGTTTCGCCGAGACGCATGGGAAGATCTCTGTAAGAACGAGCTCTGTTGAGATATGCCTGATACTGGAAAGGACAGGTCATGGGACGAAGTGCAAAGCATTCTTTGCCGTCCTCTTCGTCACCCATTACGAACATACCATCCTTGTAATGATCCCAGTGACCGGAGATTTTATAAAGGTCTGATTTCGCCATAAGAGGAGTCTTTGTGCGGAGCCAGCCATTTGCTTCCTCGGTGTCCTCCACCCATCTTTGAAGAATCTGAAGAATCTTGGTTCCCTTGGGAAGCATAATGGGAAGACCCTGACCGATATAGTCAACCGTCGTAAATATTTCAAGCTCACGTCCAAGCTTGTTGTGGTCACGCTTTTTAGCCTCTTCAAGTGCTGCGAGATGCTCGTCAAGCTCTGCCTGCTTGGGGAAAGCCGTACCGTAAATTCTCTTGAGCATCTTGTTGTCGGAATTTCCTCTCCAATATGCACCTGTGCAGGAAATGAGCTTTACAGCCTTGAGTCTTCCTGTGGAGAAAAGATGAGGGCCTGCGCAAAGATCAGTAAAATCGCCCTGCTTGTAGAAAGAAACCTCCTCATCTTCGGGAAGCTCGTTGATAAGCTCAACCTTGTAAGGCTCATCAGCCATAAGTTTAAGAGCCTCATCACGGGGAAGAACAAATCTTTCAATGGGAAGATTCTCCTTGATGATTTTCTTCATCTCGCCCTCAAGTTTTGTGAGGATTTCGGGAGTGAAAGTCATGTCGGTATCAAAGTCATAGTAAAATCCGTTGTCAATTGCAGGGCCGATTGTGAGCTTAACATCGGGATAGAGTCTTTTAACAGCCTGCGCAAGAACATGGGAAGCAGTGTGACGGTAAACCTTTTTGCCCTCCTCATCATCAAAGGTGAGGATTTCAATTGAGCAATCCTTGTCAAGAATTGCTGCAAGCTCTGTCACCTTTCCGTCAATTTTTGCGGCAACTGCAGCTCTTGCAAGACCCTCGCTCAAGGATTTCGCAAAATCATAGGCGTTCATAGCAGCTTCAATCTCTTTGATACTGCCGTCTTTGAGTGTAATTTTAATCATAATACCCTCCTGAATTTATGTGTTCCCGACAGCACAGCGTTTCCCGCCGGGAGCAAGTTTTTTTACACATTGAAAACCGATGTCTGCCAAAAATCACCTGTAAAAACAGGGAACAAACGTCGGAAAGCAAATGAATGTCCATTAAAAAACAAAAAACCGTCGTGCCGCAAAAATGCAAACACAACGGGACGTCTTTTGAAAAACGTGGTTCCACCCGAATTGTTTCGCTAAAAATGTAAAAAACATCTCAACGAAACCACTCTTTGACGATAACGCAGTCACACGCCGCAGGTTTTTCACCCCCACGGAGCTCAGAAGTGGTGCTGTACCGTAACAATTCGCAACAGGCTTTCAGCCAACGACCCGTTTTCTCTTTCGACGTTTGCGGAACAGTATGTCTTCATCAACGCTTGTTTTTTATGGATTTTACTTTATTATAATATCACACTTTGCGGCTTTTGTCAAGTGGAAAGCGTGAATAATTTTGCACAATTTAGCTAAAAAACGTTGCATTTTGGAAAAATTCTGCATTTTTCAAAGAGTCTTCAAGCAAAAAACTTCACTCTGCAAAATCCTGTTTTTGAAATCAAGCCAACACTCCAAGTCCCTCAAGGAGAATTTTAAGGCCAATTGCAATCAGAACAACTCCACCTGCAAACTCAGCCTTTGCCTTGAATTTTGTTCCGAAAATACTTCCTATATAAACGCCTGCGGCAGAAAGTATAAATGTTATAATTCCGATAAGTGTTGCGGAAATTGCAATAGGGTCATCGTTGATGGCAAATGTTACGCCAACCGCAAGAGCATCAATGCTTGTGGCAATTGCCATTATAAGCATGTTTCCGAACGAAACAGATGCATCCTTTACACTGCAGGCTCCGTCACCACATCCGCAACCGTCGTTTTCAAGCGCTTCCTTTATCATGTTTGCACCGATAAGTGCCAGAAGAACAAATGCAACCCAATGGTCAAAAGCGACTATGTATTTATCAAAAGCTTCACCGAGGAAGAATCCGATTGTGGGCATGAGTGCCTGAAACCCACCAAACCAAAGTCCGACAATAACAGCGTTTTTAATCCCCGGTTTTTGCATGGCAAGTCCCTTGCATATGGCAACGGCAAAAGCATCCATGGCAAGTGCCACGGCAATAAGAACAATCTGAAGCATAATCAAAACTCCTTTGTCAATAATATGCAGGATTTTTCCGATATATCAAAAAACTCAAAGAAATTGCAAATACCCGTCAATAACGGGCAATCTGCCACTTGTTTTGGCACATTGCCCGGAAATTCATGGTCCGTAAGTTTGAAGCAAGTTATGCTTTAAGTTCAAACTTAAGGCTTATGTCTGCCGCCTTTACCGAATGGGTCAGAGCACCGATTGAAATTATGTTGACACCTGTTTCGGCAACCTCGCGCAAATCTCTCTCGCCCATGTTGCCCGAAGCCTCTGTAACAGCTCTGCCCCCAACAATTTCAACCGCTTTTTTCATATCCTCACAGCTCATGTTGTCAAGCATGATTATGTCTGCACCCGCAGCAAGAGCTTCTTCAAGCTGAGGGAAGGTTTCAATTTCAACCTCAATTTTAAGAGTATGAGGCGCATTTTTCTTTGCCGCCTTGACAGCCTCTGTTATGCCGCCGGCTGCGGAAATGTGATTGTCCTTTATAAGGATTCCGTCGGAAAGGTTGAAACGGTGGTTTGTTCCGCCGCCTACCTTTACAGCGTATTTTTCAAGAACACGAAGTCCCGGGGTTGTTTTTCTTGTGTCTGCAATAACTGCGCCTGTTCCCTCAACTGCTTTCACAGCGGCGTTTGTGCGGGATGCAACGGCAGAAAGCCTTTGGAGAAGATTGAGGGCTGTGCGCTCTCCTGTGAGAACGCTTTGCGCTTCTCCCGTGACCTCGGCGATTATGTCTCCTTTTTTAACGTTGTCGCCATCCTTCACAAAAGGCGTGAACACAATGGATTTATCAACTGTGTGAAAAACTTCGCGGCAAATGTCAAGACCGCAAATAACGCAATCCTCTTTCATAAGGAATCTTCCGTGCGCCTGTCTTCCCTCGGGAATGGTGGAAAGCGTTGTAATGTCGCCTGTTCCAACGTCTTCTTCAAGGGCGAGGGCAATGATATTTTTTATTTGATTGTTAAGATACGTCATATAAACACCTTTCTTTAACAAAAAATCTGAAAACGCCTTAAACTCGTGTCCGGCATCCGGATTCTCTTGTCAATTATCCGTTAAATCACATATTGTTTTTGTTCACCGTTATATAGTGAGCTCCCATGCTTTCGGGTCTGAACAAAGCAGAGCGTGCAATGAGAGAAGCAACGGTGAGAGCATTGTAGGCAATAATAGAATCCTTTGTTGTGAGCTGACACTTTTCAAGCTCACCAAGCATTCTGTCAATCTCGGAAACAGCCACCTTCAACTCATTTACCGTTCTTACTGCACCAACATTCTCTGTCATAAGAGTGCGTGTGTGCTCAATGATTGCAGAAATCTTTGCGTCGCTCGGCAACGGTGTGTTTCCACCGGGAGGCGGAAGCTCAAAAAACTCGTTTATTCTGCTGTGACGGAAGTTGTTGTTTATATCAATTGCAGCACGTCTTCCAAACACAAGACATTCAAGAGTAGAGTTACTTGCAAGGCGGTTTGCACCATGAACACCTGTGCACGCCGTTTCGCCACAGGCATAAAGTCCGTCAATACCTGTTTCGCCGTAAAGTCCCGTCTTTATGCCGCCCATGAAATAGTGCTGTGTGGGGCGAACAGGAATCGGGTCGTAAGGCACATTTATTCCCTCGCGTCGGCAAACATTTGTTATTGTGGGGAAACGTGTTGTGAAAAAGTCTTCGGACATTGACGAAACATCAAGATACACCTTGTCATCGCCCGTTGCCCTCATTTCCTTGAGAATTGCCCGTGTAACAATATCTCTCGGAGCAAGGTCTGCCATTTCGTGAGCATTTTTCATAAATGCATCGCCGTTTTTGTTGCGAAGTATTCCGCCCTCTCCGCGAACTGCTTCGGAAATGAGGAAAACTCTGTTGTCAAAAACTTCCTTTGCAAATCCTGTGGGATGGAACTGAACAAACTCCATGTCCTCGGTCATAACACCGGCTCTGTGGCAAGCGGCAATTCCGTCACCAAGACAGCCCACGGGAGTTGTTGTATATTTGTAAAGCTGACCTATACCTCCGGTTGCAATAATGACATTTCTTGACATGAGCAGTATTTCATTACCGCCACGGTTTATAATTACTCCACGGACATTGCTTCCCGCCGTCACAATATCAACAAGATAGCTTCCGAAGAACAGCTCGACATTTGGCTTTGTGAAAACAAGCTCACCCATGCGCTTTGTGACCTCTTTGCCTGTTGAGTCGCCGCCGCAATGAAGAATTCTGTTGCGTGAATGGCCACCCTCGCGGGTGATATGAAGCTTGCCGTCGTCCCTGTCAAAGGGCACTTCAAGTTCAATAAGCCTGCGAAGATTTTCGGGTCCTTCTTCACAAAGCACCTTAACCGCTTCCGGGTCACAATGACCCGCACCTGCCCTGAGAGTGTCGGCGACATGGAGAGAAACATCATCGTCCGGACTTATCACTCCCGAAATTCCGCCCTGGGCAAGCCATGAGCTTCCCGATTCAATGCTTCCTTTTGAAACAAGTGCAACGGAAAACGATGGGTCAAGATTGAGTATGGCATAAAGAGCCGCCATACCGCAACCGACAACCACAACATCAAACTGAATGGCATCTCTGCAATCGTGAGGTTGGTTATATACATATCTTCTCATACATACCCTCCAAAAGAGAATCGTTGAAAATCAAAATGGTGTTGCTTTTACTTTGCAAGCTCAAGCATTTTTTCAAGGGGTGCTCTTGCACCGTCCATGGTATCCTCGGTCAAAACAATTTCCCTTGAATTTTCGCCCTCTTCAGTCGAAATGGACAAAAGTGTTTCGAGAACATCGGAAAGATAGGTTTTCTTCATGTTTGAACAAACAAGTCTTTCGTGTAGAAGAATGACGTTTTTGCCGGGAAGCTCCTCGTCAAGTCGTTCCACAACTCCCATTTCCGTTCCGATTATAATTGTTTCGGCATCGCTCTTACGTGCAAAATCAAGAATTTCGGAAGTGCTTCCTATCATGTCGGAAAGAGCAAGAACCTCGTCCTCACATTCGGGATGGGAGAGAACCGGTGCCCCGGGATGTGCCGCCTTTGCCGCAAGAACATCTTGTGCGGTGAGATTCTTGTGAGTGGGACACCAGCCGTTGTGCAGATGGAAAATTTTTTCCGGCATCTGCTTTGCAATATATCCGCCAAGATTCTTGTCGGGAACGAATACTATTTCCTTTTGGGGAAGCTTTGAAATAACTCTCATGGCATTTGAAGAGGTAACGCATACATCACACTTTACCTTTGTCGCCGCAGATGAATTGATGTAACACACAACAGCCGCTTCCGGATACTTACTGCGCCACAAATCAATGTCCTCGGGAGTTACCATGTCCGCCATAGGGCAACCTGCATCGGGTCTTGGTATAAACACCCTCTTGTCGGGATTCAGAATCTTTGCGCTTTCTGCCATAAACTTAACGCCGCAGAAAATTATAATATCCTTGTCGGAAGCCTTTGCTTTTTTTGCAAGCTCAAAGCTGTCGCCACAAAAATCCGCAATACTTTGCACTTCCATATTCTGATAATAGTGCGCAAGGATAAGGACATTTTTTTGCTCTTTCAGCAGTTTTATACGGTTTATAATGTCGTCTTTCATTGTTTGCCGCCTTTATATTAGTGTTATCCGCATTTTTCGTAAAAAGCAGACTTTTTTCTCATTTTTCAGCGTTTCTTTGTCACAACGCAAATGGTATACTTATTCTATTATAACACAACAGTCGCATTATTTCAAGAACGAATTGTTATAAATTAAACTTATTTTGAAAATAATATTTTGCCATATTGCACAGAACGACAAAATTTCAACAAACATATTGTACTTTTACATTTACAGCATTGCTTTTGGGAAAGTTTACAAAGGGTTTAATCGAGGTTAAACTAAATGGAATATAATGCAACCAAAGAAACCAAGAGGTGACAGCGCATGAAAATTTCAGTTAACAGCTCATATTTCACAAAAATCCGTGGAGATAGCAAACGGAGAAGTGATTTTGAAGCGGCACTTCTTTGTAAGCAAAACGGCTTTGATATAATTGATTGCACAACATCATTTTATAAAGACCCCGATGAATCCATGGTTTTGCGCAAAGCAAATGAACTTTGCCAACAGCTTTCAGACGAAAGCATAACCGTGGACCAAAGCCACGCCCCTTTCAACAGGTATTCCCGTCTTCCCATAGAGGAGCATAAAAGACAGCTCCGGGGAGCATTCAGGGTTTCGTCAATACTCGGTGCAAAGAACATTGTTATTCACGCCGACGAATACTTTGCTCCCGAGGGAAAACAATACAGCAGTAAGGATGCCTGCGAATATGCCTATGACTATTTTGCACCATTTGTTGAATTTGCAAAGAAAAACGGCATGGGCGTTGCAATTGAAAATGTGTTTGGTGATATGGGAATACCGAGATATGGCTCGGAGGTTGAGGAAGTCATTGCCATAATTGACCGCTTCAACGACCCCTGCGTGGGATGCTGTTGGGATTTCGGCCATGCGGCAGTTGCATTTGGTGCAGAAAAAATGCTTGACAAGCTGAAAATGGTGGGCAAGCGTCTTTCAAGCACTCATGTTCACGACAATTATGTGTACAGTGATATGCATTTGCCTCCCTATTTGGGAAAAATCGACTGGGAAAGCCACATATCTTATCTGAAAGAACTCGGCTATGACGGCACGTTTACATATGAGTTTGTTTACGGCTGTGTTCCCGATGAGCTTGTGGGGGATTACCTGAAGCTTGCTCGCAAAACGGCAGAATTTATGTTAAAGTGACGTTTCAACACATTAATTCATCCACACACAAATCTCAATAAATATAGAAAAATAAGAGGTGTAAATATGACACAGCATGAACAAAAAGCAAGACAACTGTTTGTTGAGGGATATAACTGTTCCCAAGCCGTATTTGCCGCATTCTGCGACGTGACGGGTATGAGCGAAAACCAGGCTCTGAAGCTTTCCTCGTCGTTCGGCGGCGGAATGGGAAGGATGAGAGAGGTCTGCGGAGCCTGCACAGGTATGTTTGCCGTTGCAGGACTTCTGTGGGGGTATGAATCTCCGGAAGATGATAACGCAAAAAAGGAGCACTATGCTCTTATTCAGAAGCTTGCCGAAAAATTCAAAGAGGCACACGGCGGAACAATTGTATGCCGTGAACTTCTCAAAGGCATTGCCGCAGGAACAACTCCCATGCCCACAAAAAGAGATTCGGAATTTTATAAAGTGCGTCCGTGTGTTGCGTTTGTGGAAACAGCGGCAAGGTTGCTCGACGAGGAAATTAAGAGCAGAGAAAAATAATTAAATCTCCACTAACCTTTTTCGAAAGGCATTATCCCCATCAAGAACGCTTACTGAAACCAAACTGTAAATAAACCGTAAATACACTTTAAAGTGGCGAATGGTAAACCTGAAATTTTTTTACTTGAGTTGAAAAATCCCTTTGAGACAAATTCCCAAAGGGATTTTGCCATGGTTTTGTCAAAATTAAAGGAAAAGTGATGAAATATTCATGCAATAGTGTTATACTGATAGTTGTATAAGTATTTTAGTGTGCAAATGTGCGCCGTAATGTGGTGACACAGGCACGGAAAGGATAAAACGAAATGAAAATCAATAATATTAAAGAGGCTCTCCTCGGCGGACAGTATGACAAGGCTTTTGAAAAGCTTTACGGTGCAGATTTCGATAAGGCATCAACTCATGCACGCTACGCCGAAGCTATCGACGAATTCGTGGCTCTCTATGCCGACAAGCTCCCTGTGGACGCAGAGGTTTCTCTCTTTTCCGTTCCCGGAAGAAGCGAAATTTCCGGCAACCACACCGACCACAACCACGGCAAGGTAATTGCCGCTTCCATAAGCCTTGATATTATCGCAGTTGCGGCAAAGACAAGCAATCCCGAAATCAGAATCAAGTCCAAGGGCTTCCCCGAAGACATAGTTTCTCTCACAGACGTTAAAACCGTTGTCAAGGATGAGTATTTCAAGGCTTCCGCAATTATCAGAGGTATGTGCGACGGCTTTGCAAATTGCGACCACGTTTTCGGCGGCTACTATGCTTACACAACCTCCAACGTTCTCAAGGGTTCCGGTCTTTCCTCCTCTGCGGCGTTTGAAGTTATGGTAGGAAACATTCTCAACCATTTCTACAATGGCGGAGTTATTGATGAAGTTCAGATCGCAAAGATTTCCCAGTATGCTGAAAATGTTCATTTCGGCAAGCCCTGCGGTCTTATGGACCAGACCGCTTGCGCTGTCGGCGGTTTTGTTGCAATTGACTTTAACGATACAACAGCTCCCATTGTTGAAAAGCTCGACTTTGACCTTTCTGCACACGGTTATGCACTCTGCATTGTAAACACAGGCGGTAACCACGCTGACCTCAACGATGATTACGCTTCAATTCCTGCAGAAATGAAGGCAATTGCAGGCTATTTCAACAAGCCTTATCTCAGAAGCATTGACAAGAAGGAAATCATCGCCGCAATTCCCACACTCAGAACCAAGTTTGGCGACAGAGCCGTTATGCGTGCGCTCCATTTCTGCAACGAAAACGAAAGAGTCAGCCTTCAGACAGCGGCTCTTAAAAACGGCGACATTGCGGGCTTCCTTAGCGGCGTGAAGGCATCGGGACTTTCTTCCTCCACAATGCTTCAGAACACATTTACAACAAAGAACGTTGAGGAACAGGGTATTTCCCTTGCCCTTGCTCTTGCAGGCGAAGTTCTCAACGACAAGCCCGGCACAGCATACAGAGTTCACGGTGGTGGATTTGCAGGAACAATGCAGGCATTTGTCCCCAACAAATATGTTGCTGAATTTAATGCACTCATGGAAAGCGTGTTCGGTAAGGGCAACGCATATGTCCTCAAGGTTCGCCTTTATGGTGCTGTTATGCTTGACAAGCTCTGCAAATAATTGCCATGAGCAAAATGTCAAAAAAGCAAAAGATTACATATGCCGCCGCCCTTGCTCTTTGGGCAATAGCGGCGGTTGGCATTTATGTTGCCGCCATGCAATCGGGAAGTATTATGGCGGTGTCGGCGGTCACAACAGCATTTATTGCAATTGTCACAATTTGTGCGTTGGCTTATGCCGTTGTATATTGCCGCATTATTTCTCTCCGGAAAAAAGCAGGTGTGCCTCCTGAACAGCCTTTTGACATTGAGGCTTGCGCAGGTATAACCGACGGCGAGCGCCTGTTTTTACGCAGGTCAAAAGGGTATATCAAAGCAATTATGGTTGTTGCGGTGCCGGTGCTTTTTATAATTATGGCAGATATTGTGTTCACAATGTTGCTGTGAGAAAGTGTTTTTCATGCGGCTTGGTATTTGCGCCTATGCCCGACAGCTTTACCCTTTGCGAAAGGATTAGAATTTTATGATTGAATATCATGTTTATCCAGGCGGAAAGAAGCGGATTGTTACGTTCAGTTATGATGACGGCCACCCCAACGACACCCGTCTTATTGAGATTTTTGATAAATACGGTGTAAAGGGAACTTTTCACCTTAACGGTGGCGAAGAAATCGAAGAAAATGCCGCCGCAGAGCTCTGCGAACGTTACAAAAACCACGAAATATCCTGCCACACAAAAACTCACGGTTGGCCGGCAAGGATGCCCATGCAGTCGGTGATCTCGGAAACCTGCGAAAACAGAAAGAGACTTGAAAAAATAGCAGGCTACCCCGTCATCGGTATGTCGTATCCCAGCGGCTCATTTGACGATGCATCCGTCATGGCTATGAGTGCCTGCGGTATCGTTTACTCCAGAACCACCCTGAACACGCAGAATTTCAATCTCCCCGAGGACTTTATGCGTTGGCGTCCGTCATGTCACCACAGAGATGCACTTGGTCTTTGCGACAAATGGAACGAAAGCATTGATTCCCAATGGACACATCCTCTTTTCTATATCTGGGGTCACAGCCATGAGTTCAGAAGTGAACAGGATTGGGAATATATTGAAAAAGTGGTTTCGGCTCTTTCGGGCAATCCAAAAGTGTGGTATGCCACAAACATTGAAATCTACCGATACATGATGGCGCAAAAGAGCCTTGAGATTTCCGCAGATGAAAGAATTTTTTACAATCCGACTGCCATTGACCTTTGGGTTGAAAAGGACAAAAAGCAAATTATCATGATACCTGCCGGAAAAACGGTGGTTCTTGATTAACAACACAAAAAGGAAAGCACAAAAAGAGAATGATAACTGCAACCCCACTTTTTTCCGGTTCCAGCGGAAACTGCACCCATGTTAAGTGCGGAGAAACCGAAATTCTTGTTGATGCAGGAGTTTCCTGTCTTTCTGTTTCAAAAGCTCTTGAAAGCATCGGAACTCATGCCTGCAAGATTTCGGGAATATTTGTTACACATGAGCATTGCGACCACATAAAAGGGCTTGAAACGCTTTGCAAAAAGTTTTCCATACCTGTGTATATAAATGATGCCTCGGCAACTCACCTTTGTTTTGGAGGTGCAAGTCCGAACCTTGAACGGTGTTTGAAAATCAAAAATGCCGGAGAAAGCGTTAACATCGGGAATCTCTGTGTTGACATTTTCAAAACGCCACATGATGCCTGCGGAAGTGTGTGCTTTCGCATAAGCGACAACGACGGCGACACTCTCGGCTATGCCACCGATATAGGATACATGACAAAGGGCATTGCCTCGGCACTTATCGGATGCAGAAATGTTGTGCTTGAATCAAATCACGATATTGAGATGCTGAAAAAAGGACCGTATCCGTATATGTTAAAAGAGCGCATACTCTCAAACAGAGGACACCTTTCAAATGCCGATTGTGCACGAATGATGCCGTTCCTTGCGGAAAAGGGAGCGCAGAGGGTGTGGCTTGCGCATCTTTCAGAAGAAAACAACACCCCGGAGATTGCATTATCGGAAAGCGTAAGGGCGCTTTGTGAGGCAGGCTTTGAGGGCAAAACGGAAATCGTTGTTGCAAAACGCGGAATTATATAAGTGAAACAAAATGGAAGAGAGCGATGAGGCTTTCTTCCATTTTTATGTGTGACACAAGTCAAAGCGCACAGTTTAACAACTTGTGCTATGCATAATGCATTGTGTTGATTTTTGGTATAATTGCACATGAACAGGGGGCAGATTTTATACAAAATGAAAAATAAATATTACATATTTAACAATTAAACGACTTTCTTATTGACATTTTCGAGAAAATGATATAAAATGTTAATGGTCATGGTGTCAGATTCCGTGACGAGCAGATTTATTAATGTAACCGGTGCAAAGCTAAAGTCGGTGCGTTACTTATAAAATATAATTTGTTTTTCCGTTTATATATATGGCAAAGGGCTTGCCGCAGGAGTGCGATGCACTTTAAGATGTGGTCTCTTTGCAGCTTGTGGTTTTAAACACAAACGGTTTTGAATTGAATATGTTTTGTAAGGCAAGACCTATGCCGTCATTGCTCCCGCAAAAGACTTCTTGTGCGTGTTTGAGAAGCTTTTGCATAAAAAGGACGGCGAAACGGTCTTTTCGCACCTGCTTTTTCAAAGCGTCGTTTTATTGATACGCTGTTGAAAAAATTTAAGGAGGTGCTTGTTTTGGAACACATTTTCTGGGCAGTGGGACTTGTTGCCGTGGCAATAGTTGCCTTTCTGCTCGGTATCCTCTTCAGAAAAAGAATCGGTGAAGCACAGATAAAATCCGCCGAGGACGAGGCTAAGAGAATTATCGACGAAGCGCAGAAAACCGCCGAAACCAAGAAAAAAGAAGCTTTGATTGAAGCCAAGGAAGAAATTATCCGCAACAAAAACGAGGCTGAAAAAGAAGCCAAGGAACGCCGCAAGGAAATTGAACGTCTTGAAAAGAGAGCCATTCAGAAGGAAGAAACTCTTGACAAGAAAATTGAAGCTTGCGAAAAAACAGAAGAAAACTACAAGAAGAAAATTGCAGCCTGCGAGGAAAAAGAGCTTGAGCTTGAAAAACTCAAGGATGCACGTCTTGAAAAGCTCGAAGAGCTTTCGGGACTCACCGCAGAACAGGCAAAGGATTATCTTCTCAAAGAAATTGAGTCCCAGGTTCGCCATGAAACCGCAATGAAAATTGCGGAAATCGAACAGGAAGCAAAGGATGAAGCCGAAAGCAGAGCGAGAAACATTGTTGCCCTTGCAATTCAGCGTATTGCTTCCGACCACGTTTCCGAAACAACCGTTTCAACGGTTGCTCTGCCTAATGACGAAATGAAGGGAAGAATCATCGGTCGTGAGGGGCGAAACATCAAATCCATTGAAAATATCACGGGTGTTGACCTTATTATCGACGACACTCCCGAAGCCATTACAATTTCCTGCTTTGACCCTGTACGTCGCGAAATCGCAAGGCTTGCCCTTGAAAGACTTATCGGTGACGGCAGAATCCATCCTTCGAGAATTGAGGAAATGGTTGACAAGTGCCGTAAAGAAGTTGAGCTTGTTATCAAGCAATCCGGCGAACAGGCTCTGTTTGAAACGGGAGTTCACGGTCTTAATCCCGAGCTTGTTAAGCTTCTCGGAAGACTTCGTTACAGAACGAGCTACGGTCAGAACGTACTTATTCATTCTCTTGAGGTTGCCCACATTGCAGGCATAATTGCCGACGAGCTTGGTGTTGACTCCACGCTTGCAAAGCGTGCAGGTCTTCTCCATGACATTGGTAAGGCATCAAGCCATGAGATTGAAGGCTCTCACGTTGACATCGGTGTTGACATAGCAAAGAGATTCCACGAAAACAAGGATGTTATCCACGCCATTGAGGCACATCACGGCGACGTTGAGCCTCAGACTGTTGTTGCCATGATTGTCCAGGCGGCAGATGCAGTTTCTGCGGCACGCCCCGGTGCAAGACGTGAAAATCTCGAATCCTACATCAAGCGTTTGCAGAAGCTTGAAGAAATTGCAATGGGCTTTGACGGAGTTGAAAAGTGTTTTGCTGTTCAGGCAGGTCGTGAAATAAGAATCATGGTTAAACCCGAAAAGGTAAACGAAGACGAAATGACACTCCTTGCAAGAGAAGTTGCAAAGAAGATTGAAGGCGAGCTTGAATATCCCGGACAGATTAAGGTTAACCTTATCAGGGAGAGCAGACGTGTTGATTACGCAAAGTAATCAACAACATTGTCCGGCATTTGCCGGGAAAAGTTGCAAGTTTGGTTTGAAAACAAATTATTAAACAGTTCGAGGTGGACTTTCAAACGAAAGTCCACCTCGATTTTTGTGTATGAGCTTATGTATGGGTTTTAAATATTAAACTCCGCTGTAAGCTGCAAAGCCGCCGTCAACAGGAACAACGACACCATTAACAAAGCCGGAAGCTTCGTTGGAAACAAGCCAAAGGAGAGTTCCGTCGAGGTCTTCGGGTGTGCCGAAGCGGTTCATGGGTGTGTGACCAAGGATTTTGCCTGTTCTCGGAGTGGGAGTGCCGTCCTCATTAAAGAGAAGTGCCTTATTTTGTGCGGTTACAAAGAAACCGGGAGCAATTGCATTAACTCTGATTCCAACAGGAGCAAAGTGAACTGCAAGCCACTGTGTAAAGTTGGAAACTGCCGCTTTTGCGCCGGAATATGCAGGGATTTTGGTGAGGGGACGGAAAGAGTTCATGGAAGAAACGTTAATGATAACGGGAGCCTCCTTGCTTGCCATATCCTTTGCAAAAACCTGAGTGGGGATGAGAGTGCCAAGGAAGTTGAGATTGAAAACAAACTCAATACCCTTGGGGTCAAGGTCAAAGAAAGTAACTATATCCTTATTATCTTCGGCAAGGTCTTCGGGGAAAAGATATTCCTTTGTTGTTGTGCCCTTGGGGTTATTTCCGCCTGCGCCGTTAAGGAGAATATCGCAGCCGCCGAGCTTTTCATCAACGATTTTCTTTGCGGCCTCCATGCTCTCTCTTTCAAGAACATTTGCACCAATCGCAATTGCGCAACCGCCGTCTGCATTGATTTCATCCGCAACAATCTTTGCGGCATCCTCTCTGAGGTCAAGAACTGCAACTTTTGCGCCGCAAGCGGCAATCGTCTTTGCAAAGCCTGCACACAAAACTCCGCCACCGCCTGTTACAACGGCAACCTTGCCTTTAAGATCAATCTGAAAGGGTAACTTTTTCATTTTTATGTTCCTTCTTTCTTTGTTTTTTTGTTTTTGTATTTCCTATATTATACACCATTTTTTTACATATGTAAATAGCATTTTTCTCAAATTTTCGTTTTGAAATGTGCAAATATTATAATCTTTTAAGCTTCCGGGCATTTTTATGCCATTACTCACGCCGTTCCGAAAATCACATCGTCGGTTTCGGGGTAAACCGCAGGGTTTTGAGCAATAAACGTGGGATTTGTGTAAGTGTATTCCCAATACGGAATATTATCAACATAATAAAATGTTCCGCCCGAGTCTTTGAGAACGTTCACCATGTTGTAGTTCATCAAAATATCGGCATATCCTGTGGCACTCGTTGTTCCGAAAGTATATACACGGTTTTCTTTTCCCTGAATGTAAGTGTTATTCTCCATTGACGGCACACACGCCTTGTAATAGGTCACACATTGAAGAAGCTCCCACACACTGCGGTCAAAAATATTGTTTTTGACGGTGAAATCTTCAAACCAGTTTTCCGACGAACCGGAACGAATATGCCTCTGATTCTTGCCGTCGGGTCGGAAAGAGCCGAAGCCAAAGCCGGCACGCCTCATAAAGTTGCTGTCAAAAAGAACTCCCTTGCCATAACGCTTGTAAAGTCCGCTGTCCTCCGTGTATGCTCCGAAGAAATACTCAATTGAGTACACACATTCGGTTATGAGGTTGTTTGAGTATGTAACATCAATCATCTCATAGTTGCCCGTAGAACGTCCGCTTAACTGATGAGTCACACCTGCGTCATAGCATTGGTAAACATAACAGTTGTCAATTGTATAGCCGTTGCAACCGCCGTAAACCTCAATACCGTTGCCAAAGCGTGTCGCTCTTCCGTCGGTTGTTCCGTTGGCGTTGTAGCTCTGAACCGAGCCGCCTATCCAACCCACTTCACAATTTGTCACCGTAAGATTAGTCACAGTACCTGCACCTATACCGTGGCTTCCGCCATACATTATGCAAAGGTTGTCAATTGTTACATTTGCGCCACCAATGCCCACAACATTGCCTTTGGTATTAAACTCAATGGAGTCAAAAACCGTTCCCGGGTTTCCGTTGTCGCATCTGAAATAAAGAGGTCCCACCGCCGTCGAGGCATTTATAATTCCGTTAGAAACAACGGAATTTGCCCTGTGGAAAAACTCAAAGTTTTTATCAAGCTCGACACGATAGTCAAACAGAACGTCGGTTGTGCCTCTCACTACAAAGCTGTTTCCTTTGCTTGTGGGGATTTCTTTCATGGCAAAGCCCTCTCCACCGTCAAGCACAAGCGTTCCGACATCAGTCATTTTGTCGTTCTCATATCTCCAGATGCGTGCTCCGGTGTCCTCGTTGTAGTATACAAGCGTCCATTTATCGGGATTCGCACCGTTTTCGGGTGAGCCGTAAACCTTGGGCTTATCTCCAGTTCCGTATGCGGAAACGGTAACTCCCTTTGGCACTGTAAATTTCTCTCTCCAGAGTCCACCTCTTTCAAGAAGTACCGCATCGCCCGACTGAGATGCCGAAATCGCCATCTTTATAGTCTTAAAAGGACTTTGCTCTGATGTTCCGTCGTTTGAATCGTCTCCGTTGGGGGAAACGTAGTAAATATCTCCGGTCACTCCATCAAGGCTCATTGAAGCACTTGACCTTATCTCGTCAATTCTTTTCTTTTCAAGTATATCAAGCTCGGCGACCTTTGCATTTCCCTCCTCGACGTTAATCATCTTTTCCACGTCCATTTTTCCCAGCACATCTGCAATAGGGTCTTCAAGAGGATATACCCATTTGTCTTTCCATGTGACATGACTCACCGTCGCCTCGGTCAGCTCCTCGAACATCCAATGACTGCTGTCAACATCAAGAAACAGCATACTGAAATCTCTCAGAATATCACTTTTATCTGCCACATGTCCCCTTGCCCTGTTGACAATTATCGCCGCCTCTGCACGAGTCACATATCTTTCATCCGGCAAGGAGTTTACATAAGACAAAAGCGCAGTTTCCGTATTCATTTTCTCATCACTTTGCAAAAGACTCACCGTTGCTTTGTCTTTTTCCGACTTGGCGCTCATGGTGTTAAACACAAGGTCTGCAAATTCCGAAACCGTCATTTTTCTTTCGGGGAAGAAGTTTTCGCTGTTATCTTTGATTATCCCGACGTTTTGGCAAAAACCGATGTATTTTGCATACCATTTGTCGGCGCCAACATCCGAAAACGAGCTTTCTCCCACAATAAGGCTTTCATCTTCATCGGTATATACCCTTGCTGAAATTGCAGCCGCCTCTGCTCTTGAAAGAACATTTCCGGGTCTGAAGGTTGCATCTTCATATCCGTTCATAAAGCCGGTGTGCTTTTTAAATTCGGGCTTTTCACGGAAAAACATTATACGGCTGAGGTACATATGCTCGTCTGCGCTGAGGTTTTCAAGTTTTGTTGATCCGAAAACACGGAAATGAATCTGTCTTAACTCGTTGCTTGTGAGATTTGGGGTAAGCACTTTATCAACGTGCGTAAAATCAAACAGCGCAATAGTCCATTCGCCCTCTTTTATCTTTTCCTCGGAGGATGCGGTACAGCGGGTTGTCAACGCACCGCCGTTTTGAAGAAAATCCATACCCATATATGTATCAACGGGATTTTCCGAGTCATACATATACTCCACAGCAACCCACTTGAAATATTGTAGGTCAATTCCCACACCGCCATAAGAAAAACCATCAAGGGTTACCTGCGTTCCCTGTGTCGATTCGGGATTCGGCGTAACCTTGACGACCGTTCTTCCGTCAAGCGATATTGTTTTAACAATTGCAGTATCCTTGTGGTTTACAATTCCGTCCTCATAGCTTGCATAGTCAAGTGAAATATATTCGCCTACCGGGTTTATGTCCCACACCGCCGTGTAAACTGTCAGCCCATCTGCGGCACTTATAACATAATCTTCGGGATACAGCTCCCCATCGATGGAGCTTCTCCACCCCAAAAGCTCTGCACCCTCGTAAACAAACGGATTTTTGGGAAGCGAAACCTCCGTTTTGGGCTTAAAGCTCATATAGAGATTGTCGCCGAGAGCGTCTGGCGTTCCCTTCATAAACTCAAGCTCGGCAACAGCGTTGGGGTCGGGATTTTCCTTGTAAAATGTGATTTTTTCCACATAAATAACATCGGTTTCTTTAAGCAGTTGAGAGTTTTTTGAGCCGAAAGGTGCGAAATGAATCTGATTTATATAAGGCTTTTCGGTTTCTTTAAGCACCATTGTCGTGCCGAAAGAAAAATAAGCTTCTGTCCATTGCTTTGTGACAACGGGCATAGAGGAATTTGCGGAAATGTTGCCCGTCGCCTTTGTGTTTCCGGGGAGAATGCTGAGCTTCATCTTTTCCCGATATGACGGACTTTCCGTGTCATAATAATAGGTTATTCCGACGTATTTGTAATCCGGGACGGTTATATATGCACCATAGTTTGCCAGAGTAAAGCAGTCAAGCGTTACGGCTCCCCCCGTGGAAACCTCCGGAGTGGGCGTGAATTTAACCGCAGTTCTCCCCGCTATTTCAACATTCTTTTCATAGGTCGCAGTCGGCGCACGGTTAACTATTCCGCAAGTCACCACATTGAAATCAAACGAAATATAGTTTTCTCCAACCTCTGCGGTATAAGCATATGCCTTGTTATAGAAAACCAAAACAGCAAACACTCCGAGAAAAACCACCGCAAGCAAAAGCACACGCAGACAATTTGTTTTCTTACTCATTTAAACCAATCCTCCGTGAAAATTACTTCAAAAACCGGGGGCAATGTTTTGTGTATTTAATTTTTATTCTATCACATGAATATAATGATAGTTGGAGATAAAAGAAAATTTTTATTGAATGTAAAGCAAACTATGTGTTGAAAATGCCGAAGCCTACGGCTTTAGCACTAAAATTAACAAAAGCGTTTTGAAATATCTTTGCAGTATTCTTATATTTGTGGTAGGATAAATAAGAAAAACATCCGAAAGAAGGTCATGACAACGGAACCCATAAGACTTCAGAAATACATTGCGGATTGCGGACTGATGTCCAGACGTGCCGCTGAAAAAGAAATTGAAAACGGAAGTATAACCGTCAACGGCGAGGCTGTTGAGGTCGGAAGAAAAATCAACCCAAAAAAAGACAAGGTTATGTATAAAGGAAAAACCGTTATTTTCAGAGGAAATGACGAGGAAAAGCTTTATATCATGCTCAACAAGCCCCGTGGATATGTCACAACAATGAAGGACGAAAAGGGACGCAAGTGTCTTCCGGAGCTTCTTTCGGGAGTTCCCGGCAGAGTTTATCCCTGCGGAAGACTTGACATGGATTCAGAGGGTCTTGTTATTCTCACTAATGACGGTCAAGCGGCGGCGGCTCTCATGCATCCTGCTCATGAGGTGGAAAAAATCTACCATGTAAAAATCAAAACAGACGTAACTCAGGACGAACTTAAGGCACTCAACACCCCTATGGAAATCGACGGCTACAAGCTCAAGCCTGTCAAAGTAACTGTTATGTCCCAAAAGGACGGCGAAACTCTTTTAAAATTCATACTCACAGAGGGACGAAACCGTCAGATCAGAAAAATGTGTGAGAAAGTGGGACTTCGTGTTGCACGTCTTCGCAGAATTTCCGTTGGCGAGCTGAATATCGGCGTTCTTCCCGTGGGCAAGTGGAAATACATGAACCACAACGAAGAAGAGTGGATGAAGAGCCTTCACGCAGAGATTTCAGATGACTAAAGTCGGATATAAAGCAAAAATTGAGGTGACTGAAAATGGGCAAAAGTGTGCGTTGCGGTATTATACCGATGGTTCTTGCGGCATTTGCAGCATTGTTGCAATGGTATATAATCAAATGCAATCCCTCTGTTTTGTCCGAGCTGTTGAGTGTGATTGAAAAGTCCCCGACAGATGTATTTACTGCGGCATTTATTCTTTTTTGGCCTGCAATTGCATTTGTGGCACTTATGATTTTGGGAGTAAAGAATTATTTTTCTCCTCATCCGCTTATAAAGAGTCGTGAGGGAATTGTTTACAAAACCTGCACGCTTGTCAATATAAAGGGCGACGGCAAAAAGGGCATTATTCCCCGAGCAATTTGCGCACTTATCCTTGCGGCATTATTCACCATAACGGCTCTATATATTTCGGGTCTGATTCTGCAAGCCGATGCCGGTTACGCCTTTGCAAGAGAGCTTGGGAAGGCTGTTCTCATTTGTGTCACCTGCTTTTTTGCGGCGTTTTCCTTTGTTATATGCAACGTTGAAGCACCTGCGCAAAGCTTTGGGGCTTCCCTTATAAGCTATGGTTTATACAATCTTCTTTGCTCAACAGTTTCGGAAGCTCCGACTTATGTTTTCCGTGACACCGCCTCCCCCATACGCTCGGCAACGCTCACATCTGTGATTCTTGCGATTTTGTTTATATCAACCGGCACAAAGATTTTTGCAAAAGGATATGCGACTTTTGCCAACATATCCACAAAATTGGGGTTCCACATTGCCTGTGCGCTTTCAATTCTGCTTATTCTTGCGCCACATCTCCCAAATTTTGACATTCTTTTTCTTGGAGATATTCTTAAGTCGACCGTTCCGTCGCTTATTATACCTGTCACGCTGTTTGCATATCCTCACATTGTTATTTCTCCCATTTCAAAACTCGAAGCACGATACAAAAAATTTCTCGAAGAAGAATATGGAATTTTGCCTGACGGGACACAAAAAAAGCCTCGTATTGACTATTATAACTTCACATAAGCTTTATCATAAAAATAAAGAGTGGGTTTTATCAGACCCACTCTTTGTTCGTTTTATACAAACCGAGCCGCAAAACCACACCTTTTGCAAAGCTCCTCTGTAACATTTTTGCACTCGAAAGATTTGCGCAGTTCCGTTGCACGCTTGGAATTGAGAATATCCTGCAGATTGCTTTCAAATATGTTGCCGAGATTTATCACGCCATCTGCGTCAAGGCAACACGGCACAACAGTTCCGTCGCAAAGCACGCCAATCTGATCACGCAAACCGTAGCAGGAATGTTTTTCACCCACCTCGTCAGCAGCTTCGTCAGGCCATTCAAAGCGGTTTCCCCACTCGACAAATACCCTATCACACAGCTTATATCCGCTATAAACCTGTTTCCACGGTTTTGGGAAGCTTTTTGAAAGTCCGTCAAGAAGCTCGTTGTTAAAGCTATCGGAAGCAGAGCTGTTTCCAAGGTTCCAAAGCCGAAGAACACAGATTTTTCCGTTCTCCGAAAGCTTTTTCGCAAAGCACACGCAATTGTCAAGATAGCTCCCCGAAGAAAAATCAACCTTGTTTCCCTCAAAGGAATGGACAGAAATGCTCACCTTATGAAGGGCTTTTGCTCCAAGAAGCACGCTCTCAGAACGTTTTAAAAGCGTGCCGTTTGTTGTTATGATCACCTTAAATCCAAGGTCTGCGGCAATAGCAAAAAGTGTTTCAAGTTCGGGATGCAAAAGCGGCTCACCCATGAGATGAAAGTAAAGATACTCTGCATGAGGACGTATTCTTTCTGCGGCAATCTTAAAATTCTCCGCCGACATAAACATTTTTTCCCTTTTTGTTCCATGGCAAAACGAACAGGCAAGATTACAGACATTTGTTATTTCAAGATAGGCTTTTTTCAGCATGGCTCTCCTTTCGCTGCTACACATCCGCAAAGGACTCTTGAATTCGTCATAATTCAAATTCCTTTTTTATAAGAGAAATCATAATGCTCGTGTTAAGCTCAAAGGCATCAATGGGGTAAATTGTTTTCATATATCCGTGATAAAACTTATGTGCCATAAAGGAAACTATATCCTTTTCTTCTGCGCCCTTCTTTATAAGCCCGGCAATTTCAGAAGCGGTTTCCACGGCACTGCTTTTTGCCCGTGAAAGATAAAAGTGTGTGGTTTGTTTGTCCACAAGACCAAAATGGGGAAGAAGAATGTTTTCGACCTCAAGAGCTTCAACCTTTTCGATGGATTTCACTGTCATTTCATACCCCACAAGATATGACGGAACAACATCGTCCTTTGCATTAAAAACGCCTGTTGTTTCGCTTCCAAGGAGAAGCTTATGTCGGGGAAGATAAAACCCGAAAGAGCATCTTGTGTGTCCCGGCAAAGCAACGGCAACAAACTCCATGTCCCCTGCCCTTATAACATCTCCGTCGCAAACAGTTATATCCGCATGAAGTTCATCAATTAAGTCCTCATATTCGCTAACTCCGCACGCAAGTGCGCATTTTCTGTCAAGCTCACGCATGAGCGTTTTTGCCGAAGCCTTTGAAAACACCTTTGCCGCATATTCTCCTGCAACAACCTTTGCATTTTTCCACATTCTGCAAATATATGGTGAGCCTGCGGCGTGGTCATAATGAGAATGTGTGAGAAAAATGTAATCAAGCGGTCTTTCTCCAAGGATTCTCTTTATGTTGTTTGCAACATTGTTTCCCGTGAAGGCAAAGCCTGTGTCATAAAGCACAGCGGTTTTTCCGTCATCAACCAGAAATGCGCTGTCGCCCGGGTTATGTCTTACATCGGTTATCGTTATTTCCGTCATTTTCTCACGTCCTTTTTACTCCGTAAACACTTCGTTTTATCTTCAATGGTTAAAACTCTGCTTTTCACAGAACCTACAACGCTTTGTTGCCAAAAGCTCTGTTCACTTTTTATTGTCAAAAGTATCCTTTTCAGAAAGCTCAACCTTTGGAAGACTCCATCTGTAATGCGCCGCAAACATTCTGAGCGTAACGACGAAAACCATGCAAGCCGCCGAGGCAACTATTACATCGCCAAAATAACGCCTTATCACATAATACAAGATACTTCCGAGAATGGAAGCAATTGCATAAATATGTTTTTTAAAGACATATGGCGTTGTGTCGGTGAGAATATCACGAAAAATTCCGCCGCCAACACCCGTTAACATTCCCATAACGACTGCAAGAAACATATTGTCGCCAAAGTTCGTTGTAAATGCGACCTCAGTTCCCATGACGGAAAATGCAGCAAGACCGATTGCATCGAAAAAATTATTGATATGTTCAATTTTCTCCCGCAGTTCATCAAAACGATGTCTGTTAAAGAAGGCAACTGCAAAAACCGCAACAGAAACCGCCGTCGCAATGGCAAACACTCCGAAATTCAAAAATACAGCCGGAGGAAATCTGCCTATAAGAATATCCCTTATAACGCCACCGCCCATTGCAGTTATTACGCCGACAAAGGCAACGCCGAAAATATCAAGTCCCGCCTTTATGGCTACAAACGACCCGGACACAGCAAAGGACACAGTTCCGATTATTTCAAGAATAAGAGAAACAGTTTCGGGTATCATAAACTCCTCCAAAAAATTCTGTGCACCAAATTTCAAACGGTGACATTGCGCCACCGTTTTTAATAACAGTTTATTCCGTTAAATTCCCTTATGTGCGAGGGATTTGCCTTCCCATTCTCTTGCAGGGGCAACTCCCATTATGTCGGCAATCGTGGGAGCAAGGTCCAGGAGGCTGACATCATGAAGCTCTTTGCCGGCCTCAAACTGTTTTCCGTAAAAAATCATGGGTATTGTCATATCTTCGGGCAAATCTGTTCCATGGCATCTTGCATGGCCACCGTGGTCTGCAGTGACAATAACGGTATATTCGCCGTCAGTTTCCTTGATTACTCTCTCAACATTTTTGATTGCATGATTGATATAATCGAGGTATGTTTCGGTCATCCAGCCGCTGTCATGACCACCTTTTTCATCGGTTTCAACCATGTAAAGGAACACAAAATCGGGTTTTGCAAGCTTTATATAGTCAAGGGCTCTGGAAGTTAAAACTCCATCGGAATGTTCAAAGGAATAAGCGTTTATATATTCGGCGGCAATGAGTGAGCCGGGTCTTGAAATCTCACGCAGAGGCTCCCAGCCATAATACATTGCACTTCTTTTGCCACTCATTTTTATTTGCTCAAAAAGTCCGCTGACAGCATGAACAGGTTTAACATAATCATTTGACATAGTTCCGTGTCTTTCGGGCGGAACGCTGTGAAACATTGAAAGGTGGCAAGGCAGGGTTATTGACGGAAAAACAGTTTTTGCATCAAAGGTAAAGGATGCAATTTTCCGAAGCTCATCAACAAAAGCATTGCCGCATTGTTTAAGTCCGTCGGGACGCATACCGTCTATTGATATGAGAATCACTTTGTTTTCCATTTTTTACTCTCCTTTGATTATTCGGTTACAACACCCTTTTTCAGAATTATGTTTGCATAAAGTGCCGATTCGCCTGTCATAACAACGGCATATGCTTTTTTCGCTCTCTCGTAAAATTCAAAGCGTTCAATCTGCTCCATATTCTCATTGATATGAGGCTTTATAATTCTTGCATATTCGTCCCAGATTGGAGTTTCAACAGTATCGCCGGGAGTAACCTGCATAAGATAGACAGGCTTCTGATAGATATCAAGTGGAAAAAGCTCAAGAATTGCTTCAAGGAGTTCCGGCACGCCATGACCGTCGCATCTCACACATCGGGGATTGACACTCTGCCCGGGGAAATTCCCATCGCCAAGGACAATTTCGTCGCCATGACCCATTTCCATAAGTATTTTAATAAGCTCGGGGGAAATAATTTTCGGTATTCCTTTAAGTATTTTTAAGTTCTCCTTTTCTTTATTTTCATTACAGCTGTCATCATTATCAATTTCCGCAAGAAAATCCGGAATTAAATGCTTGCTACTCTCCCATATATATGCGCCTGAATTCTTTAAGGCTCTCGACGGGGTCAAGAAGCGGACCGTATTCAAGTCCCAGTGCACCTGTGTAGCCTGCTTTGTCGATGGCGGAAATAATCACCTTGTAGTCACTTTCTCCGTACTGAAACTCGTGTCTGCCGGGATGACCTGCGCCGTGAAGGTGTGCGATGCAGTCAAGATTGTTTGTGACATTTGGGATAATGTTGCCTTCCATAATCTGCTGATGATAAATATCGTAAACCACCTTTACAAAGGGATTATTTACTTCACGGATTATATCGAAGGCTTCAAGGGAGCTTGTGAGATAATATCCGGGATGGTTCACATATGTATTAAGCGGCTCGATCATAACTGTTACGCCGTATTCCTCAAGGATAGGCTTCGCTTCTTTAAGTCCCTTTACGATACTTTCATGCTGAAACTCAAGTCTTGCGCCTGTGTCATTTCCAACCTGTGTAATAAGGCGTTTAACATTCAGCTGTTTTGCCGCCTCACAGCTTTCCGCAAGGCCTGCAAGCCATGTTTTTCTCATGTCCGGGTTTGTGAGGTTGAACTCAGTTGTGCACATACTCATAAGCTCAACTCCGCTTTCCTCGCAAGCACCCTTTACGCTGTCAAAGTCAAGATTCTTCCAGTTATATGTTTCTGCCGCATCAAAGCCTAGTGAGCCGATTTTTCTGATTGCCTCGGCAAAGTCCATGCCTCCGAAGAAGCAAGGTACGGGTATGCAATATCTCATATAAGTCGTTCCTTTCGTAAAAAGATTTACTGTTTTTTCAGAATCCGTGAAAACGTGCCTATTTAGGAAGCACAGTTTACACTCCCATTTCGTGGAGCTTCTTTGTTCTGTTGAACACATTCCTTGTGTCTGCAATAACTCACACGCCTATTATAGCACAGCTTTTCTGACAATGCAACCCTTTTTTGTCTGAAAAATAATATTTTTACAGCATATTGCTTTTTTTAAGATTATGTGGTAAACTATACTTATGAAAAAAGGCGGAAGGAAAGTATGATGAATCATTACAAAAAAAGCTGTGAGATTGGCACAGCAACCGTAAAAGCTCAAAAGAGGCACATAAAGGGGAGTTTTTCGGAGCATTGGCATGAATTTTTTGAAATTGAATATATCATAAAGGGCACGGGAACCTATATTGTTAACGGAAAAAGCTATCCCATAAAAGAGAATATGCTTTTCTTCATGTCCCCTGCAGATTTTCATGCCCTTGAGGATTGTGATGCCGAAATATACAACGTTATGTTCACCTGTAGTTTATGTGACACAGGCACGCTTTTTAATCTTTGCGCAGGAGGAACAACTGCGGCGAAAGAGTTTTCGGAAAAAGATGGTGCACTTATTGAGCGGCTACTTGACGAGATAGTATCAAGCGAAGACAGCGAATACTCCGCACTGCTTTTGAGATGTGTAATTCACAAGCTCTCCTTATTACTTACGACTCAAAAAAGTGTCATAGGCACTCATGTGCGCTCTGCAATAGTACACATTGTCGAAAATTTTCGCACAAATCTTACACTATGTGATGTTGCAAAGTTCGTCGGCATTGCGCCGGCGTATTTAAGCGCAAAATTCGCGAATGAAACCGGGACAAACTTCAAAGCATATCTTGATAATCTTCGGTTTGATTATGCACTCAAGCTACTTGAATTTACGGACATGACGGTATCCGAGATTTGCGTTGAATCGGGGTTTTCTGATTACACAAATTTTATGCGAAGGTTTAAAAACCGGTTTTCTGAAACGCCAACAGAATACAGGAAAAATTTCACAAGAGAAAACTCAAAGTATAATTATGCAGAAAAATAAGCAAAAGAAAAAGCACCTGCAAAAAGCAAGTGCTTGAGAAACAGAACTATGACAACTAAGCTTGAACTTGTTTCTTTCCGCTGAGAATCGCTCTGTAAAGCATTACGCTCAAAATGATTTCAATTATTGAAATTCCAAGCATAATTGCCATAACTACAATCATCGGGAAACTGATAAGGATAGCGGAGAAACCAAGACCTATTCCGGCAGTTGCGACTTTTACTCCAAATTCAAGCAACGTGAGCAATGTTTGATGATGTTCTTTAGGGGTATTTTCAAATACAACGTCCTGAATATATAGTTTAAATGGATCTCTTATGAAAAGAATTATTATGTATCCCACGCTCATCACCATAATTCTCACAATAATCCACGGAATAAATGATCCAAACAGCATAAAGCCAATGGCACAACCAAGCAACGTCGGCAAAGCTATACCCATTTTTGCTTGATATTTTTCGTACAGCTTTATAAAAGCTACATTTGATATTACTCGTATAATTCGGGACACACAAATAATTGCACCTATAATTAAAGAAGTGGTTTCCACGTCAAATTCAGCAAGGAGATTTTGCTGTATAAACAGTTTTCCCTCGTTCTGACCATTGGCAACAACTGTATAAAAAAGTGCGAACAAAACAACAGCTATTATAATTGTCAAATCATACCGTATTTTCACATTGGCACCTGTTTTGTTTTTATATGAGATCTTATTATAGCCGGAACAATCCTTCATAAGAAGCGAAAGCACAAAGCCGATTGTGCAGGTAGTAATACAACCAATCATGGGTAAATAATGATTGAAATTGAACATGAAGCTTGCAACAAAGGAAATAAGCATGGTAATGACCGCATAAACTGTATTGCCCGAGGTTCTGATACGCACAAAATCACATCTTCTGTCAATCATATCGAGGTTATTTTCAAGCGCAACAACAGAGGCATTTCGGAAAATCACAGCAACATCATGAAAAATTCTGCCGAGAAGGACAAGGTAATAATTTTTTCCGAAAGTAATAAAAACTGACGACATCAGCAAAAACAATGCTCCTGTTCTTACCGAAGCAGTATTTCCGATTCTCTTAATTATAAAAAGAACAGGAAATTGGAGAGCAATGCAAGCTAACTGTGACAAAGATGTGATAGAAACGATTTCCGCAGGAGAAAATTCCTTAACTATTGTTAAAAAAAGAGTATCTACGGCGATATAAAACAACAAATCACCTGTAAAGCCTGCATGCCACGGATACAAGTTCAAAAATCGATTTATGCTTTTATTCAAGTTTCACCCTCCATTCTTTAATCAACCCGTTCATTATACCACATTTTTTTGTGTTTGTCACCACTTTTTTTGAAAATTACACGAATATAAGTAAAATATTCATCGAAAAATGCATATTTTCCCACTTTTGCACATAGTATTTGTGCGAAAGGAGGCAATACAATGGGCAAAATCAAAACATATGTCATATCAATTGCAATTTCGCTTGGTGTGGGACTTTTTTCGGCATATGTGACCCGAGGCGGCATGGACATATATTCGGAGGTAAATGTACCGCCACTTTCGCCGCCATCAATTTTATTTCCGATAGTCTGGACGCTACTATTTATACTTATGGGAATAAGTGCGGCAATGGTTTACAACAATACTTCCGCTTCTACGGAACAAAAAAAGAGGGCATTGAAAACGTATGCAATAAGTTTAATATTAAACTTCACATGGAGCATAATATTCTTTAATTTGCGTGCATTTTCGCTTGCATTTGTCTGGCTGATACTACTTTTAACATTTATTATCAAAACCATATTACAATACAAAGAAATTTCACCATTAGCGGCATATTTGCAGATTCCATATGCGATATGGGTAACTTTTGCAGGATATCTGACATTGGGGATAGCGGTGTTGAACTGAAGTCAAAAGGCAAAAGAAAAAGCACCTGCGATTGCAAGTGCTTAGTGGCAAATAACTCATATATTGATACAATGCACCGGGCGGTGCATTTTTTAATGAGTTAAGTTTCATTGTGAAAAGATAAGTTTCATTGTGGTGGCGTTAAGTTTCGGAGTGAAAAAGATGAGTTTCGGGGTGAATTTTTAAAATACATCTTTTTTTAGTATCTAGAGTATTCGTACTCCATTTCTGCCACATAGTCTTTGTTTTTTCTTTTTAAACAAAATTGTGCAAATCCGATTTGAAATGTTCCATTAAACGTTCAAAAAAATAGAGCCCCAGCATTACGCCAAAGCCCTTACAAAACTATCGTTTTTCTTTGTACTAGTATTATACACTAAAATTTTAAAAATGTCAATCCCTTTGATCAAAAAATTTTAGATAATTTTAGGAAGAAATCGTATGTGGATATTAGAAGATCATTTTTGGTAAAATAATCAGAATGCTCCACGATTCTGACATTAAGAAGTTCTCTAAGTTCTTTTATTCTAATTGTTCTAGTGTTGGTGCTGGTTACAATTTTATTGTATGCATAAAATAAATGAACTATTTGGTTGATTCTAGCATTGGATAGCTTTTTTTCTCTCATATTTTTGCCAATCCCAGCTGAAGCAACGAAGGTCGTAATAAATTGTGGGGTCTTGGGTCCGTTTTGACATGGACGAAGATCGTTTATAATACAATTATTGTGAGCAGTTGCATTTCTAATTT
The DNA here is from genome assembly GCA_045542335.1 of Eubacteriales bacterium. GTDB lineage: Bacteria > Bacillota > Clostridia > Oscillospirales > CAG-382 > CAKSUT01. The sequence goes on from JAZQKV010000018.1 coordinate 29,625, forward strand.
GTCGAACACGATCCAAGCAGGCTCGATCTATTGGAAGTGTCATAGAATAATTTTCAACACAATAATCAATAATATCTAGCAAATCCCCAAACGAAATGATTTCTACAAGAGCCCAAATGGGCATTTCGCTTTGGTACTTGGTAATTAAATCTCCACAGTATGGATTATTTAAATTTTGACGGAGCTTTCCTGCTACTTTTGCAGATCTTTTTTGAATATTACTTGCTCTATCTACAATAGATGCCTGATTTACATCTGATATGTAATCTAGAACAATTTTGTAACCATCCTCGCCCGTTCCAGATTGAACACAATTTTCCACAAAAGAAATCAAATACACTTTAAGAAAATGCTCAATGTCTAAACACATTTTAAGTAAAATATGTCTAACTTCTACATCAATCCTTGCTAATTCAATTAAATATGCGAAGTCTAGGTGTTCATATTTTCCAGTGTCTTTTCCAGCGGTATATTTTGAATAATTTTTTCTATAAGATGTTAATTTAAAAAAATTATTGTTATTGCACAAATATGCGTTGGCATTAGATACCGACATAATAGAAAATTGAACTCCTTTGTCTTGAAGGTGTATAATCAAATCGTTGATCACCAACATTGGTTTTGCATGCATAATATTTCTCCTATCAACTCCTTATCGTTTATTGTATTGTACCACAAAAACACTTCAATTTCAATACTAAAATAATAAAACTCAGAAAATAGTAAAATTTTTATCGAGAAAGATAGAGCAAATCCGAAATATTTAACGAAAATAGAAAAACAAAAATTAATGTAAAAAAGATATGAGGAGATTTTTCCTCCTTTCTTTTTATATATGTATTGAAAACTTAATGACTATTTGCTATAATATAATTGATTAACAAAAAAGGATAAGGAAAGTACAAATGCTGACACACAAAGGCACTCAAACTTTACATACTGAAAGATTAGTTTTACGTAGATTTACGGTTGATGACGCTAATGATATGTTTTATAATTGGGCAAACGATGAAAAAGTAACTCGTTTTTTGACTTGGCAACCACATGAATCAGTAGATTCAACAAGGCAATTATTAGAGGGTTGGGTTGGAGCATATGACAATACAAAAACATATAATTGGGTTATTCAATTTGATGGAAAAGCAATAGGTTCAATAAGTGTTGTTCGAATCAGCGATAAGTGCGAATATGCTGAACTTGGCTATTGCTTGGGGTATCCTTATTGGAATAAAGGATTTATGTCAGAGGCAACAAAAGCAGTTATTGATTATCTGTTTTCTGAAATAGGTGTTAATCGTGTAGGTATATCTCACGCTATTGAGAATCCTGGTTCGGGTAAGGTTGCTCAAAAATGTGGTATGACTTATGAGGGAACTAAACGAGAATATTTTAAAACCTCAACAGGTAAATTTGTTGATATAGTTGATTATGCAATTTTAAAAAGCGAGTGGGAAATCAATAAATAACAAATGTTTATCAAACACAAAAAGCACCGCCTATTTCCATAAAATGCACCACTTTGTAAATTCGATGCACCGCTTAAAAGGTTAAGTTTCAACGTGATACGAAAATGTCATTAACCACAGCTTTTAAGAATGATTTTTCTCTTAAATACAGCCACAATGAAGCTTATCCATAAAAGCAAAACAGCCGAAAACGCCCGTGTTACAAGGGGTTTCTGCAAAAGAAAAAAGACCAGAGTTTCGTATCAAAACTTTGGTCTTTTTATGGCTCCCCCTGCTGGGCTCGATACCTGAGACATCATGATTAAGAGGTTGTTTCGCAACCATGTCATGCGCTCTACCGACTGAGCGGCTATCGCAGAGGAATGATTAATTGTGCTTCCTTTTGCGTCGCCGTTGGCGTCGTGACATCATAAATAAGAGGTTGCTACGCAACCAAAGAAAAAAGCACCTGCAAAAGCAAGTGCTTAGTGGCTCCCCCTGCTGGGCTCGATACCAGCGACATCATGATTAAGAGGTTGCTTCGCAACCATGTCATGCGCTCTACCGACTGAGCGGCTATCGCAGAGAAATGATTAAATTGTGCTTCCTTTTGAGTCGCCGTTGGCGCCGTGAGATCATGAATAAGAGGTTGTTTCGCAACCAAAGAAAAAAGCACCTGCGATTGCAAGTGCTTAGTGGCTCCCCCTGCTGGGCTCGAACCAGCGACATCATGATTAACAGTCATGCGCTCTACCGACTGAGCTAAGGAGGAATGATTAAATTGTACTTCCTTTTGCGTCGCCGTTGGCGTCGTGACATCATGATTAAGAGGTTGCTTCGCAACCATGTCATGCGCTCTACCGACTGAGCTAAGGAGGAGTGTTGCGCCTGATTTATCAGGCAAGTGTCAGCATCGACCGATCTTCCCGGGCCGTCTCCAACCAAGTATTGTAGGCACAGGTGAGCTTAACTTCCGTGTTCGGGATGGGAACGGGTGGACCCTCACCGCTAATGACACTGACTTGCAATGACTCAGGTACTCCCAAATCAAAGCTATGTGCAGGTTGCCAAACCTGCTTGCAGTCTGCCGGACTGCTTCCTAATGTAAAAAGAGCTCGTCACTTGGACGAGCTCTCTGTGTTAGCATCGACCGATCTTCCCGGGCCGTCTCCAGCCAAGTATTGTAGGCACAGGCGAGCTTAACTTCCGTGTTCGGGATGGGAACGGGTGGACCCTCACCGTTAATGACACTAACTTTTGGTGCACCTTCAGGGATTCGAACCCGGGACCCACTGATTAAGAGTCAGTTGCTCTACCAACTGAGCTAAAGGTGCAGGTTTTGGCGTTGCCAAAACAAAGCTTTGCTTCGTATGCAAAACCGTTTTGTGGGTTAGGTTGTTTATCTATACCCTGAAAACCGAATAAAATACTTCATGCAGTCAAACTCTTTTGTTCAAGCCCTCGGTATATTAGTATCAGTCAGCTAAACATGTTACCATGCGTACACCCCTGACCTATCAAACTCATAGTCTTTAAGTTACCTTACCTGATTACTCAGTGGGATATCTTATCTTGAGGCGTGTTTCACGCTTAGATGCCTTCAGCGTTTATCACTTCCATACGCGGCTACCCGGCTGTGCTCCTGGCGGAACAACCGGTGCACCGGTGGTATGTCCATCCCGGTCCTCTCGTACTAAGGACAGCTCCTCTCAAATATCCTGCGCCCACGACAGATAGGGACCGAACTGTCTCACGACGTTCTGAACCCAGCTCGCGTACCACTTTAATCGGCGGACAGCCGAACCCTTGGGACCT
>JAZQKV010000019.1:0-38012 GCA_045542335.1 Eubacteriales bacterium
GGTAAAGGGACAGAAGCGTACAGGCTCCCGTTCCTCCAACACAAAGGGAAGCGACAATATCATCTCCAACGGCTCTGTAATTGCGGTTGCGGACGGTCAGGCAATGGCTATCGTTGAGCAGGGCAGAGTTGTTGAATTCTGCGCTGAACCCGGCGAATTTACATATGACACCTCTACAGAGCCCTCGATCTTCGCAGGAAACCTCGGTGACAGTATTCTGGAAACCTTCAAGACTATCGGCAGACGTTTCACCTTTGGCGGCGATACCGGTAAGGATCAGAGAGTTTACTACTTCAACACAAAGGAAATTATGGGTAATAAGTACGGCACAGCAACGCCCATTCCTTTCAAGGTAGTAATCAATGAGCAGATGGGACTTAAGCTCTCGGTTGACATCAGATGTAACGGCGAATATACATATAAGCTTACAAACCCCCTTCTTTTCTACACGAATATTGCAGGTAACGTATCCGACAGTTACGAAAAGACAGAGTGGGAGGACATTCTCAGAAGTTCACTTCTCGATGCTCTTCAACCTGCACTTGCGCAGATTGCGGCACAGAGAATTGAGTACTACGAGCTTCCCGGTCATACGGTAGAAATCAGAAATGCTCTTACAGAGGTGCTCAAACCCGACTGGACAGAAACAAGAGGTATAGAGCTTGTAAAGCTTACAATCAATTCACTTTCTATCCCCGAAGATCAGAGAAAGAAGATTACAGAGTGGGAAGAAAACGCAATGACCACAAATCCCATGATGGCAGGCTCCCGTCTTGTAGGTGCACAGGCAGATGCAATGAGAACAGCTGCGGCAAACGAAAACGGCGCAATGCAGGGCTTTATGGGCATGGGCATGGCTATGAATGCAGGCGGTAACAACGCACAGAATTTCTTTGCTATGGGACAGCAGCAGCAGGCACAGTCAGCACCTGCTCCCGTAGCACCTGCGGCTAACGGTTGGAAATGCGCTTGTGGGGCTACGGCAACAGGAAAATTCTGCACAGAGTGCGGAGCAAAGAAACCCGAAGCTGACGGTTGGACCTGCTCCTGCGGTGCGGTAAACAAGGGCAAGTTCTGTCCCGAATGTGGTGCAAAGAAGCCGGCAGGTGTTCCTCAATACAAGTGCGACAAGTGTGGTTGGGAACCTGAAAAGGGTTCTACACCTCCGAAATTCTGTCCCGAATGTGGCGATCCATTTGACAATGGTGACATTGTTTGATAATTGATAAAATCTCCCACAGCGTTTTTCGTTGTGGGAGAATAGTTTTTTTATTGCAAGAATATAACAATGGAATATTAAAAAACTAATAATTTAATCTCATTTGCATAACGACCACATACACCTGCGATAAAGTAGCAAGCCTTTATCAGAGGAAAGTATTGACATTTTAACTCAAAACGTGTATAATAAAGGTGGGTTTATTACAAGAAAAAACAATTATACCAAGGACGCAGACGGCAACATGATTTAAGGCTGATTTTGTCTGATGATAATATCTATGTTCTTAATGCTCATGGTGATGTTGTGGCACTTCTTGATGCGAGTGGAGATGTTACTAAGAGATATGACTATGATGCTTTTGGAAACCAGCTTAATTACCTTTATCCCGAAGATACAAACCCATTCAGATACTGCGGCGAGTATTTCGACAAAGAAACCAGCACGATATATTTAAGGGCGAGGTATTACAATCCTACTATTGGCAGGTTCTCAACGGTTGACCCCATCAGGGATGGGTTGAATTGGTATGCGTATTGTGGGAATAGTCCAGTGGTGTTTGTGGATCCGTGGGGGTTGATTCCAACAAACGAAGAATCGGCTCTTATCTCGAAACACATTTATGATTATGATGAATCTGACACCGAGGATAACCTTATTGCAAGTTTTACAATAAATTTTACCAGCATCGATATGTTTACGGCGTTCCGTAATTCCTCAAAAGCAGAAAGCTGGACTTTTAACGATGATCAGATGAGTGCCACTTTGGAATTCTAAATGGAGGTAAAACGATGAAACGATTTATTGTAGTTTTTGTTGCGATTCAAGTTATTGTCATGTGTACAAGTTGCGGAAATTATTATTGGGGTCCTAGAAAGCTTGGAAGTGGTCGTTCTTATACGGATAAGTTTTTAAATGCATTATTGGAAGATTCGGAAAAAGGTGACCTTGCGTTAGAAGATATGTTCTCAAAAACTTTGAAAGACAATAATGATAATTTGAGCTCAGATATAAAAACATTAAAGTCATTATTAGTCGGTAAAAATGTAGTATGGAAAAGCAATGGAGGAGGTACTGATAAATCTGTCAATCACGAAAAAGTTCAGGAAAAAGTGTTGTACGGATACTTCATCACTGTAGACTCTGTTGAATATTATTTGGTAGTTGCAGCATACACAAGGGACACTGAAAATATCGATAATATTGGAGTATACTCATTGTATTTCAACACTCGTCAACAAGAAGACACAGAGTATAGTAAATGGTATAAGGAAAAGCCTTTTGGAATTTACTCTCCCCTTTTTTAATTCAATCCTTAAAAATACACCTAATCAAAGGAGAAAAACCAAGCCTAAAAAAGAATAAGCAAAGGAGCGGCTTTTCTCCTTTGCGTGATATAAAACGAAACGCAATATTTCATCTGGCACAATGGCAACATGGTTTATGAGTTTACGTCAACAGATGATAATTCTTACGCCTATGGTTTAAGGCTCATATCTTCTGATGATTATACCTATGTTCTTAATGCTCATGGTGATGTTGTGGCACTTCTTGATGCGAGTGGAGATGTTACTAAGAGGTATGAATATGATGCGTTTGGTAACGAGCTGAATGCTGACGAAAATGATGTCAACCCATTCAGATATTGCGGCGAATACTTTGACAAGGAAACCGGCACGATGAACTGTATTAAAGCTTGAACGCTGTGGTGAAAAATCACTGCGTTTTTTCTTGTTATAAATTCACAATTTCTCATTGACTAAACCTCCGGACTGTGCTATAATATAGTAAATTATAATGAGCGGTTGTGGAAATAAAATCGCTTTTTTAAAAAAATTGATGCGGATTTGGTGCGGAATTGGTGCTGAAACAAATTCCAAGTACCGAAAAAACGCTTAAATAAAGGAGATTTGGATAAAAGATGAAACTTGGTATAGTTGGACTTCCGAACGTAGGCAAAAGTACACTTTTTAATGCAATAACAAATGCAGGTGCAGAGGCTGCAAACTACCCTTTCTGCACAATTGACCCCAATGTTGGTATTGCACCTGTTCCGGATAAAAGACTCGATGTGCTTGCTGAAATGTATAATCCCGAAAAGTATACTCCTGCAGTTATTGAATTCGTTGATATTGCAGGTCTTGTTAAGGGTGCTTCTCAGGGTGAGGGACTTGGCAATAAGTTCCTTTCACATATCAGAGAGGTTGACGCAATTGTTCATGTGGTTCGTTGCTTTGAAAACTCTGATATTATCCATGTAAATGGCAAGGTTGACCCCGCAGGTGACGTTGAAACTATTAACCTTGAGCTTGTCTATTCCGATATTGAAATCGTTGAAAGAAGAATAGACAGAGCAAAAAAAGCTCTTAAGGGCGATAAGTCTGTCCAAAAGGAAATTGATCTCCTTGAAAAAATTCTTGACACCCTCAATGCAGGAAAAAGTGCAAGAACAATGGAGTTCAATGACGATGAAAAGGATATGCTGAAGGAAGTTCCGCTTCTTAGCCTTAAGCCTATTATTTATGCTGCAAATATTGATGAGGAAAATGTTGCTGCTGACCCGATGGATAATCCTCATTACGTTGCACTCAAGAAAATTGCGGATGAAGAAGGCTCGGAAATCATCGTTATTTGTGCCGCAATTGAGGCGGAAATTGCAGAGCTTGAACCGGAGGAAAGAAAAGAGTTCCTTGCAGACCTCGGACTTTCCGAATCGGGTCTTGACCGCCTTGTTAAAGCAGGCTATTCGCTTCTCGGACTTATCAGTTACCTCACTGCTGGTCCGCAGGAGGTTCGTGCGTGGACTATTACAGACGGCACAAAAGCTCCTCAGGCGGCAGGTAAAATCCATTCCGACTTTGAAAAAGGCTTTATAAGAGCCGAGGTGATTTCATTTGATGACCTTGTTTCCTGCGGCTCGGTTGCGGCGGCAAAGGAAAAGGGTGTTATGCGAAGCGAGGGAAAAGAATACATCATCAAGGACGGCGATGTTGTCCTGTTCAGATTCAACGTTTAATTTGCAATGCTTGATTAAAAGAAAGGCTATGATCACTTTGGGTGACCATAGCCTTTTGATTTTATGAAAATCAGGGGTATTTTAAGATTAAAGCGGAGTGTCAAGAGCCAATAAAAGCTCGGATACTTTGTATTTATCAAAACTTCTTTTCTTTGTTTTGAGGGTAAGCACAAGGTTGTCTGTCTTGAAAATGCGTGACGCAAGCTCGGAGATGCGCTCGGGCGTGACAGCAATAAACTCATCACGTCGAGCTTCAATTCCACCGAAATGCCTTGATGTAAGGGCGTATTCCGCACCCATCTGCCAATTGAGGTCGTCGGGGTCATCAAAGAGAAGTCCCGAATTTATCACATAGGCGGCTCGGGTGCAATCGAGGTCATCATATGGGGCGTTGGCAAGGCTTTTGAGCACATCAACCGTGCGCTTGATTGCATCCAACAGTTTACCGCTTGCGACCTCAAAGGAAAAATAAAGATTACCTATATTATTATATCTCTCAAAGCAGGCATCGTAGCTGTAAATCAAGCCTGTGTCCTCGGAAAGGGATTTGAAAATCAAGGCTCGTTCGCCACTGAAAAGCACGTCATAAAGAAGGTAGATTTCCGCAACGGTGCAATCAGATGTTATGGCATCAAAATTGAAACGCACGATGTTGCAGTCGCTGTTCTTGACCTCGATGCGACAATTCCTTTTGCCGAAGTTTCCGGGGATTGGTGCGGTATTTGTGCGAGGCTTGGCAGAAGTCAGAGGATATGCCTCGATAAGTTCTTTCAGATGCTGAATGTCGTCGCAGGAAACTCCGCCGGTAAGACAAAAGTAAATATTTTCGGGCGAAAGAAGCTCGGTTTGTGTGGCGGCAAGTGACTTTACTCCGATTTTGTCAAGATTCTTCCGCTTGCCGATTATGGGGTTTTCAAGAGATGTGTTTTCCCATACAATTCGTCTTGTGAACAAGTCCAGGGAGGTTGCCTCGTCGCTTTCACGGATTTCTGATTTTATACGTCGGCGCTCAATGTCAGTTTCGGCGGCTGTGGCATGAAATGGTGAAAATACTGTTGTAATAATTTCGGCACATTCACGGAATTTTTCAGCTGAACCGAATATTTTGAGCTGAATCATTTCACGGTATGTTGCGGCATCAACTGTCGCTCCGATGCTGTCAAGCTTTCGGTAAAGCTGACCGCCGAGAGTGTTGTTTATGCTTCTGAAAAGCATATGTTCCCAAAAATGTGAAATGCCGTTTTGCTCGTGGGATTCGTAAAGAGGTCCGGCTTTTATGTAAAGGCAAAGGCAGAAGCCGTGAAGTGACGGGTTTGTGCAGGTGTGTATTTTTACGTTATTGGCGGTTGTTATCACGGTCGGTTTTGTTATCATGATGTGAAAATCTCCCGTTTATCATTGTGCCGGCCTGCGGCGACGTTTTTTTCTCGGGGTTGCTGAAGCTTTAGGGGTGGAGGATACTTCTTCGCCGGAAGTGCACGTATTTTCACCTGAGGTTTCGGATTGAATCTGCAAAGGAAAAATGACCTTTGTAACTGTCCATGAGCCGGGTTCTCTTGCAAAATTCAGACGCACGTTGTATTGCCCGTGTTCCTCGCATGAGCCACGGGATTTGTATTGCAGATTCTGCTTGCGAAGCCAATGGATACCATCAAGCGGCTTTTCACAGACGGGGCAGGGACAAACCATTACCTCGCTGCTCATAAATGCTGCTTTCTTTGTGTCAAAACCGCTGTGTACTGTTTTTGATGAGCCACGGCGGTTCTTTTTGCGGAAACGGTCGTATTTGCTGTAAAAAGGATATTCTGCAATACCTTTTGCGGTGTCAAGGCATGAGCAGATAAGACCTGTATAGTATGCGTCACTTAAAGCATTATGCATTGGGAGAGTTTCGTCATAACGTATGTTAAAATGCTCCATGGCACCGGTCAGGGATTTTTGTGAAGCCTCTGAAGGAGTTTGCATATTGTAAACCACCTGAAGATTTATCCACTTTTTAAACCATGAGCAATCAACGCCATGCATTTCGCAATTTTGTCGCAACACACGGATGTCGTCAAACCCCCATGTGATGAACATGATTTCGCTGTCGGGATTGCCATCGGTACACCATTCACGGAAGTCATGCGCAGCCTGCTCAAAGGAGGGGGCGTTTTTTGTCATGTCGGAGGTTATGCCTGTGATGTCTTCAACACGCCTGTTCATGCGGACATATTTTACAGGGCGCACGAGGGTGTTGAACTCGGAAACAATCGAAAAATCATTGTGTTCATCAAGCATAACTGCACCAATCTGGATAATTTCTCCGCAAAGAAATTCATCGTCACCGAATTTTACACGTTCTGTACCTTCAAGCGGTTGATTCCATTCAAAATCAACGGCAACGTAATTCATTTTGAAACGCCTCTCCTTTCCAAAAAATTCAAATACAACCTATATTATACATAACATGAGCAAAATTTCAAGGTTTATTGTGTTAATAATGAGTTATAAAGTGAAACAACGTGTTAAAGAGAAAAGGTTTGCAGCAAAGTGCAAGTGGTTGCAGACAGAATACTTTCTTATATACTGCATACAGCGTAAAATATTTTGAAATAGTTTCTCAATAACCCCGATTTTTAAATATATTTTGCGTATATCTAAAGGAGAAGTATGCCCGTCATCAGAATATTCCCATGGCGGCACATGAGCAAGCATACTAATGTTATATCATAAACTTTTAATACAAAAATCACATTTGTTTCATTGAAATAAAAGGGGATGTGTGATATAATTTTCGGGATAATATTACTATAATGTGATAGTGTTGCAATTTGTCGCTTTTTTGCCAAAATGACTTGTATGGACACACATTTTGTAAACAAAACAAGGCTAAAATCGTTACATTATGACATGTTGGTGAACTGACGAGAAGCTTCGGACTTGTTTTGGACACACTTTTACAGGCCGAAATCCGGCAATATTGTTTTATTTCAGGTAATTGGTCACGGTGCAAAGCATCGGGGCAATTATACAAGATGGAATGTTCTTTGAGTTTGAGAAATTCAAGGGCGTTCCGAAGTTATTCTATTCCATAGAAAGGTGGAGATTTTATGAAGAAGTTTTTGTCGGCGTTGCTTGCTGCTCTGATGATTATCAGCTGCACAGTGGGCTTCACGGTTTCTGCCGAAGACGAGAATGTTGCAGAAGTTGACGTTCTTGAAACGGTTGATGCCGCCGATGGCGAAACACCCGAAGAATCCGACGAGGAAGCTTCGGAAGCGGAAGAATCCGAGGAGGGGGACGTTGTTGTGCCTGATTTGTGGGCAGATGACGATTCCGAGGAGACTTTCGGACAAGAAGATGCTGAATCAGCAGAGTATGATGTTACAATAAACATCATTGACCCCGCTGACTATGAGTTTGAAGCATCTGTTGAGCTTTTTGCAGAAGAAGAGGAGCTTGAACCCGGTTCTTATGACGAGGACTGGAATCTTCTCAAGACATGGGATGAGCTTGTTGAAGAGGGACTTGTAAAGTATGGTAACCATGCTGACATCGGTTACAGTGAAGAATATGCAACATGGCTTTGTTATGTCGATGAGAGTATAGAGTATATTGTTATCGACGGCGAAAGCGTTGAAGTTGTTCACGGCTTTAGCAATTTTCCGTGTTCTCTTGTTGAGGTAGTACTCGGAGAAGGTGTTACCGGCATTGGCAATAAGTGCTTCTGGCAGGTTGCTACTCTTGAAAAGATTGTTATACCTGAATCCATGGAAACAATCGGTTACAGCCAGTTTATCGGAACTGCTCTCACCGAGGCTACAATCAGAAGTGACATTACATATAGTGTAAGAAGCAACAACGGTCAGGCAATGACGTATGCTGACTGCGGAAAGCTTAAGACTGTTATTATCGAGGACGGCGTTACAACCATTCCCAACAGAATGTTTGTTGAATGTTATGAAATTGAATCGATAGTGATTCCTGCTTCAGTTACAAGTATCGGTGACAAGGCATTTGCTGACTGCCTGAGCCTCACATCTGTAACCATTCTCGGTGACGAGGTTGAAATTGGTTCACAGGTGTTTGACAAGAACACAACTCAAACCGAGGAATATGGAAACTGTGCTCTCACGATAAATGTAACAAATGAAGAGCTTGCACAGACTATCGCAGATAAGCTCGGCGGCAACGGCGCAAAGGTAACAACTTCCGACGGCGCATCCGTGGCGGTTGTTGACGGCGTTGGTTATGACACGCTTAAGGAGGCTCTTGCGGCGGCAGAGTCCGGCGACACTGTTTACCTCATGAAGGATATTACACCCGAAATGGAGGATGTCAACGAGTATGTCATCCCCGAGGGCGTGGTTTTTGACGGCAATGACAAGATTGTTACCGTTGACACGGTTGTTCAGTATTCTTACGGTGCGGCTTTTGTCACAACAGAGGGCAGCATTGTTAAGGATATTACCGTTGAGGGTACAAACTGCGACAATTATTCTTCTGCTTTCAGCATGAAGAATGGCGGTACTCTTGAAAACGTTACCGTGACGGGTGATTTTTCATTCGGTGTTACAAACGGTGGCGATAAGGATATTACAGTTGACGGCTGTACGTTTGATGAAACAGTCAGCAATGCCATTTCCGGTGAGGGAGCAACAGGCACAATAACATTCTCTGACAATACTGTTGCAAGTAATGGGGTAGGTCCTTTCTTCAGCCCTGCAATTATTACAGGCAACACCTTTACAGAAACCTGCGACAAGGGTGTTTCTGCGGCAAACGAGGATATTGTTATTTCCGGCAACACCTTTAACGGAGACAGAGCGGTTGAAGTTTACGCTGACTGCACAATTACAGAAAACGTAATTTCCGAAGATACTGCTGTTGAAGTATATGACGATATCAACAAGGACATAGAAGTAAATCTTACCGGCAACTATTGGGGCGGTAACGATCCCACAACAAGCGGACAGATTACTACAAGCGGTACGGCTTCTGTTTTTGTGGCAGAATACTACGCTGAGTATGATGCTTCCACAGGTGAAATGGGAGAAGTTGCTGTTCTTATTGCTCCTGTTGCAATTGTCGGCGAAACAAAGTACTATGATTTTGTTGAAGCTCTTGCGGCAGTAAACGAAACAGACAACGTTGTTGATATTTATGATGACGTGATCATTACAGATACATGGGACAGCAGATACGATGCGCACTTTACTGTTCCTGTTACAATCAACGGTAATGAACATAAGATTGAATTTATTGACAACGACGACACAGATAAAATCTACACAATAAACGACGGTCAGAACCGTCACTGTGCATTCTGGTTTGAATCTTCTGCCACTATCAATGACCTCATCGTTGATATGTCCCACGCAACAAGTGCAAACTCCACAAGAATGCGTGCTATCTCCACCAGGGACGGAGATCTCACAATTGACAACTGCCACTTTATCGGCAACCCCGCTTATACAAACACCCGTGCAATTATCTTTGGTGAGGGCGTTTCCACACACATGGCGGAAACAGAGGTTTCTATCACAAACTCCACCTTTACCGACTGGAGATACGGTATAACAGATAACGAAAGTGCCAAGGACGTTGCAGAGGTAGTCGTTTCCGGCAACACCTTTACAAACGCAGGCATCCAGGTGAGTGCTTCCGAATCCGTTGTTGTAACTGACAACGAGGTTGAAAACGGAAACGTATTGGTTTCTTCCTACACTCAGCCTAACGAGCTTACAGTTACGGCAACAGGAAACACTCTTGCAAGCACAAACGGTACAGAGTACAGGTACTCTATTTCCGCAGGTGCGACCGTTGAGGCACAGGAGGAATTTACACTTCCCTGCGTGACAGTAAACAACGGCGAAGGCGATGCGTTCTTCATGTCTCTCGCTTCCGCAATGGCATATGCAACAGGCGAAAATGCTACTGTCACAATCGAAAGCGGCGAATATGACATTGCCGATATCACTCTTACCACAAACGTAAGAGATTATCCCAATGCCGCAAACCTTGTAATCAGGGCGGCTGAAGATGCAGATGTTACATTCAAGCTTAACTCTGAAAACAAGATTTATCAGAACGGCAAGGCATACCAGTACCTCATAGGCGGTTCATGGTACACCTGTGGTGATTCTATTGCATTTGAGAATGTAAACTTCGTGTTCGAGGATACAAACACAACCGACAACATGACAATGGCAGAGCTTCAGGTGTTTGCAAACGACAGCGTTTCCTTCACAGGCTGTACATTTGACAACGTAAGCGTTTCTCCATGGGGAAATAATCAGACAGGACTCCTTGGTGAAGCTTCAATTACAGGCTGTGAATTCAACAACATTTCCACAAGAAGTGCTGTTCATCAGTCAAGAGCCAACGAGCTCACTGTTTCCGGAAACACCTTTACCGACGTTGTAAGCGGTATCCACATTTCCGCAAACGAGGTTGACGCAATCACCGTTACAAACAACATCTTCACAGGTCTTGCAGACGGCTCTGCGGCGATTTACTTCGGAAACGAAAGCTGGAAGAACACAGCGGATAACATCGTTTGGACCGGTGACTACAGCGATGCTACAATCACCGTGACAGGCAACGATGCAGGTTCGTCCGCACTTGTAAGAAACAGCAACGAAAGCCTTACACTTCAGCAAGTCGAGGCTCTTGAGGATGCAACAAAGAACACCTTCGGTACAGCATTCACCGAAAACTCCGTTGACTTTGTAGCTACAATCGACGGCGTAAAGGCGTATGCACACCTCTGGGAAGCAACCGCGGCGGCAGAAGCTCTCATTGCAGGCGGCGAAACCGAAGTAACAGTGACGCTTCTCTCGGATGTAGCAGTAGGAAACAGAAGCCCCTATGCAACAACAGACGAGGAAAAGAATCTTGACTTTGAAGTTGGCGTTGACGGCGTAACCTACGACCTTAACGGAAACAACCTCATTCTCGGCGGTGACCATGTTCTCTGCCACGATACAAAGTTTATAAACGGTAAGATTCTCATTACCGACGAGCAGGCTTCCACAGGTATCTTCTGGCTCTGGAACAGCAGCAACACCGTAACCTTCCAGGACATCACATTTGAAAACGCAGGAGAAAGCGTAAATGCTTGCTCCATCTTTGCGGCACAGCCCGACAGCTATGGAGTTGTTCCCACAAAGGACACCGGCGACTTTGTGTTTATTAACTGTATTCTTGACATCAAGAACAACACATTTGATCCCGAGACCGGTGCAAACCTCTTCTATTTTGACCCCAGCAATACAGCAAAGGTAACAATCACAGCTTCCGATTTCAACATTGACAGTTTTGAAAGAGGCTTCCAGTTTGGTGACTATGAGGTTTCGGATTCCGAGGTTTCCATGACAAACATTACCGGAAACGCAATGAGACGTGTTGACGGCACTATCACAGATTCCGAAATCACCATTTCCACAAAGGGCGATGGCAACGGTATCAGAAACGATGCTGAAACCAAGCTTCTCATCACCGGTGACGATACTGTTGTTACTATTGACGGCAGCGCAAGTACCGGCGACACAATTCAGGTTAAAGATGGCGGTAAGCTCGTTACAATGGGCGGTTCTTACTCCGAGGACGTTACAGAATACTGTCCTGCAGGATATGCTTCTCCTCTCGTTGAAGCCGATGGAAAGTATGTGATTGCACGTTACTTTGTAGCGGAAGATGATGCAGGAAATCAGTATTACACAATCCAGGAGGCTATTGCAGACGTTGCAGACGGCGGAACTGTGACAGTTCTTTGCGATGTTATGTACACAGAGGACATTGCAGTTTCCACAGGCTCCGAGCTTGGCGGTATATTCTATTCCGGCGACAAGAGCTTTACTCTTGACCTTGGCGGATACACCATCAGCGACGACGGCACTCTCACAAACAGTCTTATCTACCTCAGAAATGACGGTGAAAAGGCGAGCGAGATTACAGTTAAGAACGGTAAGCTTATCGGCGGCGGAAACATCTGGAACCCCGTTGTTATAGGAAGAGTTGGCACAGATACTCAGAATATTGTTGTAAACTTTGAGGACATCGAGATTGTTGACAACCGTGAAGTCGCATCCGGCATGGCTGTCAACGCAAGAGGCTCGTATGCTACTGTAAACATCAAGGCCGGTGCTACCCTCATCGGTAATAACTCCTATGCTACTCTCTACGCACAGCGTGGTGCAACTGCAAACATTTATGACGGTGCGAAGATTGTTCTTCAGAACTCCGTTCTTCCCACAAACTCCGGTACAGCAGTTGAATCCCATGGTACAGTAAATATGTACGGTGGTGAAATCATTTCCGACGACGACGGTATTTACACCTCTACCACAGGCGATTCTATTGTCAATATATACGGCGGTAAGGTTACAGCCGAGAAGTATGCTCTCGCAGCAGCTGCAGATAACTGGGCAGGTGCGGCTAACAAGGAAGTCAACGTTTACGGCGGTGAATTCCACGGTGAGATCGCAGAGCTTACATACGGCGGACCTACTCCTCCCGCAAACGCAGGAGTTTTCGTTTCCGGCGGTGCATTCAGCGTTGACCCCACCGACTATGTTGTAGACGGTTATGCGGCATTCTTTGCTGAAAATTATGATCCCGAAACAGGTATGTACGTTGTTACAACTGCTCCCGAAGACCCCGATGCTGAGCCTGAAGATGTGCTTGTTACAATCGTTAACACATACGAAGCAGGACTCGGTGACGAAAACGCAACTACAATTATCACTTCGGCTGAAACGACAGTTGATAATGTTGACCTTGCAGCAAGAGTACAGGCAACATTTGAAATTCCCGGCTACAACTGGACAGCAGGCGAATATGCAGATGAGACAGGTGCAGTAGTCCAAGCCTTTGAAGCAGGAAAGACCTACTATGTAGTTCTCGTAAGTGATGAGCTTGAAGACATTACCGCAAATGTTGCAGTTGCAGATGTTGAATACGTTGGCTCTGCTATTCACAACGGCGGCGTTGACTTCGATTACTCAACTGCAGATGAGCTTTACGGTCTTGTATTCACAAGCACCGATACAGGCGCATCCATCACCGGTGTTCTTGACGGAACAAAGATTACCGTTCTTAACGACGACGATGATACAAACGATTTCTTCACATTCACCGTGAAGGCAATCAACAACGATGCTCCCGTTCATCCTGCAATCACAACTGACGACGATTTTGTTGTTACAATTCCCGTTGCAAGAAACAATTCGCAGAACCTTGCAATTACATCTGTTCCCAAGGTTATTACATACAATGATGTAATATTTGACAAGATGGGCGTTGCAAACAACGACGGCAACGGTACTCTCACATGGGAAATCAAGTATGACGGTGATACAGAGTGGACAACAGTTGACGACCCTGCTACATATGCTCTCGCAAAGGCAGGAAAGGCTCAGATCAGAGTTACTACATCTGTTGCTAACTCCCACGGCGAAAAGACAGCTGAGGCTTCTATCACAATTGAAAAGGCTGAGCTTGTTATCGAGGTTTACCATGTCGGCACAGGCTTTACCGCAAAGGTTTATGACGGCACAACAACAATGACTCCCGTCATCAAGTATCAGGTTCCCGGAAAGAATCCCGCCGAAATGGCAAGAACCGGATACGGTAACTATGTTGATGCAAATGTAGGCAAGAACAAGGCGTATACAGTAAACGAGGCAATGTTTACTGAAGAGCTTATGCTTATTTACGATGTTCTCGCAAACTACAAGCTTGTTTACCACATCAATCCCGGTGAGATTGTCGCAAAGACAATCCAGGCAGATGATATCATCTTTACTGCTGAGGATAAGGTTTACGACGGTACAACTGCTGTTACAACAGGTTACAGCTTTGCAAGCGGCGTGATTTGCGGCACAGACGATGTTCGTCTTGAATATAAGGCAGAGTTTGCAGATGCAAATGCAGGCACTAAGGCAGTCAATATCACAGATATCAAGCTTGTTGGAAATGCAATAGGCAATTATACACTTGCCGAGACAACCGCAACAGGTTCTGCGACCATTGAGAAGTCTGCTGTTACATTCCACACTGCGGATGCTCTCTATGTATATGACGGAAACGCTCATGCGGCAAAAGTTAATGCAGTTATTGATCTCACAGGCGCAGTTCTTCCCGAATCCGCATACGAAATCAAGTATAACGGTGAGGCAGACGCTCCTGTTGAAGCAGGTGTTTATACAGTTACCGCTACAATCACCGATGATAATTACACAGGCACTTTCCCCGAAACAACAATAACAATTTCTCAGTCTGCTCAGGATGCTCCTCTCTTTATTAACGGCATCCCCAACGGCGTAATTGAGTACAAGGACACATACGACCTTGATCCCGTAGGCGGCGAGGGAACAGGAGCTTACAGCTTCGCAGTTACCGAGGGTGCAGACGTTGCAACAATTGATGCACAGACAGGTGTACTCACAATTACAGGTGTTGGCGACTTTACAGTTGTTCTTACAAAGGCGGCTGACAACAACTTTGCAGAAAAGCAGGCACTTGAAGTTAAGCTTACCGCTTGTGCAAAGACAGTTTACTTCACCGTTTCCGAAAATAACCACGTTTACGACGGAACTGAAAAGACCGCAAAGGTTGAAGCTTCCGATGAAGACGCAGTATTTGAAGTAACTTACGGTGCAGACAAGACAGCCTCCAAGACAAACGCAGGTGAGTATGACATCAACGTGAAGATTACAGACTCCAAGTTCAGATTTGCTTCCGCAGGTCTTGCAGAGAATGTAACTGAGGACGTTGTCGGAACACTTGACATTGCAAAGGCAGAGGGCACACTTGATATTACCTCTGTAATCAATGAAACCTACACTTACGGCGAAACAGTTGAAACTGTTGAGTTTGATACCAACAGCGACGGTGCAGCAACCGTTACATTTGCAGGCGACGGCATTGTTGGAACAGACGTTAATGCTCCCAAGAATGTTGGCAAGTACACAGTAACCGTTTCCGTTGAAGAATCCGGAAATTACACAGCAGTTTCTGAAACAGTTGAATTTGAAATTGTCAAGAAACAGCTTACAGTAACTCCCGTTGAGGGCGTTGAGGTGATTTACGGCAACCTTGTTCCTTTCACATTTGAAGTTAAGGTTGAGGGCTTTGTTTACGACGAAGATGTTTCCGTGATTGACAAGCTTCCCTCAACATTCACAGACGCCGTAAGAGGCAGTGATGTTGGAACATACACAATCTTCGTTGCAGACGACGGTTACGATAACAACTACTCCTTCATGGGCGTTGACGGAACACTCGCTGTTGTTCCCGCAAGCCAGATTATTCCTCTCACAATTTACGGAACAATCAACGATAAGCCGGTTTACGGTGAAACCTACACAATCTACGGTACAAACGGAGAGGGAACAGGAAGCATCACATTTGAGGTTACCGCAGGTAAAGAATATGCTGAGATTATCGACGAGGATCTTACCGACGACAAGGCTCAAATCAAGATTATCGGCGTTGGCGAGTTCACCATTACAGCAACAAAGGCGGCTGACGGTAACTACAACGAGCAGTCCGCAACTGTTTCCTACACTTCCATTAAGAAGGATATCAGCGATTACATTGTAATTGGCAACACACTTCAGGTTTACAGCGGTCTTGCACTTAAACCCGAAATTGCATTTACTGCACCTTATGATACTCTTGATGTGAAAACCGAGGTTTCCTATTACTCCACAACAGAAGTTGATGAAGCAACAGGCAAGCCCGTTGAAATTGCACCCGAAGATGTTATCAATGTTGACAGATACCTTGTTTATGTCAAGGTTGTTGACGATAACTACAAGGGATTTGCAGGTGCGGTTAACTTTGAAATTATCAAGAAGGTTATCGTTGCAAACATCGGTGAGCACACAACAATTTACGGCGAAGAAATTCCCGACATGACGGTTAACACAGGCGAGACACTTGCAGGCGTTGAAGTTGTTCTTGGCATGGAAGACATCATCTGTGTTGATGGTGATGGCAACCCCGTAAAGGTTGGCACACCTGTTGGAACATACACCGTAGAAGCAAAGCCTGAAAGACAGGAAGACAACAAGAATTACAGCATTACATTCAATCCCGGCACACTTACAATCACTCCCAGAGCACTTACAATTACACTTCCCGATGTTGAAAGAGTTTACGGCGACGAAAACCCCGAAACAAAGGATATTGAGGGCGTAACTTATGAGGGCTTTGCAATTATTGACGGTGTCGAAGAAGATGAAACAATGCTCGTCGGAAAGCTTGAGATTCTGTTCAAAGATGCTGACGGCAAGGCAGTAACTGAAAAGACCGACAACGGCACTTACATTGTTACAGCTGATCCCGACAGCTTCAGAAATCAGAATTATGATATTACAGTTGTTGACGGCGTTCTCACAATCAATCCTCGTCCTGTTGAGGTCAAGGTTGTAACAAAGACCGCAAACAGCGTTTCCATCAGCCTTGACTATGGCGTTAAGGATTTTGATGCAGACGACTTCACAATTACACCGGTTGTTGGCGGCGATGCGGTTGAAGTAACAGGTATTACAAGCACCGACTACAAGTATAAGAGATACACACTCAAGGCAGCTCTTGTTTCCAAGACTGAATATGTTCTTTCCACAAGCCACGACAGCGGAAACTTCACATTCAACGATGTTGAGTTTACTTACACCAAGTCCTCCGGCGGTTCATCAGGTGGTTCTTCCGGTGGCTCGTCAGGCGGTTCATCCGGTGGCTCGTCAGGTGGTGCATATGTTGGAACAACGACCAAGTATGCGATTTCCGCAAGTGTAACCGATGGTAAGGGTGTTATTGCTCCTGCAGGAAAGACTTCAGTAATAGCAGGTAAGAACCAGTATTATACAATTACTCCTGCAGAGGGTTACAAGATTATTGATGTTCTTGTTGACGGCGAATCTGTTGGCGCAGTTAAGGAATACACATTCAAGAATGTAAGAGAAATCCACACAATTTCTGTTGAATTCGGACCTCTCTACTCCACAAATATCGGCGTTAAGAAGTCTGTTGAAACAAATGTTGGATATATTACCGGCTACGCAGACGGAACATTCAATCCCGACAACAAGATTACTCGTGCACAGGTTGCGGCAATCTTCTCAAGAATCAACAAGGAATTCGATGAAACCAAGACCTACTCCAACAGCTTTAATGATGTTGATGCAAACGCATGGTATGCAAACTACGTTGGATTTGCAGCTCAGAGCGGCGTATTCAACGGCGATACAAGCGGCAAGTTCAGACCTAACGATTATATCACCCGTGCCGAGTTTGCGGCAGTTGTTTCCAGATACATTGAAATGCCTCTTGACGGTGCATCCACATTCACCGACCTTGCAGGACATTGGGCGGAAACCAACATTTCCGCACTTGCAAAGGCAGGCTGCATCAACGGCTATCCCGACGGCACATTCAGACCCAATCAGCATATCACAAGAGCAGAGGCTGTTAAGGTTGTTAACCGTGCAATCGGAAGAACTGCTTTGATAACAGGCGTTGCAAATCCCTTTACCGACATTGACGGACATTGGGCAAAGGATGACATTATCAGAGCAGCAGTAGGCTATGTTGAAAAGGAATATTGATTCCCGTAGACTTAATCTGCAAGCAAAAGAGGGCATCCCGAAGGGGATGCCCTCTTGATTTTGTGGGTTGAAAATGCGATTGCAGAACGCATTAAAAAGTGGTTTTCGCTCTCACTTTCATGGTGAAAAATAAAAGGTGACCTTGTGTGGTCACCTTTTATTAGGAATGTTCAATCATACCTCAAGCCGTGCCTTGATTGTTTTAATATATTCCGTTGGCGGCTTGCCTTCGTGATTCTTGAATACACGGTTGAGATAATGCACAGAGGAAAAGCCTACAAGCTCGGAAATCTGCGTCAGATTGAAGTTTCCCTCACGCATGAGCCTCTTTGTTTCACGGATGCGAAGCTTGTTTATATACCCCACAATTGTGTCGCTGTAAACAGCCTTGAACGATGAACACAAAGTGGTTTTGTTGGTGCTGTAAAGGAAACAAAGCTCATCAAGGGTGATTTTCTCACGGAAGTTTTCGGAAAGATATGTGTAAACTTCTGCGATTCTGCAGTTTTCACCGCTTTGTGATATTTTGTCCTTGATTGTCAGTTGGCTCCGTATTATTTCGATGAAAAACTGTTCAAGCTTCAGTTTAATCATCTGATCTGCTCCATATGGATAATCACTTCGCTTTTTCATGTCTTTGAGGTTGGGAATATCGTAGGGGGGAAGAAAAACAGTTCGGCCCTCACGGATTACTTCTGTTAAAAGCTTTTGGGACACAGGGGGAAGTGTCACGGGAGTGCTTGAAAACATCCCGAGTTCAGGACAGTTACATTCAAAACCGATGATTATTACGTTTGGAGCTGTGTCATCGGGGCAACTTAATGAATGTGTTTCGCCGGCAAGATGGACTATCATCTGATTCTTTTTCAGTCTGCCGGTGTAGTTATCGGAGGCAATTTCAATTTCGCCGCTGTCTGTGTAAACAAGCTCACAGAAAGCATGGTTGTCTTTGTAGGTGTGGTATTTTTTTGTAAACTCAAAATAGTGGATATTTGCAATACGCTTTATGTTTATTACACTTTCAAATCGCTTGAGCTTGAATTCCATTTTGTCGCCTCCTTTGAAAGTATTATAACACTCTTTTGGTGCTTTTGGATAGCTTTACTTTTAATTTATTGTAAAAAATTAAAAGTATTTAATATTGTGCAAAAAATACTTACTATTTTCAAAATACATACTCAGGATTTGTGTGGTATAATTGAATGAAAGCAAAAGTTGCGGAAGGCTAAGGGTATAAAATCGCAACTATTATAAAAATTATTATCAGGAGGAATGTGAAAATGAGTATTCAGAGAGTTTGTATTCCCGATTATGAGTATGGGGAGAGAATTGCAAAGGCGGCAAAGCTTATCCGTGAAAAGGGACTTGATGTTATGCTTGTTGCAAGCACCGAGTCGGACTATGCAAACGCAAGATATTTCAGCGGTTTTTGGCCGCTTTTTGAACGAGCAGGTGTTGCTATTTCCGCAAACGGAGATGCTGCACTCATCTGCGGACCCGAATCCGCAGTTTTTGCAAAGGATTTCGGAAAAATAGACAAGGTTTTTGTTCTCAAGGAATTCAGAGAGTCTGCTGACCCCTCTTATCCCGAGCTTAAGGCTGACACCTTCAACGATGTTTTCAAGGCGATTGGTGTTACAGGTAAAAAGATCAAGATTGGTCTTGGCAGCTATGTTGAATGTACTCTCCCTATCTACGAGGGACTTAAGGACAGCTATCCCGAGGCTGAAATCGTGAAGTGCAACGACATTATGGTGAGCCTTCGCAAAATCAAGAGTGCAAATGAGCTTGCTTGCATTCGAGAAGGCTTCAGAATCATTGAAATTGCAACAGATGAGGTTATAAGAAACCTCAAGCCCGGCGTTACCGAGCTTCAGATGGTTGGTATTGCGCAAAAGGTTATTTACGAACACGGTGCTGAATACGAGGGACTTCCCATGTACGTTTTCAGCGAGGATTCCACAAGACACGCCATCAGCCGTTCACGTTACAGAGAAATTGGCAAGGGCGATATTGTTCAGCTCAACCTCTCCGCAAAGATTGACGGTTATTCTCCCTCAATCGGTCTTCCTGTTGTAATGGGCAAGCTTGAGGGCGAGAGAAGAGAGCTTGTTCAGTTCTGCCTCGATATGCACAACTGGACTGAACAGCAGATTAAGGCAGGCGTGCTTGCTTCTGACATTGCAAAGGGCTTCTATAAGAAGTATGAGGACAACGGCTACAAGAACAACTTTGTATATGGTCCTTGCCACGGCACAGGTATGATTGAGGTTGAAGCTCCCTGGATGGAAACAATCTCCGATTACAAGCTCGAAGAAAACATGACATTCCAGGTTGACACATTTATTTCCGGACCCACGTTTGGTTGCCGCTGGGAAAAGGGTATCGCTGTTACGGCTAATGGTTGCGAATCCATGACAGAGTACCTCAAGAAAGGAATTATTGAGCTCGATGTGTAATAAAAACGGACTTGGAAAGAAAAACTGGATAATACCCGATTGCGAGCTTCCGCATCCCGGAGAAGGAGTGGCAAAGGGACACGAATCTGTTATCATCGTGAACGACAGCGACACGGATGCGGAAATAGACGTAAAGCTCTTTTTTGTTGACAAAGACGCTTATGAAGACATAAAGTGGACAGTCAAGGCAGGCAGAGTGAGATGCTTCCGCATGAACAGACTTGAGGATATGTGTGGTTTTGAAGTGCCTTTTGAAACACAGTATGCCATGAAAATCACCTCAAACTGCAACATCGTTGTTCAGTATGGCAGACTTGACAACACCCAGCCGAACCTTGCTTTCTACACAACAATCGGTTATTCAGAGGACTGATAAACGGAGGGATAAATATGCAGCTTGATATGTGCTTCCCGAGAGAGACGGATAAAGCAAAGCGAGAAAAAACACCTGTTGTAATTGTTGGAGGAACGGTTGAATACCATGGTCCGCATTGCTCATATGGTTGCGACACACTTGTTGCCAAAGGGCTTGTTGAAAAGCTCGCAGAGCGAAAGGAAATCATCATCGCTCCGACAATTAGTTATAGTCCGTCAAGCTACGCTGTAGGCGACGAAAAAAGCGGTACGGTGCATATCCCCGAAAACGCATTTGAGGAATATGTGTACTATGTGTTCATGAGTATGCTCGACGCAGGACTTCACAACATTTACGTTGTTATTCACCATCAGTTTGAGAACGAAAATCTTATGCCCATGACCCTTTCCTATATGAAAGCTGCAAAGCGCGCGGAAATGGCGTATATGGAAAAGACCCGTGGCAGAGGCTGGTGGGGAAGCGAAAGCTTTAAGGATTATTACAGCAACCTCGGCGGCGACGATGATCCGTTTAGCCGTATAAAGGTTATTCCAACGATGAGTACTGAGGTGCAGAAGGCGACAGGCTATGACCATGCGGGAAAATTTGAGTGTTCAATCCTTATGTCTCTTTATCCTGAGGCTGTGAAGCTTGACAGAATTGACGATGTTAAGCATTGGTTTACCGAAAGCGCAAGAGAGGCAAACAAGGAGCTTGGCGACAAAATGGTTGAGCTTTCCCTTGAGCATCTTGAAAAAACAATTATTTAATGCAAAGGCCCTCGGAGTGCATCCGAGGGTCTTATTTGTATAACCTCTGTAATTCAAAAAGCAACCCGACCTCTTTTGAAAGTCGGGTTGCTCTTATTATACTCTTAATTTATCCATACCCATTTTAAAGCTTTTTGAAAGTTTCCTTAGCGGGGTTCGGGGCAGCGCCCCGACTCCTTACTATATGCTTAGCTTCTAAGGGTTACGCCGAAGTCTTTTTCGAGGCCTTTGAGGACTTTATTAACGACGGAGTCGGCGTCGGTATCGGAGAGTGTTCTATCCTTGGCGCGGAGAGTGAGGTTATATGCCATGCTCTTCTTGCCTTCGCCGAGCTTGTCGCTCTTGAACACGTCGAAAATTTTAACTGCTTCGAGATTTGCTCCTGCATACTTCTTGATTGCATCCATGAGTGCGCCTGCTTCAAGAGCATCGTCGCACACAAACGCAAGGTCACGGGTGGTTGCAGGGAACTTGGGAAGTGCCTTGTACTGTTTGTCGGCATTTCTCTTTTCAAACACTTTATCTGTGTCGATTTCAGCTGCATAAACAGGGAGGTCAAAGCCGAAGTTTTCGGCAACCTTGGGATGAATCTGACCGAGCACCATAACAACTTCGTCATCAACTGTGATAACTGCGCATCTACCGGGATGGTAGGAGGGGTTGTCGGTGAGGGCGGTGACTTTATAGTTCTCAATTCCGGCAAGCTCAAGAACATCCTCGCATCTGCCCTTCATGGAGTAGAAGTCTCCTGCTCCGAAGGAAGCGATAACGGTTGTCATCTTTTCGTTTGCAAGACCGTTGCCTTCTTCCTTGTGGTAAACCTTTGCCATTTCAAAGATTGTTGCCTCGGAGGCTCTCTGACGGCGGTTGAGGGAAAGCACACCGAGAACGTTTGCAAGGGCGGTTGTTCTCATGATGCTTGTGTCCTCACCGAGAGGATTGGAAATGACGATGGAATCACGAAGAGGACTGTCAGAGGCAAGGCAAATGCTGTCATATGCCTTGGGACTGATGAATGAATAGGTCTGAATTTCATAGAGTCCCTTGTTAATAAGCATCTGCGAAAGGTCGGCAATAAACTGCTGATTCTCATCTCTGCCGCCGTTTACTGCTTCGCCCTTGAAGCGTGTGGACTCAATCTTGTTATAACCCCAGATTCTTGCAACTTCCTCTGCGATGTCGGGCATTTCTTCAATGTCGGCTCTGAAAGAGGGAGGTGTAACCTTGCCGTCGGCATACTTGATATCAAGTGCTTCGAGTGTGTCAAGCATGAATTTCTCGGGCACATCTGTGCCGAGGAACTTGTTGATTTTTTCTGCATCAAAGGGAATGGAGGGGATTTCTCTCTTTGTGGGATAAACGTCGATAATTCCGTCAACAACCGTTCCGCAGCCGAGCATTTCAACAAGCTCGCAGGCTCTTTCAAGAGCAGGAAGTGTGTTTTCGGCATCAAGTCCCTTTTCATAACGTCCGCTTGCCTCGGTTCTGAGTCCAAGGTCACGGGCTGTGATTCTTACGGATGGACCGGAGAATGCCGCAGACTCAAAAATTACAGTTGTTGTGTTTTCGGTGATTTCGCTGTTTTCGCCACCCATAACCCCGGCAACTGCAACGGGTCTTTCGCCGTCTGCAATAACCATCATGCGTTCTTCAAGTTTTCTTTCAACGCCATCAAGGGTGGTTATGTTTTCGCCATTTGCGGCATTTCTTACGATGATTTTTCCACTCTTGAGAAATTCCTTGTCAAAGGCGTGCATTGGCTGACCGTATTCAAGGCAAACAAAGTTTGTGATGTCAACAATGTTGTTTATGGGACGAACACCGCTTGCACGAAGTCTTTCTCTAAGCCAAAGAGGAGAAGGACCGATTTTTACGTTCTTAACCGCACGGGAGGTGTATCTGAAACAGGTTTCGGGAACCTTGATTTCTACATCAATGTAGTTCTTGATGTTGTCGCCGTCATTTGAACCCTTGACAACAGGCGTGGGAGCCTTGAAAGGAATGTCATAGGAAACGGCGGTTTCTCTTGCAAGTCCGAGGACGGAAAGGCAGTCGGGACGATTGGGAGTGATTTCAAACTCAACGATTGTGTCATCGTAGCCGCAAAGAGGTCTCACATCGTCGCCGGGCTTGAAGTTCTGACCCTCATCCTCGATAAGCCAGATGCCGTCTTCCTCTGCATAAGGAAAGTCATTGACGGTGAGTCCAAGCTCTCCAAGGGAACAAAGCATACCGTTTGAGGGAACTCCACGGAGCTTACCTGCCTTGATTTTTGTGCCGTCGGGCAGAAGGGACTGATGAAGAGCCGCAGGAACATAAGCACCGGGCTTTACGTTTTGTGCACCTGTTACAATCTGAACAGGTTCTTCCTTGCCCACGTCTACCATGCAGATGAGGAGGTGGTCGCTGTCGGGATGCTTTTCTACCGAGATAAGCTTGCCCACAACAACGTTTTCCATTTTTTCGGACATTACCTCGAAGCCTTCAACCTTTGAGCCTGTGTCTGTCATTCTGTCTGAATATTCTTTAGGGGATACGCCCTCCAATTTAACGTAATCGGAGAGCCATTTCATTGATAAATTCATGATTTTTACTACTCCTTTCGGAAGATACCTTTTATATTTGTCGCATAAAACCGTAGGCTCTTTCGCAAAACTGTGAAATTACTACGGAAGCTCACGGAATCCCTTGCCGATGATGTCACTTGTGTTTGAAATGAGGACAAAGGCATGGGGATCGTTTTGCTTGACAATGCTTCGGAGCATTGTTGCCTGGGAACGGTTTAAGGCGGTGAGAATAAGTGTTTTCTTTTGACCGGTGAAGCCGCCGGATACATCCCACTCGGTGATGCCTCTATGGAGATTAACCTTTATGAATTTTGAAATATCTTCGGGGCGGTCGGTTACAATTATAAAATACTTTGACATATTTATATTATCAATAACCGTGTCCACAATAAAGGTTTTGGCAAGTAGACCGAGAAGCGAGAAAAGACCTGTTTGCGCACCGAAAATGAAAAACACGCCAATGACGACCATTACGTCCACAACAAAAAGTGCCTGACCAACGTTTATTCTGAATATCTTCTTGAGCAACATTGCAACAATGTCAGTTCCGCCCGTTGAGCCTTTATAGTTGAACACCACCGCAGAGCCGATTGCAGGAAGAAACACTGCAAAGCAAAGCTCAAGCAGAGGCTCTGTCGTGAGAGGTGTATCGAGGGGAACGAATCTCTCGAAAAGTCCGAGAAGTGCTGACATGAGAAGACTGCAATAAACTGTCCTTATGCCAAAGCTCTTTCCCAAAGCCGCAAAGCCAAGGGCAAGAAGCACCACATTCATAACAGAAACAAATTGTGACGGTGTTATAAAGGGGACGAGCTTTCCGACAATGACCGAGATACCTGAAAGACCGCCTGTGGCAAAATTGTTGGGATATTTGAAAAAGTAAATGCCGATTGTTACTGCAAGAGTGCCGATTGTGAGAAGCACATATTCCATGAACTTTGGCATGGGCTTTCTTGCACCGTTGGGGGAAATATGTTTTCCTGCATTTTCGGCATAGGGATTATTTTCAAAATCTGGTGTCATATTTTCACCTTATTCAATTTTAAATTAAAATTGTGGAAAATCAGAACTGTGAAAGGAAACGGATGTCGTTTTCGTAAAGGTGTCTCATGTCGTCGATGTTATACTTTCTCATTACGATTCTTTCGATACCCATACCGAAAGCAAAGCCGGAATATACATCGGGGTCAATATTGCAACGACGCAGAACGTTGGGGTGAACCATGCCTGCACCGAGAATTTCAATCCAACCTTCGCCCTTACAAAGTCTGCAACCCTTGCCGCCGCAGACAAAGCAGGAAACGTCGACCTCTGCGGAAGGCTCGGTAAACGGGAAGTGGTGAGGACGGAAGCGGATCTTTGTGCTGTCACCGAACATTCTCTTTGCAAAAAGCTCAAGCGTTCCCTTAAGGTCGCCCATGGTTATACCCTTGTCAACAACAAGTCCTTCAACCTGATGGAACATGGGGGAGTGGGTAGCATCAACCGCATCGGAACGGTAAACTCTGCCGGGAGAGATGATTCTGATGGGGGGACGCTGCTTTTCCATAACGTGAATCTGCACGCTGGAGGTCTGGGTTCTGAGAGTTACTTCGGGATTGATGTAGAATGTGTCCTGAGTGTCTCTTGCAGGGTGGTTCGGGGGAATGTTGAGAGCCTCGAAGTTGTAGTAGTCATACTCAATTTCGGGACCGCCTGCGATTGTAAAGCCCATGCCGGTAAAGATGTCCTCGATTTCTGCGGAAATCTTGCTGATGGGGTGTGCACGTCCGATTGCGGCTCTTGAGGAGGGAAGTGTGACGTCAATCTTTTCGCTTGCGATTTTTGCCTGTTCTTCCTTTTCCTTGATTTTTGCGCCGGCTTGTTCAAAGGCAGCTTCAATCTGACCTCTGATTTCGTTTGCAAGCTGACCGATTATCGGGCGTTCCTCTGCGGAAAGCGAACCCATTGAACGAAGCGCCAGAGCAAGCTCACTCTTTTTGCCAAGGTATTTAACCTTAAGACCATCGAGATCTGCCGAAGTGTTTGCAGCGGCAATGAGTGAGAGAGCATCGGATTTGATTTGTTCAAGTTTTTCTCTCATGGTATTTTTCAACTCCTTAAAAAATTACTGCTTTAATGGAGAAATGTCAACGCCTTTTCAAAAAGTGTGTACGCAAAAAAACAATCCGCCCCTACATAATGCAGGGACGGAATTTTTAACATATCCGTGGTACCACCCGGCGTTCCGCAAAAACGAGGATACAGCTTCCCCTTATTTGCGACACTCATAAGACCTTAACGTGGTCCAACCGTGACGAACTACTTGATTTCACCCGTCAGGCTCCAAAGCGAAAACATCGGCGGCACACAGCAAGCCACTTTCAGCATCGGTATGCTTCTTTTACTCGGCAAACCTTTGTGGCTCTCTCTTTTCTGATTTTTGCCGTCAACACTCTTTTTCACAGCGTTTGACATATTTTCTCATCTTATTTTTTATTATATCACATCTTACACCCGATGTCAACCCCTCCATAAAATTTTACATTTTTATCTTGACTGAAATCGAGTTTCCAACAAACTCGATTTCAGTCCCGGCAGGGAGGCAAAATCAGAAGTCAACAGTATTGGATTTATGCTTGGGTTAAAACATTTAAAAATGGGGGGACAAGTTGCGAATTAAGGAGAGTCTGATAAAAGCTATATTAAGTGATGTTTTATTGTTAAGTATAAAATTTGAATGATACAAGGGAAAAAACGAGAATTATAACAAATTTTACAATATTGTTCAATATTGAGGTATCTTTCCGGGATGTTTCAGTGTATAATAGTAGATGGTAAACTATAAATGTCACAAATATACAGAAATGGATGTGATTGATATGTCAGAGCTTAAGTATAAAAGAGTGCTCTTAAAGCTTTCCGGTGAGGCTCTTGCAGCAGATAAGTCACAGGGAATCCTGAGCTTTGATTTTATGGCTGAAGTTTGCAAAACCATAAAAGAGTGTGTTGCACTTGGCGCACAGGTTGCGGTTATAACAGGTGGCGGAAATATCTGGCGCGGAAGAAGCGGCGGAAATATTGACAGAAGCAAGTCTGATAACATCGGTATGCTTGCAACCGTTATAAATTCTCTTGGCTTTTGCACGGCTCTTGAGGGAGAGGGCGTTGATGCGGTTGTTATGAGTGCGCTTCAGATGGATAAAGTTTGCGAGTTTTATACCAAGGAAAAAGCGGTTAAAGCACTTTCCGAGGGTAAGGTTGTCATTGTTGCAGGCGGTACGGGAAACCCCTTTTTCTCAACCGACACAGCGGCGGCACTCAGAGCAGCAGAACTTGAAGTTGACATGATACTTTGTGCAAAAAATATCGACGCTGTTTATACGGCAGATCCCGAAAAGGATCCCAACGCTAAAAAGCTTGATACAATTTCCTATGACGAAATAATTGACAAGGAACTTGGCGTGATTGACCTGTCGGCTTCGCTTTTCTGCCGTGAGAATAAAATCCCACAGCTTATCTTCGGGCTTGCACAGCCGGAAAATATAATAAAGGCGATTACCGGAGAAAAGGTTGGAACAACAGTTACGGTATGAATCCGCCGTGAAAAATTGAATTTACTGCGGTAATTGACGCAGGAAAACCAAACATATATTTTAGGAGGACAAAAATATGAAAATCGCACTTAAGGATTACGAAGAAAAAATGAAAAAGACCGTTGCCGCACTTGAAAGTGAGTTCGGTACAATAAGAGCCGGCAAGGCAAGCGCATCTGTGCTTGATAAAATCAGAGTTGACTATTGTGGCTCTCCCATGCCCATAAACCAGGTTGCGGAGATTAAAATTCCCGAGCCCAGAATGCTTGTTATTCAGCCCTGGGACCCTTCGCTTCTCAAGGAAATTGACAAGGCGATCGGAACAAGTGAGCTTGGTATCACTCCTCAGAATGACGGCAAGGTTATCCGTCTTGCTTTCCCTCAGCCTACCGAAGAGCGTCGTAAGGAGCTTACAAAGCAGGTTGACAAGCACGCTGAAGAATCCAAGGTTGCGCTCAGAAATATCCGTCGTGATGCAAACGACAAGTGCAAGGATATGAAGAAGAAGGGCGAAATGACAGAGGACGAGCAGAAGGCATCTGAAAAGGATGTACAGACCCTTACAGATAAATATATCAAGGCTATTGATGATGCTTGCGCAAAGAAAAAGAAGGAAATCATGGAAATCTGAGTATGTTCGGATTTTTTAAGAAAAATGGAGCAACGGGCGGAGATGAAATTCCGAAGAATAAGCTTCCCCGCCATGTTGCCTTTATTATGGACGGAAACGGCAGATGGGCAAAAAAACGCGGACTTGCACGCACATTTGGTCACGCCGAGGGGGCGGCAACTTTCAAGCGAATTGTTAAGGATTGCTTTGCGCTTGGAATTGAAACCGTGACGGTTTATGCCTTTTCAACGGAAAACTGGAAGCGTCCGAAAGAAGAAGTTGATGCCATAATGAAGCTTCTTGACAGATATGTTGACGAGATTGGCACATATTCCGAGGAAATAAAGGCGAAAGTTGTGTTTCTTGGTAGCAGAGAGCCGTTTTCCGAAGAGAGAAAGAAAAAGCTTGAGTATGTTGAAAAAAGCGCCTCGGGCGAAACAGAGCACACGCTCAATGTTGCGCTGAACTATGGCGGCAGGGCAGAGCTGTGTATTGCCTTTTCGGAGCTTGTTAAAAAGGGTGTGACTGAGGTCACGGAAAAGGACATTTCAGAGTGCCTTTTCACGCGAAACAGTCCTGACCCGGAGCTTATTGTGAGGACCGGTGGCGAGCAGAGACTTTCAAATTTTCTCATGTGGCAAAGTGTATATTCGGAGCTTTATTTTACCGACACGCTCTGGCCGGATTTTGACAAAAAAGAGCTTGTTAAAATCCTTCGTCGCTATGCCGGTATTCACCGTCGCTTTGGTGGACTATGATATGTGGCAAAGGGTTTGCGGCTTGTGCAGACAACTATGCTGTGGTATGTTTTTATCAAGAAAAACGGCATGTTTTTCAATTTTTATTCCTGAATCCTGATTCCCAATATTCAAAAGGTGAGAGGATATTTTTATGAGGCAAAGAATATTGACGGGTGTGCTGCTTGCGCTTTTGTTTATACCCGTGTTGTGTTTTTCGCATACACTGTTTTTCAGAATCGTTCTGGGGATTTTGTCTGCGGTTGCGGTTATTGAAATGCAGAGATGCACGGGGTGCGGAGTTCATGCGCTGTTGCTTATTCCGTCGGTTATTGTGGGCTTTGCTTCGCCCATTGCCGCCAACAGCTTTGGCGGAGGAGCGTTGCTTTCGCTTGCAATGATTTACCTTGTGTTCAGCATGTTTACGATGGTCTTGTCCGACGGTAAGATTACTGCGGAAAAGGCTTGTGTGTCTTTTGCAACGACGGTGTTTATCGCTTCGTCGTTTGCAAGCATTGTGCTTATAAGAAACATTGAGCCTGCGGGCGTCGTGCTTTACCTTATGGTGTTTCTCGGAAGCTGGATGAGCGACATTATGGCGTATTTCACGGGGATGTTCTTCGGAAAGCACAAGCTTATTCCGAATATCAGTCCCAAAAAGACCGTTGAGGGCGCACTTGGCGGCGTTATCGGTGGAATGATTGGTATTGTGATTTATACCCTTGTTGTTACGGGGATTAACAAAATTGCCCCTTCTTTTCCATCGGAGAATATTGTTCTTGAACCCAATTATCTTATGATTGCTATAAGCGGAGCCGCTATTTCTGTTATTTCGCAGTTTGGTGACCTTGTTGCTTCGGCTATCAAGAGGTGCTATGGTGTTAAGGATTATGGCAACATTTTCCCCGGTCATGGCGGTGTTCTTGACAGATTTGACAGTGTTCTTGCGGTTGCACCATTGTTCTATATGTTCGCAGGTAGACTTGTTGACCTTCTTTGAAAAAATAAATTACATATATGGAGGTATTCACAATGAGAAATTGTCCGAATTGCCAGAGACGTGTTGAGGACAACGCAATGTTTTGTCCCGAATGTGGTCTTAAATTTGCAGATGCACAGCAGACCACTCAAAACACAGATCCCGGCGCACAGCAAAACGCAAACCCCAATCCCGGCGCAACCCCCGGAGCCGCGTATCCACCCTACGGCAACCCCGGTTATGGTGCATATGTTCCCTTTGACCCATATGACCACACATCGGAGTTTGAAGCAAAGGATATTTCCGAAAACAAGGTTATTGCAATGCTTATTTACCTTGCAGGCGTTGTTGGAATCTTTATTGCGCTTCTTTCACAGTCAACTTCAAAGTACGTTGCCTTTCATTTGAGACAGGCTCTCAAATTCTTTGTTGTTGAAACTCTTACGACATTGGTTATGGTGGTTCTTGCATGGACATTTATCGTTCCGATTGCCGGCGGAATCTTCCTCATTGTACTTCTTGTTATCAAGTTTATCTGCTTCTTCCAGATATGCTCCGGCAAGGCGAAAGAGCCTTTCATAATCCGTTCCATCGGCTTTTTGAGATAAAGATTTGAGATTTTCCCGTTGCTGTTTTTGTGGCGACGGGAATTTTTATACTTAAATTTAAAATCTTGGCATTATTCGGCAAAGTTTTCGGGGGAAAAGATGTATTATAGTGGTGAACGAAAACTGAGAGAGGAGCGATATAATGCTTGCGGAGTTTTTTGAAGCGGTAAGAAAATTCGGACAGCCTGTTAATACAGCGGATAATGACAGTTTAAGCGCAAGGCTTGTTTACATAAACCCGGCGCTTGTTACAACGCCGTGTTTTCATCCGAGACGTGCTTTTGACACCGCTGCAATGCTTGAGCTTTGCGCGAGTATAAGTCGATTTGGAGTTATAAATCCCATAACCGTGAGGCTTTCGGACGACGGGCGTTATGAAACCGTGTGCGGTGCAAGGCGGCTCAGAGCGGCGAAAATGCTGTCACTTGAAAAAATTCCCTGTATTGTTGTTTCGGCAGATGAGAAAGATGCAAGGGAACTTTCGATTGAGGAAAATGGACACAATATTGCGCTTTGTGAAAACAACATTGACGGAAAGGTGTTCCCGCAAAAGGAAACGAAAAAAACTGAAACTGATTCGCAAATTGTTCTTGAGCATGAAGCAACAGAGGAAAAATGCGAGAATATGCATATATATAATAAAATGGAAGAAAACTGCAGTAGCAGCAGGGAAAACTTGCAACCTGAAACGCAGAGCATAAAGATTTCCCTGAAAGACGGCAGACTTATTCTCAATTCGGTCAACCGCCTTGCAAAGCTTGCGCAAAATTGCGGAGCCAGGGCAAGTGTGGAGATTTCTCCGCAAAGTATTGACGAGAATAACGGAAATTTTGAAATGGTGTGCCTTAAAATATCGGTTCCTGTGCAGAAAACGTCAAAAATATTAGATAAAAAATGAAATTTGTGTAAAAACTGTTCACAATTGGGGCTTTGCAATATCTTGATGATTTTTGGCGGGCATAACAAGATGTAGTAAAATTGAATATTTAATGGTTTGATTATTTTGTTTTGAATTTGAAATTTGTGAAATGTACACAAAATTGGTCGATAAAATTTTACGATTTGAGCAGGTGTTTTGCGAAAAAAACACTTGCTTTTTTATTTTTATTGATGTATAATAATTATGTGTATTTGTAATCTCCCGGATTGTACCCAAAAAGGTTTTCGGGAAATTTGGGAGATACACAAAATCTATATACAAAAGGAGCAAAGAAACAATGAAAGCAAAACGCATCCTCTCTCTGATTCTCACGATGCTTATGGTACTTTCCATCTGCCCCGTTTTCGTGGCAAACGCAGAGTATCTTGCATCCGGCCCCATCTATGCGGCTGACGGTGAGACTGTCAGAGCAATGATCCACGACTGGAAAACAGATGCTGACGACGAGGGCTTTACAGCTGTCGGAGGTCAGTATTTTTCCGACACAACAAATCCCAGACCTAAGTTCGCTACATGGAGCTCAGGTACACCTTCTATGAACGAGGATGGGGAATTTGTGCTTACTGCAAGCAAAAGCACCATGATGATGGAAATTGACCATCTCAGTGCTGTTACCCCCAGTCTCCGTACTTCCGAAAATCTTGACTACATGGTTATCCGTTTCAAGGCTACCGAAACTGCGGAAACCGAGCAGAGCATCGCTCTTGTTTATAATAGAGGCAGCAATGTTGAGCTCAAGGAAGAAAATCCCTATGAACAGGATGTTAAAAACGTCCGTGCAAGAAAGTATGGTAAATTCACCGCAACAGGTGAGTATCAGACAGTTGCTATCGACCTTACAGGCAGCTGGGAAGAAAAGGATGACAACGGCAACGACTTTACCGAGCTTGTAAAGACACCTTATGTGTATCCCGGATTCAATCAGTACAGACTTGACTTCCCCAATGGGACATATGCCATTGATTACATCGGTTTCTTTGAAAGCGAAGAAGATTTTGCAATCTATGATGCTGCAACAAGAACCTTTGATGACCCTGAGGTTGCAGCTGCACCCACAGGTCTTGAAGGCGTTGCTCCCGAAACAGAGGACGGCGAGGGCAAGATCACAGGCGTTGACGCAACAATGGAATATGCAACATCCGCTGACGCAGAAGAGTGGACAGCAATCGTGGGCACAGAGCTTGAAGTTGCTCCCGGCACTTACTATGTAAGAGTTGCGGCTGCAGGCGATGTTCTCGCTTCCGAGGCGGTTGAGGTTGTTGTTCCTGTTTGGGTTGATCCCGATCTTGAGCCTGCACCCCTTCACAACATCTTCAAGAAGCTTGCTTCCGGCGATGATGTTAAGATCGGTTACTTCGGCGGTTCCGTAACCGTTGGCTCCAACTCCACAGATACAGAAAAGTATTCCTGGAGAGCAAGAGTTGGCAAGTGGTTTGTTGACACCTATCCTGATGCAACAATCGAAAACCGTCATGCGGCTATTGGCGGCACAGGTTCTCACTTTGGTTCTTTCAGAACTAACAGTGCTGAAAACCGCGGACTCCAGCTTGACCAGAAGCCTGCTGACCTTGTATTCATCGAGTTCTCCGTAAACGACAGATATGAGGGTAGAACAGCGGAACAGGTTAAGGCTGACACAGAAGTTATTTACAACAAGATCTGGGACGCTAACCCCAATGCTGAAATCGTAGTTATCCTTATCACAGATAAGGGTGCTGCAGGTGCAGACCATACCCAGCTCGTAGCTCACAGAGAGCTTGCAGAGCAGTTTGACCTTGTTACAATCAACGTTGGTAAGTACCTCTACGAGCAGATTGCCGCAGGTGTTATCACAGAGGCAGCAGCTTTCTCTGACAGCGTTCACCTTACAGACGACGGCTTTGCTGTATACGCAGAAAAGATAATTGCAGACCTCACTGCTCTCAAGACAGCGGCTGAGCCTGCTCTTGCGGCAGACTATGTTGACTACTCCGACAAGATGACAGACGTTGCCATCGACAGAGAGCTTTACATGGTTGGCAATATCCCCGGCTATAATGACTATGCAACAGCAGAGGGCTTTACAGCTTCCAACGGACTCAGTGCAGTATATGAAAATTCCGCTGTTTCCTTCGAGTTCACCGGTACAAATGCTTACCTCTGGACATCAAAGAAGGCTGACAACGGTATTTACGAAGTATATGTAAACGGCGAAAAGAGCGACTATGTTGTTGATATGTGGAGAAGCTCCACAGGCGGTCAGCAGCACGCTATCCCTGTGTTTGCCGAAGATAAGGCAGAAGCTGATACATACGAAATTACTCTCGTGCTCAAGACCCGTCCCGATACTGACGGTATCAGCAACTACTTCAAGGGTATCGCAGTTTACGGTATCGGCGATAACGATTCTCCTATCAAGTTTGTTGAAACAGACAGAGAAGCTCTCGGTATCGATGAGATTGAATATATTTACGAACCCATCGTTGTTCCCGGCTCACACTTCAAGAAGACATTTAATCTCTGGAGCGGTAACGTTGGCACAAACACCGGTGCACTTACATTTGTTACAGGCAATGTAGGCGGCGAAAACGGTGTACAGGGATTTGTTCCCGTAACAACAGACAGACCCGAAGGCTCACTTTCCACACCCGATAAGGACGACAGCATGAAGGGTGACGGTTATAGCTTTGATGCTTACGGACTTACTCCCGCAAACTACAAGTATGCTGTAATTGATTACTACTATCTCGTTCCCGAAGGAACAGAGCCCGGTGGCACACTTCCTTACTTCAGAGTAGCTGCTCCTAAGGTTATCGAAGATATCGAGGTAACAGGTACACTTGAAACAAACAAGTGGGCGAAGGCTGAAATTGATTTCAGCGAAAATGAAACCTGGAATGACACCTCCAAGTACGGCAAGGCTACTGTTATCACTCATACAAACTTCTATCCCTTCGGTAAAAACACCAAGGGTGCGGATATGACAGACGGTGAGGTATTCTACCTCAAGCAGATTACCTTCTATACAAAGAAGCCCAATACCGAACTTCCCGAAGGTCTTGAAGCAACACCTTCCACAGGAAGCGACGGTACAATCACAGGCGTTGACGAAACAATGGAATACTCTGTTGACGGCGGCGAAACATGGATTGCTGTAAGCGGCACAAAGATTCAGGGACTTGCTACAGGTACAGTTCTTGTAAGATATGCTGAAACAGACGACATGGCTGCTTCAGAGGCTGTTGAGGTTGTTATTACCTCCGGCACAGATGCGGCAATCGTTGAATACATTGAGGAAAGATATCCCGAAGCAACAGCTATCTTCTACGTTTCCTCCAAGGGTAAAGATTCCAACGACGGTCTTACACCTTCTACTCCTCTCAGAAATGTAACTGTAAGCAACAAGCTCAATTCCAAGATTACAGCAAATGGAGCAAAGGGAGACTTCGTAATCGTTGTCATGGATGACTGGACAGTCCAGACTTTGATGTTGCAGGAAATTACAGGTACTGTAACCTTTACCTGTGCTCCCGGTCACAGAGCAGTTTTCAACGGCGTAAGAATCGAAAACGCTCCCAACGCACACATTATCTTTGATGAGTTCCCCGTTCTCCTCGGAAATCCCGGCGGTCTCATCTCTGACGCTTCCAAATCATGGTATAGCTACAATGCGGAAATCCAGGTTTCCTGCTATACAAACCAGGTGACATTCAACGAGAGAGCTTTTGCTATTGACGAATATGCTGTTTATACAACAAAGAATATCATCGATGAGGAAAATTCCACAGCTGATAAGAAGGTTTACAAGGTAGTTGATGCAGATCCTTCCGAGTATAAGACAAGAACATCACTTCCTTATATCACATACGCATACGACGGCGGCACACACACCGCAACGGGCAAGGCTATAACCGTTAAGGGCGGTGCATACAGCTCTTTGCGTGCATCCGGCTATAATACCACAACCATTAACGGCGATATGGCTTATGTTATTGAGGGCGGTACATTCGGCGATGCAATCGGTGTTGCAGGACACGGCGGCTCTTGCGTATCCACAGGTAACGTTTACTTTACAATGACCGGCGGTGAGGGCAAGGTTGTTCTCGGCGGTAAGGATGCCGGCAAGCACAATGGCAACATCTACGCAGAAATCTCCGGCGGTAAGATTCCCGAGCTCAAATACGGTGCAAAATCCGGTAGCGCAATTGTAGACGGCGATATCATCGTGACAGTTTCCGGCGATGCTGAAATTGCTGCACTTGCAGTAAATGCGAATGTTACAGGAAACAAGGTTCTTCTCCTTGATGATGGCTATGCTCTTGCAGACGGCGTAACTGTTCCCGAAGCAATTAACTATGTTATCAACGCTCCTGCGACAACTGAGGGCAAGGTAACAATTGAGCTTGACGAAAACGGTGCATTCGCAGGTATCAAGGCAGTTCCTGCAAATGCTGAACACGTTGTTTATGTAAACGGCGTTCTCACAGAGACAGATGAAGGCGTTATCCTCGCAGAGGATCTCCCCGCAAACGCAGTAATCGAAATGTGCGAGGAAAAGAAAGAACCCACACTTGAAAACAGTGAAAACATTCTTGTTACAGAGCAGGCAACAACACCCGATAAAATCGCAGAGCTTGCTGAGAAAAACAATCTTCCCGCAAACAGTGTAGGTAGCATAGTGTATGCGGCAGAGGCAAAGCTTGTTGATGCTTCGGGTGCAGACGTTGCAATTGATGCAACAGCTCAATACGACATTGTAATCCCCAAGTCACTTCTCGGCGAATACGATTTGTATGAAAGCAGTTCCATGGTTATGGCGACATATGACGCAGAAAACGTATATATCACCCTTACCGGCAATCAGCTTGCAAACGGTATTGTTGTAATGGGTATAAATACGGATGCAAGCACAACATTAACCGCATACATCTACAATGTTTCCTATGACGTTGATGAAGGTGCAGCTTTTGTAGACGTTGTTATCAGAAACGATGCACAGGATATAAATGCGGCAGGTGTCGGATTTGAAGTTGCCGGATATACAATTTCCGAATTTGCTTACGATGAAGTTGTTGGACAGGCACTTGGTACTTCAACAGAAGTTACTGATACAACAGTGATTGGTGCATGGACAGCGGCATGGGGTACAGATTCTGTTAAGACAACAGAGGGCGGAGTTAAGATTGCCTCCTTTAAGGTTGAAATGACAGCTGACGAGTATAAGACACTCAGAAATGACTTTATCACAGTTAAAGCTCCTGCTGAAGATATTCCTTACTTCTATGAAAACGGAAACTATCTCTACACACCTGATACAGACAGCACAGGTATTGTAGCTTATCCCATTTTTAGTTATTTGGTTGTAATTGATTACACTGTTGACGTAACTGCAGAAGGTATCGACGATACAATCACAAGCGATTATGATATTGCAGCTACAGCTACAATGTATGAAGACTTCACATTCACCGCTGAAAACACAGAGGGCGCATATGTAACTGTAACATATCAGGTTGGTGAAACAGGAACACCTGTTGAAGTAACAGCAACCGAGAATGTTTACACAATCCCCGGTGATGAGATTGTTGGAGATATTACAATCACATTCACATACGGCACACCTATTGAAAACATCGCACTTACAGGCGTTGAAACTCCCGTTGCTCTCGGAACGCCCGACACAACAGTTGAAGCAGAAGAAAATGCAAACTACACTGTTGGAGAGGTAACATGGGAACCTGATGTTGAAGCATTTGACTACAACACAACATACACAGCATCCGTTGTTATCACAGCAAACGACGAGTATTCTGTAAACAGCAATACTGTTGTTACAATTGACGGCAAGACAGCAGATGTTGAGTATCTCGGTGCAGGTAAGATCAAGGCGACTGTTGAATACACAACAGCAGACAGAGTTGCAGTTGATGCAGTTGCAGTAACCGACATTGACGAACCTGTTGCACTTGAAGCACCCGACACCACAGGTGCAGTTGCAGACGATGCGAACTACGAAATCGAGTCTATCACATGGACACCCGAAGTTGATGCATACGATTATGCAACAGAATACACAGTAACAGTTAAGGTTAACACAGCAGAGGGCTACAAGGTAACAGATAACACAACCTTTACAATCAACGGCGAAACAGCAACAGTAACCAACGTTGAAACAACCACTATCACAGCTGAGTATACTTACACATCTGCTGACAGAGTTGTAGTTGACACAGTTGCAGTAACCGACATTGATGTTCCTGTTGCCGGAAATGCACAGGATACAGAGGGTGAAGTTGCAGACGATGCAAACTACACAATCGAGTCTATCACATGGACACCCGAAGTTGATGCATACGATTATGCAACAGAATATAAGGTAACAGTTAAGGTTAACACAGCAGAGGGTTACAAGGTAACCGATAACACAACCTTTACAATCAATGGTCAGACAGCAACAGTAACCAACGTTGAAACAACCTCTATCACAGCTGAGTATACTTACACATCTGCTGACAGAGTTGCGGTTGACACAGTTGCAGTTAAAGACATTGAAGTTCCTGTTGCAGGAAACGCACAGGATACAGAGGGTGCAGTTGCAGA
>JAZQKV010000020.1:0-4424 GCA_045542335.1 Eubacteriales bacterium
AAAAACAGGATAAATCCGTCGGAGAGATAACAAAATACTTTGCACAAGCTAAATCGAGCTTGTCTAAAGCTCGATTTTAATCAAATACAAGGTCGAAACCGAAGCTGTTTAAGCTTCTGCTTCGACAAGATAAAAGTTCGTATTTCAGACAAGATAAAAATTTCGGAGAGATTAGCTAAAAATTTCAACCAAGATAAATCGAGTTTGTTTAAAACTCGATTTTAATCAAATACAAGGTCGAAACCGAAGCTGTTTAAGCTTCTGTTTCGACAAGATAAAAATGTCGGAGAAATGACAAGCCCCTTTGCACAAGTTAAACCGGAATTGTCTAAATTCCGGTTTTAATCAAATACAAAGTCTGAAATCGAAGTCATTCTGACTTCGCATTTCAGACAAGATAAAAAGGAGAGGAATAATGTACGAAGTTGTAAAACTCGGAGAAAGATCATATTATATTGATTCCCCAAACCGTGTTGGAATTTATGACCACGGAAACGGGAAAGCAAGCCTCATTGATAGCGGAAACGATGCGAGTGCCGGTAAAAAAGCACTTGCAAGGCTTTCCGACCTTGACCTTTCGCTCGAAAATGTTTTTATAACCCATTCCCATGCTGACCATATCGGAGGCGCAGGACTTTTGCAAAAACGAACTGATTGCAGGATTTTTGCACCCGGCGGACTTGAGTTTTCCTTCGTCAACGACACACGGATGCAGTCGGTGTATATGGGAGCGTGCTTCCCCTTTGCCGAATACAGGGACAATAAGTTTTACAGAGCAGAGCCGTTTTCGGCGAGCGTTGTTTCTGCAGATGCGCTCCCCGACGGACTCACTTTTGAAACTTTCTGCGGTCATTCTCCCGAAATGTGCGCATATAAAACGCAGGACGACGTTTGGTTTCTCGGCGATATTGTGTGGAGCGAAAGCATTATTGAAAAGTATGGAATGACATATCAGTTTGACATTTCAGCGCATCTTGAAGCTCTTGAAAAGGTGTGTACCCTTGAGGGCAAAATGTTTGTTGCATCTCACGCTGAGCCGACCGAGGATATTCGTCCGCTTGCAAAAAAGAACAGGGAAAAAGTTCTTGAGGTGGTCGATTTTCTTTATGAAAGCTGCAAAGGCGGCGTTGTTTTCGACGATTTGCTCGGCAAGATTTTTGCCCGCTTTTCAATCCCTGTCACCATCGCCCAGCATTGCTTCACAGGCGGTATTGCAAGGTCATATCTTTCCTATATGCACGATAAGGGCATGATTGAATTTGATGCAGATGAAAAGTGTAGGCTTGTGTGGAAAAGCGTGTGAAGAAGATTTGTGAGCTTGCTTTATAAACACTTTGAAGACTTTTCCGATTGATACAAAAAACCTCCGTTGTGATTTGCCACACGGAGGTTTTGCAATGTCAAGAGCTTTTTTATGGTATTATTGCATAAAGCAAATTGTTGGAATACAAAAAATAACACAAATCATTGTATCC
Source organism: Eubacteriales bacterium (assembly GCA_045542335.1). Lineage (GTDB taxonomy): Bacteria > Bacillota > Clostridia > Oscillospirales > CAG-382 > CAKSUT01. Next base: position 1,476 of record JAZQKV010000020.1, read on the forward strand.
CATTATAAAATTCTCTTTTGGCGGATTGGAACAGTATCCCAAAACGTGTTTGTATTGCTCTAAGCAAGAGTTATCCATACTGCCATGTCACATTCCTTGCGGTTTGCAAAGGCGTGATAGGGGATAAGCTTGATGGTTGTTTCTTCGGGGCAGATAGAGGAGGAATCAGAATCAACGTCTGTGTAAAGGGTTTCGCAAGGCTTTTGTATGTAGCCTTTGGTGCGGACACACCTCACGCCGAGAGCTTCGTCATCGTAAAAGTCGGCATCTTCAAGGTTTTTGGAAAGCATGAGGGTGTGAAGCGGCGCTGCGTTGTCGATTTCTTCGGCACAGTAAACCATGGGCCCCACCATAAGAGCCGCCTTTCCGCAGTTGTCCCACACAAGAGGAGAGCTTTTAATAAGTCGGGGTACAATGTCGAAATCAACCGTAATGGTTTTTTCCTCGTTTTCAATGCAGGCATAGCCGTCAACAATGACGTAGCTTTCGCTTATGCGCACATTTTTTGCCCACGACGGAATCCTTATCATAACCTTTCCCACACCGCAAACCTTTATTTCGCTGTGCCCTACATAAGGATAACCTGTTTTAAGCTCTGCCTTGATGCCGTCAAAATCAAGTGTTGAGGGAACGTATTGATTGATATAAAGAGCCTTTGCATCGCCTTTGCCCTCAACGCCGTATATGAAGTTACCAATTGAGGCAAGAACACGGTTGATGTTAGGCGGACAGCAGGAACAGCCGAAAACTTCAGGACGGCGGGTGATGGGGAATCTGTCCTTTGATTTTGTGGACGTGTTGCGACGGAATTTTGCAAGGTTGATTTCAAGGGGATTCTCATAGAAAAAGCCTTTTCCGTCAAGCGAAAGACCGGACAACATTCCGTTGTACAGCGCACGCTCACAAATTTCGGCATATTTTGCCTTGTTTTCATGCTGAAGCATCCTGTTTGTGAAAAAAGCAAGAGCAATTGAGGCGCAGGTTTCGGTGTATGCAGTGTCGTTTGGCAGATCGTAGGGGACGGTGAATGCCTCGCCGACGTGGGTTGAACCCACCGCACCTGTAATGTACATCTTTCCGGTAATAATGTCTTCAAAAAGTGCCTTGCAGGCTTCAAGAAGCTCTGTATCGCCTGTTTCAAAGGCAACATCAGCCATTGCGCTGTAAAGATAAAGTGCCCTCACGCAATGCCCCTCTGCCCGACGAAGCTTTCTTACAGGCAAATGGCTCTGACAATACTTTTTCAGAGTAAAATCGGCAATTTCTGTGTCCTTGTCGTTTGCGCCTCTTTTGTCAAGAAAGAATTTTGCAAGATCAAGAAACTTTTTCTTGCCTGTGCAACGAAACATTCTCACAAGCGCAAGCTCAATTTCCTCATGACCCGGCGTGACAAAAGCCGCCGACTCCTCTTTGACGAAAACACGCTCAATATAATCCGCATATTTTTCCATGAGCTTTAAAAGTCTGTCCTTGCCGGTTGCTTCATAATAGGCAACGGCGGCTTCAAAAAGATGACCTGCGCAATAAAGTTCGTGCATATTCCTGTCAGAAAAACGCTTTTGCGGCTCGCAAACGGTGAAATAAATGTTAAAGTATCCGTCCTCGCCCTGATTCTTTTCGATGCAGTCTATAAGCATTTCAATGCGTTGCTCAAGCACTTCGTCCTTTTCGTGCTTCAAAATATAAGCCGCCGCTTCAAGCCATTTTGCAACATCCGAGTCCCAGAAAAAATGCGGCTTTTGCGGCTCGCCCTCTTTCCAGTTACAGTTAAAAGCCGTGATTCTTCCTGTTTCATAAAACCTGTCCCAAACGGCATTTATTGTGATTTTCCGATTAAGCTGTTGCTTTTGCTTCCAGAAACCGTCTGTAAGATTTACATATCTGTAATCAAGAGTTTTCATGCCTGTCCTCCTTTGTTCACCGATGTTTTTCAAATTGCGTTTATACTCTACATTAAGGATTATACAGCAAATTCCGCTTCATTGCAATACATAAAAATAGATTATAGTTGAGGAAATCAGATATGTTCGATTACAACGGCAAGAGCTTTGAATTTGACTGGATGGGGCTTTTTACAACTGCGGAAAAATGGATTCACCCTGACAAGTGTGAAAGTACATACGAAATAATCTACGTTGTCAAGGGCGAAATTCATCTTTATGAGGGCGAGAATAAATATGACCTTTCAAAAGGCGAGCTTGTAATACTCCGTCCCGGAACACTTCACGGAGGAAGCGATTTCAGCACAGGCGAAACCTCATTTTATTGGCTTCATTTCCGGACAGACCTTTGTGAAAAAGAGTTGCCAAAGAAGATAAAGAGCTTTGCCCAACCGCATCTTTTCAAGGAGCTTTTGCATCTTCGCAACACGCCATATTACAACCCGGACCTTGTCAACGCCTCTTTTCTGCACTTGTTTTACAGCATCATGCAGGCTTCCGAGGAACAGGATGAAAATTCCAATGACCGTTCGCTTGCGGCAGATGTGTGCGAGTGGGTGCGCATAAACGCCGATGCACGTCTTACGGTTGAAAAAACCGCAGAGCATTTTGGCTATAACAGCGAGTATATTTCAAGGCTTATTCGCAAAAAGCGTGGGATAACCTTGAAAAAGCTCATTGACCGCACTCTCATTTTGCGCATTAACGATCTTCTTTGCAATTCTCATTATTACATAAAGGAAATATCGGACATTCTGAAATTTTCCGAGCCATCTGCACTTGTGAATTTTTACAAGTATCATCAGAAAATGACTCCTGCGGCGTATCGCAACCGCTTTTCAATGACGCACATGAATAAGGAATAAAAAACAATTATAACAAACATAAAGGAGATTAAACAATGGAAAACTATCTTAAAGGAAAAAGAGTGCTCTTTATGGGCGACAGCATAACTGCTCTCAACATGGGTGAAAGAGGATGGCCGAGATATTTCTGCGAGCTTCTTGAG
>JAZQKV010000021.1:0-16525 GCA_045542335.1 Eubacteriales bacterium
GCCGCACTTTTATTATATCAAAAGGAGTTTTTCTTTTCAAGACTTATAGGCATAGCCTTTTTTGAACCCACGGACTATCCGTGGGTTTTCCTATACAAAAAATCGAGATGCCCGAAAGCACCTCGATTAGTTTTTATATATTAGCCCTGGTAACCTATATCAAGTGCACCTGCAAGATATTTCACAAGGCGAGAAAGGTCTTTAAGGTTGAGAACGTTGTCAAAGAATGTATCCTTAACTTTTGTATCTTTTGTGATGCTTTCAGCAGCTTCAGCATTTCCTGCTGCGCTCTTGATATAAAGAACCATGTCAGATGCATTTACAACACCATCGTTGTTAACGTCGCCATAAAGAACTACGTTATAATTCTGTGCCTTAAGAGAAGCAATGAGTGTAACTCCAACCTTAGGAGAAACATAAACGCTTGTACCCTGTGTGAACGCACCTTCTGCAACCTCAGTTACACCTGTAGGAAGAAGAACAGTTGTTGTGTTCTCGGAGAATACACCTTCTTCAATCTTTGTAACATTGCCGGGGATTTCAACTTCTCCGCCCTCACCATTGTATTCGGTAAGAACATTGTCTGTGATTACAAAATCACTACCCTCAGAGTAAGCAACTGTATAAGAAAGATTGGGAGTTCTATCTGCATAGAATGACACAGCTCTTGAGTTTACAAGCTCACTGATATACATACCGGACTTGTAACCAACAATACCTGTTTCTGCTGCGGGAGCCTGTGTGCAAAGACCAATTGCATCCTGAAGTTCAGTTGCCTCTGCATTGATTGCGAACTTGATTTCAGCAATCTTAACGTCTGCACTTGAAGCATCAACCAAAGAAGTATAGTTTGCAAACCATGCAAAATACACAGCACCATCACCAATAAGATCATCGGCGGAGTTTGTTTCAGTTGTAATAATAACAGAAGTATCGTCAATGATTTCTTCAGAATTATCAGGATCAACAGCTTCAAGAGTTCCAACAGCGGACTTAACAACGTTTGTAAGAACTTTAGTTTCAATTGCGGTCTTATCATAGTTCACAAGAGTAACCTTTGTTGTATCAAACTCAACACCAACCTGACCTACAAGTGCAACGCCGTTTTGAACGTAAATCTCTGCAGTTATATATCCGTCACCCGTGTTCTTTGCAATAAGCTTGTAACCAATAGCGGTGTCAGATGCGCCTGCTGTAAAGCAGAATGAAGTAGCGAGCATCACTGCAACAATAATGAAGCTGAGAACTTTAAGTGTGTTTTTCATGGTATATTCTCCTTTATAATATTAATTACTTAATTAGATTATTTTGCACTTTTTCCGAAGTTGTTTTTAACATGAATCAAATCATCAATGCTAACTGAACCATCTTCGTTAATATCAACAACTGCTTTGTAAATTTCAGATGACTCGCTATCAAAACCTCTTATAACTCTGATAAAGTCTTTGATGTTAATAACGCCATTGCCTGCAAAATCAGTAAACTCTTCCTTGATATCACCGGGGATCATTGTTATATCAAGCGAATCAGTTGATTCAGTCACAGTAAATTCAACTGTTTCTTTAAGATAACCGTTCTTCTCAATAGTTATAGTATATGTAGCACCAATTTCAAGGTCGGCTTCTACATTCCAAACGCCGATTTCTGTTTGAGTTGCAGTCACAACTTCATTATTCTCGGTGTCTGTAATCGCAAGCTTTGCTGCGCTTGAATATGTTCTATCACCATCTGTTATATTGTAAAGAATTGACTCAGAAATTGTTCCAACAAAAATAGAAACGTTTACAGTCGTGGGACCGACTATTTCAGGAAGAATTTCAATCGGAGCAAAATCAACAGCCTCATGTACTACAGATGCATCGTTTGAATAGGGAGAAACAACAAACTTGTCATCAACAAATCCCTTTGCTACATCTGGATAGTTTTCAACATTGTGATAAATGTCGTCTGCCTCAAATGTTGCGCCATCTGCAATTGTAAATGTAAATGTACCGATAAGCTTCTTTTCCGTTGATGCGTCTATAAAGATGTTTTTGTTTTCGTGATCCTGATATATCCATCTATTGTAATAAATGCCGTTCACTTTGTCATTCGCAAAGAAGCTTGTTATAGAGCCAACAAGGTCAGCTGCACTGTCGGCAAGTTTGAAACTATCAAGTGTGAGAACACTTGTATCGTAACCAATACCAAATGTACCACTCTGTATCACGCCACCCTTGTAATAAAGGTTAGCAACCAGCTTGTTTCCGGAAACCTGCGCCTGAACAGTATAAACATGACTGAGTGTTGACTGATATTCAAAAACAGCGAAAAGCGTTACATTTTCAGCTGTATGTGTCGTTCCCTCAAATGCGTTAATTCCATCAACTGACCAATACTTAAATGTATAACTGTCCTTAGTTGGAGCTGCAGGGAAAGTAATTGTAGAGCCGAGAGTTGCTTCAGACACCGCATGCACTGATTCATCCAATGCGTTAAGTTTGAATGTGACAGTAGATTTCTGAAGTTCGATATTGGTTTCAATTGGCTCTCTCGCAATGCCAAGACCCACGCTATACGGAGCAACAAGATAACTTGTTCCGTTGTACGATTTAGGATAAGCATCTGCATCACTCGGAGCAGCAACGGAAATTGAACCATCAACAAGATATTTTCCCTCGTTGAGTGTGATCGTGAACTCTCCGAGCTTTTTTGCATCAGTAGAAGCATCTATATATATAGGATCTACATATGTTTCATAAATCCAACTGTCAATATATTTTATATAGTCTTTTTCAACCGTTACTTCAAGGTTGTTTTCTCCAATAATACCACTGTTTGCACCAACAGACTGGAGCCCCGGCTCTACATAAGACTCATACGAAAAAGAAGAAATTGACTTAACAACAGTAGGGTCAAAGTTAAATCCAAACGAACCCGACTGAACTTTACCGCCGGCGATATAAAGTTCTGCTTTTACAGTTGTATCGCTTGTCTGAGTGCACTTAAGCGTGTAAGCATACGCAGAAGTTTCTTCAGCACACACGGTTGTCCCGATTAAAGCAATCATCAAAACGATTGCAAAAAACAAGGACAGTTTTTTGATGCTTTTCATTAATGCAACCTTCCCTTCAAACGCCATTTGCGCCTAAAATTTTGCAGGAAATAAGTAATTTTGATTTGCATCGAACATAGAACGCACAAATCATACCACACACATGTTAATTATAACACTTTTCTTTTTGTTTGTCAAGACCTTTTTTGCCTATTTTACCAAAAATCTATAATATTTTTTGTATATAGTTGTTTTTGTCCACAATCAGCATGTTTTTTGTCCATACATTAACAATTGATTCATTTTATCCTTTTCGTAAAAACCAACATATTTCTCAAATGTAAAAAAACATAAGTTCTAAATTTAAAAATGCGAACATTGGTTTGCATTTCTTTGGTTCGTATGATATAATTCTATCAGTAGAAATGAAACAGCGAGTTCAGACGAAAAGGAGAATCACTATGAACCAAACTCTCAAGCCAAAAGAAAAACTGGTTCTTGACTATATAACTGAGGTTATCGCCAAGGACGGTTATGCCCCATCAGTCCGTGACATTTGTTCGGCACTCGGTTTTAAGTCCACCTCAACGGTTCATATGTACATTGAAAGGCTTGAAGCAAAAGGATACATACAAAAAGAAAGTGGAAAAAGCCGCACGCTTCGTCTTGACAGTAAAACCGGTCGCAATGCAGGAAAACATTATCAGGTTCCCATAATCGGAACAGTTGCCGCCGGAACACCGATTCTCACAGTTGAAAACTATGACGGTTATATCGATTTTTCATCTGACAAAAGTTTCACTCAGGATTCCCTTTTTGCACTCAAAGTAAAAGGAGACAGCATGATTGAAATCGGAATCCTAAACGGTGACTGTGTAATTGTTGAAAAAAGAGAGTATGCTGAAAACGGTGAAATCGTTGTTGCGATGATTGAAGATGAAGCGACAGTAAAGCGTTTTTACAAAGAAGACGGTCACTTCAGACTCCAACCGGAAAATTCCTCAATGGAACCAATTTACGCCAATGAAGTTACTATTCTCGGAAAAGTAATCGCTCTTTCGAGAACATATCATCAATAATTTCTCCATCTATACATTGAATCGGCACAACATATATAAATGAAACGTCGGACATTAAAATCCGACGTTTTTTGTTTAATCATTCACCTTTCTCAAACACAATTCCATTAAGTAACTTTGAGAAAGCGTAACAGCCAAAGAAAATAACTATAGTGCGTTCTATCCCGGAATCAAGACCCATTCTTATGACAAGGTCAGCATTTTCAACGTTCATAAGCGAAGTTTCAAAGAAAACACTTGCCTTGAGGAAACACGCATAGGAAGCACAAAATGAAAGGACGTTATACGCACGCATATTTACAACCTGTTCGTCGTCAGCTTTCTGCCCTTCCCCTGTTGTGAAATACGCTCGTGTTTCATTGAGCAGGAAAATAATACAGATAATGTAGCATATAACCTCCATATTTCTCCCAAAGCGATTAACATATGAGGAGGTTTCTACAAAATATATAAGTAAGCACATCGCAAACCACAGGGTCGGTGCATTTGAAAGAAGCGCAATTGCTGTAAGTTTTTTACCTTTTGTAAACGTCAATACAAGCCAAAATACAACGCAAATTGGGCAAATTATAAGTTTAAAAATCCCCGCCGCCTTTGCTATTGGAAGTGCAAGAGTGCCTGTTGCATAGCCGGCACTTCCTATTGAGGAAAAATCACCGATATACGAAACAAAAACCACAGCAAAAAGAAGCGCAAGAACAAATTCAATCACGCGGGTAAGCATTGCCTTAGCTTTAAAACCCGAGTTTTGCACAGTAGAATAATCAGCCGTCTTATTTTCAGTCGTGAAATACACTGCCGCCGAACCAATAGCTGCAAGAAAACAAAGAACAAAATTATAAAAAAGTTTCGGGGCATCCAAATCAATAAAGAGCGTTTCGTTTTCCAAATAATTTTGTGCAAACCATATCCTGAAACAAACACCTGCAACTGTCACCAAAGCAGCAATAATCACAGCACAAAGTAGTTTTTTGTTAATCTCATATTTTTTCATATCACTTTACCGGAACAAGTCCGTCCTTTCTACTATATAATTGTGCAAAACCATTTTAAAGAACGATGTCAACATCATACTCGTTTTCGATATAGATGCATGGAAGTCCGCTTGATTTACACATTTCCAGATAATACTTATTATCTTCAATTATACTTTTAATGGTGCATGAGCCGTCATTCAATCTTGTTTCAACGACATTTTCGTATGCAATAATATCATCATAATGCTTATTGATGTAACTCTCGCTCATCACAAGACAATAATACTTTATGCTCTCACTATACCTCTCATCAAACCACTTTTTCCAATCAAACGGAATATAACAACCTTCAACTACTAAGTTTTGGTTGTTTTCAATTGCAGTTTTTACCATTTCGCATACAATTGGCCACAAGTATTCAGTGAGAGCGGCATCTGAACTTAATGGAGTAAGCGAGGTATGGCCACTTCTGATCAAACCCATTTTCAAATGATCAATCGAAAGATAGGGAAATTTGTATCTTTCAAGCAATTTTTGCGCAAGAACAGTTTTTCCAACATGCGATGCACCGGTAATCAAAATAACCATAAGTTACTCCTCACCCCCATCATATTGTACAACATCTACCAAACATTAAGACAACACTTTTAATCATCGAAAACAATGTCTTGCGCAGAAAATCCAAGTTTTTCAATAATGCCAATGCTTTGGTCGGAAATTCCCTTACATGAACAAGCAAGAATTGAGCAACGTTTATCAAAGCAAGGTTCATTTCCATAAAAATCTGTCATAACACCACCTGCTTCTGCAAGGATCAGAAATGACGCTGCATAATCCCAGGGAGAAAGCACAACTTCAAAGAAAATATCGCATTTTCCACTTGCAAGAGTACACAAATCGAGTGCCGCAGATCCGGAACGCCTTAAGTCAGCGCCACTCATGAACAAAGCTTTGGCGAGCGCAAAGGTCTTATCTCCGAGAAAGCCCTTATAATATGGTGCTGTTCCAAATTCAACAATACTTTGTGAAAAAGGTCTTTTCACAGTTTTTATTGGTTTGTCGTTACAAAAAGCACCACCGCCTTTTGTTGCACAATACAAATCCCCCGAATAAGGATTATAAACAACTCCAACAATGGGACTTCCATTGCAAAGCAAAGCTATACTCACAGTACTTGCACAGAAATTTCTGATAAAATTTGTTGTTCCGTCAATCGGATCAATTATAAATGCAAGACCATTAAAGATTTTGTCGGCTGTCGAACCATCATCCTCCTCTCCAACAAAAACTGCTGCCGGGAAAGATGCAGCAAGAGTTTCAAAGAGAAAATCCTGCACCTTTTTATCATACTCAGTGACAAAATTAGCTGTCCCCTCTTTGGATTCAATTCCACCTAACACTTCATCATAATCCGCAGAAAGCATAATTTCTCCGGCTTTTAATGCAGCTTTTTTTATTATTTCAAGATACTCCTTGTATGTATTCATTTATTTATTCCCTCTTTGCGAATTCTTATACACAACAGCGTTTGACTATTCAATACATAAAACTGTGGTCTTTTAAATTCTTAAGCACCTCAAGATAACGTACACTCTCTTGTTTTGCATCATCAAGGCTCAGCGTTTTGTAGTTACCACACTCAACCTCGGAACAGCCAAAAATTTCGCCATTATATTCAATAATGTTTTCGAGCACTTTTATCATCGTCTGATATACTTTTTCATGATCAGCGTTTCTCACAAGAAGATAAAAACCTGTCTGACACCCCATTGGTCCGAAATAAATAATATCATCTGCAAGCTCAGAATTTCTCACAAAGGTTGCAAACATATGCTCCATTGAATGCGCAGCTCCTGGGGTTATATAATCACCCTTGTTCGGCTTTCTCATGCGAAGGTCATATGTTGTTATATCTCCATCAACTCTTGAAATATACAGTCCTTCGTTGAGAACAGTATGATCAACCGTGAAGCTCGTTATCTTTTTAATCTCCATTATTTTCATCCTTTCACTTTTCTAAATATAGAGTATATCACCAACAAAAACAAAATTCAACAGTTCAAAGTTTCCGCAACGTAAACAAATGTAACAAAAAACAATCGGGTATGAATAAACACACCCGATTCGACTTAAAACTTATCAACATTTGAAAGAATGAGTTCAACATCAGAACCTATAATCTTAACAGGATTTGTTGCAGTACAAGCATCATTTACAGCGCTTGCAATAATATGCTCTTTTACATTCATATAGTTTTCTGCAGACACGCCTGCTTCCTTTAGTGAAAGCGGAATACCAAGAGCTTTCTCGTCGGAAAGTATCCTGCGAATAAGGTTCTGCGCACCATTCTTATCAGAAAAAGAAGAAAGACCAACAACTTTTGCAATCTTCGCAAATCTACCCTGGACATATTTACATTCATCTTTGTTTTCACTGCAATTCAGAAAGCCAGCATTAAATGACATAACATGAGGAAGCATCATTGCATTTGCGCGACCATGCGGAATGTGAAAATTTGCGCCAAGAGCATGAGCAATTCCGTGTACAACACCGAGGCTCACAGCATTAAATGCCATTCCCGCAAGGCAAGATGAAATCTGCATCTTTTCTCTAGCAACAATATCATCAGGTGTATTGCAGCACTTGGGTAAATACTCAAAAGCAAGTTCGAGTGCTTTTTCGCAGAGGGCATCGGAAAAATCGTTAGAAGCGGTTGAAACATATGCTTCAATTGCGTGGGTTATAACATCAAATCCTGTGTCAGCTGTAATCTGCTTGGGAACGCTTACAGTAAGTTCCGGACACATTATTGCAACATCAGGAAGAAGATCATCAGAAACAAGTGGATATTTAACTCCTTTTTGAGCATCAGTTATAACTGAAAACTTGGTAACCTCCGAGCCTGTGCCACTTGTCGTTGGAATTGCGATGAAAGTAATACTGTTGCCTGTCTGTTTTTCCGCAATCATAACGGTCGATTTCGCCGCATCAATTGATGATCCTCCACCCAAAGCAACAACAAGTGAAGCATTGCAATCAAGCAAAAACTTCAAAGCCTTGGCGACTATTTCAACAGGAGGATCGGGCTTAATATCAGAAAACACCTCAACCCTGCCACAACCTGTCATATGAGAAGCAACCTTTGCGGCTGTTCCGGATTTCTGCATAAAATTATCCGTAAAAATAACCGCACATGGTGCTTTATATTCTTTTAACTTTTCAAGAGGATCTTTTCCAAAACAAACATTTGTCTTTATACTGAATTCCTGCATACAAATTCTCTTTTCAATCAAATATCAAATAATTTATTTAAAAGAACAGTTCAATACCATTATCGTTAAAGAACTTCTTCCATTTTTCAGGAGGTTCTTTATCTGTAACAACAGCATGTATGTCACTTATCTCAGCAAACTTCACAAAAGAAATCTTATCGAATTTCGTGCTGTCCATTGCGAGAATGACTTTTTTTGCTGAGCCGATAAAAGCTTTTTTGATTCTTGCATTGAGGTCACTAGTATCCGAAACTCCCTTTTCCATGTCAATACCTTTTCCGGAAATCACCGCAATATCAACATGATAATTTGCAACGACCTCCTCTACTCTCGAACCGACAAAAGCAAAAGAGCTTTGCATAAACTCGCCGCCAGTCGAAATTACACGCCAATTATTCTTAGCCGGAGTGTCAAGAAGTGCCTCAACTGAATTTGTTATGAGCGTTAGATTGTGTTTATTAAAAATACTCTTGACGGTGAACAACGCAGTCGTGCTTGAATCAAAAAGAATGTAATCTCCATCGTTTATAAGATTTGAAATTATTTCAGCAATATACTTTTTACCCTCAACGTTAGTCTGCTTTCTAACCATATAAGGAAGCTCAACGTTAAGGCTATCGGTTTTCACTGCACCGCCATATGTCTTTTTTGCAAGACCTTCTTGCTCAAGCTTGTCAAGATCACGACGGATGGTTTCCTCAGTAACACCATATTGCTTTGCGAGCTCGCTGACTATTACCTTTCCGTCGAGTGTAAGCTTTGCAAGAATATCGTTCTTTCTTTCTATTGGTAACATATATTTACCACCTTTCGCCACAAATACGACAACATTTGCTGAATTTGCGCAAAATACTCACTTTTCAAAACAAACATCCGCAAATTTTGCAGATGTTGTTTGAACAGATAAAAATCAAAGAATACTTCCCCAAAGGTCTTTATCTGGATTTGGGATAACCGCAGAATCAAGGAGCATCCCTTCATCGCCCACGGTTCTTTCAGCAATTTCGATTGCCGCACTTACAGCCGCAACGTCACCGGTAAGAAGCATGAAAGATTTACCACCCATGCCTCTTGCCACTCTGATTTCAATAACTGTTACATCCGCTGCCTTTGCCGCCGCATCAGCCGCAACAATTATCGATGGAGCAGAAAAAGTTTCAAGAACTCCAAGAGCCTTTGCATCTTCTACCGGACTTCCGCCATAAAGTGCAGTAAACACACATTCCGCAGGATTTCCAAGAACAAAAGAATCAACAAGCTGTTCAGGGAGCTGTGTTTTTGCAGCTTCTACAGAAGCATTGACAGAACTCAAGCCTCCGCCAATGATTATGACATACTTACCGGGACAAACAGTAGTTGCCTGGATAATGTCAATAGAAGAAGTCTTTATCATAAGATCCGCCGCCTTAATTCCGGCGGAAACGGTTCTGTATTCTACCATGCCGATTGCTTTATTCATAATTCACGACCATTCCTTTCACGCACGACTTTTAAACAAGTCATGCCTCAACACTTATCCTTACATACTTCTCATTTGCCTCAATAACATTTCCATTTACCGAGCTGTGAACGCACACACCAAGCTTTCCGTCAGGCGCATTACCTATTACATCGCCCACGCTGACCTTATCGCCAACCTTAACATTGAGAACAGACGGTGCGCCAATTGATTGTGCAAGCATAATCTTAACAGAAGCAGTTTTCACAGGAACATCAGAAAGCGGTGCCGGAACATTATATTTAAGGAGTCCAAGTCGAGCCGTCAGCTTTGACATAGGAACAAGTCTATATTTTCTTGTAGAAGAAACCGGCTCTGTGGTAACATCCTTAGGAATTGCAATTCCATTTGCACGCAATGCCCCTTTTGCCTCACCGATAAGAGCAGTAGGATTAAGTCCCTGAGGACACGAATACATCGAGCAAAGCCCACAACCTGAACAGAAGAATGTGTTGATGTAGGGTTTTGCATCCTTTACTATGCTATGGGAAATAGATCTCATATATTTATGAGGTTCAATTGGATGTCCCAATAGATTCCTTGAGCAAAGGTCTGTACAAGTTCTGCACTGACAACAAATTCCAACAGCTTGCTTGAGAGAAATTCCAATTGGTGTAACACGTTTTGAAACAATATAATGGTTCTTAGGCATAACAAGAATCGCATTAGATGTTTTGGTCACAACATCTGAATTTGAAGAAATGCGACCTGTCATAGGTCCTCCCGCAATTATAACATAATCATCAATTGTAGCGCCACCTGCAAGCTGAATAAGTTCACCATATGTAATACCGAGAGGCGCCTCAACTGTAATTGGATTTTTAACCTCACCGGCTATTGTTATAAACTTTGATGTTACAGGCTTTCCATTTTTAATAGCATTTGCAGTATTAAGCATTGTTTCAACATTGTAAACAATGCAACCAACTGTAATCGGAATACTTCCGGGTGCAACAACTCTACCTGTTGTTTCGTAAATTGTTACAACCTCATCACCTGCTGGGTAAACTTCGGGAAGATAACCCAATCTCATGCCATCAAATTCTCCGAGATGAGCTTCAACCGCCGCAATGGCACCCGTATAAGTGGGCTTAATTGCAATAATAACATCTTTTGCGCCGGTCGCTTTTGCGACAGCATCAAGAGCCTCCATTATATCAAGTGCATACTTTTCAAGCACTTGTCTATGGAGTTTCAAAAGCGGTTCACATTCCGCACAGTTAAGAATTATCGTGTCAGCCGCAGCATTAAGTTTAGCATAAGACGGAAAACCGGCTCCACCTGCACCTGCCACGCCCGCATTTCTCATAATTTCGGAAAGCTTTGTCATATCAATGCTCATTTTAACGTTCTTCCCTTTCTCTCCGATGTGAATATAGATTAACGCCGATTTTTCATCGGATAAAATCGACGCCTATGTTCACAAACGAAATCTTCATTTGCAAACATAGAAAAGGGTTCAGGGATAGAGTTAAAACTCTATCCGCTGATCCTCATCAACAATACCAACAATCGCCGCATCAACAGGTGCGTTTTCAAGGCTACAGCCTATTCTTGCCGCACTTCCTGTCGCCACAAGAACAGTTTCACCCACTCCTGCGCCAACATTATCAATAGCAACGATTTGCTTTGACTTCTCGCTCATTGTGCCAACAATTTCAACAACCGTAAGCTTCTGACCGACAAGTCCCTCATTTTTTCTTGTTGCAACAATACTGCCTTTTACAACACCGATTACCATAGCGCTTCCGTCCTTTCAGCGTGAAAACAATTTTTCTTACTTCTTTTTCGTCGAAGTACGTTTTCCCGCCTTAGGCGAAACCTTAGAGGTTACGGCTTTGTCGGCAGAAACTGTCAAAGTTTTAGTTTCAGCAGCACTTTTAGATTCTTTTTTAGGGTTAATCCTCGATGCAGAAAGCTCAACCATTCTCACCGTCTCACTGTGTGGACGAGCAATAACGTTTGAAGCTCTCACTTCGCTAATACACTTCGCCTTGACATTTTCAACGGCCTCGGTAACATCCGAGATACTGCCCTCGACTATCATTGTAACAAGTCTTCCGCCGAGCTTTCTTTCCCATGTAACAAGCGACACGCCGGCGCTCTTGCACATAATATCAAGAGCGTCGATTGCCGCAACAACACCGGAAACCTCGACAAATCCGAGTGCTTTCATGCCGTTTTACCTTCGTTTTCCCCCGAAGCTATTAAAGCTTGGGGAGAATCTTCTCAACGTCTGCGTGAGGTCTGGGGATAACGTGAGTAGCAATGATTTCGCCGAGCTTGGAAGCCGCATTTGCGCCGCTCTCAACAGCAGCCTTAACTGCTCCAACGTCTCCTCTTACCATAACGGATACGAGACCGGAACCGATCTTCTCGGTACCAACGAGTGTAACCTCTGCGGATTTAACCATTGCGTCTGCTGCCTCAATTGCAGCTGTGAGTCCTCTTGTTTCGATCATTCCCAATGCTTCCTGTGCCATTGTGATATCCTCCTAATAATAAAAATTTTACAAGATTTTATATGTACGCAGAATTTTCCTGCAATACAGCATTTTAAATTTGCCTTATTTCTTATCAAAGGCATTAAGCTTCATCATTTTGTCAGCACCCGGTGTTACGGATGCAATGATGTGCTTTGAAACTACTCCCGAAATCCTGTTAGCTTCCGCTTCTGCAGCTTCAACTGCGGCAGTCACTGCTTCAACCGTACCTCTGAATTTAACAAGTACGATAAGTGGTACTTTCAGACCATCTGGATTACCGGGCTTATTTTTGTCGAAGTTTTCAACAGTGACATCCGCCGCCTTACAGCCTGCATCACAAGCGGCAAACGCCGCAACAAGCCCATAGACTTCAATCATGCCAACAGCAGATGCCGATGTATTTTCAGGCATACGAAAACCTCCTTACGAAATGTTCATTATTCACAAATATCCCTTACATAACTATGGCGATTTTCAAGCCTTCCTTGTTAAGGTTAGTAACATGCGCCTCGTTAATTTTTTCGAGGGGGAATTTATGTGTGATAAGCTCCGCAAGCGGTATGCCTATCGCCTTTGCACGCTTAAGAAAATCAAAAGTTGTTGCGTAATCTCTGAGCGTGTAAACCCATGATCCA
This sequence comes from Eubacteriales bacterium, assembly GCA_045542335.1. Classification (GTDB taxonomy): domain Bacteria; phylum Bacillota; class Clostridia; order Oscillospirales; family CAG-382; genus CAKSUT01. The sequence continues at coordinate 12,982 of JAZQKV010000021.1, forward strand.
ACAGTCGTTATTTCTTTTGCGCAAATATCAAAATGTGGGTTGATTGTTGCATCCCCGCCGTTTATAAAGAAGCCAAGCTCACAGAGTCCGCCGCCGTTTCTGATCATCTTATAGATATTTGCGTGAGCAACAGGCGAACCTGTACACTGGAATGCAAAATCTGCAAGATAGCCGCCAAATGCCTGTTTAACGCCTTCGCCAAGAGCTTCCGCACCCTTATAATCCATGAAATTTACACTTGTTTCAGCACCCATCTTTTTTGCAAATTCAAGACGCATCGCCTCGCTGTCAACAGCAACAATGTTTTCTATACCCATTGTGCGAAGAACAGCAATACAGATAAGACCAATAGGTCCGCATCCTTGAACAACAACTCTTGAATTGAATCTGAGAATACCAGTCGTCTTTGCTCTTTCAACAGCATGAATAAGAACTGCGCAAGGTTCGATAAGTATTCTTGAATCAAGATCGAGGTCGCTTACGTTGAAGATCGATGATCCGCCTCTTACAAGTATGTAATCTGCAAACCAACCATTGAGATGAATGTCGTCATCGGGAAGAAGACCATAAACATCTGCGCCACCGACATTCTGCTTATTGAGGTCAAACATCGTAATATCGGGATTGTCAGGGAAAATCATTGAAGTAACAACCTTGTCACCGATATTCAACGGTTTTCCTGCGCTGTCCTTCTTGACATTCTTTCCCATCTTCACAATCTCGCCTGTACCCTCATGACCAAGAACAACAGGTATAAGACCAAACGGGTCTCTTTTAAACTCGTGTGCATCCGTTCCACAGACACCACATCCCTCAACCTTTACAAGTATATCGTCATCACCAAGTTCGGGAATTGGATACTCCTTGATGTCATAATGCTCAAGAGATGTAAGCATCGCAACGCGGCTCTTTGTGGGAACGCCGCCTGTTCTCTTTGATGCAGAGGGTGCAGAATCAGATGCTTTTGTCCCATTCATATTAGCGATTACCTGTTTGACAATCGCCTCAATTCTGTCGGACTGAATATCCATTCTATCACTCTTTTCTGAATTGAATTTTCCGAAATTATATAAGCTTTTCAAACTGCTTTGCGGCAAAGTTACCAAGATATGTATCTTGCTCTTCTGTGCCTCCACTTATGCCGAAACCACCAAAAATTTCATCCCCCGACTTTAAAGGAACACCACCGCCAAAGATAACAATCTTTCCGCTGTTTGTGTACTGTATTCCATAAAGAGAAGCGCCCGGAAGAGCAAGCGAGGAAAGCTCTTTCGTTGTCATTTTGAGTGCAACAGCGGTATAAGCTTTGTTTACGGCAATATCATAGCTTGCAATGTAGCTGTCATCCATACACTTGACCGCCTTAACATTGCCGCCCGCATCGCAAACAGCTGCCACGCCTTTTACACCTATTCGCTTAGCTTCTTCAAGAACGCAATCAATAAGTTCGCAAGCTTTTTCAAGCGTAAACTTAAAACCGAATTTTTTTGATGATTGAGAAATTTCCCGAGCTACAATTTCGGCAATTTTTTGCTTTTCAAAAGTGTCCATTATGTAGACCTTTAGAAATTATTTACCGAGAGCTGCAATAACTCTCTTTGTGATTTCTGCGATGACATCAGCGTCTGCACCTGCATTCTCACTGTGACATGAGCCGTTGCAGCTGTGACAGCTGGGCTTGCCCATCTTCTTATTGACACAAAGGTCTGCGGGGTGTTTACCTGTCATGCCGAACTTTCTTCTGATTTCATAGAGTCCCTGAACTTGCTCCTCAGAAAGGTGCTTGGGACCACCGAGCATCTTTGACTGATAAAGAAGCTGTGCATAGAACTCAAGGGATTCCATCTTGTGATATGCAGCAAGAAGAGAGTCAGAATATGCAAGCGCACCATGGTTTTCAAGAAGAACCGCATCATAGTAAGGAAGATACTTTGAAACAGCGTCCGGAATTTCCTCTGTAGATGGGGTGCCATATTCAGCTATCGGAACACAGCCAAGTGTTATAACCGCCTCAGGCATAATAGGCTCTGTAAGAGGAATTCCTGCGATTGCAAAGCTTGTTGCGTAAACAGGATGTGCGTGAACAACAGACTTTACGTCGGGTCTTTCTTTGTAAACACGCAAGTGCATTTTGATTTCAGACGAGGGCTTGAAACCTTCATATGCCTGAATCACATTGCCGCTTGCATCAATCTTACAGATGTATTCAGGAGTCATAAAGCCCTTGGAAACACCTGTGGGTGTGCAAAGGAATTCATTATCGTTGAGCTTAACGGAAATGTTACCGTCGTTCGCCGCAACCATTCCTCTGTCATAGATGCGCTTTCCGATGTCGCAGATTTGTTTTTTGATTTCGTACTCGGATGCCATTTTCTCTATCTCCTTTTAAAAATGATTTATACTTCGTTTATTGATATGCGAAAATCAAACAATCACGCAATAAACTACTTTACTTTATTATATTAACACATAAATCTGTTTTTGTCAAGAGTTTTAAGCAAATTTATGTTGTTTTTTGCTTGTTTTATTCGTGTTTTGTGTTGTTTTGGGTTCTAACACCCGATTTTATTACTTATTTGTGAATATCAAGTGCTGAAACTCAGGTAATCAAGAATTTCCTCAACACCAACATCATTAAAACTGCTTGTTATAAAAATCTTTTCACAACCGGAAATCTTCAGCCATTCCACAGCCATTGCAACATTTGCATTTATATCATCAGCTTTTGCAACAATTCCTATAACCGGACGAGTTGCCATCGGTGCAATATTCGGAGGAAAAAGACTATAAGGCTCGGTTGCTGAAATAACAAACCCCACAACATCTGCCTCGCACGAATAAAGGGCAAGAGCACCACCGAGAGAGGCGTGTTCGGCATATTCTCCTGGAGTATCAATAATATCCGAGCCATAATCCACATATTGCGTTTTATGATATGACAAGCTTTCTTTTCTGAGAGCAGAAATAAGAGTACTCTTTCCACTTTCACTGCGTCCCATTAGAATCAATTTTTTCATGTTCTTGTTATTTCGCAAACAGTGAATCCAAGTTTTTCATTTGCATATTTAACAACAGCCCCAAAAGCCGCTTCTACATCATCGATACGACCCGTTATGACCAGCGTACCGCTAAACCTGTCTACAAATCCAAGCTCTGAGCCTGAATTTTTAAGAGCAAGATCAGCTGCAATTATTGCATATTCCGCAGGCGACATCGTTACAACGCCAATCGCCGCCCCTCCGTAATCAACCTCGGGATTTAGTCCAAGCTTTCTGTAAAGAATCTCATCAGGTCTTGATATGATGTGGGCAAGTGTGATTTGTTTGCCCGGTACAAGTTCCTGAATGATTCGCTGTTTTGAATCCATAGTTGTGATTCCTTTCATGTGCAAAATCAGCCACCGATAAGCGTCTCAACGCCTTCTTTTTCAGCAACGGATTTCAGCATTTCCATAGTTTTCATAGTTGGAGTTGCGGTGTCTCCCATAGAGTACTCACGCCCAAGTCCAACATATTTGTCATATCCAAGTCGATGATACGGCAAG
>JAZQKV010000022.1:0-45613 GCA_045542335.1 Eubacteriales bacterium
ACCGCTTGGCCTCCGACTTGGCATAATTATTATGTATTTTTGTGCGAGAAAAGACAAACACTGCACAAAAACGAACGGAGAAAATCTATGACACAAGACTTGATAGATAGAATAAAAAATGAACTTCCCGAAATGTCGAAAGGACACAGGGCAATAGGTCAGTTTTTAGTTGAGCATTGCGAAACGGCTTCGTATATGACAGCAACAAAGCTTGGCGAAATGGCAGGAGTGTCTGAATCTACTGTCGTTCGTTTTGCAAAGGAGCTTGGCTTTGATGGCTATCATGATTTCAGACGTTCTCTGAAAAGCCTGATAAAGAATAAGCTTACCTCAATGCAAAGAATTGAGGTCGCAGACAATGTGATTGGTGAGGCAGACATACTTTCAAATGTTATGCTTACAGACGTAAATAATCTTCGCACATCTGTTGACACAATTGACAGGGAAGTTTTTGAAAAAACCGTCGACGCAATTTGCAGTGCGAGAAGAATATATGTGACAGGTTGCCGTTCATCTTCCATGCTTGCATGGTTCATCGGCTATCACCTTAATATAATTTTTCCCGATGTTACAAATGTAAAGGCTGCAAGCAACGACGAGATGTTTCAGGAAATACTTCGCATTTCAAACGAGGATGTTATTATTGGAATAAGCTTTCCGAGGTATTCAAGGCGAACCAAAAATGCTCTTGAATTCGCAAAAAAGCGTGGAGCAAAGGTTGTTGCCATAACAGATAGCGATGCTTCTCCTCTTGTTCCTTGTGCGGATTATTCTCTTTTTGCAAAAAGCGATATGGCTTCTTTTGTGGACTCTCTTGTTGTGCCGCTTAGTGTTATAAATGCGCTTATTGTTGCTATTGGAAGAAAGAAAAAAGAGGAACTCACCAATAACTTCAAGGTTCTTGAACAAATCTGGGAGGAGTATGAGGTTTATGAAAACGGCGGAAGCTAAAAAGTATAAAGTAGCCGTCGTTGGTGGCGGAGCTTCAGGACTTTTGTGCGCAGGACTTTGTGCAGAGTGGCTTTATGATGGAAAGGTTGCTCTTTTTGAAAAGAATAAATCGCAAAAACAGCTTGCTACGGAAAGGTTCTTTGATAATGCATATCTTGGTAAAAAGCTTCTGATAACAGGCAAGGGAAGATGTAATCTTACGAATCTTTGCACAATGGAGGAGTTTATAAAGAACGTTCCAGGAAACGGAAAGTTTCTTTTTTCGGCATTTGGGACTTTCCCACCCGAAAAGGTTATGGATTTTTTTGAAAATCTCGGTGTTGCCCTGAAAGTTGAAAGGGGAAACCGTGTTTTTCCGGTCAGCGACAAAGCACTTGACATTCTTAATGCACTCAAAAGAAATATTAAGAATAAGGGTGAAAAATGCAATGTAATTAACAGAGAGATTAAAGAGATTATAAAAGCAGAAAACGGGTTTGAAATTCGTGATTCTTTTGGAGATTGTTATCTTTCTGAAAAAGTCGTTGTGTGTACAGGTGGCGTTTCGTATCCTGTTACAGGTTCAACGGGGGATGGTTATGAGTTTGCGAAGAGATTGGGGCATACTGTAACAGATTTGAGACCTTCTCTTGTTCCACTTGTTTGCAGTGATGCGTGTCTTCAAAATCTTTGCGGTCTTTCACTTAAAAATGTCAGACTTACTGTTTCGGAAACCGATGAAAAGGGAAAGATCAAGAAGATTTTTACGGAAATGGGCGAAATGCTTTTTACACATTTTGGCATTTCCGGACCTCTTGTGCTCTCTGCTTCGGCACATATGAGGAAAATGGGAAAGTGCAAATACAGCGCATCAATTGATCTCAAACCTGCTCTTGATGAAAAAACGCTTGACGCACGGATACTTTCTGATTTTGATAAATTTATCAATAAGAATCTTGACAATGCGCTTGCGGAGCTTTTACCTAAAAGTATGATTCCGGTTGTTATTCAGAAAGCAGGTCTTTCACCCGATATGAAGCCAAATAGCATTTCAAAGGTAATGCGCCGTGAGCTTCTTGCTACACTTAAGGATTTTAGCTTCAGCATTGATGGATTCTTTTCCATTGATCAGGCTGTTGTAACCTCGGGTGGCGTTAAAACTTCTGAAATCAATCCTTCCACAATGGAGTCGAAGTTTGTGCAGGGGTTATATTTTGCAGGCGAAGTTATTGACGTTGATGCATACACCGGTGGCTTTAATTTGCAGATTGCTTTTTCAACAGCATATCTTGCGGCAAAAAGCTGTTCGGAAAATTGAATGTTAAAAGGAGAGTATTATGAGTAACCAAAACATAAAAATTGCTCTTGACGGTCCATCAGGTGCCGGAAAAAGTACACTTGCAAGAGCTCTTTCGGAAAAACTCGGATATTTGTATGTCGACACCGGTGCGATGTATAGAACTGTTGGCGTTTATGCTGCAAAGAATGGTATTGACCCTCATGACGAAAAGACACTCTCAGAGCATTTTGACAACATAAAAATTGAAATGAAATGGGAAACTGATGATGATGGTAACAGTAAGCAGAAAATGTATCTTTGCGGAGAGGATGTCACTGGGCAAATAAGAACACCTGAGGCTTCGATGTATGCATCGGCTGTTTCTTCACTTCCTGCTGTGAGGAGTTTTTTGTTTGATATGCAAAGAAGCATAGCTGACAATAATTCTGTTATCATGGACGGCAGGGACATTGGAACGGTTATTCTTCCGGATGCGCAGGTGAAGATATTCATGTCTGCAACTCCCGAAGCAAGAGCGCAAAGGCGTTATAAAGAGCTTATTCAAAAGGGTGAAAATGTAACTTTTGAAAAGGTTTTGTCTGATATGATTCAAAGAGACAAAAATGATGCCGAACGAGATGCAGCACCTTGTGTTCCTGCAAAAGATGCGGTTTTATTTGATAATACTGAGTTTGGTTTTGATGAAATGGTTCAAGAGGCATTGAAGATAATTAAGGAGAGACTTTCCAAATGAAATTTTATAGATTTTGCGTCACACTTCTTTCTGCAATAATTAAGGGACTTTTTCGTGTTGAAATTGTAAACGCCGAGAATGAGCCGGAGAATATTCCCGTGCTTGTTTGTTCTAATCACATCTCAATGTGGGATCCGATAATTATTGCAGTTTGCCTGAAAAAGCCGGTACATTTTATGGGAAAAATTGAACTGTTTAAGATCCCGGGACTTTCTTTCATTATTAAGTCACTTGGTGCTTTTCCTGTTACAAGAGGTGGGGTTGATGTTATGTCCATAAGGGCGGCAATCAATTATCTCAAGGGCGGCGAGAATGTTTGTATGTTTCCTCAGGGAACACGTTATGCGGGAAAGGAACTTCGTGAAACTGCTGTAAAAAATGGTGCCGGTATGGTTGTTATGCGTGCAAATTCGGCGGCACTCCCTGTTTGCGTAGTTACTAAAGGAAATAAAATCAGATTGTTTAAAAAAGTGACCATTGTTATCGGAAGCGTAATCCCGTTTGAGACTTTTGAAAACACTGAAAAGACCAAAGAGGGGTACGAAATCGTTTCTTCAAGAATTTTTGATGATATTTGTAAACTTAACGACGAATATGCAGCCAGAAATGGCGGACGGGCTTGAAGATGAATAACAAAAGTGTTAAGATTGTTACTGCAAAGAATTCAGGTTTTTGCTTTGGAGTTCGCAGAGCTTGCGACATGGTCGAAGAGCTTTTAAAGAAAAATGACGGTGGGAACATTTTCACGCTTGGTGAGCTTATTCACAACCATGATTACATAATGCGCCTTGAACAAAGGGGCGTGAGAGTTGTAGAAGAAGACGAAATTGATGAAAAACTTAGCCACGGCGACACTCTTGTAATCCGTGCGCATGGAATCACAAAGCAACTTTCAGAAAAACTGAAAAACGCACATTACAATGTTATTGATGCGACTTGTCCGTACGTTAAAAAGATTCATAACATTGTTGATGAGAATTCATCTGAGAATGTTTCAACGATTATAATCGGAAATTCTAATCATCCTGAGGTTGTTGGCATCAGAAGCTACTCCAAGGGAGAGGCGGTTGTGCTCTCTGACTCAGATGAGGCAAAGGCTTTTTGTGAAGAAAATGTAAATTTTGGAATTAACGGCTCGATTTTAATTTCCCAAACCACCAATAATCCAAAAGAATACGAAAAATGTAAAAAAGTTCTCAAAATAAAGCATACAAGTTTAATATTTTTTGATACAATATGTGGTGTAACTGAAAAAAGGCAATCAGAAGCGAAGCGACTTTCGCAGACGGCTGACATTGCAATTGTCATTGGAGGCTCAAAAAGCTCAAACACAAAGAAGCTTTATGAGATTTGCAAGGAGAATTGTGAAAACACATTTTTGGTGGAAAATGCGGACGGACTGCCGATCGAGCGTATGCTTCAGGTTGCACGGATTTCGGGAAACTGCGGTTTGACCGTTTGTATAACAGCGGGTGCTTCGACGCCCGATGACATAATAGAGGAGGTAAAAATCAGAATGAACAACACATTTGAAACAAATTCTGATGCAAAAAACATCGAAGAAACCAACGAAATCAAGGAGGGCATGAGCTTCGACGAAATGCTTGACATTTCCATGAAGAATTCAAAGCCCAGACCCGGCGAAAAGGTAAAGGGAATCATCACTTCCGTTACCCCCGCTGCAATTTATGTGGACCTCGGTATCAAGCACACCGGCGTTCTCCCTGCAAGCGAGGTTACTGATGACCCTTCAATTGATATTGTAAAGGAGTATAAGTGCGGCGACGAAATTGAGGCTCTCATTGCAAAGTACAACGATCCCGAAGGCATCGTAAACCTTTCCAAGAGACGTCTTGATGTTGACAAGAACTGGCAGCTCATCGCTTCTGCATTTGAAAACAACGAAACACTTAACGGCAAGGTTATTGAAGTTGTTAAGGGCGGCGTTATCATGCAGGTTGGCCCCAACAGAGTGTTTGTTCCCGCTTCCCAGACAATATTCCCCAGAAGCGAAAACGGCGTTACCGAAGAACAGCTTAAGACTCTTGTTGGCAATACTTATGACATCAAGATTATTGACGCTAACGATCAGAGAAGACGTGGCCTCGGCTCTATCCGCAAGGCTATGAGAGAAGAGCAGAAGAAGCTTCAGGACAAGGTTTGGGAAACAATTGAAGTTGATAAGAAGTACACAGGTACTGTTAAGTCCCTTACTCCTTACGGCGCATTTGTTGACCTTGGCGGAGTTGACGGTATGGTTCATATCACAGAACTTTCCTGGAAGAGAATCAAGCACCCCTCCGAAGTTGTTAAGGTTGGAGATTCTGTAGACGTATTTGTTAAGGCTCTTGATCTTGAAAAGAGAAGAATTTCTCTTGGTCTCAAGACAGAAGATACAAATCCCTGGAAGATTTTCACAGACAAGTATGCTGAGGGCGATGATGCAGACGTTACAATTGTAAGCATTGTTTCTTTCGGTGCTTTTGCTGAAATCGTTCCCGGTGTTGACGGTCTTATCCACATTTCTCAGATTTCTGATAAGAGAGTTAACAATCCTGCAGATGAGCTTAAGGTTGGCGACACTGTTAAGGCGAAGATTGTTGCAATCGACGCTGAAAACCAGAAGGTAAGCCTTTCCATCAGAGCTCTTATCGAGCCTTCTGAACCCGAGTATACAGAGGCTGACGCAGAAGCTGCATCTGAGGAAGTTGCTGAAGAAGCAACAGAAGAAGCTACAACAGACGCTGAATAATTTTGGTTAACTAATCTGATACAAAAAAGGGCTTACTATCTTATGATGGCGAGTCCTTTTTGTTAAGATATGGCTGTTTATTACGAATCAGCAATATATTGGAGGGCATCTTGGGACTTTTTATACCTGACTATATGTGCGAAACAATTTATGATATTCCTAAGAGTTTTTTTGCTGAAAACGGTGTTAAGCACATTTTTCTCGATATTGATAATACTCTTGTTTCTTACGATACATCTTTGCCAACTGAAGAGAATATTAAGTGGCTTGATGACTTGCGCATGAATGGAATATCAGTATATTTTGTTTCAAACAATGACGAACAACGCGTGAAAACATTTGCTTCGGGACTTGGCTTGGAATACATAGCGGATGCTCATAAGCCACTGACCGGTGCTTATAAAAAGCTAATGCTTGATAAAGGCATTGATAAGAACGAGGTTTGCGCTGTGGGGGATCAGATATTCACAGATGTTCTTGCGGCAAAGCTTATTGGCGCAAAAGCTGTTAAGGTTTCTCCGGTTAAGGCGGTTGAAAATACCTTCTTTAAGGTCAAGCGTTTTTTTGAAGTGCCTTTTATAAAGTATTATTATTACACGCATAGAAATTAGTATTACAAGTTATGGAGGTGGAAGAGTTGGGAAATGCAAAATTCGGTCCCGGCGGAAACTCTTTGAGCTTTTATGCGGACGGTCACAAATCGACACTTGAAGCACCGAAATGGGTCAGAGAAAAAGGACTTTCTGCGTATGAATACGAGGCAGGTAGGGGTGTAGCCGCTTCTCCCGAAACTTTTACAAAGCTCGGTGAGAATGCAAAAATACATGGAATAGATTTGTCCATTCATGCTCCTTATTTTATCTCACTTTCATCTGTTGATGAGGAGAAGCGTCTTAATAGTTCTAATTACATTCTGCAGAGTGCAAATGCTCTCAAACTAATGGGTGGCAAAACAATTGTTATTCATGCCGGAAGCACTGCAAAGCTTGACAGAGGCGTTGCTCTTGATTACGCTAAAAATGCATTGCGATATGCTATTGAAAAGCTTCATGAGAATGAGCTTTATGGATTCACTCTCGGTATTGAAACAATGGGAAAGGTTAATCAGCTTGGCACTTTTGATGAGGTTCTTGAAATGTGTACTGTTGATAAAACAGTTGCTCCCGTTGTTGATTTCGGACATATGAACGCTCGAGATTTGGGGAATGTATTTTTATCTGTCGATGATTATAAGCGTATTTTTGACAGTATTTCAATTAAGCTTGGTGCAGAGTACGCAGAAAACCTGCATTGCCATTTTTCGAAAATAGAGTACACCAAAGGCGGTGAAAAGCGTCATCTGACATTTGATGACGCAATTTACGGTCCCGATTATGAGCCACTTATGAAAGCGATTGCGGAGCTTGGCGTTTCTCCGACAATTATTTGTGAGTCTGACGGAACAATGGCGGAGGATGCACTTGCGATGCAGAACTGCTATTTGAAGTATTTGAAAGGAGAAGAGTAAAATGAAAGTTCTTGTTATAAACGGCGTAAATCTTAATATGCTTGGAATCAGAGAACCCGGTGTTTACGGAACGCAGACACTTGATTCTATAAATGAATACATCAAAGAGCATTGTGACAAAATAGGTGTTGATGTCGATTTCTTTCAGAGTAACATTGAGGGAGAGCTTGTAAATATGATTCACAAGGCTCATTTTGAATACGACGGCGTAGTTCTTAATGCAGGCGCATTTACTCATTACAGCTATGCGATCCATGATGCGATTTCTTCGATTTCAAAGCCTGTTATTGAAGTGCACATTTCAAATATCAGTGCAAGAGATGAATTTCGCTCAAAATCTGTTATTTCGGAAGTATGTAAGGGGTGTATTTTCGGCCTTGGCAAGATGGGTTATACTCTTGCGATTGACTATCTTGCAAACGCTAAATGAAAATGACCGAACTGATACGGAGGAATTTTTGTGAGGATTTCAAAAATCAGAAAAGCATTTGAAAATATATCTGATGCAGTGTTGCTAACTTCGGACGTTAACAGGCAATATGCCTCGGGAATGAAGTCGTCAGCGGGATTCATGCTTATAACTAAGAAGACCGCCACTTTGTTTCTTGATTTTCGCTATTATGAGTCTGCGCTAAAGCAGCAGGCAATTGGTGAAATTCAAGAGGACATCAGAATTGTTCTTATTGAAAAGAAGCGCAACGAATATGTTTCAGAGATTCTTATTTCGGAAAACCTGAAGACACTTGCGGTTGAAAATATGAGATTGACTGCCTATGAGTTTGATACGCTTAAGAAAGGTCTTGAAAGCTTTGCTATAATCGGGGACAATGGCGTGATTGACAATGTTCGCGCTTGCAAGGATGATGAAGAGCTTGAGTGTATCAGAAAAGCACAGGCAATTACCGATATGGCGTTTACGCATATTCTCGACTATATAAAACCGGGAATTTCGGAAAGGGATATTGCAATTGAGCTTGAATTTTTCATGCGAAGGAACGGCTCAGAGGGAGTTGCTTTTGATACAATATGCGTTTCGGGAGCAAAAACATCCTTGCCTCATGGTGTGCCGGGAGATGAACTTGTTGATAAAGGATTTCTTACAATGGATTTTGGCGCAAGATATAAAGGTTATTGTGCTGATATGACAAGAACAGTTTGCTTGGGAAACCCAACAAATGAAATGAAGAGAGTATATAACACTGTTCTTGAAGCTCAAAACAGAGCGTTTGAGAGAATCCATGCAGGTGTTATCGGAAGTGATGTTGACAAGGCTGCAAGAGATTATATTTATGAAAACGGTTATAACGGTTGTTTTGGTCACTCAACGGGCCATTCTCTTGGACTTGAAATTCACGAAAGTCCGAATTTTTCAATTGGATGCAAGACAGAAATACCGGATGGAGCGGTTTTGAGCGTAGAACCGGGTATCTATTTGCAATCTGAATTTGGGGTCAGAATTGAAGATATTGTGGTTGTAAGACAAAATGGATATGAAAATCTTACAAAAAGTGTAAAGGATTTCATAATATTATAAAAATGCTCTTGAAATATTAAAAATTACATGTTATAATGGTATGAAACCATAATAGTTTTAAATATTGGAGGATTATTCAAATGGTAACAGCAGGCGATTTCAGAAACGGTTTGACATTCGAGGACGACGGCGTTGTTCTCCAGATCATCGAGTTCCAGCACGTTAAGCCCGGTAAGGGTGCGGCTTTTGTAAGAACAAAGCTCCGCAATGTAATTACAGGTGCTGTAATCGAAAGAACATTCAACCCCACAGATAAGTTTCCCACAGCTCTCATCGAGAGAAAGGATATGCAGTATCTTTATAACGATGGCGAACTTTACTATTTCATGGACAACGAAACATTTGACCAGATTCCCCTTAACGCTGACAAGCTCGATGATAACTTCAAGTTTGTTAAGGAAAACATGGTTGTAAGAATGAATTCTTACAAGGGCAACGTATTTGGCGTTGAACCTCCTATGTTTGTTGAACTCGAAGTTACGGAAACAGAACCCGGCTTCAAGGGTGATACAGCAACAGGTGCATCCAAGCCTGCAACTCTTGAAACAGGCGCACAGATTAAGGTGCCTCTCTTTGTAAACATCGGCGATGTTCTTAAGATTGACACAAGAACAGGCGAATACCTTGAAAGAGTTAACAACTAATTAGCTTGAAATTTCATTTAAAGAGGAGGAGAGAATATGACAATCAACGAAAAGGTAGCACATCTCAAAGGCGTGATGGAAGGCATGAAGCTTGACACAGAAACAAACGAAGGAAAGCTTATCTCTCTTATGGCGGATATACTTGCCGACATTGCTGAGGAGCTTGACATGGTTTCTGATGACGTTGACACCTTGTACGATTTTGCCGACGAGCTTGATGAAGACCTCGGCGATGTTGAGGAGGTTCTCTTCGGAATCGACGAAGATGACGAATTCGACGACGAATATGATTATGAAGATGATGATTTTGAAGCATGCGAGGGATGCGATGGCGCAGAGCTCGGCAAGTGCGGAGAGTGTCAGGAACTTTAAGTTCTGAGTTTATTTTGTCATCCGGTTGGTGAACTGTAAAATAGAGCTTGCATTTATTGCAAGCTCTATTTTTTGCTATTTTTGCAATGTATGGATAGAAGAATAAATGTTAAGAATTGTTTAATAAAGCGAGTGGGGGAGGGAAGGTGAGAAATGCTTAATTTGTAAATTTTGACAAATTTATCAGATGCGGTGATAAAACTGCATTTATGAAGAATTAGCCGCAAGGACAATATATTGTGTTTTGTGAAAGAGTCAAGAGTATATTTTGATAAATAGGAAAGTGGTTGCAATGGTTTACATAATGTAGTTTACATAATCTTTAGTCAAAAGTTACGAAAATTGATTTGTTAATGAAATCCGCTTGATATTTAGTAAAAATAGTGGTATTATATTATCTGTGAACTGATGCGTTAATTGGTGTTGCATTTGTGGTTTACATAAAATCAGATTGTTACTAAGGCGTATTACCACGCCTTTGTTTTCACGTCTATAAGGAATGATTAAAATGAAAATTGCTTTTATTGGTTGCGGAAATATGGCAGGTGCAATTATTGATGCCATGCTTTCCGGAGGCCGGACTTCTGCAAATGATATAATTGTTTTTGATAAGGACAATTCCAAGTATGAGCGTTTTTCTGAAAAAGGCGTTTTGTGTGCAGATTCGCTCAAAGATGCTGTTGAAAATGCGAGATATATTCTTATTGCTGTTAAACCGCAGGATTGCGAGGGCGTTCTTTGCTCGATAGGTAATTGTTGCAATCTTGATAATAAGATTTTCATTTCCATTGCCGCCGGGATTTCAACAAGCTTTGTTTGCGAAAAGCTTGGTGTTAAGTGTGGTGTTGTGAGGGTTATGCCGAACACTCCTCTTATGCTTGGTTGTGGAGCTACTGCGATTTCGAGGAATGAGCTTGTTCCTGATAAGGAATTCACGAAAATTTGCGGTATTTTTGCTTCTTCAGGTGTTGTTTCGGTTATTCCTGAGGATAAAATGAATGCGGTTATATCTGTAAATGGTTCTAGCCCGGCTTATGTTTTTCTTTTGGCAAAGAGCATGATTGATTCTGCTGTTGGGCAGGGGATTGATGAAAAAGTTGCAAGAGAGTTGACTTATGGTGCAATTCTCGGCTCTGCAAAGATGCTTATTTCATCCGGGAAAACAGCTGATGAGCTTATAACAATGGTAAAATCTCCAAAGGGCACAACCGAGAAGGCTTTGGATGTGTTTGAACGGATGAATTTTGGTGCAATTGTTGACGATGCAATGAAAGCTTGCACTGAGCGTGCAAATGAGCTTGGAAAATAAGAAAAATCAAAGTTTATAAAAAGGAGGTGTGCTTGTGGCTGAGCGTAAAAGTCGTTCTGAAGCTGTTTCTAATTTTTTTGTTGTTGAAGAATATATTGACTTTCTGCGTGAAAGCAAGCATTCCTCAGATAATACGCTTCAGGCATATAGGCGGGATCTTGTTCGCTTTACTGTTTATCTCGATTGTCTTGGCGTTAGCGTTTATGATGCTGACAGTGAAGCACTTTCAAATTTTAAAGGTCTTCTTTTGAAAGATTCCTTTTCTGATTCAAGCATTTGTCGTATTATGTCTTCTGTCAGAGGTCTTTATAAATATCTGATTTCTAATGGAACGCTTGATTCAAATCCATCAAAAGTGCTTAAGAACACTAAAGTTGATAAAACGCCTGAACTTGATATTTTGACTAATGATGAGGTTGACAAGCTGCTTGCGCAGCCTGACGTAACTGAGCTTAAAGGTCTACGTGATAAGGCGATGCTTGAGGTTCTTTACTCAACAGGACTAAAGGTTACTGAGCTGATTTCTCTTGATATGACTGATGTTAACCTTCGTCTTGGCTACATACATTGTCGTGGAACTGCCTCATCAAAGAGCAAAAACGACCGAATGATTCTCCTTTATCCCATTGCTATTAAATTCCTTACGCTGTATATTGAAAAGGCAAGACGTGTTTTTATTCTTTCATCTGATGAAGCTGATGCTCTTTTTGTGAATACATCAGGAAACAGAATGACTCGTCAGGGCTTCTGGAAGGTGCTCAAAGGATATGCAGAAGATGCTAAGATTAATAAGAACATAACTCCTATTGCGCTCAGACATTCATTTGCAGCTCATCTCATTGAAAATGGCGCTGACCTTAATGATATTAAGGAAATTCTTGGTCATGCAAATCTTTCTTCTACGATGGTGTATGAGAATTATCTTAAAAATAAAATTTCAAGCTCTTATTTGAAGTTTCACCCAAGAGCTTGATTGCGATATTTCATTGAAAATTGCATGCTTTGTCTAAAATGTTTACAGTTGATTTACTACCAAGTTAATATATGAATACTATAATTGTCATGCAGGTTTTCTTGCATGGCTTTTATAATTTTTATTTGTATTCTTGAGGTGATATTTTTGAAAATTCCGAACCCTTTTGACTTTACCAAGGAAGGAAAAGGCATAAAAAAAAGCAACTCTTACGACGTTGATGCAACGACGTTGAGTGGCTTTTTTGTTACTTATACAAGAAAGTTCTGGAGTTTATCCACGGCAAATATTTTTTATATTCTTGTGAATTTCCCGATCTTCTTTCTTTTGTTTGCATTTGGAGGTTTCCTTGATATCGTTTCTCCGGCTCCGGTTACGCCTATGTTTCAGCCGGTTTATGGTATTTCTCTCTATGGTGCAAATCCTCTTGTAAGTGCACTTTTGGGAGCGTTAAGCGGAGAAACAACTGTATCGGTCACTTCTACGGGTTCTTATGTCTTTTTTGCTCTTTCCGCTTTGCTTTTTATTACCTTTGGCCTTGGAAACGCAGGTCTTGCTGCTGTGACGAGGAATTGTTGCAGAGGTGACATGGTTTTTGTTGGACAGGATTTTTTTGGTGCGATAAAGAGAAACTGGAAGCAGGCGATTGTTCTTGGTGCGATTGATCTTGGACTTTTGGGATTGTTTATTTTTAATTTTACTTTTTATAGTGTAAACGGTATGACAATGATGATTTATGCATCAATTGCGTTGCTTGTGGTTTATTTCTTCATGCGCTTTTATATGTACACCATTCTTGTTACTTTTGAGCTTTCGGTGTTCAAAATCATTAAAAATTCCGTTATTTTTGCACTAATTGGGTTTGCTCGAAATATTGTTGCAACATTTGGAATAATTCTTGTTCTTGCGCTTAACTGGTATATTGTGATGTTGTTTATGCCTGTTGGGGTGCTACTTCCTTTTCTTATTACAATAGCAACCTTTAGTTTTGTTGCAACATGTGCTGTATTCCCAAATATAAAGAAGTATATGATTGATCCTTATTACTCATCTTCATCGTCTAACAAGTCATCGTCATTTTCGTTCTCTGATGAACCTGTGTTTAAAGACAGAGGTTGAGAACGCTTTGATTTCTTGAGGTTTGCGCCGATTTTGTTACCTCGCTGTGCAGAAAGTGGATTTTGTTGTGCGGCGTGCCTGATTTGCTCGTCGCTGACGTGTGTGTAAATCTGAGTTGTTGAGAGCTGCTCATGACCGAGAATTTCTTTCAAAACTCTGACATCAACTCCGCCCTCACGATAAAGCAGGGTAGCGGCAGTGTGTCGGAGCTTGTGTACTGACATTCCACGATTTCCAAAACCTGCGGCATCAAGATATTTGTAAATCATCCATTGAACTGTCTGCACGCTTATGCGGTTCTTATTCCTTGAGATAAAAAGAGCATTTTCCGCATCGGGTTTTACTTTATCGGGGCGCACTGCAAGATATGCGTTTATTGCGGAAATGCAGGCATCATTAAGATAAATAATGCGCTCTTTGTTTCCTTTACCGATAATTCGGATTGTCCCCTGATCAAAAGAGATGTCTTTGAGGCTTATTCCCACAAGCTCGGAAACACGCAGACCGCAGTTTAGAAACAGAGTTACAATTGCGTAATCTCGCTCATAATTGTTGCCGGAAACTGCTTTTAATAGGTCGACGGATTCGTTGAGAGTTAGAAATTTTGGCAGTCTACGAGCTTTGTTAAGCGATTCGATGTGTTCGGTCGGGTTGGATTTAATGTGCATTGTTGCAATGTGATATTTGTAGAATGAGCGCAAAGCGGAAATCTTTCGATTCATTGCAGCGTATTTGTTTTCCTTGTTGTAGCTGACATAAGTGAGAAAACCACGGATGTCCATTTGCGTAGCACCAAGTATCATGTCATCGGTAACCGAGGAAAAGATAATATCTCCGGGACGGTTTATGTCATATTTTTTCGGCTCTTTTGCACAGGCAAGATAACGTGCAAAAGTCCTTAAATCGTGGTAGTATTGATAAACGGTTTTTTGTGATCTGCCTTTTTGAGTCAGCATATATTGCAAAAATTCCAAAACACATGAAGGTGCATCGTTTATGTCAAACATATGATTACCTCGCTGAACTTTTTATTATATTTTATATTTTACCACTAAATTGTGCATTAAGCAAGTAATTTTTATAAACGGAAGGAAATTTTTATGAAAACGTTGTCAAAGATTGTATCTGAAAAAGGCAATATGATTGGAAAATTTATTATTTATCAGATTGCCATGTCTTTCTTCGGACTTATGATGTTTATGTCTGTGTCGGCAATTGCAGAGGATTTTATGCTTTTGGCAGGCATTTTCTGCATTGCTTTTTATGCTTCCATTCTTGGAACGGCATTGTGGGACGAGGGGGTAAATGATAAGATAAAAATAAGCGGCGGAAGAATGAAAAAAGACAATTTTCTTGGACTTAAGATTTGTCTTATACCATATAGCGTGACAATGCTTATAACAGCTTTTAACGCTGTATATTCGTATATAGTCGGTGAAACAGATGCAGTTGTGTCAATAATCACTGCGGTTGTGAAAGTTCTTCTTTCGGGTGTTTATGTGTGCTTTGATCTTGCTTTGTTTCCTGTTGCAGAAGGAGAAGCGGCTGTTGCTTCCGAAAACGCTTTAAGGTTTTTCCTGTATTGCTTTGTTACGCTTGTTATTGGATTTGTTGCTTATTGGATGGGCGTTAACGGAATAGGGGAAAAGAAGGCAAAAAAATAAGCATTTATTAATCTCATAATTATTTGTTTTGGGGAATATGCTTTACCGTAATCAATCTATTTGCGGTGGTGCGTATGAATAAGCGTGTTTTTGCCGAGTTTGAACGTGAGAACTCAAAATTAGGCGGGATTTGGGGTTTCATGACCGGATTTTTTGTGTTTACGGCAATGTTTGTGCTTTGCTGCGTGATTCTTGGCTTGATTGGAAATGGGGAAAAAATTAACAATTGTCCCGCAGATAAGGCAATCTCGAATATCGGAATACGTCGCTATCCCACAATTATCATAGACCCCGGGCATGGTGGGATGGACGGTGGTGCCGTTGCTGAAAGCGGATTGCTTGAAAAAGAAGTCAATCTTTCGATTTCAAAGTATCTTTATGATTTTTTGAAGTTAGGTAGATTTGACGTTGCGATGACACGCACGGAGGACATATTGTTGTCCTCTGAAAACTATTCTGGAAGCAAAAAGCGAAGCGATTTACTTGCGCGTGTTGATTTTGCAAATGGTTATAGCGACGCACTGTTTATAAGCATTCAT
Organism: Eubacteriales bacterium; assembly: GCA_045542335.1. Taxonomy (GTDB): domain Bacteria; phylum Bacillota; class Clostridia; order Oscillospirales; family CAG-382; genus CAKSUT01. The sequence goes on from JAZQKV010000022.1 coordinate 15,377, forward strand.
CAGAATAAGTTCCCAGTTGCAAAATATAGCGGTTTGCAGGTCTATTATTCGGGAAATTCTCCTCAGAGCAAACTTTTTGCACAGACGGTGAGAGACACTAACAAGATGCTTTTGCAAAAGGGGAATAAGCGTGAAATAAAGAGTGCTGGCTCGTCTATTCTTGTTTTAAATAAGCTTGAGATGCCGGCGATTCTTGTTGAATGTGGATTCCTCTCAAATCCCGAGGAGGCGGCACTTCTCTCGTCTGAGGAGTATCGGCGAAAACTTGCGTTTATGCTTTACACGGCGGTTTTGAATTATATCAATCAAAATCCAAAGATGAATGAGTGCGATTGATGATAATTATTCTTTAAACTCGAATATCGGAAAGGACGAAAAACGTGGCAGGAAAGAATAAAAGTGAGTATGTGTGTACTCAATGTGATTACAGAACAACAAAATGGTTTGGAAAATGTCCTTCCTGCGGTGAATGGAATTGCATGGAGGAGGTTAAGACGGTCAGTGCACCTGTTAAGGGAAGTTTGAAAAACAAGGCTGCTTCAAGTTTGAACCATACACCTAAAAGTGAACCTATAAACAAGGTTACGCTGCCTTCTCAGACAAGAACAGTAACGGGAATCAGAGAGTTTGACAGGGTAATGGGTGGCGGAATTGTTGATGGTTCTGTTACTCTTATAAGCGGTGAGCCGGGAATTGGTAAATCAACTCTATTGCTTCAGGTTTGCGGCTGTCTTTCCGAGGGAAAGAAGCTTTTATACGTTTCGGGTGAAGAATCTATGGGGCAGCTTAAAATGCGAGCTGAAAGACTTGGCGTTGCAAATGAGAACCTTCTCGTTCTTTCTGAAACAGAAATTTCTGAAATTGTTCCCGAAATTGAAACTGTTTCTCCGGATATAGTTGTTATTGACTCGATTCAGACCATGTATGACAGTGAAGCATCTTCTTCGGCGGGATCAGTAACACAGGTTAAAAACTGCGCTTCGGCGTTTATGCGTATTGCAAAATCATCGGGAATAGCAGTTTTGATTGTTGGTCATGTAAACAAAGACGGAGGAATTGCAGGACCTAAAGTTCTTGAGCATATGGTTGACACGGTTTTGTATTTTGAGGGCGATAAACAATATGCTTACAGAATTCTCAGGGCTGTCAAAAACCGTTTTGGTTCGACGAATGAAATTGGTATGTTTGAAATGGAAGAGGAGGGGCTTGTGGAGGTCGAGAATCCCTCTGAGCATATGCTTTCACAGCGCCCGATTGGCGTTTCGGGAGGATGCGCATTGTGCGTTATTGAAGGCACACGTCCGATTTTGTCTGAAATTCAGGCTCTTGTGACGCAAACCTCTTATCCTGTTCCAAGGCGTATGAACACAGGCTTTGATTACAACAGAATGGCTCTGATAACTGCAGTTCTTGAAAAGAGGCTCGGTCTGAATCTTGGTACGCAAGACATATATCTCAATGTTGCAGGCGGACTTCGACTTGTTGAACCGTCGAGCGACTTACCGGCGGCTCTTGCGATAATTTCCTCTTTCAAGGATATAGCCATAAGTGAAAAGACGGTTGCGATTGGTGAGCTTGGACTTGCAGGAGAATGCAGGTCGGTTTCGGGTATTGAAACAAGGGTAAAAGAAGCGATAAGGCTCGGCTTTGACACGATTCTTATTCCGTATCATAATTATGAGAAGCTTCACTCGTCACTAAAGAACAGGAAAGGTGTAAGAATCATGCCTGTCAGAAGTGTGTTTGATGCACTAAAGCTTTTTAGCGAGCGCAAAAACGAACGTAATGATGATGAGAAGTAGTATCTTGGATCAAAGAGGTGAAACAAGCTCATTTTCGCCACATTTACCTCTGAAAATGGTAAAAGAGTTGATAATCTCAGGTGAAGTCTTGAAAGTTGACGCAGAGATTTTGTCACAAATAAAAAAACTCGGAATGAATTATAATTTACTTCAATTGTGTGACTTCCTGCCGCATTCTGTTGCGTCGCATCCCGATATGTGTATGTATTATACATCAAAAGGGGAGTGGATTGCACATAAAAATGCTTATGATTTGTTAAAAAGCATTGATACAGACGCAATGGTGAGTCTTTCTGATCAAGAAAGTGAAAATATTACTAAAATACAACACAATTGTGAAGAGATTAAATATCCGAACGATGCCTCTCTTGATTGCCTTAGAATGGGAAAACAAATGTTCTGTGGAAAGGGAACAGACAAAAAAGTTTTAGAAACCGAAACAACAAGTGGGTGTGAAATTATTTTCACCAAACAAGGATATGTAAAATGCTCAGTTTGTGTTGTAGGGAAGGATGCGCTTATAACTGAGGACTGCGGTCTTGCAAAGCAATTTGAGGAACATGGTTTTGATGTATTGCTTCTGAAAAAACGTGAAGTAGTTTTACCGGGGTATAATTGTGGTTTCATTGGTGGTGCAAGTTTTAAATTTGCAAATGATGGATTGGCGTTTTTTGGCGATGTAAAAAAACATAGCGAATATGAGAATATAAAAAGCTTTTGTGCAAGTCATGGCGTTTTTTGCGAAGCATTGTCGGAAAGCGTTTTAACCGATTTTGGCGGCGCAATGTGCATCAAATAGTAATATAAATATATGAATATGAATTTTTCACTCAATTTGCTCTGTGAGGGGAGAATTAGAGAGCGATTTTGTGAGATAGCGTTAATTATATAAAATAAAAATTTTATATAATTCGGGGCAATGTTAAATTGGAAGATTGCGCACAGATTGCATACGTATTACAATAAATGCCTTTTTGGGCGTAATTACATTTTTATAAGAGAAATTTTAAAATTAATCTTTTGTATTGAAAAATATTGGAGGAATTTTAAATGGCGTTAGAAAGAAGTTATAATTTTTACAGCTACGATGCTTATCCAAACGGTAATGTTAAAATGTCGTCCGTGTTGAAAGCAATGCAACAGCTTGCACGTGAGGATCTTGACAATATGGGAGTTACTTATCCAATGATGCGAAAAGACAATCTTGTCTTTGTTCTCATTAAGCTTCGTGTTAAGTTTAAGCATCCTGTGTCAATTTATGATAAAATCACTATTAAAACAATTCCTACGAAAATTGTTGGCATCTATTTTATAAGAGATTTTTTCTTTTATAATACTGATGGTGATATTGTTGGTGAGGCTTCGTCCTCTTGGGTGCTTCTTAATTATGAAACACGCCGTCCGCAGCGTCCGAATGCTCTCAATTATTCTTTTCCACACAGTGATGAAATTGTTGCTGACTGCCCTCTTTCGAGAAATATTCTTTGTGATGGCTCCCCTGTTGAAACAAATGTTCGCTCTGTTCGCCTTTCTGATATGGATGAAAACAATCATCTCAATAATGCTATTATTGCAGATTTTGTTACCGACGAGCTTGAAAAAGAAATTGTTCTTGAGAATTGTAACGTAAAAGACATTGAGATTCATTTTCACAAAGAAGCACATCTTTCTGATGATCTTGGTATTGAGAAGTATGTTGTGTCTGAGCATGAAAAGACATTCGAGATTATGGCGAAATTCAACAAAACTGATGATATTTCTTTTATCGGCAGAGTTGTTCTTTTTTAGATTTCCTCTCCCCTTTTATAAAATTATGGTCTGCATCGGCTTTTTGGCGATACAGACCATTTCTTTATCTTAAGGTGTTGCTGTTGTTGAGAATCATTGAGCTGTATATGAAAAGTACGTCTGAATTTTCAAAGGTTACGTAATTTCCCACAAGCTCTGAAAGGATATAACGTGTATCTACAATTGTTATTTTAGAGTAGCTCTCAACTAAAAGCGGTGCAAGGCTGCTGCCGAATGAGTCACGGAAAATTATAAGCTCGCGCTTTGTTTGTGCGTTTGGATTGTCTATATAAAGAAGCGCACATGCACCGGATAGATACATCTCATATGGGTCTTTTCCGTCGAGTTTTTCCATGTTGTAAATGCCGCCTGTTTTGCCTGTTTCCATGTTTGTTACAACGCATTTTTCAATTGTTGGGCTCGTTATATACTTTATTTGTTCACTTGCAAGAGGAAGCGCAGATTGTCCGTAATACACACCGTAAAAAGGCTTATCAGCTGTGTTTATAACAGGATTGCTGATTGTTTCAGCTCCCATTTCCGTGAGGATTTTCTCTGCGGTGTCGGATAGATTTTCCTGTTTCCAATGGGTGTCTGTTTTGTAGTAGTCTTCAAGGCTTAGCGTTGGGAAAATGTCTATATACTTTGCAAAGGGCATTCCTTTTTGCATAAGTGTGTTTACTTTGCTGTAGTCAATTGTCGGGTAACCATGTTTTTTTGCAAGGAAATAACCTTTATCGGGAATCACTGACAGATAGACATTTGAGTTTTTTCCTTCGATATACTTTTCGTATATATTCTTAAACTTTGAAGCGGCTGATGTCACAGAGTTTTCATTCAGTGGATACTCGATTTTTGCCGTGTAGCCGTCAACGCTGTAAATATTGTTGTTGTCTTTCATGCCGAATCCATAGATTGCAGTTATGGCTTTGAGCGTTCTGAAGCTGTCACGAAGTGGAAATTGGTCGAGAGAATAGCTTTCAAAATCTGTCATGAATTTGCCGCTTAAAATGCTTTCTGCACTTGTATTGGGGAAAGTTGCAAGCTTGCGTCTTTCGCTGTCAGAAAAGTCTGTCTGAGGCTTAAAGAAGCAGCATATGCAAAGCATTGCCCAGACTGACACAACGGAAATGAGTCCGATGAGTGTTTTTTTGGAGGAGCGCTGAGAGATATTATTTTCTTTAGAGTTTAAAATGTTTTTATTATCTTTATTCATTGTGCAACCTCCTTTTTAAAACCTGAAATATAGAAATGGATTGAATGAACCGTCCACGAGAAACGCTGTGGAAACAAGCAACAGTATAAGCATAACAACGGGCTCACAAATGGCGGAAACGTTGGAGCATTTTTCACGGAGAAACCTGGCACATTTTGCAGGAAAAGGTGTGCTTCCGATAATTCCGATTATTATAATTCCTGCGTAACTCCTTAAGTAATAAAGAGTAGGTGTTGAAACAAGAGGCAGCCTCTCCCCTTGCGAGAAGCCGAAAAGTCCGCAAATATCAGAAAAAGCAAGGCTCATTGTATCGGCGTTGAAAATTATGAAGCTTATAAGGATAAGGAACAGCACATAAATGTGTGAAAGGAATGAGGGGATTTTTTTCAAAATATTGAGGATGAAAAGTTTTTCCGCAAGTAGCAAAACTGCAAACATTATTCCCCAGATAACAAAGTTCCAGGCTGCGCCATGCCACAGACCTGTAAACATCCACACGACTGCGATATTCAGCACCCATCGTGCAGGATTTACACGGTTTCCGCCCATTGGAATGTAAATATAATCTCTGAACCAACCTCCGAGGGTCATGTGCCATCTGCGCCAGAATTCGGTTATACTTTTTGAGAGATAGGGATAGTTGAAATTTTCTGGGAAATTGAAGCCGAGAATGTGTCCGATGCCGATTGCCATATCGCTGTAACCTGAAAAATCAAAGTAAACATACAGCGAGAAGCATATTGCGTACATCCAATAGAACAGCACCGATTTTTCATCTGATGCTCTGAATATGTCGCAAAGCTCTGCTGCTGCGTTTGCAAGAAGCACCTTTTTGGAAAGTCCGACGATGAACCTGCGCACACCCATAAATGCTTTATCTGCTGTGCACGTTCTCTCACAGAGCTCTTTTTCAACATCAATGTATCTTACAATGGGACCTGCAATAAGCTGTGGAAACATGGTTACAAAGGTTGCAAAATCTATGAGATTTCGTTGGGTTTTAACTGTACCTCTGTAAACGTCCACTGTATAGCTTAGAATCTGGAATGTGTAGAAGCTTATTCCTATGGGCAGTGTGACACGAAGAAGCGGCAGACCAAGTCCGGTGAGCGCATTGAAATTTTCAATGAAAAAGTCAGCATATTTGAAGTATGCGAGAAAACCTCCGAGGATAACAATTGAAATTACCGCAACAGCTTTTGAAGCAGCTGTGTTCTTTCCATCTGATGTTTTGAACTTACCTATGAAAATTCCCGAGGCGTAACCTACGAGAATAGATATTGACATAAGAATAAGGAATATTGGTTCACCGCAACCATAAAAAATAAGGCTCGCGATGAGAAGTACCGTGTTTTTTGCACACTTCGGAACAGCAAAATACGCCAGCATTGTTATTGCAAGAAAATAAAATAAAAACGGAATTCCCGAAAAAATCATAACTTTCTCCCAAAAAACAGCTCGTCCTTTTTACGGGGCGAGCTGTGATAATGCAATTTATTTGAATTAAAGCTCAACGTCTACGCTTCCGCCGCAAACTGTCTTGAAAGCTTCAGCAAGGTCAGATGCTGTAACGGAATCTGCAAATTCAGAGTCAACCATGAAAAGCATTACTGTGTTTCCGTCTGCGCAAACCTTCATGTCATCAGCTTCAACGCAACACCATTTTCTCTGGTCGATATTCTCTTTCATTTCTTCTGCAACGGTTTTTGCATCAGCGGCATCATTAACCTTTACTATAACAAGAGAATAAGCCTGAGAACCGAAAGCAGATTCGGAAACAGATGCGGCACTAATCTTTTCAGCGGACTTAAGACCTGTGTAATAAGCCAAAGCATCGGGATCGGTCAAGTCAACATCCATTGTGATGACGGAAAGCTCAACGGGGTTCTCTGCATAAATTGCATCAATGATTTCAGCAGGAGTTTTGTTGTCAACAGCAACGTCATCGCCGACAGGTGTTTCATCATTGTTTTCGTTTTCTGTTTCAGCTTCTGAATCGTTTCCGGAATCGAGTTCTGTGTCTGCGCCGACAGTTTCGTCTGTTCCGTCAACATTGGTGTCGGTGTTTCCGCATCCGATTGCGGAAAATGCAAAAATTGTGAGTGCGAGAATGAGTGTAAGAATCTTTTTCATTGGTGTGTACCTCCGTATAATAATTTAAAATCTGCAAATCGGCAAATCTTATTGTGCCTATTATATCACATATATTTGCGTTTTGCAATAGTTTTCGGGAATTTTATGTTCCCATTTTTATCTTACGAATGGTTAGACGAAAGATTTTTAGATTTGTTACCGTTTTTTTATAAAAAATATGATTTTAAGAAAAACGCCTTTGAAAGAAAATTAGATCTTTAAAGGCGCAAAAACTATATAATGCTTTATTCGGTCGGCGCAACAACTATGTCGCTAAGAAATTCAACTCTGTCAATTAGCGGAGTGCTTGAGCTTTGGCTTCCGGGCGTGACAAGAGTAATCATAAGCGGAACATACCCCTTGTCAAGCATGGCATCGTTTCGGAAAGTGCCATTGTTATCAAGAATAAGGTATCGCACGATGTAGTATCTGTAAAGAACATCATCAAGTTTTCCGCTGTCAATTTTCTGAACCTCAATGTTATAAAGCTTTTGAGGGGTGAAAATGCTGTTTTGAGAAGTCCTGAAGTCAAACGGCTTTGAGGTGTCGTTAAGGAATCGTTCTGTATGATAAGACCGATAAAGCTCTGCGCTTCCGTCGATGATAGACTTGAAATACTTTGCAAAAAACAGAGTATCATCGCCGTCGCCGTAGTCTGTATATTTCTCATCTGAAATCAGCACGTTTGTGCCCTCGTCCGAAATATAGCGAAGTGCACGTTCTTTTGCCATGTATTCGGAATCTTCGTAAATATTCTCGTCGAAATCTGCTTCGCTGAATGGGAATGATCCGAACATTGTTACCTTTTCACTGCTGCCGTTGCATGAGGAAAAAACAGTGACTAAAATCAATAAAAATAATGCTGAAAGAATTCTTTTTGATATGAGTTTCATTTTGAGCTCCTTGTTAATGTGGGTGCTTTTGAAGATTATTCTTCCTCGTTATGTGCGAGACTTCCGATGTTGGTTAAAACTGCTCCGGGGTAATATGTTCCGAGAATTTCATCGTATGTCTTTCCGAGCTTTGCAAGCTCTCTTGAACCGAACTGGCTGAGACCGACACCATGACCAAATCCCTTTCCGTTGAAAGTTACCGGTCCTTTGCCAAGAAGTATTGATTGTTTACCGGTTATAATTTCACTCTTTTCCTCGGGTGTTGCAGTTGTTCCGATTGAATCTATACCACTTGCGGTTACAACACTTGTTTCGCCGGAGAGGACAAAACTTTTAAGTCCGCTTGCTGTAAGAACATACACCTTTGCACTAACTGTTACAGGCGTTTGAGAAGCTGTTTCATGCGTTGCATTGGATTTGTTATTCTGATCTGTGGTTATGGTGAAATTTGCGCTTTTAACGAATTTTGAAAACAACGAAAATACATTTGACGATGTTTTTACTGTAAAATTATTTCCATAAGGGTCATACAGAGTGACCTCCCTCACATAACCCGAAGGTCCGGGGGTGTACTCTATTCTCTCGATTGTCTCACGGAGTTTTCCGGAATATGCCCCCTTGCTGTTTATATATTCATAAAGCTCTTTTGCTGTCGTGTCGTATGTCCAAGAGCCGTTAGGGTATTCTTCGTATTTTTCAAAAGGGGTTTCAACAACCGTTAGATAAGGATGTGTTTCCTCCGAGCCACCCCATGCTCCTGCGGCACTTTCTGTACACCCTCCACTTGAAGAATGATAAACTGCGGAGATAATTTTCCCGTCATAAACAAGAATCTCGGAGAGGGTTTCGTCAATTGCGAGATTTGTTGCTTCTGTTTCTGTTCCTGCTCCAACGTAAACCTGACAACAAATTGTGTTGCAGACATCAAATCCGAGAGAGTTGTGTTTGCCGTTGAGTGTGGACAGCGCAAAGGTTCTTGCGGCAACGGCAGAGGTTTTCAGACATTCGTGCTCCCATGAGGGAACAACCTCATTTGGAAGAACTCCTTTTATGTAGTCTTCAAGCCTTAGGACATTGACAACTGTAAGCCTTGAGTTTTGTGCGGTAAAACGAAGAATACCATGGAACTTTTTTCCGCTTGGCACGCTTATAACGGGTCTTTCATCGCTATCAAAATCTGCAGCGGCGATGTAAAGTTTTTCACCACTTGCTGTTTCTCCATTGTCGAAAACTGCGCTGACAACCGTTCCGACACTTGAACAGGTTCCACCAAAAGAAGAAATGTGTTTTGTAACGGTGTATTCCTGCGTAACCTCGTCAAATTCAACTATATCAAAGCCTGTGTCTGAAGTCATTTTATAAAAACCGGCGGTAGATTCTCCATAATACAAACCAACTCTGATAAACATATCATCTGAAAACTCGACAGCGTTTGCTGCCGGAAGAATCAACGAGAGGGATAAAACAAACGATAACGCCATTAATACAGCGGTCGCACTTTTGTTTTTGAAAAGCTTTGATAAAATCATTTGATGACGTACTCCCCTCTCACAAGGAAATAACAGCCGTCGGTGTTGGCATGTACACCTCTGCCGTCACCTCTTGGGATTATGCAGTAATTGTTTTTGGGCAAAGGCTCTCCGTTTAAAAGCTCGGCGCCGTTTGCCATGTTACCGATGCCCTGGTTGTCAAATGGCGAGATTACAACCGCCTGACCGCTTCTTAAAATGATTTCAACGCTGTCCTCGGCGATGAGCTCCTGATCCTTTGTGAGAGCAACTACCTCGTAGTTCACAGGAACGGATTGCTCATAAGAAATGACGGGGACAGAATCCTGTGACAACTTGGATTCGCCGATTCTCTGCTCGATGTATGATTTTATATTGGGTATAACAACCTCATTTATGTAGCTGAGAGAAATAAGTGGGTCATCCTCGGAGGAATATGCTCCGACGACGGCTCCAATAGCAAGTGAAAACGCCATGCCAAGAGCAATTACAATTGTAGAGAAGCTTTTTGATTTGATATTTCCGGATTTCATAATTGTATATCCTTTCGTTATAAAGTCGGAAAAAGAGAGTCTATCCGACAAAAATCAACACTACAATGATACCATAAAGTTTTATTTCATTCAACATCATTTTGTGTCGCAATTTATAAGAAAACAAGAAAAAACAAAAAATCTGCGCCAAGACATTTGCTCGGAGCAGATTTTTCACTATAGAATTTATGCTTTATGAACGATATATCCTTTTGCCGCAAGAAGCTCTGCGATAAGAACGGCACCGCCTGCTGCACCTCTCAAGGTGTTGTGAGAAAGACCAACAAATTTATAGTCAAACATCTTGTCTTCTCTGAGTCTTCCGCAGGTTACGCCCATACCCTTGTAAATATCACGGTCAAGATTTGCCTGGGGACGGTTGTCCTCCTCAAAATATGTGATAAACTTTTCGGGAGCAGAAGGGAGTCCAAGCTTCTGAGGCTCGCCAGCAAAATTGTCCCAAAGCTCAAGGATTTCTTCTTTAGACGGCTTGTTTTTGAAGCTTACAAAACAAGCTGCTGTGTGACCGTCGGTAACAGGAACACGGATGCAGGTTGTTGTGATTTGAGTGTCGTCGGCGGAAACAATTTTGCCGTCTTCAACCTTGCCCCAGATTCTCATTGGCTCGTTTTCACTCTTTTCTTCCTCGCCGCCAATGTAAGGAATAACGTTATCGATCATTTCAGGCCACTCGTTGAAAGTCTTTCCGGCACCGGATATAGCCTGATAAGTGCAGACAACAACCTTGTCTATGCCAAACTTGCGAAGCGGTGAAAGCATGGGAACGTAGCTTTGGATTGAACAATTGGGCTTAACAGCAATAAAACCGGATTTTGTACCAAGTCTTTCTCTCTGAGCCTTTATAACTTCAAGATGCTCGGGGTTGATTTCTGGAATAACCATGGGAACATCGGGGGTTGTTCTGTGAGCGGAGTTGTTTGAAACAACGGGAGTTTCGGTTTTTGCATATGCTTCTTCAAGTGCGCGGATTTCATCTTTCTTCATATCGACTGCGCAGAATGTGAAATCGCACATAGAAGCGACCTTTTCCATGTCTGCTGTTGCATCATAAACAATCATGTCAGCAACTTTTTCGGGCATTGGGGTTTTGAGCTTCCATCTTCCGCCAAGAGCTTCTTTGTAGGTTTTGCCTGCTGAGCGTGCGCTTGCGGCAAGGACTGTTATTTCAAACATGGGATGCTCTGCAAGGAGAGTGATGAATCTCTGACCAACCATGCCTGTTGCACCAATTATACCGGCTCTGAGTTTCTTTTCAAATGTCATTGTGTTTCCCACTTTCATAAAAATAATATGATATTATAAATTATAGCAAAAAAAACTTTGTTTGTCAATGCAATAATCTCACAAACACATATGCCTTGCAAACGATATTTTTGTGCTGTTTGATAGAAATGCTAAGTTTGCGGATTTGTTAATGTGCTAAAAAGAAAGTACGCACTTTTGTGCAAAAACACAACAATTTTTCCTAATGACAAAAAACATCAACCAATCTTGGCAAAATACTCAATTTTCTTTTTTTGAAAATTGTATTATAATAATGATAGTATTGCAAAATGGATGAATTATTCACTTTGCATATTAAAAAATCTAAGGAGAGGTGTTTATGAAAAACATCAAAAGAATTGCTGCGCTTATGCTTTGCCTTGTCATGGTTATGGCATCCGTTTGCACAGGTGCTGTTTTTGCACAGACCACCTATGAAGTAAGCGGAACATTCCTGACGCAAGGAAAACAAAGCGGAGCACCGGTGAATCCCGCTTCTGTTACGTTCTATGAAACCGGCGGTAAAATTTATCGTGCGCAAGTTACCGAGAATGGACAGAGCGGTGTTTACTCTGTTCAGGTTCCACACGGTATCTATGATATTGTTATCAAAAAGCAGGGGTATCTTGACTATACGATAAACAATGTCCGGGTGCACAGCCGTGATATTTCGTTTGACGATCTTGAAACTGCGCTTTTGCCGGGGGATCTCAATGGTGACGGTAAAATCAACACAAAGGATCTTGCTGTTATGATGAGAGCGATGAATCCTGAACCTGTGTTTGAATCTGCAAGAGCTGTTGCTGATATAGACGAAGACGGTGTTGTGCAGGTTGCAGATTTGGCTATTATCAAGCCTAATTTTGAAATTACTAGTGAAAGCTACGATTGGACAAATGTTATGAAACTTCAGACAGATTACAGATATAACCCTATGGGTATTGATTATGAGACTCCCGAATTCAACTGGGTAATGGAATCTACAAAGAGAGGTCAGAAGCAGACAGCGTATGAGCTTGGTGTTGCAACCTCTTATGATAAGGCTGTTTCCGGCGACTTTGATGTTTGGTTTAGCGGAAAGGTTGAATCAAATTCTACGCATGCTTATTATGGTGTGGTAAACGGTGACGGTGCTGTTGATGCTCTTGTTCTTGAGCCTGCTACCGAATACTATTGGACAGTTGTTTCTTATGGCATGGATGGAGAGGCAATTCCCTCCCCTGAAGTTGCAAAGTTTGAAACGGGACTTTTTGGTGACTTTGGTGTTGACAACAAGTGGGTTGCTGCAAATGACCCCTACTATGCTTTTGACAACGCCACAATTGATTTAGAACTTACTGTTACAGGTACAGCTTTTGGTGTTAATTTCGGCGTTTCTGAAGATAATTCTGAGAGATATATGTGGCAGATAAGTCTCACGGCTCACGATACTCCTTGTCTGCGTTACCATTATAATAAGGACGATTCATGGAAAGTGATTAAGTCTGTTGATATTTCGCATATCATTTCTGACGGTGCAGCATGGGTAAACAAGCCTATTGCTATAAAGCTCGTTATGGGAGAAGAAAACATTTCTACATATATTGAGGGTGTACACGTTCTTGATTATCCTTATCAGGGCGACAACAGATATGTCGGCAAGCTTTACGGACATACCTCAGGTAGTGAAACCGGTGTTTTTAAGAATGTTGTAATTTCCGATGCTGACGGAAATGTTCTTGTTGATGGCATTCAGGAAACTACTCTTGCTTCTTCCCTTTTCAGAAAGCAGTTTGCTCTTGAAAAGGATGCTTCTCTTATTGAAAAGGCACGTCTTTATTCAACTGCTGCAGGTAACCAGATAATGTACATCAACGGCAAACGTGCAAGTGATGACTACATGGCACCCGGCAAGTCTCAGTTCACAACAACTCTTTACTATCAGACGTATGATGTCAAGGAGCTTCTTGTAAACGGTGACAATACTGTTGCTGCTGAGGTTGGTCATGGCTGGTACAACGCAGGTGCAGTTGGTACAAACTATGGTACAAATGTCGGTCTTAAGGCAAAGCTTGTTATCACATATACTGACGGCTCAACTCAGGTGATTGATACCGATTCCACCTGGCTTGGTACAACTGACGGTCCTACAACTACCGATAGGTATTATATCGGTCAGCACGTTGATGCAAGAAGAAAAATCGAAAAGTGGAATGAGAACGGAAGCGAGTCTTATAAGTGGACTGCTGTAACGGCAAGTGATACATTCAAGCCTAACAATTCCGGTCTTATTGCAACAAATCTTGTTGGCGAAAACATGGAGCCTGTTAGAAACACCATGGTTTTGCACCCCACATCCGTTACAAATCCCAAGGAAAATGTTTTTGTTTACAAGTTTGACCAGAACCTCGTTGGTACTTCGAGAATTACCGCAGAAGCTCCCGAGGGTACCGAGATTGTAATTAGCTACTGCGAGTTCCTTTCGGGTGACGGTGGAACAACTATTGACCCCACCGCTTATCTTGGTCACAACGGTGAAGACAGATATATTTTCCGTGGTGACGAGGGCGGAGAAACTGTTGAATTTGATCTTGTTTACCATGGTTATCAGTATTTGCAGATAACAGGTCTTCCTGAGGCTCTTCCCTTTGAAAACGTTGAGGGACTTGTTCTTACAAGTGACATGGAAGAAACAGGTGTGATTGAAACCTCCAATTCCAAGATCAACAGATATATTGACAACGTGCGTTGGTCTATCAGAGGTAACTTTGTTTCCACGCTTACTGACTGCCCTACCCGTGAAAAGAACACCTGGACGGGAGATGCTCAGATTTTTGCGGCAGTTGCTTCCTATTATAGTAATGTGTTCAACCACTATCGCAATTTCCAGGATATGACTAGGGCATCTCGTTATCCCGACGGTGCCGTTTCTGAGATCATTCCTTCAATGGGTCCTATAACATCCGGTAGCGGTGTTAACACTAAGACTCCTTCGGGTTGGTCTGACTGTCTTATCGTAATTCCGTGGGAAATGTACAATCAGTACGGAGATGTCACCATTATCAAGGAAAACTATGAGACAATGAAGGCGTGGATTGATTTTCTTCTCACCAAGAAGGTACACAGCACAGATGAGGGTGTAGTTCTTCCTGATGCTGAAATTCCTGAATACATTATAGACCCCAAGTATGTACGTCTTGACGGTAACTATGGTGACCATCTTGCACATTACAACAATAAGTCTGATAAGGGCTATTATGTAAACGAATACAGAACAACCTCATGGGTATGGCGTGAAACAAGCTATGCCGAGGTTGGTACAGCATTCTCTGCATACAGCTGTTATATCCTTGCCGAAATGGCAGACGAAATCGGTGAAACAGAAGATGCGGCATATTACAGAGAGCTTCATCAGAAATTCTCTGCGGCATGGAAAAAGAACTTTGTCAAGGAAGATGGAATCACCTGCCGTTCCGGCGGTTATACAGATTCTGACGGTGTATATCATGACGGTGAAGGCTCTCAGACTTCTTACGCAATGGGTCTTTACTTCAATATGTATACCGACGAGGAAAAGCCTCTTGCAGCGGCAAAGCTTGCAGAAATCGTTGCAAAGGAAAACTACATTCAGACCGTTGGCTTTATCGGTATGAATCTACTCTACCCTGCTCTTGGCGAAAACGGACAGTATGACACTGCTATGAAGCTCATGGAGAACGAAAGCTATCCTTCGCTTCTCAACATGGTAAATAATGGTGCGACAACCATCTGGGAAACATATGGCGGTGGCGTGATGTCCCGTAATCACTATGTTTTCGGTGCACCTGCAAGATGGCTCTACACAGACGTGCTCGGTATTGCACACGCATACAAGGACGGCAACGAGGGCTTTGCACACTTTGAACTTCGTCCGCAGTATGCATCTTATGATGACACAAGTGTTACATGGGCAAAGGGAAGCTTTGATTCCACAAACGGACTTATCAAGAGTGATTGGAAGGTTTCCGATGACAGAAGTACATTTACCTATAATTGTACCGTTCCTGCAAACACAAGTGCAACACTTATCCTTCCCGTTGAAAATGACTCTGCCTATATCACAGAGGGCGGCAAGGATATTGCGCTTTCCGAGGGCGTTGAGTACATAAAGACAGAAAACGGCAGAAGATATTATGAAATCACTTCCGGCGTTTATGAGTTTGTTGTTCACAATGACATTACTGCCTAATAAGGGGGAATTATAATGAAAAAAAGTATAATATCTTTAGTATTTGTTCTCCTTGCATCTGTCGCTTTGGCTCTTTTACTTTGCATGACATCTTTTGCCGCAGGCGAGGTTTATACAGTTGACGGACTGCCTACTGTTTATCTTTCAAACAGCGAAACTGTAACTGTGGGAGAAACCACTTATAACACTTACGGCACACTCAAGGAAGGTATTGCGGCTCTCAACAAGCAGGCAGGTGTTGTGGTTGTCTGCGGTGAATTTACCGACCCAACCACGAATTCTGACAGTACCTTTGTTGATACTGCATCGAGAGGTCATATTCTTATAACGGGTCTTAATAAAGATGGCACAGATGTGCTTAAATTTAATCATCAGCTGAGTTTCAGCGGAGGCCCAACTACCCTTGAAAACTTCAAGCTTCATTGTTTGAATCCCTCAGCTAAATATGTTTTCGGTAGTACCGATATGGTCTGGGGTAAGGGAATGACAACAGCCGGATCTATTTACTATGGTTTGCTGGGAAATCTTAAGGAGGTTTCCTATGCTAAAACTACTTTTAATGAAGAAGTCAACCTGAATCAGTATATTCTTTCATCCGGTAGCAATTATGCCGGTACACAAGCAATGACATCCCCTGCTACTTTTGAAATTGTTGTAAACAACATAAACAAAACAACAAGATTTGACCTTGGATTTAATAATGCCGCAAATACAGTATACGGTAATGTTAATCTCATTGTAAACGGCGGAACATTTACCAACAAGAGCATTATACTGGGAAACAAGGCGACAGATTTTAAGGGTGCTGTAACTGCGATTTACAATAACGGCATCACAGGATTTGACGTGCCTGCCGGCATGGATTATGTTGTTGAATCGGCAGAAGGCGGCGAGGTTTCCATAAAGACACAGGCTCCTTATGGCGGTGCTCCCGTATTTCTTCTCACTCCGGATGATGGACTTGCTCCTGCTGTCAACGGAACAGCCTGTGTGGCAAACTCCGACGGAACGTACACTCTTTCTCCCGAAGCTCCCGACGGCACAAATGTACAGAAATTTGCGGTTACATGGGTAAGTGCAACCGAGCCTACCTCCCCCATGTTCTATTCCATCAATGGTGAAAAAACCGCTTTTCTTAAAACAGGCGGTGGTGTATATGAATACGAGGGTGCAACCGTATATGCATTTGACACTCTTACCAACATCTTCAAGGCAAATACAGATAAGGCTGAAATAGTAGTCCTTGTTGTCGGCGAGGTTTCCGAGAATCTCCATATTCCCAACAACAACCCTTCTTACCTCACTATCAGAGGTATAGATGAAAATTCAAAGATATCCTCTACAGGCACGGTTCATCCCTGGACAAAGGTAACTATTGAGAATATAAAAGTTGCGTGGACCGGTATGTTTGCCGCAGACGGAAACGAGTTTATTTTCGGAGAAGGTCTTGACGGCACATTCAGCGGTAACGTATATGGCGGTGGCTCCGGATCTCCTCACGGTGGTAATCTGATTTTCAACAGCGGCGTGTTTACCAAGAATATTTATGCCGGAAGTGATGCCGCAACAACCAACACTTCAAAGTGTGGCGGACATTATCTCACCTTTAACGGCGGAGATTTTTCTGCGGCGACTATTGATGCAGGTTCTCTCATTGCGACAGATATACCAAACTCTGTTGTTGTGTCTGTAAACGGCGGTACATTTGCCCAGAGTCAGAGCATTGGTTATTCAAATATCGGAACTGTCGGCGGCGTTTCTGCTGTGATCTTCAACAACGGAATGTTTGATACCTACGGCTTTGAATATGCAGATGGTTTTGACTATGCAATAAAGTCAGCCGCAGGCGGCATGGTTACTTTTGACGGAACGGACTTTATTCTTACAGGAAATGCCGGCTATGCCCCCATTGTAAACGGCAAGCTCAACATTACAGGTAAGTTTGAAGCAGGTACACCAGGTGAATATGTTGTCACATGGATAAAAACCTCCGGCACGGCACAGGCTTACACTATTGACGGTGTAAAGACAGCATATGTAAAAACAGGTGGAGGTCTTATTGAGCTTAAAGAGGATGGCACGGGAGTATATGCTTTTTCTGATATTGTAAGTGCTATAAAAGCGGCTATCGGCGGTAAGGTTATTGTTGTCGGCGAGTTTAGCGGTCACACCAATTCATTTTGGAATGGAAGCGGAACAACCGTTATCTGCGGATATGATGCCTCATCCTCTTGGACCTTTACCGATACTTTCTATAACTGGACACCTCTTGTTATTGAGAATATTATTCTTAATACTAATGGAAAAACTGTTAACGCTGATGCAAGAGCCTTTGTTATCGGGGATAATGTAACCGTTGAGGGAACAGGCATAACTCTTATCGGTGGTGCAGGAAGTAAGGACAGAAACATTGATGTAACCCTTAACAGCGGTACTTATATGACAATCCGAGGCGGAAATTCCGCAGATGTTGGTACAGCGGTTGACGGCACTTCATATTACATTAAGCTTGCCATAAACGGCGGTGACTATTCTTCCGCTTCTATCAATGCCGGAAACAACTCCGCAAAGACTCTTTACGGAAACTTGCTTACCACAATAACCGGTGGTACTTTTGCAGAGGGACAGACAATTGCGCTCAACAATATAACTGTTATGGGCAACTCTGTTCTCGTGCTTTCAAACGGAATTGACGACACATATTCCTTTGCGGCATCTGCAAATTACGATTATGTTGTGAAGGCAAAGAGTGGTGGAACGGTTGAGGTGGCAAGTCTTGGAAGCGACACCTCCGAGCCTACATTTGTTCTTGTCCCTGAAAATCCTCTCTATGCTCCTACGGTTAACGGAACTCCTATTACTGCAAGTGCCACGGGAGAGTTCAAATATGTTCCCACAGCTGCAGATACGCAGACGGTTATCGAGGTTGACTGGGCACTTGACACTTCTCCAAAGGTATACGGCATAGGCGGTGTACTTACTGCGTTTGTTTCTTCCGAGAACACATATGTTGACGGTGAAACAACCTATTACACCTTCCCCTCCCTGACAGCGGCGGTTGCGGCTCTTGACGGCAACGAGGGTGAGGTTATATTCACGAGCGACGTGACGGAAACTATCTTTACTGATGTTGCAGGCAGAAAAGCAATCACAATCAAAGGACTTACAGGTTCGGAAATCTATACATTCAGCGACACGTTTACTTTCCTCGGCTCTGCTTTGGTTGACGATATTACATTCAACCTCACGGCGGATAAGTATATGTTCGGATACGGCGAGCTCACTTTTGGCGAGGGATTTAGTGCAACAGGTGGAAACATCTATTTTGCAACGGATGATGCATCCAAGTATTTCCCCTCTTACACCACGGTAAACGGAGGTAAGTTCCTCACATTCAATGTTGCGGGTGCCTATGGAAGTATTCCTGCCGGGGAGAGAGTTACTGCCGAGTTTAACGGCGGCAGACTCAGTGCTGCAATTAACCTCGGTATGGGTGAAAAGCAAGCCACAAGTGTGATTGAGGGTAATGTTACTCTTATTCTCAACGCCGATGTAACAAACAATAAAGAAATCAAGTATGATACAAACAAGTCTCCCGATGGAACAGCTGCAATTTACACGGTTATTCTCAACAACGGTCTTGCAGATTCCTATACTTTTACAGAAGATGCTAATGCAATTGTTGACTATCTTGTAAAATCCGGTATCGGTGGAAAGGTTGCAATTTCCACACACGGAACATCTACAACTTCTCCCACACTCCTTCTCACACCCGATGATGGATATATACCCAAAGTCAACGGTGACTACCTCGGCACATCCGCACAGGGATACACCTTCACACCCGTGTTTTCCACTTCCCAGACTGTCATTACAGTTGAATGGGCGGACCAAGCAGAGGTTGCACCTGCAGTATTTGATTACAATGGTGCAAAAGCGACGATTGTAAAGAACGGTGGCGGAATTGTAAAGTTCGACGGTCAAAGCAGATTTGCATATTCCGACATCAACAGTGCTATTGCGGCTCTCGGTACAGATGGCGGTTACGTTTATATCTTCGGAACAACTCGTTTTGCGTCTGATGATATTACTTCAGCATCGCATTACTTTACAGATGTAGCAGGTAGAGAAAAGCTTTATATTCTCGGTATTGACGGAACGGAGCCCGTTATAGAGTATTACAAAAACGGAGCGATGAAGGGTGATTTGTTTATTGACAATCTCACATATCATCGTGTGGACGGCGAGCTTTATGACACCGGTTTCCTTCCCACGGGTTTTAATCTTGAGCTTGGCGAAAACTTCAAGACTACTTCAGACTTTAGTGCACAGGTTATGACAATCCACGGAAGTACGTCAAACGCTACCTACTCCAAGAAGTCTGTCATAACAATCGGTGGTGGTAATATCACAAGAATTGTTGCAGGTTCAACATACAGCACAGCCACAATTACAGGTGATACAGAAATTAACATCAACGGTGGTGCTGTCGTAGATATTTACGGCGGACATCACGGTGGTGCAAGCAACAACAGCACTATCAATGGTAATGTTGATATAAATATTACCAGCGGTAAGGTTTCAAAAGTAAGAACCGGTTCAAATTCCAAGGGTATTATAAACGGTAATGTTACGGTAAGAATAAATGCAGATCTTCCCGGAATTAAGCTTTATCACGGAAGTAACATCAATACTCATCCAATAAATGGTAACAGTGCATTTGTTATCAGCGGAGGAAATATTGACGGTGCTATTATCGGTGACAGCTCTGTTTCGGGCGTTACAGGTGAAAATATCGTTATCATAAACAGCGACGTTGAGGGTGATTACACCTACAACCACGCAGACGGACACACATTCATTATCTATGATTCTGAGGGTACAGTGGACGTGGCTTACAACGATGACGGCTCTTTTGCGGGATTTAAGATCAGTTGTGAGGATGAGAGCAAGCACATACTTGTTGACGGAATAAGGCTTGCAGAAACAGATGACGACATTTATGAGATTGCTCCAGGAAAGCACACGGTTCTTTTCTCGACATATGCAAATATTTCTTTTGATATTAACGGTGCTGAGGGTACAGCGCCCGATGATGAAAAAGCTTATGATGGCGTTGTCGTGACACTCCCCGATTCCACAGGCTTTGAGATGTTTAACCACGAGTTTGTTGGCTGGAGCCTTGATGCGGATGCAGAGATTGGTGAAATGCAGTTTACCGTTCCTGAAAAGAATGTAACTCTTTATGCAATATGGAAAGAGATTAAACCGGAGCTTGGGGAAAACTCAAATGTTGAGAATTCCGATGCGGCATCTGTAATTTACACTTCTGTTGCAGCAGATGATTATGAAACAACGGATTTTGTTTCAACTGCAATCAGCTTCTCCGAAACGGATGCGGTTGTCATCAATGGTGCCGAGGTTGCTTATGCATACACAATGAGAGCATACGATGGCAAGGGCGTGAGAGTAACTGAGTTTGCCAACGGTATTAACGCAAGAATTCCAAAATATGTTCTTCCTAAACTGAGTGTTGGTCAGGTGTACAGAATTTATGAAGTTGCAGCATCGGGTGAGGTTGACGTGCTTGAAGCAGGAGATGTAACTGTTATACCTTATACTGAAGATGAAAACTATCTCTATTATACGTCCTTCAGCGATGGTGATTATGTTGTAATGGTTACACAAGCTCTCGAAGCAACTTACACCTATTCCGGAGTATACGATCAAACAAATAAGAAGTATACTCTCAAGCTCTGCTTCTCCGGCGCAAGTGCATCCTATGGCTCATTTGGTCTGAAATATGACACATCTGTGCTCACGCTTGACAGCTTTACATTTGCACAGGATGTTGCCGATGCAGGAAGTACATCCGAAGCTGATGGCGGTTTTGCAACATACTACAATCAGAATGGCATTTATCAGAACACTTGGACTGCTAAAAACGGATATGGAATCAATGCGGAAAATGCACCTGTTGAAATCGGAACATTCATTTTCTCAACAGGCGACAGTTTTGACATTGACACTCTTACATTAAACTGTGCAACGCTTTCCGAAACGGGAGTTGTGCTTGAAGACGGTACAGCAGAAACTGTTTACGATAACGGCTACTATCTCTATGCACCGATGATTGATAGCGTTGAGGTGTATTGCCAGCCTATAAATAACGTATTTGTTGTTGATGCAGATGACGGAAAGTTTGCTGTAAACGTTGGATACTCTCTCGTGAGAAGATTTGAAAACTCTTTCATCAAAGATGATGATACAGGATATGATAACCGTGCGGTGATAACAGTTGCAAGCAAAGCAGGAGATGTTATTGAAACTGCGTATGAAGATGCCCTTGTGATAAGCGAGAGCGAAAGCGGAACAGCAGTTGTTGAATTTGCTTGCAAGCTTGAGGCTGGAGAATACACAGTAACATTTGCTAAGAACGGTTATGTTACACATATTTCCACGTTTGAGGTTGTTGATGCGGATGTTTCTCTTGGCACAGTTGCGCTTGTTGGCGGCGATATAAGAGATGATTATAGCGATCAAACAGGCGATGGCGTTGTTGACGTTGATGACTTTTTAAGAGTTCTCAGAGGCTTTATTAAAGATGCACCCGAGATTCTTGGTCAATCAGTTGACATCAACGAGGATGGTAATGTAACTGTTGACGATCTTTCTGTTGTCAAAGCGGTAATCATAACGAAATAAGCTTATTTTGAGCTTGCCCTATTTCCTGCCCCCCTATTCTCTCCTTGGGGGCAGGATTCTTTTATGATTTATTGCTTGTATTTAACAAATTAAAGGCAGCTTAAAATGTAAATATTTATTATACAATATGCTTTAAGACTTGATTTTACGCATTTTCTGTGCTATATTAAAGTTATATAACACGTTTAATACTTGCACAAAATAAATATTTATGGAGTTGTCAGTGTGGAAACAATGAAGTTTTCGGAAATCGTTCCTTTTGTTCGTTATGTGCGTGTTCAGAAAAAGTATTATTACTTTCGCGATGTATATCCTCTCGATAATCGTCTGTTTTATTGCCTCGGAGGAAAGGGCATTATTGAAATTGAGGGTGAGAGTTACAGGGTTTCAAAGGATACGGTGATAATGTGGCGAAGCGGAATGAGATATAAATATCTGCCCGATGAAAGCGACCCTTATTATTTTTACGGAATAAATTTTGATCTGTCTTTGAATAATATGGCAAAAACGACTCCTATAAATCCTGTGGCAAAAGATGATTTCTGCCCTGAAAAGCTTGTTGAGAGGGTTCATGTTGACGATATTGAAATTTTTAACAAGGTTATTTTCAGAGAGGATTCTTCCAATCTGAAGCCATTATTTGAAAAGATCGAAACGGAATTCAGGCTTAAGAAATTGCTTTATGAAAAAAAGACATCGGCAATTGTTACAGAGATTCTTTCGGAACTTACAAGAGGTGCGCTTTCGGAAGCAACGGGCAGCGCGGAGAAAAATGTGGATGAAATTCTTCTTTACATTGAAAGACATTGTACAGAGAACCTTTCAAACGCAAAAATCGGCAGACAATTCAATTATCATCCGAATCATATAAATTCGCTAATTGTTCGCCATACAGGTGTTTCGCTTCACGGTTATCTTTTGAGATGCCGGATTCAAAGATCAGCAGATTTGCTGAATGAATCGGATGTCAGCGTTGCGGAGGCGGCAATTAAATGTGGATTTTCAAATGCGGCATATTTTTCAAGATACTTTAAAAAAATAATGGGCGTAAGTCCAAGAAAATTTAAAGAGCGTGAAAATGGTTAAAAAGATACAGCAGAGTTTTTGAAAGAAACTCTGCTGTAATTTTATATATTTTGCAATATTGAGTTTAAAATTTCTTCTGCAAGAACCGGGTTTGCCCTGCCCTGCGTTTTTCCCATTACCATTCCCATGAGTGATTTTGCGGCAGCATTCTTTCCGGATTTAAAATCGTTAACAACCTTTGGCGAATTATCAATAATGTGTGCTATAATTTCATAAAGCTCGTCTTTGTTGTTTATCTGACCAAGATTATTGCTTCGGACATAATCGCTCGGATTCTCACAAGTCCCGGGGTTTTCACAATAATATTTCAAAACTTTTTTAGCCGTAGAGCTGTTTATAACGGAATCAGACATCATGTCAATTATGGAACAAAAATTGTCTGCACTAATTGGGAATGTTTCCGAGGATAGATCAGCTGATTTCAAAAGGTCTGTAATAAGGAGGTTTGCAAGAAGCTTGGGTGATTTGCAATTCTTTGCAGCCTGTTCAAAATAGTCAGAAATGAACATTTCGGAAGTTAACATTTCGGCATCATAATCAGTTATTCCGTAGGCATCGACATAATTCCGTTTCCTTTGTTCAGGAAGAGTTGGGATTTGAAGACGCAGGTTTTCAATGTCTTCTTCGCTTAAAACAAACGGAGGAATATCAGGCTCGGGAAAGAATCTGTAATCGTTGAAATTCTCTTTCTGACGCATGGAAAAGGTTTTTCCGCTTACCTCGTCGAAACGCCGTGTTTCCTGGATGATTGTTTCGCCTGCTTCGAGAGCTTTTATCTGTCGTTCGTATTCGTGTTCGATAGCTTTCTGAATAAAGTTGAATGAGTTTAAATTTTTAATTTCAGTGCGGGTACCGAGTGTTTTATCTCCAAGTTTTCTAACAGAAAGGTTTACATCGCATCTCAGAGCTCCTTCGTTCATTTTGCAGTTTGATATACCTGCATACATCATTACAGAACGCAACTTTTTTACATATGCAACGGCTTGTTCAAAACTTGAAATATCAGGTTCTGACACTATTTCAATAAGAGGCACACCGCATCTGTTGCAGTCAATAAGAGTTCCGAGCGTATCGTCATGAATGAGCTTTCCGGCGTCTTCTTCTATGTGAATACGAGTGATACCGATTGCTTTGGTTTCACCATCGACTTCGATATCGAGGTGACCGTCAAAGCAAAGAGGAAGGTCGAACTGCGAAATTTGATAAGCTTTGGGGAGATCGGGATAAAAGTAATTTTTTCTGTCAAGTTTGGTGTTCTTTGCAATCTTACAGTTTAAAGCAATGCCTGCTTTGACAGCAAATTCAACTACTTTTTTGTTGAGAACAGGAAGTGTTCCTGGAAAACCCATACAGGTAGGACAGCATTGAGTGTTGGGTGGTGCGCCAAAAGCGGTAGAACAACCGCAAAAAATTTTGGTTGCAGTTTTGAGCTCAACATGAACTTCAAGACCGATTACCGCTTCATAACCGTTTATTAGCTTCATTTTGTCACCGCCCTTTCAAAACATTCGCCGACACGGTAAAGTGTTTGTTCATCCATTGCCTTTCCCATAAGCTGTAAACCTATGGGAAGACCGGATGAGTTTTTTCCGCAAGGAACGGAAAGAGCTGGAAATCCGGTGAGATTTGCGCAAACTGTGCAGACGTCCCCTTTATACATTTCAACGGGATTTGTAAGCTTTTCTCCGAGCTTGTAAGCGGCTGTAGGCGTGGTGGGCGTCAGAATTACATCATAGTTTGAAAATGCCTTTAAAAAGGCGTTTATGATGGCTTGACGGGCAAGCTGAGCCTTGGAATAGAATTTGTCACGGAATCCTTCGCTAAGCACATATGTACCCAGGAGAATTCTTCGTTTTACTTCGCTTCCAAAGCCTTCACTCCTCGAATTCTCGTAAAGCTCGTCAATTCCGTTAAAAAGCTCGCTTCTGTGCCCAAATCGCACACCGTCAAAACGTGCAAGATTTGATGATGCTTCTGCACTGCAAATGATATAGTATGCGGCAAGTGCATGAGAAATCTCCGGAATAGAAATAAACTCCACTTTTGCACCGAGAGTTTTAAAAGTTTCAATTGAATTGAGAATGGAGTTTCTGACATCATAGTGAATGTTATCGTTAAAAAGTTCCATTGGGACAGCAATTCTGATACCATCCAGATTATCAGAAAAAATTTCATCTGAGAAATTGAACTTACTGTTGTCAATTGAAGTTGCATCAAGGGGATCTTTGCCGGAAACTGCATCAAACACAATGGCATTATCACGCACGCTTTGCGAAATAACACCAATCTGATCGAATGAAGAAGCAAAAGCAACAAGACCGTAACGTGAAATGCGCCCATAGGTTGGCTTTAATCCTGTTACACCACAAAAAGCAGCAGGTTGTCTTACAGAGCCGCCTGTATCAGAACCAAGCGCAAAGACCGCTTGGTGAGCTGCGACACTTGCCGAACATCCCCCGGAACTTCCGCCTGGGACATAACTCTCATTCAAGGGGTTTCGTGTGACTTTGAAAGCAGAATGTTCGGTGGTGGATCCCATTCCAAACTCGTCCATGTTTAGCTTTCCTAACAGGACGGCTCCGCATTTTTCTACTAAAACGGCTGCGGTTGCGCTGTAAGGAGGCACGAAGTCTTCAAGCATTTTTGAGCCACAGGTGGTTCTTATGCCCTTTGTGCAGATGTTATCTTTGAGGGCGAAAGGAATACCGTCAAGTGGATGCAGTCGAGAACCGGAAGCAGTTCTTTTGTCGGAAAGGCGTGCATTTTCAATTGCATTCTCCGCACAAACGGTTAGAAAAGCACCAATTGAGCTGTCAGTTTTGGCAATATTCTCAAGAAAAGCGGTTGTGAGTTCAACGGAAGAAATGATTTTGTTTTCCAACATATGTGAAAGTTCAATTGCGCTATATGAGAGCAACTCCATTGTTCATTACCTCCTTTTACTTTATAACCTTTGGAACTCTGATGTATTCAGTTGTCCTGGAGGCGGAATTTTTAAGCAATTCTTCTCTTTCAAAGGAAGCGCAAACATTATCACTGCGTAAATTGCTGTAATGCTCGGTTTTGCTTAATAAATCATCAGAATCTGTTTCTTTTGATAAAGAGAAGCTTTCAATACTGTTGGCAAAGAAAATTATCTCATTGAGGTCGTCTTTCAGAGCCTCTGCTTCTGTATCGGTTAATTTTAGCTTTGAAAGCCGGGCAATGCTTTTAATATCGATATTCGAGTTTTCTATTTTCATTCTATTATTCCTTATCATATAATCAAAAAATGCGTGCGGAATGCATAACCTGCTCACCGCACGACACTTTTATTATTGTTTGTTTCTTGAAATGTTGAGAACCCCCTCAGGGATAACGTCAATATTTTCGAGAGAACGTCCGGTTCCCTCAACAACGCAGGTCTGTGGGTTTTCTGCAACAACAGTTTTTATGCCCGTTACCTGCTCAATAAGCTGTGAAAGCCCTTTAAGCTTTGCAGTACCTCCTGTGAGGACAATTCCTGCAGAGGCAATGTCGGAAACAAGCGCCGGAGGTGTGTTTTCAATTACATGACAAATCGATTCAACAATTGCTGTAATAGGTTCATTCATAGCTTCAACAAGGTCTTTTGAAGTGATTGTAACCTTTTTCGGCAGACCTTCTATAAGGCAACGACCTTTTACCTCAATTGAATTTGCTTCATCTGCTCTTGAAAGAGATCCGATTTTCATCTTGATAGCTTCTGCGGTTGTTTCGCCGATGAGGACGTTGTACTTGCGTCTTATAAACTTGACAATTGACTCATCAAGTTTATTTCCTGCAACTTTTATTGAGCTTGAAACAACTGCATTTCCGAGGGAAAGAACTGCAACGTCGGTTGTTCCGCCACCAATATCAACAACCATATTTCCCATTGGCTTTGAAACATCAAGACCTGCTCCGATTGCAGCCGCAAGAGGTTCTTCGATAAGATGAACTTTCTTCGCACCGGCTCTGAGGGTTGTCTCACAAACAGCTCTTTCCTCAACCTCGCTGATTCCACCGGGAACACATACAAGCACTCTTGGCTTGAAGAAAGTCTGTCCGACGGTTTTTTTGAGAAGGTATTTTATCATCTGAAGTGTCATGTCATAATGAGCGATAACGCCGTCTTTCATGGGACGAACCGCTGCAAGTCCAGCAGGGGTTCTGCCAAGAAGCTGCTGCGCTTCCCTGCCTATTTTGACAACTTTTCCGCTGTTCATTTCAACAACTACAACAGACGGCTCGGACAGGACTATGCCTTTTCCTTTTACATACACAAGCACAGTTGATGTGCCAAGGTCGATTGCTATATCGTTTGCCATTTATTCTACTTCTCCTATCGCTTAAATTTCGACAGTTAACAAGTCATTGTGGGATGCTTTTACATTTTTCCACAAATATTATACAGATGAATAATGTCCAATACAAGGGGTGATTTATAAAGAAACTGCAACATTTTACTACTAAGTTTTAATAATTTCACGCATTGGTTGAAGAAAATGTAACGAGTTTTATGCATACATTGTCTGCACCGTATTCTGATAGCAAGGTGTTTTTTGCCTCAAATAAAGTGCTACCAGTTGTTGAAACGTCATCCAATATAATAATTTTCTTTGGGGTTTCGCAGTTTAACGGAGTTGCTTTGAAAATACCTTTTACGTTTTTAATTCGTTGTTCCAGGTTAAGATTCTTTTGCTCTTTTGAAAACAACCTTCTTTTTATAAGTTGCGCAAAACTGCAGTCAAGCTTTTCGGCGCAAAGACGTGCAAGAATCTTTGATTGATCTACTCCGTTTGCAAGCTTGTTAGACAGCTTTCTTGGTGTGTAGGTAATGGTGTAATCTTTGATGTCGGGAATTGTCTGACGCAAAAGAGCGCAAATCTTTTCTGTCATGAAATTTGCCAACGTTTTGCTTCCTGTTCTCTTGAGAGTCATGACAATTCGCGGAATATAGTCGTAGTCATAATTATAAACACATAGGATTCCGTTTTCATTTTCTTTGTTTACAAACAAGGGGTCGAGTTGCTTGAAACATTCGGGACAAAGACATCCATTTCTTATAATTTCTCCGCAATATACGCAAGTTTCGGGAAATAGCAGTTCAAGAATTTTCATTCGTTTTAAGCTCCTGCATGTAGTTTTTCATCTGCTTTTTGCAATGTGAAAGTGAAACTGCAATACTTACCTTTTTCCGAAGCAACAGAAATACTTTCATTGTGGGCATCGATAATCGATTTTACAATGGCAAGTCCAAGCCCTGAACCGCCTTTGTTGATTTCAGAAGCGGTTTCGCTTTTATAAAACTTATCGAACACGTTTTTGACTTCATCATTTGCAATTCCGATTCCCGTATTAAACACTTCAATTTCAAATTTAGTATCTTTGTGTGATATGTTGATACGCAAAATACCACCGTCATTTGAAAACTTAACGGCATTGTGGCAAAGGTTGTATATAACTCGATGGATTTCATTTTTATCGGCAAGAGCAAGACATTTTTCTTGCGGCTCAAATTCCACAGTTAAATTCTTTTCGTTTATAGCTCCCTCGAGGGAAATTAGCACAATGCCAACACTCTCGCAAATATCAAACACAGTTTTATTTGACGGCTTCTGCCCTGCTTCAATTCTTGAAATCTCAATTATATCTGCTGCTAGCTCACTTGTACGCTTTGCCTCATCGGCAATAATCTTAAGATAATGCATTTGCTTTTCAGGGGGAATTGTCCCATCAAGAATTGCATTTGCAAAGCCGGAAATGCTTGCAAGAGGAGCTTTCAAATCATGTACGGCTGTGGCAAAGAAACGGTAGAGCTCGCTTTCGGGATTGTTTTTGTGATAAACACCCATACTATCTTTTTCGGGATTTGACATGAAATATTTCTCCTTATGAATGTTAAGTTAAACTGAACACTCGACTATTACTTCAAAACGTTTTCATAAGCCACACGATGCTTTCCGTCGGCACGAAGATAGATTGAACCACAATGTATAAAACCATTCTTATTAAGGCATTTTCTCATAGGAATGTTACCTCTGTGTGTGTCTATTCTTATTGAACCAAGACCGTTTTCAACTGCAATTTGTCTTACATACTTGAAAATTTCCGAGGTAACCGAGCCTCCTCTTTGAGAAGGTGTAACTGTAATTCTGTGGATAGTCACATATCCGCCGGTTGTTATCCATCTGCCGTCATATATTTTATCATAATCCGGTTCTCCGTCGAGGAGAAGAACAAAAGTGCCAATTATAATGCCGTCGTTAAGAACAACATAACTTCTGTCAGCATCTACATCTTCGTGAATAAGAGATTCGGTCGGATAGCCGTCCTGCCATTGATCAATGCCGAGTGTTGCAATTGTTTTTCGGGCAATGTCGAATATCGGCATAACGCTTTTTACGTCTTCGTGCGTTGTTTTTTTTATTACAAGATTCATTGTTCTGTTCTCCTGTTCAGTTTATGATTTCATATTGGAACATAAAATATCTCAGCTTTGTTCCCACGTCAACGGACGGCGGCAGAAGCGCAATAGCAATGAACATTTCGCCGCCTTTTTCGTCAACAAGAGTTGCATAATCTCCCGATATGTCTTTTACGGTATAAATAATTTCATCCATTGTCTTTCTCCTGTTTTCGCTAATAAGTGTAAATCAATTAGAATGTTAGGAAGAATAATTATATTTACGACTCAATTATACTACAAAATTTAGTTTAATGCAAGAGAATTTTTGTTTCTCTGATGTGTATATAGTATGTCGTCAGCAATGCTTCAAACAATGAGCTGCTTTCAAAGTTTATTATTTGTTTACTTGACTTGCGGTTATATTTGTGATAGAATATAACGGTAAAAGATGAATCTGAAAGGAAAAAACTGAAATGGAACAAGTTAAGCTTGACAGGATAAATTTTCTTGCGAAAAAGTCAAAAACTGAGGGACTTACAGAGTCAGAAAAGAATGAACAGGCGGTATTGAGAAAGGAATTCCTTGCCGAATACAGAGCATCTTTCGGTGGCATTCTCGAAAATACTTACATCAAGCGACCTGATGGCTCGAAGGAGAAGCTTAAAAAAGGTGA
>JAZQKV010000023.1:0-43285 GCA_045542335.1 Eubacteriales bacterium
CTCATCTGCACCTGCGGCAAAAACTCTTGTAACGAGGGTATCAACTGAAACGGTAGGAACGTTTTTATGTTCAAGATGAGGGAGACCGTCCTTTGTTGAAACATTCATCATGTGAAGAACACCCGGTTCAAGGACATAAGCCGTGCTTCCCGACATGGACATATCAAGCACTCCGTCAACAATTTCTGTTCCCTGCCCCTCTTTTCCGTCGGCTGAATAGATATGCAATGTTTCGTTATCTGCAATGCCCTTTGATTCAGCAATGGCAACATACGAGCCAAAGTTAAAATACTTTGAAACCGAGCCTTTTGAAAAGATGTGCTTTTCGATTTCTGTGCCGTTTTTATCATAAAAAGTGAGTGCCCTGTCAGAAAGCAGGAAGAAGCCTTTATCTGTGTACTGCGCTGTGAGAGGAAACTCATCCTCAACGGTAAAATTAAAAAGCGGCTGTTTTTTTGAAGTGTCAAAGCAGAAAATCTCTGTGACAAATTCACCGTCCAACGCCTTCACACCTGCAGCAAGAGCTCTGTCCTTATTGCCCGGCAAATCAACGGAGGTAACAGTAAGAGAAGCAGACATCCATCTGAAAATTTCATTGAACGACGAATTATACACAACAATTCCCGATTTATATGTGCTCTCCGAGGTTATAACTGCGAAAGAGCCGTCATCGTTTATGTCAGCACCCAGAACACCATAGGGAAACTTTCCGTCATAGACATTTGAAAATGCGTTGTAAATATCCAGCTCTGTTCCTGAAACATCGTAAACAAGGGCATACCTCTGAGAGGTTTTCATTGCGGGATTTGAGAAAGAGTGTGAAGCATCAATCACACGGTCGCCGCTGAAATCATAGGTTTCATATCCGCTTCGAGAAAGAAGTGCCATATCGCCACGGAGATATGCGCAAGCGGTGTCGCCGCCGGCACGAAATGAAATCTGCATGGAATCGTCCGACGAAAGTGAGGCAGTATCGAAATCAAGATTCTTGAGCAAAAACCTGAAATTTTCCGAGGTAATATCGTTTTTATAAACCGTCAGCGCCGCAACTACGGTCAAAATTACAACCACAAGGCAGACATATCTCAAAAGTCTTGCCGCCCCTGCCACGCTTTTGAAATAACTGCTGTCCGGCGTTTTATATCCCATTCTCATCTTCCTTTCACAAGGATTTTTATGCTTATTACCATAATACAATCAATAAAAAACTCTGTTGAGGTAAAGACCATGTGCAGGTGCAGTATCTCCTGCTCTCGCTCTTTCACAAGAGTTTATGATTGCCGCAATATCGCCCTTTTTGAGCTTGCCAAGGGCACATTCAATGTATGTTCCAACCATTATGCGCACCATGTTATACAAAAAACCGTCGGCACTCACAGCAATTGTAATTTCGCTTCCGTTTCTTGTTACGCAAAAATCCGTTACAGTTCTGACGGTGTCCTCAATGTTTTTTGCACCCTTCGACATAAAAGCGGAAAAGTCATGCTTACCCTTGAATTCCTCACCGAAAAACGATGTCTTCTCCGTGTCGAGATACTGAGGAACAAAAAAGCTTTTTCCCTCGGTAAAGGGATTCCGGCAGGGACTGTTCCAAATCTTATAAATATATTCTTTTCCGAGTGCCGAATACCTTGCATGAAAATCTCCCGGCTTTCTCTCTGCTTTATAAACAGATGCCGCCATCGGAAGATGTGCATTTATCGCCATTGGCAACTTTTCAACAGGAATCTTCACGCCGTCTGCATCAAAATGGCAAACGTACATAAGCGCATGGACGCCCGAATCGGTTCTGCTGCATCCCGAAACATCGGGTCTGAAGCCAAGCACCTTTTCAAGAGCATCCTGAATCGTTCCCTGCACGCTGACGGCATTTTTCTGCACCTGCCAACCGTGAAAAGCGGCTCCGTCATACATCATGGTAAGGGCAATTTTTTCATTATTTTCTATCATACAAACAGCTCCGTTATAAAACCGCCGCAAAGTTCAACATATTCAATGCCAAGACCCCCGCAACAAGTAAAACAAAGGCTGCGCCTGCGGCAAAATCTGTTATGCTGAATCTGAAAACCTTGAGCTTTGTTCTTCCCTCTCCGCCATGATAAAGGCGACATTCCATTGCACAGGCAAGCTCGTCAGCTCGTCTGAACGCCGAAACAAAAAGCGGAATAAGCACAGGCACAAGAGCCTTTGCTCGGCTCATAAGGCTTCCCTCTTCAAAATTTGCGCCTCGGGATTTCTGTGCGGAAATGATTTTGTCGGTTTCCTCGATAAGCGTTGGAATAAAGCGAAGCGCAATTGACATCATCATTGAAAATTCATGTGTCGGAACACCGAGCTTTTTGAGGGGGGAAATAAGCTGTTCAATGGCATCGGTGAGAGCCACGGGAGAGGTTGTGTAAGTCAGAAGCACAAAAGTTCCCGTGATAAGGCTTATAAGTCTTACAATCATTTTGACTGCAAGGACAATTCCCTCAGGATAAATATTTATAATCCAAAATGAAACAAGCGGTTTTTCTCCACCTGTCCAGAACAGGTTTATAACAGCGGTGAAAACAATTATGAAAGCAAGCGGTTTTATGCTTCCAAGCACCGTTTTCAGATTTATTCCCGAAATGATAATCAGCACAATCGGCACAGCCGCAACAAGCACATATGCTGCCGCACTCTTCGCAGTAAATACAGCCACAATAAAAAGAATTATGGCTAAAATTTTGATTCTCGGGTCAAGCTTATGAATAATGGATTTTCCCGGGAAAAACTGTCCCAGGGTCATGTCTTTGAGCATTTATTTCATCCTTTTCAAATGGGTCAGAGGTTTTTTGCACGCAAATTATCTTTGCGATTTGATTTTCGGAATAAGCTCATCGAAAGCTTCGTCCATTGTGTAGAGCGATGTTTCAACATCTGCTCCGCGCTTTTTCAGTTCAAAAAGAAGCTCCGTTACCTCAGGCAAGCTTAGTCCCGATTTGTGAAGAAGCTCTGCCTCTCTGAAAACCTCATGTGGCGTTCCGTTAAGAAGAACTTTTCCCTCGCAAAGCGCAAGAATTTCGTCGGAATACTCCGCAATGTCCTCCATACTATGAGATATAATGACAAGCGTGTTTCCTCTTTGCTTGCGATAGCTTATAAGTCCGCCGAGAATTTCACGACGTCCCACAGGGTCAAGCCCTGCCGCCGGTTCATCAAGCACAAGAACCTCCGGGTCCATTGCAATAACGCCTGCTATTGCCGCACGTCTTTTCTGACCGCCCGAAAGCTCAAACGGAGATTTTTTCAGCATTTCATCGGTTATTCCCGTGAATCTTGCAGCCGTTTTGACCCTTTGGTCAATCTCTTTTTCGTCAAGTCCCATATTTTTCGGGCCAAAAGCGATGTCCTTATAAACAGTTTCTTCAAACAGCTGATATTCCGGATACTGGAACACAAGTCCAACACCGAATCTTGCCTTTCTTTTTGAGGAAGCCGACTCATTTATATCATTTCCGTCAAGAAGAACAGTTCCTGAAGTTGGCGAAATGAGGGCGTTCATAAGTTGTGCAAGAGTTGACTTTCCTGAGCCGGAATGACCTATAAGTCCCGTTACTGCTCCTGCCTTTATCCTGAATGAAACATCATCAACGGCAACTCGTCTGAAAGGGGTGTTTTCGCCGTAAACGTATGTCACATTTTTAAATTCTATCATAACAACATTCCTTTGTGATGCTTGGAAAATGGGTTTATGCGTATTGTGTGAATCACTTCATCATATCAATGATGGCATCCGCTGCCTCGGATTCATTGAGTGGCGTTTGAAAATGCACATTTTTTCCGCCTGCACTTGCAAGGCGAAGTGCGAGTGTTGTGCTTTGAGGAGCTTCAAGTCCTGTGCCTGCAAGTAACTTCCTGTCCGAAAAAATTTCACGGGGGCTTGCATCGGCAACAACGCTTCCTTTGTCAACAACAATTATCCTGTCGGCAAGCGACGCCTCGTTCATATAGTGAGTTATCATTATTGCGGTGATATTCTTCTCACGGCGGAGCTTTTCGATTGTATTCATGATTTCCTCACGCCCTCTTGGGTCAAGCATGGCGGTTGATTCATCGAAAATAATACAGTCGGGAAGCATTGCAAGAACACCTGCAATGGCAACTCTTTGCTTCTGACCGCCCGAAAGCTTATGGGTGTCATGAAGTGCAAAATCCGAAAGTCCGACTATTTTAAGAGCCTCGTCCACCCTCTCACGGATTTGCTCAGGCGGCACTCCGAGATTCTCGGGTGCAAAGGCGACATCCTCCTCAACAACCGTTGCCACAAGCTGATTGTCGGGATTCTGAAACACCATTCCGACAGTTTTTCTTATGTCAAAGAAATGCTCCTCGTCGGAAGTTTTATAAAAATTACCGTCCTCGCAACTCACTTCAACACTTCCCGATTCAGGAGAAAAGATTCCGCAAAGAAGCTTTGCAAGTGTTGATTTGCCTGAGCCGTTGCGTCCGATTATTGCAACAAGACTCCCCTTTTCGATTTCAATATTTACTCCGTGAATAACCTCGGTTTTAACATTTTCGTCCGAGATGTATGAATACTTTAAGTCTTTTGTTCTGATAATTGAGTTCATTTGATTTTGTATCTCCTTTGATACGGGGTTAATGCTTGCAAACTACCTTCTCACTTTTTCTCCCAACGGGCAGTTGCGCCTGCGGGAAGAACAAGTCCCGACTCCTTTATCGGAATTCCGATTTCATCGCTGTGAACAATTCCGTCACGAATACCAAGTCCACGCATATGCAGGTCAAGAAGGCACCCCATTGTTGAGGCGGAAAGACCTGTTGTGTATGAATTTACAATCACAAACAAAGGATTGTCTGAAAGCACCTTGACAGCAAGACCGATAAGCTCGTCAATTCCGTCTTCAAGCTTCCAAACCTCGCCCGACGGACCTCTGCCATAGGACGGAGGATCCATTATAAGTCCGTCGTATTTTCTTCCACGTCTTATTTCACGTTCAAGGAACTTTTTGCAATCGTCCACAATATATCTTATTGGTGCATCAGCAAGTCCCGAAAGTGAGGCATTCTCCCTCGCCCATGAAACCATGCCCTTTGAAGCATCAACATGACACACCGATGCCCCTGCAGAAGCACAGGCAAGCGTTGCGCCTCCCGTGTAAGCAAAGAGGTTTATAACGGAAATGTCACGATCTGCATTTTTTATCTTTTGGGTAACATAGTCCCAATTGACAGCCTGTTCCGGAAAAACGCCTGTGTGCTTGAAGCCTGTGGGACGCACTTTGAAGGTTATACCGTCACGATAGGTGAGATTCCAGCCCTCGTCCATAAGTCCTTTAGGCATATTCTTTATGTCCCAGCTTCCGCCGCCTTTGCTTGAGCGCATATATCTTGCACTGCAATTTCTCCAAAGGGGATTTTTCTTTTCAGTATTCCATATGATTTGCGGATCGGGACGGACAAGGATTGTCTTGCCCCATCTTTCAAGGCGTTCGCCACCGGAAGCATCAATCAGTTCATATTCTTCCCATTTATCGGAGTACCACATAGTTTAAATTCAGCCTTTCCTTTCTGCCGGAAACCCAATATAGTCCGAATGTTCTGCGTAAAAACAACATTCAAACGTTCTCTTTATTTAATCCGTTATTATCAAATATCCGCCAGGTCAAGATATTTTGCACCGTACATTGAAATATAGTCCTTACGGGCAATTATATCGTCGCCAAGGAGTGTGTTGAACATAACGGCGGTCTTTACTTCATCTTCAGGCGTAATCTGAATGAGGCGGCGTGTCGCAGGATTCATTGTTGTAAGCGACATCATTTCCGGCTCGTTTTCACCAAGACCCTTTGAACGCTGAATAGTGTATCTTGCATTGCCAAGTTCAGCAAGGATTTCGTTCTTTTCCTTTTCGTTGTATGCAAATTGTATTTTATCTTTACTGGTTATTTCGTAAAGAGGAGATTCAGCAATGTAAATCTTTCCGAGCTTTATAAGCGTGGGAAGAAGACGGTAGAACATTGTGAGAATAAGAGTTCTTATCTGATAGCCATCTTCATCGGCATCGGTGCAGATGATGATTTTGCTCCAACGGAGAGAATCAAGGTCGAACTGTGAAAGACCGGACTTGCCTTTGGATTTGATTTCTATGCCGCAGCCAACAACACGAAGAAGGTCTGTTATGATTTCGCTCTTGAAAATCTTATCATAGCTGCTCTTGAGGCAGTTGAGCGTTTTTCCTCTTACAGGCATTACAGCCTGATAATCGGGGTCACGGGCAAGCTTTACAGAGCCCAGGGCGGAATCACCCTCAACGATATAAAGCTCTCTCTTTTCAACATCCCTGCTTCTGCAGTTTACAAACTTTTCAACTCTGTTGGAAATGTCAAGGTTACCTGTGAGCTTCTTTTTGAGGTTTATTCTTGCACTCTCTGCGGACTCACGGCTTCGTTTATTGACAAGCACCTGTGCGGCAACACGCTCGGCTTCCTTGGGCATTTCAGCAAAGAAAGCTTCAAGGGAGGTGTAAAAGAAATCGGTCATTGCCTCTTGAATAAAGGTGTTGGTGATTGCCTTTTTGGTCTGATTCTCATAGGATGTTCTTGTGGAATGGGAGTTTACCACAAACACAAGGGAATCCTGAATATCATTAAACGAAATTTTGCTTTCGTTTTTATTGTATTTACCGTTATTTTTCAGATAGTTTTCAAATGCCTTTGTAAAAGCATTTCTTGTCGCCTTATCGGGTGCGCCACCGTGTTCAAGGAAGCTTGAATTGTGGTAGTACTCAGTTGCGCTTATCTGATTTGAGAAGCAGAACACAGCTTCTACACGGAGCTTATACTCGTTAAGGTCTCCTCTGTCCTTTCCTCGACGTTCGGTCTTGATATATCGGGGAGTTGACAGCGCATACGAACGTGCAACGTTCTCCTCGCTCTCGGCTTGTTCTTCGGAGGTCATCGGCGCTTCTTCGTCGTCTTCGCCTGTGCTGACAACGGGAGCTGAGCCGATTATTTCGGCAACATAGTCACGGATACCGTTTTCGTAATAGTATTCTGACTCAAAGAATGAGCCGTCCTCATTCTCAAATTTAAGGCAAAGATGCACGCCCTCGTTTACTATCGACTGACGGCGCAGAATGTCCTCGAAAAATTCACGGGGCATATTTATATCGGTGAAAACCTTTATATCGGGTTTCCATGTGATTTTTGTACCTGTTCTTTTTTTTGTCGGAGCTTCAACAACAAGCTCGCCGATGGGCTCACCGCTTTTGAATGATATGGTAGACACTGCCTCTTTTGTATAGCTGACAACATTCATAAATTCGGAAGAATACTGTGTTGCGCACGCACCAAGTCCGTTGAGTCCGAGGGAAAATTCATAGGCTTCACCGTCGTCATTATTATATTTACCGCCGGCATAAAGCTCGCAATATACAAGCTCCCAATTATATCTTTGTTCCTTTTCATTCCATCCGAGGGGTACGCCTCGTCCGAAGTCCTCAACCTCAAGGGTCATGTCCTTGCGAACAGTTATAAAAATCCTGTCGCCATAGCCCTCTCTCGCCTCGTCAAGGGAGTTGGAAAGTATTTCAAAAAATGAGTGCTCGCATCCCTCAAGTCCGTCGGAGCCGAAAATTACGGCAGGTCTTTTTCTTACCCTGTCTGCGCCTTTCAGACTTGTTATGCTTTGGTTGCCATATTCTGCATTCTTCTTTTTGTTTTCTGCCATGTTGATCTCCTGTTTTCTTGTGATTTGTTCTTTGATTGTGCCATTCTCTGATAATTTTGCAAACTCTTTGGCATTATTTATCATTTTATTATAACACAAATCATCTCATAAGTCAAGCAATATTTGGAAATTTACAAAAAGATTCAACTTTTTACATTTTTATTGACAAATACGTTGTTTCGGTGTATAATGTAATCAGTTTTAAAGTAAAAACGAGCTAAGGAGGCGGCACATATGAAAAAAACGTTTTATTGGTGCTTTTCAATTGTTTTTGTATTTGCCTTATGTATTCTCAGTGTTCACGCAGCTTATAGTCCCGTGGAGGGTGACGGTTATCTTGAGTTTGATTACAGCAGTGTGGGAAAGGGCATTGTCAACGGATATGACACGGCTTTCTTTGAGAAAAACGTTTACTTTGAGGGCAGAAATGCGGCTAAAATTACACCGAATCCCGAAAGTGAGCTTTATTCCGACAGAAAGATTTCCCTTGACTGTTTCGGTCTTGGATCATACTCTCCGAAAATTGAATTTGACAAATATAATTATGTTGGGATAACATATTATTACGACACAGACAATCCTGTGGACGATGCTTCGGTTGAGTTAAGGTATGTTGCACCGATAACACTTGATTTTGAGCCTGTATATGAAACTGTAAGCGGAAAATGGACAGAGGTTTATTTCAAGGCCCTTGATGTTGAAGCGCCAGAGGGCGAAGTTACATATCTCAAGCAATTTCATATATACCCCTTTGGCAGTACAAAGACTATGGATCTGAGTCGGAACGATGTTTTTTACATTGAAAAGGTCACGTTTTATGAGGATTGTCCCACCCCCGACATTGCGAGCAGGATTATTTTTGACAAAGCTGTGCCGGATGCAAAGGGCGAAAACATAGAGTTAAGTGTTGACGACAGAGCGACATATGTGCTTCCCGAGAATCCGTTTGAGTATGTAAATGCGGACTTTCTCGGTTGGCAGGATTATGAAACCGGGGAATTATATCAGCCCGGAGACGAATTTACAAGCGATGGCAGAGACAGGCATTTTCTTGCTAAGTGGAGCGTTTTCAAGCTTTGCCCCGATGCAATGGTGCTTGACTATCGTGAATACTCAAACGGCATTGTTGACAGCCGTGACAGCGGATACTATGAAGAAGTTATATTTGACGGTAGAAGAGCTGTCAAGGTTATGCCCAATCCAAATCACAGCGTGTCGAGGTCACTTGTGCTTGACGGCTTCAAATATGAAAACTCATATATTGATTTCTGGCAATACAATTATGCGACTGTTGAGTATTACTACAAGTCTGAAAATCCTGTCACTTCAAAGATGAAGCTTGCGTTTTATGATGACGATCTTCTCCCCGACAAAAGTGCCTCAACCACAACGGGCGACAGCTTTAAAACCGGGTGTTGGGACTATCTGACCTTCGATCTTTCTCCGTATCAGCAAAAGCATGACAAGACAGTAAAGCCTGCGAGACTCAGGCAGATACACATATACGTTTTTGGTTCGGAAAAAGTTCAGAATCTTAACGCCTCAGACGAGTTATACATTTCAAAGATAATGTTCTTCAAGGAAAAGCCAACGTTTGAAAGTGTAACGCCATACATCAACGGTTATGATAACTACACATTCAAGCCCGGTGAGGCACTTACAGGTGCGCAAGCATGTGCAATGGTGGCAAGGGTGTGTGCAAAAGAGCCTTTTGATTCAGTGGCAGAAAGCGGCAAACCATGGTATTCCGAATATGTTGATTATTGCAAAGAAAACGGATTTCTGGACGAAGCAGGACAAGCTTTTGACCCGACGGAGTACATAACAAGAAAGGATTTTTCTACACTTGTGTTCAATGCGGCGAAAAAGGCTGCAGAAACAGGTTCAGTCGCTGCGGAAGCAATCACTTTATCTGAGGCAAACAACAGCGATGATGATATGTTTATCACAAGGGAGCAAGCTGTTTCGGTTATAAACAGAGCTTTCAAAAAGAACCGCACCAAGGGCATTTCCTCTGAGGAACTGTATATGCTTTACCTTGATGTGGACTTCAACAGCACTTTTTTTGCGGATATTGCTCTTGCAACCGTTCCGCATATCGAATACACTGCAGGCGGCAAAACAAATTGGCTGTATGCGCTTGAAAAACCTGTCGAAAAGATTACTGAAGAATACGGCACGGATGTGTTTTACAACACAAGCGCAGGAAACCAGAAGATTGCCGAGTATGACATTGTTGAAAAACAGAGAATTGAGGAAATAAGGTCAACTCCGTCAATGTCGCTTTCGCACATCACGGGAAAAATCCTTTATGTTTCCGAGAGCGATGGAAGCGACGACAATGATGGTCTTTCACCCGACACGCCGCTGAAAACCCCGCAAAAAGCAAGGGTGCTTTCAACGAGAGGCGATGCAGTTTTATTCAAGCGCGGTGACTTATGGCGCACAAAATTCTCCGCAAAGGCAGGAGTGACTTATTCCGCCTATGGCGAGGGAGACAAGCCGGTTTTCTCCGGTTCTCCCGAAGACGGAGCAGACCCTGACAAATGGTTTCTTGTACACGAAGATACCGAAACCGGAGCATTGATATGGCAATATGCAAACAGCGATATTCTCTCGGATGTGGGCACGATTGTTTTCAACGGCGGCGAGGGGTATGCGCAAAGGAGTTTCCCGTCGTGCATAGGGGACAAGTTTTATGTGAGAAACACCTCCGATGTTTTATATGACTACAGAGAGCAATTGAGCTTTAATCTCAACTTCGTACACCTTGCAAACTCCTCTCTTGCAACAAGCGGTGGCATTGAAGTGATCAATCTTGACTTTGCAAGAGGACCTTTATACTTAAGATGTGACAACGGAAATCCGGGCAAGGTTTTTGAATCAATTGAATTTTGCACAAGGGGTAACGTTATATCGGGTGCGGTGGACACGGTTTTTGACAATCTCTGCGTTCAATATGGCGGTTCACACGGAATTGGCTGTGGCACAGTGGGTGACATTGTATTTACGAACTGCGAAATACGCTGGATTGGCGGCTCGATGCAAAAGTATGATGTGAGAAGCGGTGTGGGCTTTGCAGCTCCTTTCGGAAACGGAATTGAGGTTTACGGGGGCTGTGACAGCTACCTTATTGAAAACTGTCTTGTGTATCAATGTTACGATGCCGGAATCACGCATCAGTTCAGCGGCGCAAGTGCAGGAGAGTGTTTTGAAGACAACGTGACATACCGCAACAATGTCATTACAGATTGTGTTTATAATATTGAGTATTTTCTTTCGGCAGAAAAGGACAAGCCTCTCACGGCAAGGCGAGGCAAAAACATACTTTTTGAGGGCAATCTATTACGTCGGGCAGGCTTCGGCTTTGGCTCTCACAGACCGGACCTTTACAATCAGAGGTGCATACGCTCCGGAACATCAAGAAATGAATTTGAAAACTTTGTCATACGCAACAATGTTCTTGACAGAGCAGTTCAGGAGCTTGCGCAGACCTTCACTTCTTACGAGGCTACTGCGCCGAAATATGAGGGAAATGTTTACATCCAGGGTGTTGGCAACGGTCTTTTCCACCACAGCACAGGTATAACGAAGCCTGCAGATTTCTTTGCTCAGTACAACATTCAGACAATCCTCGGGGACAGTCAGGGAATATTCTACTTTACGGAAAACATACCGCTTTACGCTTTCTCATACGATCCGGGAGTTTATGCAGAGGTTACGGAAAGCGACAGGGTTGCAAAGTAATTAGGATGTATAATATTGGCTTATAATGCCTATACTGCTTATATTACAGAGTGCAAAACCCGTTAAAATTTTAACACATTGTAAAAAATGCCCATTTTTGTCAAAAATGTTTGTAAAAAAGGTTGTAAAGCACTTGAAAAATCAAAAATGATGTGTTATAATTTAGAATTGAGAGTTTGTGAAAACTCATAAACTAATGTTAATAAAAAATTCAATAGAGAGGTGCAGTTATGCTTAACAAAAAGTCAGTTGAGGACATTCAGTTTAAAGGCAAGAGAGTCCTCGTAAGATGCGATTTCAACGTACCCATGAAGGATGGCGCAATCACAAGCGACAAGAGAATTGTCAGCGCACTCCCCACAATTAAATATCTTCTTGATGGCGGCGCAAAGGTTATTCTTTGCTCTCACATGGGCAAGCCCCACGCTGTTCTCACAGAGGGATTCG
The DNA here is from genome assembly GCA_045542335.1 of Eubacteriales bacterium. GTDB lineage: Bacteria > Bacillota > Clostridia > Oscillospirales > CAG-382 > CAKSUT01. The sequence goes on from JAZQKV010000023.1 coordinate 11,914, forward strand.
GTCTTGACAAGAAGGAAAAGAAGAAGGTTGAGGCTCTTCCCGAGGCTGAAAGAGCAGCGGCAACAGCAGAATTCCTCGAAAAGGCTAAGAAGAACGACCCTGTAAAGTTCACACTTAAGCCTGTTGCAGACAGACTTAACGAGCTTCTCGGCAATGTTGTAACTTTCGCAACAGACGTTGTTGGCGAAGATGCAAAGGCAAAGGTTGCAGCTCTTGAAGAAGGAAAGGCTGTACTTCTTGAAAACGTAAGATTCGATGCAAGAGAAACAAAGAACGATCCTTCCCTTTCCAAGGAATTCGCTTCTCTCTGCGACATTTATGTAAACGATGCATTTGGTTCTGCTCACCGTGCACACGCTTCCACAGCAGGTGTTACAGAGTTTGTTGACACTGCTGTTTGCGGTTACCTCATTCAGAAGGAAATCACCGTTATGGGCGAGGCTCTTGCTAACCCCAAGCGTCCTTTTGTTGCAATCCTCGGCGGTGCTAAGGTTTCCGACAAGATCGGTGTTATTGAAAACCTCATTGAAAAGGTTGACACACTCATCATCGGCGGCGGTATGGCATACACCTTCATGAAGGCTCTCGGCAACGAAATCGGCACATCTCTCTGCGAGACAGACAAGATTGAGCTTGCAAAAGAACTCATGGCAAAGGCTCGTGCAAAGGGTGTTAACTTCATCATCCCCGTTGACAACATCATCGGTCGTGAATACGATGAAAATACAACTCACATGAGAATTTACTCCGATGCTATTCCCGATGGCTGGATGGGTCTTGACATTGGTAAGACAACCCAGGAGCTCTTTGCAAAGACAATCTCCGGCTCCGGCACAGTTATCTGGAACGGACCTATGGGCGTTTCCGAATGGGAAAACTTTGCAGGCGGTACAATCGCTGTTGCAACTGCTGTTGCTGAAAGCGGCGCAATCTCCATCATCGGTGGTGGCGACTCTGCAGCTGCAATTGAAAAGCTCGGCTTTGCTGACAAGATGACTCACATCTCCACAGGCGGCGGCGCTTCCCTTGAATTCCTTGAAGGCAAGGAGCTTCCCGGTATTGCTTGCCTCAACAACAAGTAATTTATTGAGTTTTAATTGTAGGGGCGGGTCTTGACCCGCCCGTTACAGCATATATGCAAAAATGTGAGCTTTGCCCTCCCCTGTTACCTGACGTAACTGAGTTTTGTGACGCCTCATGTTTTTGCTGAACATATTTGAAAGGAAGATTTTGACAATGAGAAAATTTGTAATTGCAGGAAACTGGAAAATGAACAAGACTCCTGCCGAAACAACTGCTTTTATCAAGGAGCTTGCTCCCAAGGTTGCCGGCAAGGATAAGTGTGATATTGTATGCTGCGTTCCTTTTGTTGACCTTGCTCCTGCCATTGAGGCGGCAAAGGGCACAAACATCAAGGTTGGTGCGCAGAACGTTCACTTCAAGGAAAGCGGCGCATATACAGGCGAAGTTGCAGCAAATATGCTCAAGGAAATCGGTGTTGAATATGTTATCATCGGTCACTCCGAGAGACGTCAGTATTTCGGCGAGACAGACGAAACAGTAAACCTCCGCACAAAGGCAGCTCTTGCAGGCGGTCTCAAGGTTATTCTCTGCATTGGCGAGCTTCTCAGCCAGCGTGAACTCGGAATCACAGAGGAAATCCTCTCCATGCAGACAAAGATTGCTCTTAAGGACATCTCTGCTGAAGACATGAAGAACATCATTATCGCTTATGAGCCTGTATGGGCTATCGGCACAGGTGTTACAGCAACAACAGAGCAGGCTGACGAGGCTTGCGGCGTTGTAAGAAAGACAATCGAAGGCATTTACGGCAAGGCTGTTGCTGACGAGACAATCGTTCAGTACGGTGGCTCTATGAACGCAAAGAATGCGGCTGAACTTCTCAAGTGCGAAAACGTTGACGGTGGTCTTATTGGCGGCGCTTCCCTCAAGTCCGACGATTTCACAGTTATCGTTGATGCGGCAAACGCATAAGTGCGGAAGAAACAGTTTAATCGAAAAGGCTACAAGTTTCAAGTGTAATACAAAATGCGGTATACTTCTCCGGAAGTACACCGCATCTTTTTTATTTGCATCTGATTTTTTAAGGATTGGAATTATACATAGAGTGTGAAGTAACGGGTGTCGCCGAGGTCTACGTCACGGTTGGCGGCGGAAGCGTAGTCACACATGATGAGGTGCTTTTCAACGCCGTCTGCGACGAGGGTTACACGGCAGGCTACGAGCATATGGTCGTGGCGTATCCGGGATGCGGTACAGGTACGTTCCTTTGCACCGAAAACTGTTTCACCGCTGAACATACTGTCTGAGTTATCTCCGAGTCTTTTTGATCGGGCAAGCATAACCGGACCGCGGCGAAGAACTGTCATGGGGTGTTTACACATTTCCGCTTTGCCGCAAAGACCGTCAATATCATCTATCCAGCGACGGTAATGATAGTCGTTTTCAGGAAGCTTTTGGAACTTTCCCTTGAAGTCGATAAGCTCAACTGTCATGTCAAACACAAAGCGGATGACAACAAAGCTTTCGTCTACTGTTACGGTATAATACTCACCGCACTTTACTGAAGTTTGCGTGTCGCCGATTATAACCTCGGTGTTTTTGCTCCAATCCGGGATTCTGAAATGCACCCTTGTGCCGGGAGCCGCCCCTCTGACGGAAACAGCAACCTTTCCACTGTCGAAATATCCGCAAGCAACACGGAAGTCAACCTTTCCGAAATTTACCCTTGCGGGTACATACATATTTATGTAATAATCCTCGGTGGTGCTTGCCTTGGTGATAACAGACTCAGCGGCATTGACAAAGCCTCTGCCGAGATTGTTCAGGCAGCAATGCTGATACTTGCTCTCACAATGACCCTCTATATTCCATTGTCTGCCTGCGCTTCTGACAAAGAATGCGCCAAAACCTCCGCCCTCATAGATACCTGCGAGGAAAGCATTTACAAATGCTTTTTCCATGCGATCCATGTGCTTTTGCTCGCCTGTCAGAACAAACATTTCATGGCACAATCTCATCCAATGGATAACGTCGCAAATTTCAGTTGCGGCATCGGGAAATTCGGCAGCATCACGGAAGTTTTCGCAATAGCCGACGCTTCCGAGAATGTTTGATTCATGCTTCACAAGCATATCGCAGAAAGTTGAAACGGCATCAAGATATACCATGTCCCCCGTCACCCTGTAAAGCTCGCATATGCCATCAAAGCATGACATCATTTCATATGCCTTAGCACCCCACAATTCATCATCATACCAATGGTAAACAGCCTTTCCGGAAAGTGCATTGTTTATAAGATTGGGGCATTCATTGTCTTCTCTCTGCCATTCTTTTACAAAGTCAAGGCAGAAATCAAGATACTCCTTTTTGCCTGTGAGGCGGTAAAGAACAAGCATAGGTTTAAGAATTGAGCATGAAGCAAGTCCTTTGAGGCAACCTGTATCTTTAAGCCTTAAACCAAGGCGGCAAAGCTGTTCCATAAGATGATCCGCCATTTTTTCGCAGGCGCTAAGGACAATTTGGTCGTCAAGGAGTTGAGCAGCTTCAATAAGCGCCCAAAGTGTGTATTTTCTGCCCCACACGCTCCAATTGAACCTTGATGGCCAGCCAACCTCTTTTATCATAACCTCGGGGTCTGCCTCAACAACAAAGTCCTCACGACGGTATGTGTTGAGATAGCCGTTTTCCTTTTGGAATGAAAGAACACGGTAAACAGAGTTTTTAATATCGGATTTCAGCTTTTCGTCCTTTTTCATTTTGCATACTCTCACAGCTGAAAGCATGAGTTTGCCCCAGAATTCGCTTCTCCATAGTCCGTGGCTGTACTCATCATCGTGCTTATCTCTGAAAAAATCCTCTGCTTCACGAAGTATTTCTTCTATAGCGAATTTTCCGTTTACACGGGCATGGACATAGCTGTCAAAGCGTCTGCCGATTTCGTCATCAAGGGTAAAGAATGCCTCACCGTCGCTGCCGCAAAGGTCCATTATGTTTTTCACTTTATAAGGTATTTTAAATTCCATTTCAAGCTCTCCATTCTGTTCGGTTTATTTACTTTGATTATAACACAAACGCAAGTCTTTTCAACCACCGGGCATTTCTCATTATTTAACTTTTTGTAAAAGACCTTATTGTATGGCCTTTCAAAACAACTACAATTAACAAAATTGTGTTGAAAAGCAAAAACAACTATAGTATAATGTGGTATTAGTGTTAATTTTTCACCTTATTAAAGGAGAATATGCCATGAAAGAATATCGCAATTATTATGCAATTGCCGACGAAAACACAGTTCTCAAAAATCCTCACAAGGGGTGGTATTTTCATTATATTGACAACGGCTATCCACGTCCAACTTACAGAGATGAGAAAGACATTGACAAGGCTCTTGCAGAAATCCCCGGTCTTAACCATTTGTATCTCCGTTTTGACTGGCTCGACATTGAAAAAGAGCAGGGCGTTTATGATTGGTCATACATTGATGAAATAATTGAAAAGTATCGCAAGCTTGGATATAAATTTTCGCTTAGGCTTTGCACATACGAGACAAACGGTGCGACTCCTGCGGTGATTCCCGACTATGTGAAAAACAATATAAACGGATACAAATGCTTTAACAAAGACGGCGTGGAGCTATTTGAGCCGGATTATTCCGATGAAGTATTCCTTGAAAAGCTTGATGGTTTCATGGCTGAATACGCAAGGAAGTTTGACGGTCACCCTGATATTGAATACATTGACATAGGAACTTTCGGCACATGGGGCGAGGGTCACACATCGGCAGGAAGCAACACAAAATATCCTTTTGAAGTTATTATGAAGCACGTTAATCTTCATCTCAAGCATTTCAAACACACCCGAATAATTGTTAACGATGATATGTACAATCATTTGTCACATACAAATGTCGAAGATGCAAAGCGGTTTGCCGATTATTGTGTTGGAAAAGGTCTGGGCATAAGGGATGACGGAATAATGGTGGAATACTATTCAAAGACCTTTGGATATCACACTCTGAAAAATCCCGATTTGTTTGCAGGGTTTACTGAAAATGCACCGTGTGATATTGAAAGCGAACATTATTCAAGAATTTCCGATGACTGCTTTAAAAACGGTCTTCCCCTGCTTGAGGCAATAAGGCAATCAAAGGCGACTTATGCCGGTTTTCACGGTTATGCAGGTCTTTGGGTGGGTGAAAACAGGCATCTTGCCTCTTACCTTGCCAACAGGCTTGGCTATTGGTACTTTATAAAAGGTGCAGAAATACCCGAATGTATAAGCGGAAGCGTATCCTTTGCAAAATTCCACATTGAAAACAAAGGTTTCAGCAAAGCTTATAACAGATATGACCTTGTATTCTTTGCCATTTCGGAAAACGGAAATGTTTACAAGCTTACAGAATCCTCCCCCGACAATACCAAATGGGAGGGCGAAACGACGACAGTTGAAACAATAAAGCTTGATTTCAGAAACGTTCCGGTGGGCAAATACAAGCTTTGCGCAAAGATGCTTTACGGCGAAATGCCGATAAAGCTCGGCATAAGAGGCGAATATATACTTGAAGACGGCGGATATATTATCGACACAATTGAAGTGAAGGATTTTTAGTACAATGGGCAAGGTTGAAATAACAAACATGATTATGGTTGAGGACAAGCAAAACGAAAAGGTTGTTGTTCTTGAACGCAAAAAGTATTGGTGCGGAAACACGTTTCCGGGAGGTCATGTTGAGGACGGAGAAAGCATTTATGAAAGTGCCGTGAGAGAAGCAAAAGAAGAAACGGGGCTTGACGTTAGCAATCTTAAAGCTTGCGGCGTTATGCATTGGTTCAACAGAGACACCGGTGACAGGTATTTCTGCCATTTTTACAGAACCTCTGATTTCAAAGGCACTCTAAAAGCCGAAACCGACGAGGGTAAAGTTTTCTGGGCAACGCTTGATGAACTCATGAAGCTTCCCATGCCGCATAATTTCAGGGAGTATCTTCCGATTATTCTTGGCGACAGATACACCGAGGGATTTTGCGCATGGGATGAACAATCAAAAAAGAATTGGGATTATTCAAAAGATAATCCTGCAGGAATAGTTTACCATTAACATACAAATACAATAAATAATTCCGTCCGGAAGCAGGTGCTTTTGGACGGAATATTTTTGTTATAACTTTATTTTTATGTTAACAAGCCCCGTTTGTTTTGCATAATATAGGTTAAGAATCAATTCCAAATCAATCCTGAAAGGGCGATTCAGATGCCACAACAAAGTTATATCTGTCCCATTGCAAAGCTACCCTGTAACACTCTTTCGTCCACAACGGCAGAACATTCATGCTTTCAAGCAACAAACGAAAACACAAAAAAGCTACATATCCGTCTTTTGGGAAGCACCCCACTTTATCAATCGCAAATAATTCTTTGCTTTGCAAATATGCTTGAAAAAGATAAGAAAAACGTTTTTGTGTTTTACGATTTTTTTGACAGCAAGCTTGCAGTAAAGCTCGAATACGATGGCATTACATTAAGCGGCGAAAAAGCAGATACCATCAATTATCCGGGCGTACAGCTGAATGTTTATGTGGATACAAATGACAATTTTCACCATTCAAAGCTTGAGGAAAGCAGAATAAAGCTTCAAAGCACCATTGAAAACCTTAAAGCAACAGACTTTTTGAACATCGCCCGTCAGGCACATTTTGCGCAAAACAAGATTGCCGCCAAGTGCTTTCTTGAAGAAAAAGCTCGTTCGGCACTTGAAAGAATATCCAGGGAACGTTTAAAAAAGCATGGGCGTACAAAATACGCCCAAAGCGGTCTTTCCAATCAAAACGTCAATCAAACTGTTTCGTGCATTAACAGTCACAAAGGGAAATCCGTTTTTCCTCCAAAGGATTATTTTCCTTTTTTCATCAAAGACAAGGTGTTTTCACTTGACCTGTTTATGCCGCTTTTATGCGAAATGCTTTGCGGTTATGATAAAACCATTTTAGTTTCGGAGCCGATTGAGAGCATCGTAAGTGCGGTGTTCGTGCATGAGGCAAAAATTGCGTTTATTCCTTATGATGCCGAGGCACTTCTTTTTCGTGACAAGCATGCACTTGACTACAAAATTATAAATCTTGAAAGATTCTGCGACACTGCAAGGCTTAAACAAAGTAAAAGTGAGCTGAAATTCTTGCGCAAATGCGAACAGGAATTCTCCGAATGTGCTCTTGAGTGCATGGCAAGGGCAAACAAAACCGAGACTGATTTTTATGATGCTTTAAATCAGGAAATACTCCCAATTCAGGAAAGCATTGAAAAAACAGTCTCGGAAATATCAGAGCTTATTAGTGAGCATCTTACGCAAAAAGTCTGAAAGTCGCATACAAAATTGCATAAACAATGGGTTGATGCAGCATATACAGTATGAGCGTGTGTCTGCCAACAAAAGAAAATGCGGAAAATGCAGTTTTGAAATGTGCCGTTTTTTTTGCCAGAAATTCTTTTATTTTTGCATTTTTGAGAATAGGCTTTGCAATAAAGTATCCCACAGCATAGAGGAAAAACCACGGAACAAGCGGGAAATAGTCCGCAGACCGAAAGCTTTTCGTGGGTAAACCTACTATTGCAAAACCGGGAACGCTGTAGAGAGAATCAGGTAATTCTCTCGGAAAAGCTCCGAAAAATCCGATTATTTCCTGCGGCACATACCTTGTTATTCCAAACAGCGCAAAGCACACTGCCGCACCGATCCACGGATTTACCTTTTCAACAAGCTTTGAAAGCGGTATCATGACAAGCGAGGCAAGACCCATGAATGTGAGGACACCATAATTTATTGTCTGCGAGGGCATGAAAAGCATGGTTGAAAGCGTTATGACTGCGCCCGCAAAAAAGACGGTAATTCCGTGTTTGAGATGCTTTTTGCCAAGGTTAAAGGAAAACCCCGACAAAAAGATAAAAGTCCAGGCGATAATCTGCTGCCACACAACTCCGGGAGTGGATTTATACCATGCGTAATTTCCTGCCCTGTCAAAAATATACACGATGTCATACATGGCATGATAAAGTACCATGCTGACAAAATTTATACCTCTTATAAAATCTACAAGCCACAGTCTTTTTCCTGTGTGGTGTAAAGGTTGGGACATATGCTTGCTCCTTTTTTGAAATTTACAGCCCGAAACGGTGAAATCCGAATCGGGCTTGTGTTATTTATTTATGCAAGTGTAAACTTGTGGAAGGTTTTCTTTCCCTTCTTGATGATAAACTCGTTTGCAAAAGCGTCCTTGGTGTAAGTCTTTGCAAAATCTGTTACCTTTTCGTCGCAAACTGTGAGTCCGCCGTCCTTGATAAGACGTCTTGCATCGCCGTTGGAAGCACAAAGTCCGCTTGCTGTAAGCAAGGTTATAACGCTGACAGCACCGTCAACGAAGTTATCGTCTGTGAGGACTGTTTCGGGCATATTGGCATTATTTCCACCGCCTGCAAAGAGCGCTTTGGCAGATTCAAGAGAAGCATCTGCTGCCTCTTTGCCATGCACGAGATTTGTAAGCTCGTATGCAAGCTTTTCCTTTGCCTTGTTGATTTCGCTGCCTTCAAGCTTTTCGTATTCGGCAATTTCCTCAAGGGACATGAATGTGAGAAGCTTCATACACTTGATAACGTCTCCGTCGTCAACATTTCTCCAATACTGGAAGAAGTCGTAAGGAGAGGTCTTTTCGGGGTCAAGCCAAACTGCGCCGTTTGCTGTTTTACCCATCTTCTTGCCCTCGGAGTTGAGGAGAAGTGTGATTGTCATGGCATATGCATCCTTGCCGAGCTTCTTTCTGATAAGCTCTGTGCCGCCGAGCATATTGGACCACTGGTCATCGCCGCCGAACTGCATATTACAGCCGTACTCCTTATAGAGATGATAGAAATCATAAGATTGCATGAGCATATAGTTGAATTCAAGGAAAGAAAGACCCTTTTCCATTCTTTGCTTATAGCACTCGGCTCTGAGCATATTGTTTACAGAAAAATGAGGTCCGACTTCACGAAGAAATTCAACGTAGTTAAGGTCAAGAAGCCAGTCTGCGTTGTTTACGGCTATTGCCTTTCCGTCGGAAAAGTCGATAAATCTCTGCATCTGCTTAATAAAGCAATCGCAGTTGTGACGGATTGTTTCGGGGCTCATCATGGAACGCATATCGGTTCTTCCGGAGGGGTCACCGATATAGCCTGTGCCGCCGCCGAGAAGTACAACAGGCGTATTTCCTGCCATCTGGAGTCTCTTCATAAGGCAAAGAGCCATGAAGTGACCAACATGGAGAGAGTCTGCTGTGGGGTCAAAGCCGATATAGAACTTGGCTTTACCATTGTTTACAAGGTTTCTGATTTCCGCCTCGTCGGTTACCTGTGCGATAAGTCCTCTGGCGGTGAGTTCTTCATAAATTCCCATTTTTATATCCTCCAATATTCTTTTACTGTTTTTATTATATAATCATTCTTAATCAACCGCACCCTCAATAAGCTCCCGGGCAGAATTTCTTGCCGCTTCGGTTATATCAATTCCGGCAATAATTCTTGCGGTCTCCTCAATTCTTTCATCCCCCGACAGGGGATAAATTGACGTTGCGGTTCGTCCGTCGGTGGTCTTTTTTGAAACAAGATAGTGGGTGTTTGCAAGAGAGGCAATCTGGGCGGAATGAGTCACGCAAAGCACCTGCTTGCCTTTTGCACTATGGCGAAGACGTTCGCCTATTTTACGAGAGGTTTTGCCGGAAACTCCTGTGTCTACCTCATCATAAATCATGGTTTCAACGCTGTCCTTTTCTGAAAGCACGCTTTTTATTGCAAGCATTATTCTTGCAAGTTCACCGCCTGAGGCAATTTTCCCAACGGGTTTTCCCGGCTCTCCGGGGTTTGTTGAAACATAAAACTCCGCAAAGTCTTTTCCCTCTTGAGTATAACCCGTTTGCGAAAACTCAACGCTGAATTTCACGCCGTTCATATCGAGATAGCAAAGCTCTTTTTCAACAAGCTTTGAAAGCTCCAAAGCCTTTGTGTGACGATGTTCTGAAAGCTTTTGCGCCTTTTCGCAAAGCCTTTTTTCGCACTCCGAAAGCTTTTTTGAAAGCTCCTCTGCTCTTATATCCGAAAGCTCAATACCCGAAAGCTCATCCTCGCATTTTGCAAGGTATTCAAGCATTTCCGCTTCTGTTGAGCCATACTTTTTCTTAAGCTTTGAAATAAGCTCAAGACGTTCTTCAATTTTATCAAGAGCAGTTTCGGGATCTTCGTCGCCTGTGTCTGCGGCATCCTTCACACGCTCTGCGATGTCCTCAATTTCATATCGGTATTCATCAAGCTTTGAATAAAGCTCGGCTGCTTCGGGAAGAACTCCCTCAAGAGTTCTGAGAGCTGCGAGGGCTTTATCAATGCTTTCAGTTGCACTTCCGTTGTCACCGTAAAGTCTGTCATAAACAGTTGAAGCTCCAACGGCAATTTTTTCGTAATTACGAAGTCGTTTTCTGTCAGAAAGAAGAATCTCTTCTTCTCCGACCTTAAGCTTTGCTGATTTCAGTTCGTTTATCTGAAACCTAAGCATTTCAATGCGGCGTGCCTTTTCCTTGGCATCCATGTTAAGGGAGGCTTGCTCCTTTTCAATTAAGCGGAACTCGTTATACACCGAAAGATATTCATTTTTTATAGTTTGAGCATCGCCGTAATCATCGAGTATTCCAAGATGCTGTTCGCTACGCAAAAGCACGCTGTTGTGATGCTGACCGTGAATATTGACAAGGTATGGAGAAATTTCACGAAGAAGCGAAACGGGAACAGTTCTTGTGCCGATTTTTGCGCTTCCCTTGCCGTCGGGAGAAAGAGTTCTTCTTATAAAAATGCAACCGTCTTCATCGGGCTCGGCACCAAGCTCTTTGAGCTTTGAAGCGGTTTCATCGGAAATATCCGTGAACATTGCTTCCACAACTGCTCCGTCTGTTCCTGTGCGAACAAGCTCCCTCTCGCCTCTTGCACCGAGAATGAGTCCTATTGAATCAATTATTATACTTTTTCCTGCACCTGTTTCTCCGGTAAAAACCGAAAATCCGCCATCAAGCTCAAGATCAAGCCTTTCGATTAGTGCAATATTTTCTATGTGTACGGACGAAAGCATTTTTACAACCTCCTTCCCTTTTTATTGCAAATTTTTATATTCTTACTTTATGCCAACAGAAAGCTTTTTGGCAAACTCTGCGGCATCTTCTGCAGTACGCATAACAATAAGAACCGTGTCATCGCCTGCAACAGAGCCGACAATGTTTGACATACTCATTGCATCTATTGCCGCCGCACAAGCCTGAGCCATTCCGGCGTAAGTCTTGATAACAACAATATTTCCTGCGAAATCGGTTTTCATTGTGGTTTCCGTGAGAATCGCTTTGAACTTTGCCGAAAGCTTTATTTCATGCTCGGCGTTTCCCGAATTTACGGAATATTTATAACGTGTTCTGTCGCCATTCTTTCCGTCAAGGGCAACCTTTACAAGGCGAAGCTCCTTTATATCACGGGAAACTGTCGCCTGGGTTGCATCAATTCCGCTTTGTTTTAAGTGAGTTGTCAGTTCCTCTTGAGTTTCTATATCGTTATTCGCAATTATTTCAAGAATCTTAAGATGTCTTTTTGACTTCATATCGCCGGCACCTTTCTGTTTTCTTTATTCTTAACTATTCGGGTCTTTGAGCCACTTTGCAGGAAAGCTTCATATTAAGTAGACTGCAAAAATCAATGTTGCGAAGCTTGAGCATTTTTACTGTCTTTGACGAGCGTTTTACGCAAACCTTATCCCCTTTTACAAGCTCAAAGGATTGTTCCCCATCCACTGTTACAAAAGCAGAATTGCCCTTGCAATCCGAAAAAACAACCTCAAGAACACTTTCGGGCGAATATATCACAGGGCTCGAATTGACCGCAAGATATGGGCACACAGGAACAACAAGAATACAGTTTATTGCAGGGTCAATAATTGGTCCCCCTGCAGACATTGCATATGCGGTTGAACCTGTCGGCGTCGATATAATTACACCGTCGGCACGATATTTACAAATGCTTTTTCCGACACTTGTTATTTCAAGGTCAATCATTCTTGAAACTGCGCCCTTTGTGACCGCCGCTTCATTAAAAGCAAGTTCCGAGAAAACAATTTTTCCGTTTCTTTCAACAGTTACATCAAGAAGCATTCTCGGCTCAAAGCTTTGCGCTTCCTTTGCACAGAAAATCTCTACAAGATTATCAAGTCCGTCCATTTCAAGCTCGGCAAGATAACCGATTCTTCCTGAATTTACGCCGAGAACAGGCACATCAGAAGCACAGGCAAGCTTTGCACCACGGAGAATTGTTCCGTCGCCGCCGATACAAAGTATGAGGTCGGCATCTGTGATTTCTCCTGCCATATCACAAAGCTCAAATTTACTGCAAAGTGTCTCTTTTCTCTTACTGTCAAGTTCAAAGGTTGAAAAAAGCTTACTGTCAAACAACACCCGGATTTTTTCGCCCTGCTTATTGAGTTTTGAAGCCTCGGCGGCAAGTTCCGCAATTTTTTCTGCGGTCGCAAGTCCCGGGTCTTTTTGCGAATGTGTATACAAAATGACTTTCACGCTTTTTCCACCCCTTTTCATACATATTTTTAAAGTATCAATACATAATAACACAAATATTGGAATATTTCAAGTGTTTTGCATAAATATTCTCAAAAACTTACATTTTATTCAATACAAACACATGGTTTCGGGTCAAAAAGCACCTTTAATCATCTTTTAAAACAAAGCACGCAAGATACTCTGTGTTGCCGCTTCCCCCAAGAATCGGGGATTCAGTTTTCCCCAAAAGCGAGAAGCCCGAATTTTCTGCCGCCGCAATAACACGGTCGCAAGCTTTGTCACGAAGTTTCAAGGTTTTGACAATTCCGTTTTTTCCAAGGTCGCTTTTTGAAAGTTCAAACTGCGGTTTTATAAGGCTGACAAATACTCCGCCTTTTTTAAGAACTCTTTTAACCGCATCATAAAGCAGGGTCTGAGAAATAAACGAAACGTCCATCACAGCAATACCAACACACTCATTGTCGACGGTTTCAAGTTCAAGCTCCCTTGCATTGAAGCCCTCAATGCTCACAACCCTTGTATCCTCTCTGAGAGATTTATGGAGCTGATCCTTTCCCACATCAACGGCATACACCTTTTTTGCGCCACGTTCAACAAGGCATTGTGTGAAACCGCCGGTTGAAGCACCAATGTCAATTGCACGAAGTCCATCAACATTTATTCTGAAAAAATCTAGCGCATGGGCAAGCTTAAGTCCTGCTCTGCCAACCATTTCGTCAACGGGGTCATATTCAATTGTTATGTCCTCACGGGTGGTTTTTGTTTCGTCAACGTCAAAAGATGCTTTATCGACTTTTTTTCCAAAAACCGCTATCCGACCATCGGCAATTGCCGCCGAGGCACGGCTTCGTGATTCAAAAATCCCGTTTTTCGTCAAAAACAAATCAAGTCTCATGTTTTCCTTTCAGCGCACCATGCAACTAATCTTCAAGCGGTGTATTAAGTGCCTGCAAAATGCTTTGTGCATCAATGCCGCATCTTTCAAATATAAGAGAAAGCTCTCCGTGGGAAGGGGCACTTTCAATCGCAAGTACTTTATAATCCGCTTTTTTTATGGAATGATTTGCACATTCCCGCAGACAATGCCCCATATTCACGGCAAAGCCGCCGCACTTTATGCCCTCCTCGGCAATAACAATTCTTTTTACTTTTTCTGACAAGATTTCGCTTATTTCCCTGGCAACCTCTTTATACGGAAGAAGCTTTTCGCACACCACAACTGCACAATTCTCACTACAATTGCCGGTCGCCTCAAGTGCTTCCCGTGCATATCTTCCATAGGTTATCACAACTCTTTCTGCCTCAAGAAGCTCTTCCACCGTTTTATCCGAAAGAATTGTTTGAGAAACATATTCAAGCTTTGAAAGGAGCGTTTCATCCTGTGTTCCCTTGGGGTATCTGACAGCATTTATGCCCTGTTCTGACACGCATTTTTCTATGTATTTACTCTGCGCTTCAAGGGAAATGGGAGCATAGAGATTGACGTTTTCCATGTGAGAAAGAAAGGCAACGTCCCAGATTCCATGGTGTGTTGCGCCGTCATCGGGGGAAATTCCTGCCCTGTCTATAAGAAAAACGGAATGAAGCTTCTGAAGCGACACATCATGGAGAATGTTATCATAGGAACGCTGCAGAAAGCTTGAATATACAGCGAAAACAGGTGTCAGCCCACCAACGGCAAGACCTGCGCCAAAGGTCACGGCGTGTCCCTCGGCAATGCCGACATCAAATGCTCTTTCGGGAAATTTTTCAAAAAAGCCGGAAAGTCCTGTTCCCTCTTTCATTGCCGCACTTATTGCGCAAATTTTATCGTTTTCCATTGCAAGCCGGCAGAGTGTATCACCGGAGTTTTGCGAAAATGTGGGCAAATCAGGGGTGCTTTTATCTTTAAAACTTGCCATGGGTTTTACGGCATGATATTTTTCGGGATTGTTTTCAGCAGGAGCATAGCCTTTGCCTTTTTTTGTGCGAACATGGACAATTGCGCTTGTTCCGTTCTTTTTTGCACGTTCAAGCACAAGGGCAACCTTTTCATAATCATTTCCGTCAATGGGACCATAATATTTAAGTCCCATTTGTTCAAGAAATTCAACGCTGTAAAATGTGGCTTTAAGTCTGCGCTTGATTTTGCGAAGTGCAGAATTTATGGGCTTTCCTACAAAGGGAATACTTTCAGTAAAACGTGAAAGCTTATCCTTAGCATCAAAGTAACCACCTGTCGAACGGATTTTTGAAATCACGCCGGACATATTCCCGACATTTTCGGAAATGGACATTTCGTTCTCATTAAGAATCACAATAAGCTTCAGATTGCTGCTGCAGTTATTGATTGCTTCATAGACAAGTCCGCCTGTTGCGGCTCCGTCTCCGATGACAACAATGGTGAAGTTATCCTTGCCACAAAGCTTTGCCGCCTGTGAAAGTCCAAGTCCTGCCGACGGTGCGGTGCTGCTATGACCTGCTCCGAAGGCATCGTATTCACTTTCGGAAATTTTTGGAAATCCCGAAATTCCGCCCTCATGGCGAAGTTTGGAAAAATCTTTTCTTCCCGAAAGTATTTTGTGGACATAGCTCTGGTGTCCAACGTCAAAAACAACTTTATCGTCCGGCAAATCAAACACTCTGTGAATCGCAAGTGTTAGCTCAACCACGCCAAGGTTTGACGCAAGATGACCGCCCGTTTTGCTCACATTTTCAACAAGAAACTCTCTTATTTCCTGCGCAAGAACAGGTATGTCGGCTTTTGACAAAGCTTTTAGCTCTGCACTCGTGTTTATATTCTCAAGCAACGTTTTTACCTCTTTTTAATCTGCGCTATTGCGCCTTGTTCTCTTTAATTTCAACAGGCACTTCCTCATATAGGTTTGAGCCGTCGTATAATTCAAAGCTTTCAAGCGGTGCAAATGCGCCCGTTTCGTTTTCAACATCTATATAGAAGCGATAAAGCTTTCCACCCTGCGGATCATCGGTCGGACGAAGTTCAACGTCCTCAAAGCAAACCCTTATAAACCCATATTGTCCTCTTGAATCAGTTTCGTAAAAATAGTTATCAAAGCGGTTGCCAAGCTCATCTTCAAGATAAAACTCAAAGGGTATATCCTGTCCGTCGGGAGCGTGGGCATAGCTTGTGCGATACTTTACAGAAACCTGAAGCTGTTTTGCAGGAGGCGCATAATAGAGGTGGTCAATCTGTAAAAGGTGGTTCCCATTTACGGAACGCCAGAAATCCATGAGAGGATACTCTCTCACGACAAATGGTGCGTCGCCATAGGCTTCAAGAGTTTCTTCATTGTAGATAACTCTTTCTACAAGCTCAACATTTCTCGCCGCACAGCTTCTTATAATCACGCATCCGATAATTGTGATGCAAATGCAATAAATTATACACTTAAATATTCCGCCGATTGTTATTTTCTTTGTGTTTTCGCTGTCCATTGCGACTCCTTTCAGAACTATCAGTCAAAGTTATATTTAACCTTTCGTTTTTTATCCGCTTCAAGGGTGAAATCAAAGCTTGTTGTTTCAGGGATGGTTGTGTCAAGATTCTCTTGCTTTTTAGTTACATCAACCTTGAATTCTTTATTCTCCGAAATATCGTATTCAACGTTTTCAAAGCACACTCTTATATAGCGGCTTCCATAGCGTTGGTCAGTACGGAAATAATAGTCGGTATATGTATTCCCGAGGGTGTCGTGCAAAGCGAACTCAAAGGGGATGCGTGAATCCGTCGGTGCTTGTGCCACACCACTGTTATACTTAACACACAGCTGCAGCTGACGCACCTGCGGCGAATAATATACGTTTGCAACAGTTATAACCTTTCCTATACCGATATTCTTTTCGGTTTCGGGAACAGAAAACTTATAAGCAAAGGGTTCTTCTACGGTAAAAGCATCACGAACCTTTGCGTTATGTATGAGTGTATCGTAAATATCTGCCTCGAATCTTACAATACTTCGGAAAACAATAAGTGCATACACAACAATAACAGCAAGAATTCCGAGCATTTTCATTGTTTTTTCAAAGGTCATGTTTTTAAAATCAAGTTTGATATATGTCACAGCCTTTCAGATATTTTTCATTTAGATTATATATCATCACATTAGTATAACAGATTTTTACCGTTTGTGCATGACTATATTGTAAAATTTAATTGTTTATTTGAAAATTACCGCTGTATTTGATGCAAAATGTCACGCTTTGACAGTTGTCGGTAAAATACTTTACAAATTTGTGTTTACTTATTCTTTTGCTTTGGTGTATAATAGGGTGTATTATTGTGAAACAAGAGAAAGGAGGCGCATTTATGACACAAATGGTAAAAGAGTCAAATCCGGATAATGATGTCAAAGATAAAAAGTCTGCTGACGTCATTGAAAAGAAGCTTCAAACATCGGAATCCGAACCCCCGGGCACTCCAAAAAAAGTTATCGGTCGGTCACTTCCGGTTAAAAAGGGAAACAATTTCAAATACACCGGCAAACGCCGCATAAAGCGTCATATTGTACCTCCGAACATACCGAAATCCGAACGTGTTCACACGCCAATTGAGGCGCAGAAAATGCGTCAGATGACAATTGAAAGAATCGGGTATGTTTCGCAGTCCAAAAAGCTTCAGCAGCAGCGCATACGCTCTCTGAAAGCCCGACGGACACTCACTCTTGTTCCTGCCCCTCTGCCTCCGACAGCTCCGAAAAACAGGTTTGCTATGGAAACACACAAAATCGTAAACACGGTTCTCAAGCACCTGTCACGAATTGATTACATCTTCCTTGCTTCGGTTGTTGCCCTGGCGGTTATCGGAATTTTTGCAGTTCACAGTGCAACAAACTGGCGTAATTCCATAAGATATGACATAATGGAAATCGGCTGTTTCATGTTCGGAATGTGTTCGCTCATTGTTTTTTCAATGTTCGATTACAGCTCGGTTAAGAGGTACACAAAGCACATTATTGCTCTCAACGTCATTCTGAGCCTTTACACAGTTATTTTCGGATACAGTATTCTCGGCGACAGCAACCGTAACTGGATAAGCATTTTCGGAATTGGTATTCAGCCGGCGGAGTTTTCAAAGGTTTTGTTTATACTGTCAATGGCTTCTCATCTTCACAGGCTCAAGGACAATGTGAGTAGTCTCAAGTCAGTTGTGACACTCGGCATACACGGTATTTTGTGTATTGGTCTTGTTCTTGCGCAGGGTGACCTTGGAAACTCAACGGTGTTTATGGTTGTTTTTGTTGTTATGTGCTTTGCGGCAAGAATGAACATCTGGTATTTTGTGGGTGCGCTCGGTGCGGCGGTTTGTATTTCTCCGATTATCTGGCAGAATCTTGCAGACTATCAGCGACAGCGTATTCTCATCGGCTTCAATCCCGACCTTGACCCTCTTGACAAAGGCTTTCAGGCAATCCGAACCCGAAACGCTCTTGCCTCGGGAGGTATTTTCGGAAAAGGCTACGGTGAGGGCTATGTCACGCAGAACGGACGGCTTTTCGCCATTGAAAGTGACATGATTTTCGGAAGTATCGGCGAAGAAATGGGGCTTATCGCCTGTGTTGCGGTTATTGCTCTTTATGTTATCATAATTTACCGTTGTATCCGCATTGCCATGACAGCAAAAGATTTGATGGGCTCATACATTTGCGTGGGAGTTGCGGCGATGTTCGCTTACCAATTTATCATGAGCGTTGGAATGTGCATGGGTAATCTTCCTGTTGTTGGCATCACGCTTCCCCTTGTGAGCTATGGCGGTTCTTCACTTCTAAGCTCATATATTGCGCTGACGCTCGTGCTTTCGGTGCACACAAATTCAAACAAGTATTCGTATATGTTATAGTTTTCGCTAAAAAACAAACGTACAGCTTCACCACCGTGTGTTGCTGTACGTTTTTCTTATTGGAAAGCAAGAATTCAATCTGATTCAAGCGGAATCACAAGTTTTTTTGACATGGTCATTGTGTCAAACTGAGGATTTCCGTTTTTGGAAAGCTCTGCTCCGTCAACGCCGTAGGCGGCGCAGAAAAACAATGGTTTTCCGTCCTTGAAAGTGATATTCGGGCGTTCAAGATGAAAGGCTGTTTCAGATGTGCCGTCGGCAAAGCTTATTGTTCTTGAATATGCCTTTACGTCGGGTGCAAATTCAAAATTCACTCCGTCGGAGGAAAGCATTTTTGAAAACATCGGATAAAACTTCATTTTCCTTTTAACTCACTTTTATTCTCACTTTCGGGATTGTCTGTATTCCTTTGGGGTCATGCCGTATATTTCACGGAAATGCTTATAGAAAAGCTTTTTGTCGCTGTAACCGGCAAGCTCCATAACAGCCTCAACGGTGTGTTCCGAGTGTTCAAGGTTAAATGCGGCATTGGCAATTCTCTTTTCCTTGATATACTGCGTAAAACTCTTTCCAAAATACCTTTTAAGAAGCCGTCCGAAATACGACGGATTATAAAAGCTTCGGGAAGCAAGTTCCTCAAGTGATATTTTTTCCGAGCAATTCTCGTCAATATAATCAACGATTTCCCGGATAATTCTGTTTTCCTCTGATACAGACGGAGAGAGTTCGTCAGAATAAACACTCAGCTTTCTCAAAAGCCTTGTAAACAGTATTCTTACGCATCCGTGAAGCACAGACTGATAACCCGTTCTTCTGCTCTTGAATTCATCAAGCATTGTTGCAACAAGTCTGTCGTTATCCTCTTTTTCCTCGCCCTCAAACGAAACACACTGTCTTGAATAATCGCAGTTGATTTCATAAAACTCCTCAAACAGGGAGCTTTGAAAAAGATTTGCAATGTTATCGGAGTCAAGAAGCTCTTTGCTCATGAAAGAAGGATCAAGAAGAATATTGACAAAGCGCATATCGGGGCTTTTTTTAAAGCTGTGGGTCTGACCGAAGTTGACAAACAGCAAATCACCGCAGTTCACTTCATATGCCATTCCGTCAATGACATGACAGCCGCTTCCCTCAAGAATATATATAAACTCAAGAAACTCATGGGTGTGCTCATCAATTCCGTTAATGCCGTTTCCAAATTGCACACTTATAATTTGTCCCTCGTCGAAAACAAACTTTTTTGTATAGCTGTACACTTTATCTCTCCCGAATATTTTGTTACCACAATTATACGAAAGAAATATGATGCAAAAAGAGGGAAAAAGTAAATTTTTGTACATTTCAATGGTTATCCTGCACACAGTTCAACACACGAGCTTATTTTTCAGTTTCTGCATTATTTTCTTTTCCATTCTGGAAACCTTGACCTGCGAAATGCCAAGAAGCTGCCCTGTCTGCGTTTGGGTAAGACCCTTGCGATAGCGCAGGTTTACAATTGTTCGCTCATTGTCGTCAAGCGATTCTATCGCACTTGCAAGCGACATTTCTTCAACAAGGTTTTCAATGTCATTTTGCGCATTGTTCCCGCCGACAACCGATTCAAGGGCAAAGCCTGTGTTGTTGTCAGCGCTGTCATCACCGCAGAGGATTTCCTGAAGTGAAATTGTGGGTGCGCAGGCATCCATGGCGTTTACGATTTCTTCAGGCGTCGTTTCAAGAATTGCAGAAAGTTCTCCCACTGTCGGTTCTCTGCCCTTTTCCATGATGAATATTTCACGTTCCCTCGCAATTTTCATTCCGAGCTGTTTTACACTTCTGCCAACCTTTATAGGGCCGCTGTCACGCAGAAACCGCCTTATTTCGCCGATTATCATTGGCACAGCATACGTTGAAAATACCGTTCCGTATGACGGGTCATACCCACGGGCGGCTTTCAGCAGTCCGATTGAGCCAAGCTGAATGAGATCATCAAGTTCCTCACCTCTGCCCATAAATCTTGCGGCAATGCTTTTGACAAGCCCCATGTTGCACATGACAAGTTCGCTCTCTGCACCGCAATCTCCTTGTTTTGCTCGTTCAAGCAGGGCGGCATTGTTTTCATGTCCTGCCATTTGAACACCGCCATTTATTTTCAGGCAGGAATAAACGCCATGTCATTTTGCGTTCCCTCCCATTTTTTTCGTAACAGTCACCTTTGTTCCTTTACCGGGTTTTGAGGTCACACGCATTTTGTCGGTGAAGGTTTCCATGATGCAAAATCCCATGCCGCTTCTTTCAGTTTCGGGAGAGGTTGTGAAAAGAGGTTCAAGCGCTTTTTTTATATCAGCTATTCCGCACCCGAAGTCTTTTACTGAAAAGCGGAAGGTGTCATCTGAAAACCTTTCACCGCAGATAACAATTTTCTTTTTTGCTTCGTCAATTTCGTTTATGTAAGCATGGACAATGCAGTTTGTGACAGCTTCGGAAACCACGGTTTTTATGTCTGATATTTCCTCAACTGTTGGGTCTGCCTGGGCGGCAAACGTTGCGCAGATGCTTCTTGCATAGGCTTCGTTGACGGATTTTGCTGGGATCACCGTCTTAAAGCTGTTTATAATCTTTGGCTTTTCCATGTTTTTATATTTCCTTTCAAGTTATTTATCAACACTCTTACAGACTTTGCACATATTCTGCCACGGTTTTCAGCAGAAAAGCTTATAGAATCTTTATCATCTTGTCAACGCCTGCCATTGCAAGAATTTTCATAACACGCTCCGGAGGTTGTGCAAGATAAAGCTCTCCTCCAAGGCTTTTTATTGTGCGATACCGTCCGAGTATCAATCCAAGTCCGGAGCTGTCCATAAAATTGATTTCCCCAAGATGCATGACAAGGCTTTTAGGGCGATGCTCCATGATAAGGCCGTCAAGCCTTTGGCGGATGTCCTTTGCTTCGTGGTGATCTATTTCGCCGGAAAGCTTAACACAAAGGCGGTCTTTATCGTTAAATGCGGTCATTTCCATTTTGTTTCCCTCTCTTTCTTTTTCCTGTTTCTTTTCATATTTTAACATCCGGCTTTTGAGAAAGCTGTCGTTTTGTGGCATTGTTTCGCTTTTTAAAAACATCAAATGTTTTTTTACAAATGCCTGCATACGCCGCAACACGCAAAATGAGTGAGGCAACCTCAAAGGCAAGCAAAAAAGCGCCAAGCTCTATTTCAAAAGCTGTGTCAAGAATTTTTACAAATGGCAAAGTGTCGGGTTTGGGAGAGCCGTAAAAATAACGATTTGCGCACACCGTGAGCGCAAGCGACACGATATATGCCACAGCCAATGCTGCCACGCCTTTGAATTTCATTTTTTCGGCGTTAAGAGTTTGTTTCGGAGCGCAAAGGTAGACAGCAAAAAGGTCTGAACCCATAACAAGGCTTGCAAAGACTGCCTTATAAAAATCAGCTTTAAAATCTGTTGAATCAACAAGCTTCATTGCAAGCGGCATACTGTTGCAAAACGGTGCAAGAAAAATCGGAAGTGTGACAGCAACTGCAATGGGAAGCACAAGCAGACCTGTGCGGAAAAGAGTTGTTTTTCCGCTTAAAACAATATATATTGCGCAAAGCACAACTATAATGGGAGCTAGTGACAAAAAAAGCTGCGAGGAATAAGGTTTTCCAAATGCGGCTGTGTTCTTTACAAACCCGCTTATTGAAAAATATGCAAGCGCAACCGAAACAAGCGCAAAGAACGGCATTAGAATTTTCACAGCAATTCTTTCCCGATGCTTTGCGGCACAATTGCAGAGCCATGCAAAAGCAAGTGTAATAAGAAAAGAAAGTGACGTTGCATAAAGTGGGCTTGTGCAGCCGAAAAGAGGCGCATAAAAAAGAGCTCTGTCAATTACAAGCACAAAAATAAGTGCCGAAAAGCCGCTGTTGATTCCGGGATTCACGTTTTTCGCTCCTTTCGTATTCCGTGTTCTATTCCTTTGTATTTTTAAGTTCACTTGTGCTTCGCAAAAGTGCCTTTTTGGGCAAGAGAACAAGTGAATCGGTAAGTCCTCGTTTAGATGACGGTGAAAAGGGGTACATATACGGCACTCCAAACGAATCCTTTGAAGCGAGAACTGCAAGAAGCATTACAAAGCACACAGCAATTCCAAAAATGCCAAACAACTTTGCAGAAACAAGATTTACAAGGCGAATTATGACAGAATTATTCATAAAGGGTGGATTTATAAAATTGCTTATTGCGGTAAGTGCCGCAACCATTATAACAGGTTCACTTGCTATTCCCGCTTTTATTGCGGCATCCCCCAGGATAAGTCCTCCGACAATGCTGACAGCATCTCCCACGGCTTTGGGCATTCTTATTCCGACCTCACGGATAAGCTCAAAAATCAATAGTATCACAACAAGCTCTGTAAACACTCCGAAAGCAATATCCTGACGCGCACCCGTTACACTTTGAAACAGCTTTTGCGGCAAAAGTCCATTGTGATATTCAACTGCGCAAAGATATATTGCAGGCATAAAAAGCGAAAACATAAGTCCGAGAAAACGGATTATTCGCATAAGTGTTGCATAATAAGCAGTTTTGAGGTAATCCTCGGAGGATTGCAAGCTTTCATCAAAAAGATATGGGACGGTCAACACGCACGGACTTCCCTCGCAAACGACCGCAATTCTTCCCTCAATGATTTTTGCTGCAACCTTATCAGGCTTTTCGGAATTACCTACCTCAGGAAAAAAAGAATACCCCTTTTTCTGAAGATATTGCTCGATATATCCCGAATCAAGCACAGAATCAAGCCTTATTTCATCAAGCCTTTTCCGCAAGATTTCAAGTGCACCTTTATCGGCAATTCCTTCAAGGTATACAAGGCGCACCTTTGTTTTGGTTATGCCGCCAACAGTTATGCTTTCAACTTTGAGTTCATTTGAAGCTATTATTTTACGGAGCATTGCTGTGTTTGTTTCGGCGTTTTCCACAAAGCCCTGTCGGGGGCCTCTGACAACAACCTCGCTGTCAGGCTCTTGAATCGAACGTCCGTCTTCGTTTTTTGCCGACACGGAAAGCACCGAGGCGAAGCTATCTGTATCGGTAAAAACAACAGCATTTCCCGAAAGAATTTCTTCAACGGCTATCTCTCCGGAGCTAATCTCCGTAACTCTTGCGGCGGTTATAAGTCCCATAAGGTCCTGCAAGGAGCGTATTTCATAGCTTGCGCCAATGCCGTCTCGCAAAGTAAGGGGTTTGAGGACATTATCAGAAATGTAATTCTTGTCACAGAGTCCCGAAAGTCCTGCAAAATACACGCTTTTTTCGGAGCAAAAGGTTTGCCTTATATAAAAATCCGAGCAATTTCTGAATTTACCGTTGAGATATTCGATAAGCTCTGTTGATGTCAAGCGCAACACCTCCAATGGTATTATCTGCAGGAAATGAGTTTTTTATGCGCAAAAACTGTCACAAAAAACCATTACTCACATAAAATACACTAAAAACACTTTTGGAGGAAAACATTTTGATGTCCTGCACTTTCGGATACATAACAAAGCAACTTCGTGAAACCATGAAGCACGACGGAAAAACCGTCCTTGAAATCAACATAAAATATCCTTGCTTTTCAAGTATTGACGATGGTGAGTGCCTTTCCGAAGCAACGCTCAAAAGCATAAATTCCTTTTATGAAACCCTCGCAAATAATTTTTACACCTATGCTTCAACAAAGCGCTTTGACGCCGCAAAAGCTGCGCTTTCTGCCGACAATGTTAATCATATAAACCCTTATGGTGAGGCGATAAACACTATTGTTTTACAGACAGGACAATATATATCCGTGATATGCGACATAACAAGATATGACGGCGTTTTCGCAAGGCATCTGCGGATTTCCCAGGTGTGGGACACTAAAAATGGAGAAATACTGCCTCTCAGAGCCTTTATCTCAGGCAAGGCTTCTTTGCCTGTCATAAAAAAGAAGCTCGCCGGACAGCTTGAAAAAGAGCTGACAGGCGAGCCTGATCACGATTATTATGCAACTTGCAGAAAAGCCATTTACAGGCATTTCAACAAAGATTCATTTTTCCTTACCGACAGGGGTTTGGTTATATACTATCAAAGCGGGATTCTATGTCCTCAAAATGAGGGGACTGTATGCTTCACACTTCCCTGGGAGGAGACAGAATTTTTGCACAGATGATTGTTCATCAGCTTGGGTTATACTTCAACTGATCATCCTGCCAGCCTGCATTTTCATAGTTTCCTTCACAGGGAAGCAATTTGCGTTGAAGTGTTGCCATGGTTCCGGTCATAATGCCATGGTCGCCGGGATCATCCTGCATTTTTCCTGACCATGCGGCAAGGGCATATATGGGAAGCATATAGAAATTCTTTCTGAGAGTGTGCCATGTGGTGAGCATAACTCCGAGCTCCAACCTCTTTGCCTCTTTACAGAGGAAGCGGATATTGTTCATACCGTGCCAGGGGCAAAGGATCGGCTTGAAGCCATGCTTCAAAAAGTATTCGGCGGTGTGGCAGGCTTCTTTTGTGAGATTATACTGCCAATCGGCGATAATTATATTATCCTTGTCAATGGTGTCGATGTGTGTATATGTTTCATGGAAACGGTCGCAACTGATGCGCTCGCCCGTGTCGGGAATTTCGGCAACGTTAAGGAGCATATCGCCCCATATTATAGCTTTGCGTCCGGATTTTGCGGCGGTTTTTGCTATGTTATTGAAATGATTTGCAACATATTCACCGGGGTTGGATTTGTTGGCTATAGAGTAAACCTCATCGCAGCCGAAGTGGAAATATTCTCCATCTCCAAAAAGCTCGCAAAGCTCTTTCACAGCGTCCTCAAGGAAGCTGTAAACCTTTGGGTTATCAACCTTCCACGCCCATCCCTCGGGTTCAAACATCCACTCTTTTTCGGGATATACATCAAGGGTGGTGTGCTTACCCGAGCAAGAACGACTCTGTGTTGCGTGTCCGAAAAAGTTTAACATGGGAACAGGTTGTGCTCCAAAAGCTCGAATGTCATCAATTATGGGTTTAATCTGCTCTGCGGTGTATGCTTCTTTCCACGAGAGAATGTCAGTGAAGCGATACTTATACATACCCCAGAACTCAATAATAATGTGGGTGTATTTCATCATTCCGCAAAGTCTTATGCTCTTGCGGAGAAAATCAAGGGGCGTTTCGGGGAAAACACAAAAGTGTACCGCACGCATTGCAATATCCGGTTTATCGGCAACTTCCATGCATGGGCACGCATATTCACCCTCATTTACACACTCAGTTGCGATAAGAAAAGAAACAAAGGCATGGATAAGTCCTCTCTCGTCATTAAAGCCGAAAACTGCGCCGTTGGGAGTAACTTCAAGTGTATAATCAAGGTCAGGAGAAATAAGTGATGCTTTATCAAGGGTTACTTCGTCCGGTACAAGATACGCAGTTTTTTCGGGCAGAGCGACAGATTCGCTAACAGTAAGGGTGCAATTTTCGCAAAAGAAAGACCCGACAAGCTCTGCGGCGAGAGATTTGAAGTTTTCGTTATTTATTTTTGGAATAACAAGTCGGAGATTCTTCGTCAGAACAAAACTGCCGTCAAGCATTTTCTGCTGTTTTGGTGTGGGGATAATTTTCATTCGGAACACTTCCTTTCGCTTTTATATTATCACATTTATCCTGTGATGTAAACCCTTTTTTCAACACAAAAAGGTGTAATTTTCGCAACTTTTGTTAATACACTTCTCCGTGCATACTTTCCAACATATTTTATGCAAAAAACTTTGCAAATTTATCTATACCGTATTTTCAATTCATGCTTGACTTTTTTATTGACGGGTGGTATAATTGTTACGGTGATGAGCTTATGACAATCGACGCAGATTTTTTAAAGTATGGTGTTGAGATAATTGCCGTTCTTGAATTTGAATGGGGTGTGGCAAAGGAACGAGTGTGCGGGCGCAATTTTAATGCATTGTCTTTCCGCTTTGTTGGCGACACGGAATTCTGTTATGATGGCGGCGCAGTTATGGCAAAAAGCGGAGACGTAATTCTTGTTCCTGCGGGAGTTGACTATCAGGTTTGTCACGGAGAAGAAAAGATTATAGCCGTACATTTTAAAACAGCAGTCAGTCTCCCCGGAAACATTCTATGCGAAACTCCGGCAAATCCGGCACATTTGCAAAAGCTTTTCACAAAGCTTCACAAGCTTCGGGCAGAAAAGTCACAAGGGTATGAGCTTGCTTCTCTTTCGGTGTTTTATGAAATACTTTACGAGCTTGATGGCGGTGATGGCAATCTGCATTCGCAAAGTTCGGGTCATAAAACCGCACTTGAGGCAAAGAAATTCATTGATGCAGGATTTACAGATGCTTCTCTTGATGTCAGCAGAGTTTGTCGTCATGTGGGGGCAAGCGGAACATATCTGCGAAGATTTTTTCATGAGCTTGTTGGCATGAATCCTTCGGAGTACATTACGGGGCTTAGGACAGAGTATGCCTGCGAGCTTCTCACATCGGGATACTTTTCCGTTTCAAAGGTTGCGGAGCTTTCGGGTTTTTCCGATCCTAAATATTTTTCAAAAATAATCAAAAAGAAAAAAGGCTGTTCCCCTGCCCAACTCAAAGGTGGGAGAAACATTTAAATATGCATAAAAAGGAACTGACAAAGAAAGGCGGTTGAAAAATGGCAAATATCTCATATGAAGAATTAAAAAAGAATGAAGCAATAAGAACATATATCAAAAAGGCAGACGAATCACTTCTTGCACTTGGATATACCGAACACAGCTTTGCTCATGTTTGCAAGGTTGCCGAGGGTGCAGCGCAAATCCTTGAAACCTTGGGGTATGACGAGCATACCTGTGAAATTACGAAAGTTGCAGGCTTTCTTCATGACATCGGAAATCTTGTCAACAGGAGTGAGCACTCTCAAAGTGGTGCTGTTATGGCATTCAGGATTCTCGACAATCTCGGATTTGATGCCGCTGATATTGCAACAATCGTGACGGCAATCGGAAACCACGACGAGGGCACAGGTGTCCCCGTGAACGCTGTTGCGGCAGCTCTTATACTTGCCGACAAATCGGATGTGCGCAGAAGTCGAGTAAGGAACAACGACACTCTCAACTTTGACATTCATGACAGAGTAAACTATTCCGTTGAATCCTCCTCGCTTACAATTGACACCCAAAAGGGCGAAATTCTGCTAAAGCTTGAAATCGACACAGCTTACGGCACGGTTGTAGACTATTTTGAAATTTTCCTTCAGCGCATGCTGCTTTGCAAAAAGGCCGCAGAAAAGCTTGGTCTGCGTTTCAAGCTCACAATTAACGAGCAGATACTGATTTGATTCAGGTTTGGTTTTCACACTCCTCTGAAAGCATTTTCAAAAACTCTTTTGCGGCAACTGACATATGGCGTTTTTTGCTGTAATAAGCGAAGGTGTTGCGTATAAAGCCTGCGGATTTTTTCAGTAGAATATTCTCCGAAAACTGTCCCTGCCATGACACGCTTGGCACAAAGGCAATGCCCAGCCCCAGCTCAACACATTTTCTTATATAAAAAGGGTCGTCACTCTGGATTACAATTTTGGGAACAAATCCCATATCTTTTGTCACTTTCATGAGAGTTTTATGCAGACTGCTTCCTGTGAACATTGTTATGAAGCCCTCATTTTTTATATCATTTGCGTTTATCTTCCCCTCGTCCTTTGCGGCAAGGGGATGTTTTTTATTTACAGCAAGGCATATTTCCTCCGAAATAATAAGCTTACCCACGTACTCATTTGAATTTCCAAAATCCTCATCGGCGATAATCAGATTGTAGTCTTCGTCGGGCTCGGGAAGATTGTGGCTTATGACAAACACGGTGTCGGGATAAAGTTTTCGATATTTCTCTGTGACGCTCATGACAATCCGGCGATTTGTTGTAATACAGATTTTCAGTTTGCCGCCTGTTTCGGGCTCTGTGACCTCTGCCTTTGCGTTATCAATGAGCTTTATTGCGGATGACACCTTTTCGGAGAAAGACTTACCTTTTTCATTGAGTGAAATCCTGTTGGCATGGCGGTTGAAAAGCTCGGTGCCGAGTTCTTTTTCAAGCCTTTTTATGCTTTGCGAAATATCCGATGCAGGTACGCTGAATTTTGCGGCGGTGTGAGAAAAGTTTTCCGTCCGGGCGGCATCGCAGAAATATCTGAGCTGAAGTATTTCCATTTATTGTTCCCCCTCATGTTTTTATTTATGATAGCACATTTTACCATAACTGTCAAGGTATAGCAGCATATTATATTTAATTATTTACAATATGGTATTTATGTGGTAAAATGTTGAAAAATATATAATGGAGGTATATCAGAATGGAATTATTTGCAGAAATTCTTGAAATCATCATGATTGTGAGCTTTGGATGTTCATGGCCGCTTAATGTTATGAAGTCATACAAGGCGAGAACGACAAAGGGAAAGAGCCTTGCTTTTCTGTGCCTTATTTTCTTTGGTTACATTGCGGGCATTGCATCAAAGTTTGTAAACCCTGCTTTTGATTTTGGTTCAAAGTGGTATGTTGTTTTCTTCTATTTTCTCAATCTCATCATGGTTGGAATCGACCTTTGCCTTTACGCAAGAAACAAGAAGCTCGATGCAGAAAGAGAAAAGGAGGCTAAATAATCGTGAAGATTTTCAAGGACATTCCTTATATCGCCACGGGTATATCCACAGAGGATGGAAAGAAGATTGTAAACGGCAATCAGATGCTTGATATTTATCTTCCCGACAGCGCAGACGAGTTCAAGGTTTTTGTTTACTTTCATGGTGGCGGAATTGCAGGAGGCGACAAAGCGGTAAATGAGGTGTTTGCAAAGGAGCTTTGCGACAATGGAATTGCGCTTATAAGTGCAAACTACAGGATGTATCCCGGTGCAAGGTATCCTGAATTTCTCATGGACAGTGCGGCGGCGGTGGCATGGGTTGCAAAGAACATTGAAAGCTATGGTAAATGCAAAGGCATTTATGTTGGCGGCAGCTCTGCAGGCGGTTACATTTCCATGATGCTTTGTTTTGACAGGCGTTGGCTTGCGCCTCATGATCTTGCTGAAAACACTATTGCAGGTTACATTCACGATGCAGGACAGCCTACTAGTCATTTCAACGTGCTTCGGGAAAAGGGATTTACGGATTACCGCCAAAAGGTTATTGTAGACGAAACAGCCCCTATGTTTCATGTTGGCGAGGATAAAAGCTATCCTGATATGCTTTTCATTGTTTCAGACAATGATATGCAGAACCGTTATGAGCAGACGATTCTCATGCTTTCCACCTTGAAGCATTACGGTTACACGACCAAGAGCCGCATTGAGATGGTGCTTATGAACGGCACACATTGCAGCTACTGCGACAGGGTTGATGAAGACGGTCATTCGGCGTTTGCAAAGATTGTTGTGCCTTTTATAAACTGTTAAACCGCAATTTATTACAATTAAAAAGCCACAAAAAGGACTTGCCCAAATCCATGAGCAAGTCCTTAAACTTTTTCTAAACCGTTTTTTTATTTCTTTTCAGCCGTTGTCTTGTTAAGAATCTTCATGCAAAGAATGATGATGCAGGTTACTGCGAAGATTCCCACAAGTCCCATTACCATAACAAGCAAGGACTGTGCGAATCTGTCAGGATAAAAACCAAGCTCAAGCTTTGCGCTCTTTTCTTCTTCGGTCATGCCGCCATCATCTTCTTCAACTGCAACAACTGCATCCTCATCGAGAGCAACAGCTTCGCCTGTCACAACCTCTGCAACAACTTCATCGCCGAGAGTTTCGCCGTCAAAAGCCGCCTCTCCTCCCTCTGCGGCAAGGGTTTCAAGGTCGCCCTGTACAACGGGCATTGTGGATGCGTATGCAGGCATTGCTACCATGCAAAGTGTGAGCATTGCGATGAGTGCAACGCACAAAATCTTTGTTATTTTCATCTTTCTTTCCTCCCCTTTTATTACATATTCTGAACGAATCCGAGAATAAGTCCGCCTGCGATTACAGAGGCAACCTGACCGGAAACGTTTGCACCGATGGAGTGCATAAGAAGGAAGTTGGAGCTGTCTTCTTCAAGACCCATCTTATGAACAACGCGGGCACTCATGGGGAATGCAGATATACCTGCCGCACCAATCATGGGGTTGATCTTATTCTTGAGGAAAAGGTTCAGGAACTTTGCGAACATAACGCCGCCTACTGTGTCGAAAATGAATGCAACAAGTCCGAGACCAAGGATAAGAAGAGTGTCGGGGGTAAGGAAAATGTCTGCCTGCATCTTTGCGGCAATGGAGATACCAAGGAAAAGTGTGATGAGGTTTGCAAGAACCTTCTGCGCTGTTTCGGAAAGGTTATCAAGCACGCCACATTCACGGATAAGGTTACCAAACATAAGGAAACCGATAAGAGCAACGCTCTTGGGAGCAATAAGGCCAACAATTACCGTGATAATGATCGGGAAAAGAATCTTTGTTGCCTTTGAAACCTCGCTGTTTGCGTAAGGCATCTTGATTCTTCTTTCAGCCTTTGTTGTTACAAGCTTTATGAAAGGAGGCTGTACAATGGGAACAAGTGCCATATAGGAATATGCCGCAACCATGATAGCTGCCATGTAGTTGGAATTGAGGGTGTTTGCAATGAAAATTGATGTGGGACCGTCTGCCGCACCGATGATACCGATTGAAGCGGCATCATAAACGCCAAAGCCAACAAGACGCGCCATGCTGAATGTAAAGAAAATACCAAACTGTGCAGCCGCACCGAAAAGCATAAGTCTGGGGTTTGCAAGAAGCGGACCAAAGTCAATCATTGCGCCGATTCCCACGAAAAGGAGAAGTGGGAAAAGTTCATTTGCAATACCCATGTCAAAAAGAAGACTAATA
>JAZQKV010000024.1:0-6863 GCA_045542335.1 Eubacteriales bacterium
AAGAGTGAACAGAAGTGACCCTTGATCGTGTGTGAAGAAACATGGTCAAGGGTCACTTCTATTTCTGCATCAAAGCTGAAACAGGGCACCGTCCAAAATGGGCGGATTTTTTTGTTTCATGGGCTTTTGATAATCACTTGGTTTGAAGAAAAATGTATAAACAGGCATTTTTCCCGATTAAAAACTTGTGAAAATATCATTTTATACATAAAAAAGCTGTATTATTACATTGATACACCGGAAAAACTGTGCTATAATGCAAATAATGAAAGGAAAGTCTGTATTAAAAAATACATTTCTGATTTTCCCGGGATGCACATTTTTGTGTATCGTAAAAATAACTGTTAAAGAGGTTGGATATGAAAAACACAGCATCTGTAGTTGAAAAATACGGCGTTCTTCCGGTTATAAACATAACCGATGTGGAGCAGGCAGAGCCGCTTGCGGCGGCACTTGTTGAGGGAGGGCTTCCTCTTATTGAGGTGACACTTCGTTCGGCTTGTTCACTTGAATCAATCCGTGCTATCCGAAAGGCTTTTCCCGATATGCTTATCGGTGCGGGAACTGTGCTTACGACAGCAAGCGTTGATGAGGCACTTGAAGCAGGTGCGGATTACATTGTTTCGCCCGGATATGATCCGGAGCTTGTTGACTATTGCCACGCAAAGGATGTTGAAATTGTTCCCGGCTGTTCAACGGCAAGCGAAATTCAGGATGCAGTTAAGCATGGGATTAAAACGGTGAAATTCTTCCCTGCAGAGCTTGGTGGGGGAGTTCCTGCGATAAAGCTTTTGGCAGGTCCGTTTGCAGGCGTGAAGTTCCTTCCCACAGGCGGAATCACTCTTGACAATCTTGAAGAGTATCTTTCATGCGATAAGGTTATTGCCTGCGGAGGAAGCTTCATGGCAAATGCCGCACAGCTTAAGGCGAAGGACTATGACGGAATTACGGCGGCGTGTAAAAAGGCGGTTGCTTGTTCTCTTGGCTTCAGACTTGCACATATCGGAATAAACCATGAAAGTGCTGTTGAGGCAATGGCAACGGCAAATGCAATTTCGTCGCTTTTCGGCTTTGGAACAAGAGAGTGTTCCTCGGCAACCTTTGCAGGGACAGTGGCGGAGTGTATGAATCATTCAAGGTTTGGTACTCACGGTCATATCGGGATTTCTACACATTCAATTACCCGTGCTATGGCGTACCTTGCGGCAAAGGGTGTTGAGTTTGACGAAGATAGCATAAAGCGTGACAAGTCCGGCAACATAACCTGCATTTATTTCAAAGAGCAGATTGGCGGATTTGCATGGCACATTGTAAAAGACTGAAACAATAAACAGTTAAAGGAGAAAGTCACATGAAAACAGTTGTTGGTTTTGGAGATTATATGCTCCGTCTTAATCCTGAGGGATACCTCAAATTTATTCAGGCTGATAAATACGTTATAAATTACACCGGAGCAGAGGGAAATGTCTGCACATCGCTTTCATATATGGGCGTTCCCACACGTCTTGTTACAAAGCTTCCCGACAATGCGATTGCAGAGTGTGCGCTTGCAAATCTTCGCAAGTTCGGCGTTGGCTGCGAGCACATCGCAATCGGAGGGGAGAGAATTGGTCTTTTCTATGCCGAAAAGGGAGCTTCACAGCGTCCGTCAAGAATTGTTTACGACAGAAAGGGTTCTGCTTTTTCAATGAGTGAGCCGGGAGATTACAACTGGAGCGAAATTTTTGAGGGCGCAGGTCATTTCCATTTTACGGGAATCACGCCTGCTCTTGGCGGAAACCTTCCTGAAATCTGCCTTGAAGCCTGCAAGGAAGCAAAAAAACGTTCAATAACTGTGAGCTGTGACCTTAATTACAGGAAAAATCTCTGGACAAGACAGGCGGCAAAGGAAACCATGGAAAAACTGCTCGGATATGTTGATGTTCTAATCGCAAACGAGGAGGATGCAGCAGACGTGCTTGACATTCATGCTTCAAACACGGATATTGTTTCCGGAAAGCTTGACCGCGACGGCTACATTGAGGTGGCTGACAAGATAAGCAAAAAATATGGCATCAAAACCGTTGCAATAACTCTGCGCAAGAGCATCAGCGCATCGGATAATGACTGGTCGGCACTGCTTTATCGTGACGGAACGCCTTATTTTTCCAAGGAATACCGTATTCACATTGTTGACCGTGTTGGTGGCGGAGATTCCTTTGGTGCAGGGCTTATTTATGCAATCGGAAATGGCTTTTCTGCACAGAATACAATTGAATTTGCGGCGGCGGCATCATGCCTGAAGCAGACAATTGAGCTTGACGTGAATCTCTCCAAACCCTCGGATATTCTTGCACTTATGGGTGGCGATGGTTCGGGCAGAGTTCAGAGATAATTTGGCATTTGGAGGCAGGGTATGTTTGAAAAACTTGAAATAATTTTTGACAGTCCTTTGCTTGTGGGCGAAAGTCCGATGTGGGATGAGATTAACAAACAGTTTTATTTTGTTGATATTCGTGGAAACTGTTTTTACAAAATGGATTATGCAAGTGGAAAATATGAAAAGACGGACGTTCCGCAGATGCTTGGATGTATGGCAATGTGTGACAATGGCGACCTTCTTGTTTCCATGGAGGACGGTGTTTATCGTCGCACACCGGAGGGGGCTCTTACGCTTGCGCACAAACCGCTAAAAATCAAGGGCGAACGTTTTAACGACGGAAAGGTGGGACCGGATGGTCTTTACTATGTTGGAACGGCAGGGGCGGATTTTTCCGGAGCGTTTTATCGTTTGCAGGACGGTGTGCTGACAGAGATGTTTGACAGATGTGGATGTTCAAACGGAATTGATTGGAGTGCAGACGGAAAGACTCTTTATTATTGCGATTCCAGAGAACAGAAGCTTGAACGTTTTGATTTTTCATGCGAAGCTCACGGCGTTTCAAACCGACAAACAATAACTGATATTCCGCTTTCCCTTGGAAGCGGTGACGGCATGACAATTGATGCCCAGGGCAATTTATGGCTTGCGGTGTGGGGTGGCTCATGCGTTGAACACATAAACTCAAAAACAGGCGAAATAATGGATGTTATTGAAGTGCCGGCAAAGCAGGTCAGCTCGTGTTGTTTTGCGGGAGATGATTTGCGTGACCTTATTATTACCACGGCTGCCGTGCGCACGGATCCTTCAGAGCAACCCCTTGCAGGACGCATATTTCGTTACCGTGCAAATGTTGCAGGAGTTCCGTTTAACCGTTATAAAGGAGGGCAAAACAAATGAATAAAACAGTTATAGTTACAGGTGCAAATTTCAACCACACAGGCTTTGCAATTGCCGAACGTTTTGCGAAGGAGGGGTATGATGTTGTTGTTACCTGCCGCAGTGAAGCTCTTGTTAAAGAGGCTGTTGAAGAATTGAAGAAGCTTTATTCCGTCAATGTTCTTGGGTATATGCTTGATCTCAGGAACAAAGAACAGGCTGTAAAGCTTTTTGAAGACCTTGATGAAAAAGGCATTTTTGCCGAAACTCTCTGTCTTAATGCCGCTGACCTTGCTCTTGGTCCGGATCCGTCGGCAGGCACTCCGTTCTTTGAAGTTACGCCTGAATATGTGGAGTATATTCTCCAGGCAAATGTTGTGGGAAATTTCCGTCTTATTCAGCTTGCGGCACTTCGTATGCGTGAGCATCACAAGGGTTCAATTGTGTTTGTAAGCTCAAATTCCGCTGTTCGTCCAAATGCAAACCGTGTGCCTTACATCACTTCAAAGGGCGGAATCAACGCAATGTCAAAATCTATTGCCGTTGACCTTGGAAAATACGGAATACGCAGTAATGTCATAATGCCGGGAACAATAAAGACAACACGTTGGATTGCCATGGGTGACAAGCAGATTTCCAATGGTACAATGACTCCCATTGGCGACATATCGGACTTTGAAGATATAGCAAATGCTGCATATTATTTCGGCTCTGACCAGTCAAAAAATGTGACAGGAACGGAGCTTATGGTTGACGGAGGTATGTCAACTCAGATTTATCCTGAAATTCTCAATGCTTACCGTGCAAAGGAAATTGCCGAGCGTGAGGCAAAAAAGGAGGAAGCAAAGTGAAAATTATACTTGGGGCAATCAAGGAATTTAACGATGACGCTCTTATGATGGCAAAACAACTTGGCTCATCGGGATTTCATTTCAACACTCCTCCCATTGCGACTGCAGATGAAAAGTTCTGGTCTGTGCGTGCGCTTACATGGCTCAAGGAGTACACGGAGAAATTCGGGCTTACGCTTGACATGATTGAAAATGTTCCGATTCGTTTTTTTGACAAGATTATCATGGGTCTTGACGGTCGTGATGAGCAGATTGAGAATTACATCAAGACACTTCGCAACATGGGCGAGGTTGGTATTCCGATTCTTGGACATCATTTTTGTCCCACATGGGCATGGAGAACAAGTGTTACGCATCCTTACAGAGGCGGTGCGACGGTGTCGGCATACGACAGAAGTATGGAGGACAAGGTTCCCAATGCTTATGCAGTGAGCAAGTATCACATGATTTCCATGGGGGAAGATGTTGTTCCGCCCACAGCAGAAAAGCTCTGGGAGAACTTCACATATTTTATAAAGGCGGTTATTCCCGAGGCAGAGAGGGCAGGGGTAAAGCTTATAACACATCCGTCTGATCCTCCGCTTCCGACGGTTGCAGGTGTTGAGAGAATATTCATTTGCAAAGAGGATTTTCTTAAGGCAGAGGCAATTGCAAACAATCCTGCATGGGGAATCAATTTCTGTATGGGCACGTTTTCACAGCGAGGCGGTGAGGAATGTGTTCTTGACATGATAAACGAATTTGTTCCGAAGAAACGTATTCACATGGTTCACTTCAGAGATGTTCAGGGGACACTTGAAAAGTTCAGCGAGTGTTATCTTGGCGACGGTCGATATGATCCGTCAAAGATTATGACTGCGCTTCACAGAAACGGTTATAACGGTCTTGTTCTTGATGACCATGTTCCCTACCTTACAAATGACACACGTTGGGGACATACTTCGAGAGCCTATGAATTCGGTTATCTTTGTGGAATGGCGGCGATGATGGAATACTGCGAGAAGAAATAAGAAGATATGATAAAAGGCATTTTCAGGTTGACAATCAACGTGAAAATGCCTTTTAATTATATGGCTTTGTGTTTTTGAGATTAGCAAATTAAAGAAGTGTTTGACCGGGCATCGGAAACATAAAATATTTGGTTCCCAAAGGATTTTTCAGCAGTTTCCAAAGAAAAACGAGGTTTTTACACCCGGTAAAAACCTCGTAAAGTGGCGGAGAGGGCGGGATTCGAACTCGCGTGCAATTGCTCGCAAACTGATTTCGAGTGATGTACATTGTGACATTCTTGACTCTTTCTACATTCTAATATTTCTCAGACGATAGAGCTGAAAACCTTGATAAAATCAGGGTTTTCGGCTCTTTTTTTACTCCTTTACGGCTTGGTTTCTGCACTTTACAAAAACTATGATTTTTGCATAAATAATTCATTTTGGGCAAAACGAGGGCAAAACAAAAATACACTTAAAAACCGATAATAAACGTATGAAAGGTTGAGTTATGGAATCAAAATGGGAGGAATTTTGCGAAAGCTGGCTTGCTGATGAGCCTGATGTTTTAACTGTACTTGAAATAAAAAGAATCACAGGTTATTGCAAAAGCTCAGTGCAAGGATGGATTGACAGAGGGCTTATTACTGCCTATCAGACGAGGCGGTCAAATAAGATACCGAAGTCGTCGCTTTTAAAGTTTATGGCAAGTGATTATTTTCGCAATATGCATGTGAAATCAAAAAAGCTGAAAGAAAAATTAGATGAGTTTGAAAGGATGGATTGATTTATGAATGTTGATTATATCAAATACGGCGATATTTATTTACCTGCACTGGAAGCACCAAAGGAGCATTACGATTTATGCAGATTTGGTCACGCTTACTTAAGACACCTGAAGCAAAACAAAAGAGCCTTGTATTCGCAGATGATGATTACCGGAAAGCTTTTAAAGCATGTGGCACACGTCGATAAGTTGGCTCGGCAGATGTACGACGATATTATCCGTGACAGAATCGGCGATGCACCGCCAAGAGAAAATCAAATGGAATGGGTTGGCTTCATGAATAACCTTCGCAACAGTGCCGAGGAAATCGTGTACAGAGAATTTCTTTTCGAGGACGAGAAAATCAGAGAGGTGGAACGAGAACGATGAAAATATTATATCCCAGTGGGTTTACACAAATCCCAAATAAAATAATTCGCAGTAAGGTGTTAAAGCCTTTGCAAAAGGTTGTGCTTGCAGTTTTATGCAGCTATGCCAATGATGAAAACCTTGCCTTCCCGTCATATCAGACTATTGCAAATGACAGCGGCATCAGCAGAAGAAAAACTATTGAAATCATAAGTGATTTGGAAAAGCTTGGTTGCATCAAAAAGATTGAACAGAAAAGCACCAAGGGCGATAATACAGCAAATGATTATGTGGTTTTGATAGGTGGTGCAGATTTTACACTACCTGGTGAATGTGGTGCACCACCGGGTGGTGAATCTCCTGCACCACGTGGTGAACGACGTGCACCCAATCAATATCTAAATAATAATATTAATAATTATTTTAATAATAACCATCAATCAATCACAGCACGCGAGATGGATGCGATGGAAAATCGAATCAAAGAAAATATTGATTATGAGATTTTAAAACAGAGATATACAGACGGTATGCTTGAAGAAATTGTCAGCGTAATGGTAGAGGCAGTTTGTGGAACAGCACCGACGGTTCGCATTGGTGATAATGAATTTCCGAGAGAGGTTGTGAAATCCCAGATGCTGAAAATCAAT
>JAZQKV010000025.1:0-32853 GCA_045542335.1 Eubacteriales bacterium
TCGCAAAAATGCCCTTGCGAGCAAGCATTTTTGCTTCATGGTATAATATACGCTGAAAGCCTTGCTACATAGTGCTTTGGACTTCGTCCTCCACGCTTTGCGTGGCTGCGTTATTGACGGCTTCGCAAAAATGCCCTTGCGTGCAAGCATTTTTGCTTCATGGTATAATGAATCCGTTAACGGCACAAAGGTCAAATATGTTCATGGGGAACAAACTAAAACGTCGTGTTGTGCGCAAACATATTCCCACATAAAACTTTTTTAAGAAAGGAAAATTATGATGAAGCTTTCAAGTAATTTTATCTATTTTCACAATGAGCTCGGATTAAAGAAATCAATTGATATTTTTTCAAAAGCGGGTTTCGAGGGAATTGATTTTAATGCCGATTTGCAAGAGTATCACACGGACGCACATGATTCCGCTTTTTATGAAGAAATAAAGAGTTATGCGAACGACAGAGGTATAAAATTTTATCAGACACATGCGCCGTTTGCTTCAAGCTTTCCCGAAGAAGAAAAAACAAACGAGAGATTTTGCGATATTGTAAAAAGCCTTGAAAACTCAGCTTTGCTCGGAGCGGAAATGGTTGTTGTTCATCCTTGTATGCATCTCAATTGCAAGGGTGAAGAAAGATGGCAGCTTATGATGGAGCTTAATCGTTCATTTTATAAGAGGCTGATTCCTTATGCCGAAGAATACGGAATCAAGATAGCCATTGAGAATATAGGTGGCGCTGTCACTGCAAAGGCAGACGGCTTGATTGAACTTTTAACGCTTCTTGACAATCCCGTTTTTACGGTTTGTTTTGATGTTGGTCACGCATATGTTTCAGGAAGTAATCCTGCCGAGGAGATTTGCAAACTTGGCAAATACATTGGTTGCACACATATTCACGACAACGACGGTGTTAAAGACACACATACACTTCCATTTTACGGGAACATAGATTGGGAATCTGTTATGGAAGCATTTGCAAAGATTGACTACACAGGTAACCTGAACTATGAAGCGGGGGCTTTTGTAAAAAAAGTGCCCATTGAATTAAGACAGGAAAGCGCCGACTACATGGCAAAAATCGGAAGACATCTGATTGACCGATTTGAATATCATAAGAGCAAGCACTAATCACATATTCCTTATTCATCAAAAAGAAATCACGCTTTTGCGACATGAAATCTAAAACCATATACAAGGAGAGAATTCTTATGAAACAAGCCGGAAAGCTGTACAAAGCAATCATAGCTGCAATGCTTGTCGTATTGGCACTCTGCTCATGCGCTCCGTTGGAAGCCGATGTCGTTGACACCGACGTGACTTTTGTATCTGATGCAGACCAGCAAAAGGAGGAATCAAAAACGCCCATGCCACTTTCTAACACTCTTTACAGACTTACAAACGACAAGGAGCTCACCATTCTTTATTATGGTGGTTCAATCACTTATGGACAAGGCGCAAGTAAATACGAAAACAATTGGGTTGCAGGGACAACTGCATGGTTTAAGCAGAATTATCCCGATGCAAATATCACCGAAATAAACTCCGGCGTGGGCAATACAGGTTCAAACTATGGTATTTTTCGTTTTGAAAAGGATGTTCTGTCAATTGGCACGCCCGATCTTATTTTTCTTGAGTTTACCTCAAACGACTGGGGAAGATTCGGGGAGCAGAATATTTCACGACAAACAGAGTCGCTCATTCGCCGTATTTACAGCGAAAACCCCTTTGCCGACATTGTTTTTGTCTACACGACCACCTCTGAAAATTCAAACTGTCGCAAGGCAAGTGATACTCTTGCGGAGCATTACGGTCTTATAACCGTTGATTGCGGCGGTCTTATAAGGGAGACCTGTGTCGCAGAGCATGGAGGCGACATAACGCCGCTTATGCCCGACAAAATCCATCCGAATGATGACGGATATGCCCTTTATACAAGTCTTATTTCCGACGCACTTTCCTCAGCCATTGTTGCTTCAGAGGCTGAATTTGACAGTCCTGTTCTTATTCCTGCGGTACTTCCCGACACTCTTAACAGTTCAGGACTTTTCCTTAATCCCATTATGCTTGAGGTTGATTCTTTTCCTCTTCCTCAAGGCTTTGAGCGCAAGTCAACCAAGTTCACCATTGGCAAGAGCATCACAGGCACTCATTTCATTGAAACAAAAACTCCCGGCGCAGAATTCGAATTCAGTTTCAGCGGGACAGGTTTTGGACTTCTTGTTTACAAGAGCCCGGATGTTTCCGACATTGCATATTCCGTTGACGGCGGAGAATATATCAACTATTCAATCGGAGATATGCACTACTACAACCACACGCAGATGTACATTATGGAATATGACTTGCCCGACGGCGAGCATACGGTGAAAATCAAAAACGTTCCCTCCCCGGCAAAAAGCCGTGAAAAGGACGGAGAGACGCTTCGCATTATAAGTGTTTGTGTGAACGAGAGTGCAGAATAACTATCAACATTCACAAAAAGGAAGTCGAAGAAAATCGGCTTCCTTTTTTGGTTTTCTGAAAAGTCCGTTTTTTTGTACAGGGATTAACTTATAATTAAGGCATGATTTAAAAGCAAAAAAGGAGAGAAAATGATTTATTTATCTGAATTTATTCTGCCAAGCAGCGTTATGGAATCAAGCTGTCTTTCGGGGAGAAGGCGACTTTCCCTGCGTGACACGCATTATCCGTTTGGCTTATTTGATGCAGATGAGCCTCTGTGTTTTCACTTTTCTGACATCACTCTCATATGCGGAGGAAACGGCTGTGGCAAATCCACACTTCTTAATGTCATTGCGAACAGACTTGACATATCAAGGGACGCTCTGTTTGCAGGCGGAATTTATTGGCCCGAATATGTAAAGCTATGTAAATACAAGCAAGCATCCGAGTTGCCGCAAGAATGTAAACTCATTTCAAGCGATGATATTTTTGACTACCTCATCGATGCCAGATTTTTCAACTGCGGTATTGAAAATGACCGGGTAAAATCTCTCGATGAATACCGCAAGTTTAAATACGATTCGGATTTCAGAATGGCTTCCCTTGAGGAATACAAGCTTTTAAAAAAGCACATAGATGCCTACAAGGGTACAGCATCCAACTACATCAGAAACAATGTTCTTGACAAAATCGAGCAACGCTCAAACGGCGAAAACGCACTTATGTATTTTTCAGAGGGAATCAAAGAAAATGCGCTTTATCTCCTTGATGAGCCGGAAAACAGCCTGTCAATAAAGTATCAGAAAGAGTTGAAAGAGTTTATAACAGATTCAGCGAGATTTTTTGGCTGTCAGTTTATTATTTCAACTCACTCACCAATTCTTATGTCAATTGCAAATGCCATAGTTTATGATCTTGATGATAAAAAAGACTATGATAAGGGTATTCCGTCAAGAAAAAGCTGGACTGAGCTTGAAAATGTTCGTCTGATGTATGATTTCTTCAAACAAAATGAAAATTTGTTTGAAAAGCCTTGACAAGAAGGTTTTTTTGTGATAGAATCATTCCGTAATATTCCGTAATATTGATATGTAACTGCCACCGGGTAGAATAATGCAACAGCATTCGAGGCACATCGTTAGGTCTTAGAAGATGTGTTTTCGGATGCTTTTTTGTTTGGGAGGACTTTTTAATGAGAAGAATATTGGGATATTTTTCAAAGGGTGAAATTGTTTTATGGTGCTGTTCGGTTTTATTCATCGCCGTTTCCTTTGCGCTGTTTGACAGGCAGAATTTTCTGACGCTCATCGCCTCGCTAATCGGCGTGACCTCGCTCATTTTCAATGCCAAGGGGAATCCTTTCGGGCAATTGCTCATGATTGTTTTCAGCATACTTTACGGCATTATTTCGTTTTCGTTCTCATATTACGGCGAAATGATAACCTACCTCGGCATGACAGCCCCAATGGCTCTTTTTGCCCTTATCTCGTGGCTTTTGAACCCTTTTGAGGGAAACCACGCCGAAGTTGCGGTTAACACGATAATGCGAAAAGAGTGCGTTTTCATGTGGTGTCTTACGGCGTTTGTCACAGCCATTTTCTTTTTCATTCTCGATTTTTTCGGGACAGCAAACCTTGTTCCGAGTACGCTTTCCGTTACAACAAGCTTTATTGCGGTGTATCTCACATTCAGGCGGAGTGCATATTTTGCGCTTGCCTATGCGGCAAACGATGTTATTCTGATTATTCTTTGGGTGCTTGCCTGTCGTGAAGATGTTTCATATCTCTCGGTTGTCATTTGCTTTATTATGTTTCTGATAAACGACCTTTATGGTTTCTTCAACTGGCGAAAAATGAAAAAGCGGCAGAGTGCCACGCTCACAGACCGTACTCAACAGGCATAACAAAATGGCTTGATCCACAATGTGAATCAAGCCATTATTCTTTATTCTCAGCCTGCGTTTGCCGCTTCGTCGGCATCGGGGACATATTTAATCTTGATGTCAGCGCCGACCTTTTCAAGCTTACCTACGATGTTTTCATATCCACGCTGAATATGATAAATGTCTTCGATTTCTGTGCTTCCCTCGGCAACAAGCCCCGCAATTATCATTGCCGCACCTGCTCTGAGGTCAACCGCCTTCACACGAGCGCCCTTGAGCATTTCAACGCCCTCAAAGTTTGCAACCTTTCCGCCGCTTTGAACACGGATATTTGCGCCCATAAGGCAAAGCTCATCAACATAGCGGAATCTGCTGTCCCAGACGCCCTCGCTGAGAGTGCTTGTTCCCTCGGACAGGCACATAAGTACGCCAATCTGCGGATTCATGTCTGTGGGAAATCCCGGATAAGGAAGCGTTTTAACGTGCGCTTTTTTTGTGCGCCCGGTTGCGCTTACTCTCACGGAATCATCAAATTCTTCGATGGCTGCTCCCATTTCAATGAGTTTTGCGGAAATGGAATCAAGGTGTTTGGGAATTACATTCTTGACAAGCAAATCTCCCTTGGTTGCCGCCGCCGCTATCATATAGGTTCCTGCCTCAATCATGTCGGGAATAATGGCATAATTTACGCCGTGAAGCTTGGAAACACCCTTGATTTTGATTGTGTCTGTTCCTGCACCGGAAACCTGTGCACCGGAAGCGTTAAGAAAGTTTGCAAGGTCAACCACATGAGGCTCTCTCGCCGCATTTTCAATGATAGTTGTTCCGCTTGCTTTGACTGCCGCAAGCATAACGTTGATTGTTCCGCCAACGGTTACGCAATCCATGTAAACCTCGTTGCCACGAAGTCCGTTTGCAGCATCAGCTTCAACATATCCGCCGTCCCTGATGTTAACAACAGCCCCCAATGCCTCAAAGCCCTTGATATGCTGGTCAATGGGACGAACGCCAAGGTCGCACCCACCGGGATACGCCGCCTTTGCCTTTCCAAAGCGTCCAAGCTCGGCTCCGAGAATGTAGTATGAAGCTCTCATTCGTCTCACAAGCTCATATGGGGAAGCTCCGGGGATTATTCTTGTTGTGTCTATTTCAACTGTGGACTTGTCAATAAGTCTGACCTTTGCGCCAACTCTTGTGAGAATTTCAAGCGCATCGGTGACATCGCTTATGAGAGGCAAATTCTCAATTATACACTTATCTTCGTTGAGTATTGTCGCGAAAATAATGGCAACTGCGGCATTCTTCATGCCACTTACCTCAATTTCGCCGCAAAGCCTTTTGCCTCCGTTAATAAATATCTTTTCCATACGGTTATAACCAACCTTCCAATATTACAAAAAGTCAA
Organism: Eubacteriales bacterium; assembly: GCA_045542335.1. Lineage (GTDB taxonomy): Bacteria > Bacillota > Clostridia > Oscillospirales > CAG-382 > CAKSUT01. The sequence continues at coordinate 5,728 of JAZQKV010000025.1, forward strand.
TGTAAAAGCCGTCTGTATCTATCCTCATCGTGAGTAAATCGGGCACAACTCCCTTATCTTACAGACTATAATAGCACAAAATCCTTGCGATTTCAGCCGAATTTTGTAAATGTTTCATCAATTTTAACATTTTTCCGAAAACTTTTTTAATTTTTTCCGTTTCAGTGCATCATAAAATACGCATCTTATCCGTAAATCTCCGAGCTTTTGAGTTCGCCAACGACGCTGTCATAAATATTATTTACAATATTTCCGTCTTTATCCTCAAAAACCACGGAATGAGATGGAATAAGGTAATAGCTGTCGCCTTCAACAGGCACAAGCGAAAGAGCATCATGTTGAGAAACGATGCGTTTCACAGTTGAAAGCTCCATTTTATAAATAACATCAATTCCGTCAAGTAGGCTTGTAGAGTAGGCTTTTTTTGCACCGCCCACAAAGAATTTCCCAACTGCATACACGGCCTTTCCGTCCTCACCAAACCAAAACACCGATTTTAGTTCCGGAATAACAATGTCGTCTGCCGTTGCAATGCAGCACATTGCTCTGCCCCTGCCGAGATTTCTCACGTCATAGCATCTGAAGCCCATGTCTGCCTTGGCTCTGCCGTAATCGTTACGGTCATAAAGTGCCTTGTAAAAGCTTTTTGCCGTTTGAATTTCGTGGCTTGTCGGAGCATTTTCTCCATCGGGAACGGCATAAAGATTGGCCTCGGGAGATACAAAGCTTCGGAGAACATCAATAATGCCGGAGTTTTCAGAATTCCGGAACGTCGAATCTTTATTCGTGTCAACGCTGACTTCAATTGTCATTGTTCCTGTGATAGTTGCGCTGTAAATCTTTTGTCCTCCGTTATCTTCATGTTTACTCACAGAAATTCCGTCGGGGACATCTATAACCACGGGTTCGTCGTCAAACTCACCAAAGGCACGGGAAGCATCGATAAGACGCTCTTTGATTTGCTCTGCATCTACCATTGCCGCACTGTAAACGGGAAGCCCCTGCTTTTTTTCGTTAATTGCGTTGTGGCTTACCTCAACGCCTCTTGAAGCAAGATTCTCCACAGCATCAGCCACGGCACTTTCCGGAATATAAAGTTTGTCTCCCGTGAGTCCTACATAAAGTCCGCCCACGATGAGGTTGGCAAGAATAAGAAGCATTATAAGTACGTTTTTTGTTTTGCTCCAATCCATTTATTCCACCGCCCCTTTCGTGTCTTCGTTGGAAATGACCGGGGGTTGTGCAGATTCGTTTTGTTCATTTCCGGTGTTGTCCTTGTTATTATCCGTCACGTTGTCCGGGGGGAGCTCACTTTCCGGAGTGTTATTAACGCTTGCTCCTGACTGGACAGTATTGTCATCGTATGAATTGTTTTCCTCTGTAACGAGCTCATGGTTTTCCGATGCTTCGGCATATTCGGCAACCCACGCCGGCACAAACACAGCGTTTTCGGAAACTGTGTCCTTGTCGCTGTTACTGCAAACATATCTTGAAGAAACGCCGCAGATAACCTGCCTTTTGTCACCGCTTTCCCATTGTTTGTTCCATTTTTCAACTGCCGCCGCAAGAGCCGCTTTTTGAGGAATATCTGTGTATTTATCGCCTGTATCAGAATAGATTTCGGCGTAGACAGTTGCTTTTACAAGACTTGTGTCTCCAAAAGCAAGCACCGCATCATATTCTCTGCCGTTTTCGATGTCGATTCCGTCCATATGATAAGAGAAGCCAAACCATGTTAGTCCGCTTTCGCTTTCATATGCGGCATTTTCAAGAACAGGCTCTGCATCGCCACCAAGCATTTTTGTGTCAAGAGCTTCAAGCACAGCACACGCCGCCGCAACCTTTTCTTCAAACGAGTATCCGTTTTCCTTTACGCCCTCGGGAACATATCCGATGAGTTTCGACAAGGAAATTCCGTCGTCGGCATCAGCCTCAAAGCTGATAACACCGTCAAGAGTTACTTCAAGCTGACCCGATGTTTCAACAAAGCCAACCGTTCCGTCGGCATCGGTGAACCTGTTAGTGTTATTCGGGTTCATTCCGAAAGCAGAAAGAATCCCTGAAACAATTGCTGAATCGGTCTGTATGCCAAAATAGTCCGAAAAAGCCTCTTTGTAAATGGGACTTCTGACAATTGTTCTTTCAAAAACAGGAACATAGCCCAACAGTCCGTTTTTTCTTGCGGCATCCACAATTGTCGGCTGCACTTTTGCAAGTCCCAAAGCTTCGGGGTCTGAAAGAAGCGATGAATTAAACATCAATGCAGTCTGCGGAACAGCCGTTATAACATTTCCCTTTTCATCAACAATATAAAGGCAGACTCCGCCGTTTCCGTCGGCTTCGCCCGCAGATGTGAGGATCATGAATTTTGCAAAAAAGCTCTCTTTGTAGAGGATACTGTCATTATATGTATTCTCAAAGAAAACGGCAATTGCCGCCAAAGGAAGCGGTTTTGCAAATTCACAATATAGCTTGTTACTTCCCGCAAAAATACCATCTGCATACTCAAAAGCAAGAGAACTGTCGGAAAAGCTCTTTTTTTCAAGCTTGCAGTCGGAAAGAAGAGGAAGCACTCTTTCAAACTCTGCCCAAACGGGATTTTTCACCGCAGAGCTTGCCATTTCGGACTGCACCTTTTGCGGGAAACCTCCGTAATTTACGCCCTCGGGATCCGTTATAAGCACGAAGGAGGGGTAAATAAAGCCACTTTTGCTGCTTTTCATTGTAAGCGAAGCGTCCTTTGAAAGAAGGTGCATATGCTCCTCGGGAAAATCGGGATATGCAGCACGGGAAGCATAGTTTTCTGTGTAGATATAGAGAAACGAAAAGGCAAGAAGAAGAAAAACCAACAAAACAATCACAGCAGACTGCGCCGTATTCGCAAATAGTTTACGTTTATTCATGGCTTTTCCCCTCACTTTCCTTTTTGCTTTCTATCTGTTTATTTGTTACATTCTTTCGGCTGCCCGTGTTTTTTCACGCCAAGCAGCCGTTAAAATCTGTTTTATTCGGCGTCCTGTTCCTCATCTTCATCATGCTTTATGTCAAGTCCGCTTAAGATTTTGGAAATGTGTGCGCCATGTTCAATGGAATTGTCGTGGACAAAATTAAGTTCGGGAGTTGCTCTGAGGTTGAGTCTTACGGCAAGCTCCTTACGGATATAACCGGATGCGCTCACAAGACCTTTTTTCACTTCCTTTGCATCTCCTCTTAAAAGGCTGTAATGCACTGTGGAATATTTGAGGTCCGATGTTGTTTCAACTCTCAATATGCTTACAAAAGCTCCCGACACTCTCGGGTCTTTGACACTGCGAAGAATATCTGTGAGCTCTCTTGCAATCTCCTCGTTAACCCTGCCCTTTCGATGGGTGTTTGGGCGTTTAATGGGCATATTTTGTTTCCTTCCGCTTTTGTTGGTGAAGACAAAAACTGTCTTCACGGTGTTTAATGCGTGTTTACGAATGAGAGCACCGTGACGCTATGCACACTGCGCCCTCATTCGTTGTTTTGAGTTTTTATCAGTTTGCCTTGATTTCTCTCTTGACTTCTTCCATGATGAAGGCTTCAAGAACGTCGCCCTCCTTGATGTCGTTGAAGCGTTCAAGACCGATACCACACTCATATCCCGAAGCAACATCCTTAACGTCGTCCTTGAATCTCTTGAGGGAGGAAATCTTATCTTCAAAGATAACCACACCGTCACGGACAACTCTTATCTGTGCACTTCTCTGAATCTTACCGTCCTGAACGTAAGAACCTGCAATTGTACCAACGCCTGGAACATGGATTGTCTGACGAACCTCGGCGTGACCGAGTACAACCTCCTTGTAATCGGGGTCAAGCATACCGTTAAGAGCAGCCGTGATTTCCTCGATACAATCGTAAATAACTCTGTAAGTGCGGATGTCAACCTTGCGCATTTCCGCTGAATCCATTGCGCCCTTGTCGGGACGTACATTAAATCCGATAATAATGGAGTTGGAGGCATCTGCAAGCATAACGTCGCCCTCGCTGATTCCGCCGACAGCGCAGTGAATTACTCTCACCTTGACTTCATCATTTGAAAGCTTTTCAAGAGAAGCCTTAACCGCTTCCGCAGAGCCCTGAACGTCTGCCTTGATAATAACGGCAAGCTCCTTTGCGCCCTCGTTAATCTGATTGAAGAGTTCTTCAAGAGAAACCTTTGCATTTGCCTTGAATTCTTCTTCCTTTGCTTCGTTCTTTCTCTTTTCAACAAGCTCTCTTGCCATTCTTTCGTCAGCAACAGCTCTTATCTGGTCACCTGCATCGGGAACCTCTGCAAGACCCGTGATTTCGACAGGAACTGAGGGACCTGCTTCCTTAACAAGATTTCCTCTGTCGTCGCACATTGCACGCACACGGCCTGTTGCCATTCCGGCAATGATAATATCGCCCGAATGAAGTGTGCCCTCTTGAACAAGCACGGTTGCAACAGGGCCTCTGCCCTTATCAAGTCTTGCCTCGATGACAATACCCTTTGCCGCCTTGTTGGGGTTAGCTTTAAGCTCTTTCATGTCGGCAACAAGAGTTACCATTTCAAGAAGCTCGTCAATACCCTCTCTCTTGAGTGCGGAAACGGGTACGCAGATTGTGTCTCCGCCCCATTCTTCGGGAATAAGCTCATAATTCATAAGTGCCTGCTTTACTGCATCGGGGTTTGCTGCAGGCTTATCCATCTTATTGATTGCGACGATGATTGAAACGCCTGCCGCCTTTGCATGGTTTATCGCCTCAACTGTCTGAGGCATAATGCCGTCATCTGCGGCAACAACAAGGATTGCAATATCAGTTGCCTGTGCGCCTCTTGCACGCATTGCGGTAAAAGCCTCATGACCGGGAGTGTCAAGGAAAGTGATTTCCTTTTCGCCAAGGGAAACTCTGTAAGCACCGATGTGCTGTGTGATACCACCGGCTTCGCCGCTTGTAACATGAGTGTGACGGATTGCGTCAAGAAGCGATGTCTTACCGTGGTCAACGTGACCCATAACAACAACGACAGGACTTCTTTCCTGCAAATCTTCGGGCTTGTCTTCTTCTTCGACAAACAGTTTTTCTTCGATTGTTACAACAACTTCCTTTTCGGCAACAATGCCCATTTCATCTGCAAGAAGATATGCTGTGTCAAAGTCAACCATCTTGTTTGCGCCGACCTGATCCATACCAAGACCCATTGCGAGAAGCTTTTTGATAACCTCGCCCGTTGTAATTCGGAGAGCTGCGGCAAGACCTGAAATCATAATTTCTTCGGGGAGTGTTATAGGACCGGTGAACTTCTTGATATTCTCGTTTTCTGCGCCCTTCTTACCCTTTTTGCCCTTCTGCTTTGCAGGCTTCTGGAACTTTCCTGCGTTTGCGTATGCAGCTTCTCTTGCAGCAGATTCATTTCTGTTGATTCTTCCGTTTGCGCCTCTTGCATTGCCGGGCTTTTTAGCCTTGGTATCTGCATCATCCGCATCGGTCACAGATTCGTTTGCAAGAATATCAAACTTATCATCGTACTTTGAAAGGTCAATTTCTCTTGCTCTTATATCGACAAGCCTTGTCTGGCTTCCGTCCTCGCCAACATTGAGAGCTGTCTTTTCAGCATTTTCGTTCTTATAAAGGCTTCTTGCACGGCCGTCCTTGTCGTAAATGGGTCTGATGCTGGGCTGACGAACAGACTGCGAATCATAATCGTCGTCCTTTCCGCCGCCCATACCGCCGCCGGGACGGAATCCGTTTTTATTCTGCGGTTTCTTGTTATCGGAAGACTTCTGACCGAAAGCAGGCTTATCAAAGCTATTGTTTCCGAATCTCGGACCATTATTCTGCGCAGGCTTTCCGAAAGAGCCGCCTTCACGCTTTTCGCCGTATGCAGGTCGATCGCCACGGTTGCTGTTGAAGCCGCCGGTTGCGCCCTGTCCGTCTCTTGAAAAAGGCTTGCGTTCGCCGTTCTGACGGTTGTCAAAGGTTCTTTCACCTCTGTCCTGACGGAAGCCACCTTCACGCTTTTCACCATATGCGGGTCTGTCGCCACGATTGCTGTTGAAGCCGCCGGTTGTGCCCTGTGTATCTTTTGAATAAGGTTTACGTTCGCCGTTCTGACGATTGTCGAAAGTTCTTTCGCCTCTGTCCTGACGGAAACCGCCATGGGGTTTATCGAACTGAGATTTGGTTTCTTTGTGTTCAATTTCCTTGGAAGCAGGTGTGGGGACGGGCTTTTCCTCTGCCTTTGCTTCGGACTTCGCCTCAACCTTGGATTCAGCTTTCACTTCTGCTTTTGCCTTTTCAACCTCTGCCTTAATCTCTGCCTTAGCTTCAATCTTTGCTTCAGTCTTAGCTTTTTCTACTTCCGCCCTGACTTCAGCTTTGGCTTCTGCCTTAGCTTTCTCGACCTCCGTCTTGACCTCAGCCTTTGTTTCAGCCTTTGCTTCTGCGCTTTCCTCGGATTTTTTTGTAGCCTTCTTTGCTTCCTTTGCAGCCTTTGCCGCAGCTGTTTCTGCCTCGGCATCAGCCTTGGTGCGATTCCAGAAAGCTGTCATTTGCTCATTTGAAGCTTCGTGCTTCTTTGTGAGTGTTTCAAGAAGAACGTTCATTTCGCCGGATTCAAGAACAGCGGAATGGGTCTTTCCGGAAATACCCTTTTGCTCAAGGACGTCAAGAATGTCCTTATTTTTCATTTTGAAATTCTTTGCGATTTCGCTTATTTTGTTGTTTTTATTAGAAGTTTGTGCCATATAATACTGCACCTCCGTATGTTAATCGTGCGACTGAATGGGACTGACACCCAAAAGCTTATAGATTATTTTATCGAATCCGTTTTCGGTTATGACTGCGCAGGAGACCGATGACGTCTTGCCAAGACGCTTTGACATATCTGCCATTTTCACGGGCAAGGCAATATAGGGAGTTGAGCTTTTGTCAAAGGCATGGAGCATTTCTTTCCTTGCGTTTTCCGAAACATCTTCGGGGAAAAACGCCATGACAGCTTTGCCTTTTTTCATCTGCTCGATGCAAAGCTCTCTGCCACACACGAGCTTTCTTGCACGAAGCGCAAGTCCCAATGCTCCGAATATCTTGTCAACACATTCTTTGTCTTTCTGTGAGAATCCATCGGGTATTCCGGAGAGTATATTTATATCAGCCAACGGAGGATTCCTCCTCTCTGACTGTGATAATCTCATCGACTTTTGAATAAATCTCCTCGGGAATTTCAACCTCAAGGGCATTTCCCAGTCTTCCCGATTTTTTCACTCGGTCGAAGCATTTTCTCTCACAACAGATATAAACACCCCTGCCGGGCATTTTGCCCACGATGTCAACGTTCACCGCACCTTCGGGCGAACGGACAACCCTTATCAGCTCATTTTTGGGCTTTTTTGCATTGCAGCCCATACATTTTCTTTCGGGTATCTTTTTTGCCATTCTAATACCTCCGCAATTTGGTTAAAACCTTATTCTCTTTTTGGGAGGCTCAGTCTGCATCGTCGATGTCGATGCTTTCTTCTCTTGCCTTTTTGAGAGCCTCGGCAAGCTTTCCGCCAAGAGCAGTTGATGCTTCGGTTTTGCCCTCGATAATATCGTTTAGAGCAGCGGCTCTTGCTTCTGCGGCACTCTTAATATCAATCTTGCAGCCTGTAAGTCTTGCGGCAAGGCTTACGTTCTGACCCTTCTTGCCGATAGCAAGAGAAAGCTGATCGTCTTCAACAAGAACTTTATAAGACTTGGGCGCAACCTCTGTCACAGAAACAACTGTTGCAGGGGAAAGTGCAGCTTTTATGAATTCCTCGGGGATTTCGCTGTATTTTACAATATCAATCTTTTCATCGCCGATTTCCTTTGCGATGTTATTCTTTCTGATGCCCTTGGGTCCGATGCACGAACCGATTGCATCAACGTTTTCATCTCTTGAGTAAACGGCAATTTTTGTTCTTGAGCCTGCCTCACGGGAAACAGACTTTATAATAACTGTTCCGTCCTGAATTTCAGGAACTTCAAGCTCGAAAAGTCGCTTTACAAGACCGGGATGGGTTCTTGAAAGGACAACTGCCGGACCTCTTGCTTCTCTGTCCTTTTTAACCTCAAGGACATAAACCTTGATTATGTCGCCCTCGGTATAAACCTCGCCGGGAATCTGTTCCTTTTTCTGAAGGCTTACAACGTTCTTGCCGATTTCAAGGATTGCATCACCGCTTATGGGATTGAGTCGGGAAACGGTTGCAGTTACAATTTCTTCCTTCTTGCTTTCGTATTCCTTTATCATGATGCCCTTTTCGGCTTCTCTGATGCCCTGAATGATAACCTGCTTTGCGGCAACGGCTGCCATTCTTCCAAAATCGTCCTTGGGCTTGATTTCAACCTCAACGCTGTCACCAAGCTTGTATCTCTTGCTCTTTTTGTGAGCTTCTTCAAGGGTGATATGAATTGCGGGATTGAACTTTGAACGGGGGAGCTTCTTTGCTTCAAGCTCTCTTATATCGTCGGTGTCATAGAGGATACCCATGGAGTCGCTGTCATCAATTTCAATAACGGGCTTTGCAGGCTCCTGTTCTTCCGCCTCATCTGTCACTTCTTCGGACTGTGCAGCGGCTCCCTCTGTGCTTTCCTGTCCCTCAATGCCGTCCTCTTTCTTTGCCTTTTCTTCTGTTTCACCAAGGTTTTCTGCATTGGGGTCAACAACCAAAAGCACACGGTAAACCTTTATTTCGTTTTTGTCAGGGTCAAGCACAATTCTTACGTTGTTACAGTTATAGTGTCTTTTAACACCTGCCTGAAGTGCCGCTTCAACCTTTTCGAGCATATAATCTGCAGGTATGCCCTTTTCCTTTTCGAGAGCACGTATTGCTCCGAAGAACTCCTTGTTCTGCATTTTTCCTGTTCCTCCAATAAATAATATCGTGTTTGCCGAACACTCGTCGGCGAAATAATTTACTGACTACATTTGCAACAGGCAGATTAACATTTCTCCATGCCGAATGTTCTCCCCATTGCATTATATTACGGTGTTTGAAAATGTGAAAGACTTTTTTCAGAATTCAGCAACCGTCTGAAGCTTTGCAATAACTTTTCTGTCAAGGCTGAAAGTGTTTTCTCCCACGCAAAGAACAATTTCCTTGCCGTCCTCGGAAAGACCTTTTATAACAGCCGCAAATTGCTTTGTACCTGTGATTTCCTTAACCTCATGCTCTGCAATGGGAGCATACAGCTTAACAAGCACTTCGCTGTCAACGAAAGCATTTATATGCATTTCCGTTTTGAGCTCTCTTTCAAGACCGGGAGAAGAAATTTCAAGGTAATAGCTGTCGGGAATGGGATCTGCCTCCTCGATAATGGGGTCAACTGCATCGTTCACCATTTCGCAATCATCAAGGCTTATGCCCTCGGGCTTATCAATATAGACCACAAGACTTTTTTCGCCGCCCTCTTTGACTATATCAACATCCCACAGAGTACAGCCACATTCTTCAACAGCATCACGGATAAGATCTGCGATTCTTGCACACACATTTCCGCCCTGCTTTTTTTCCTTATTGTTTTTGTTTGTACTCATAGACCTTCCTTTCGGGGAAAATCCCCTTAACAAAACTTTGAAGTGCGACCGTTTACCGACCGCACTTCAATCTTCCTATGAACTATGTGTTTATTATATCACAATCTTTTTGGAATTGCAAGAGGTATGGGACTGATTTTACGTTTTGTTAACAATTATCTTTACTGCATGAATATATCACACATTCTCGGCAATTTTCTCATTTACCCATTCTCTGAAGCCGAGAAGCCACTCAGCACTATGGGGATAATCTGCAAATGTCATCTCGGTTTCGCTATCGAGCTTTGCAACAATTTCCTCACGGGGAATGAGAGTTTCAAGGAGTTTAAGCGCACGAATATCTGTGAGTGCTTCGTTGAACACCTGGAGACGTGTTGACATAAGAGGACCGTCCTTGCCGGGATAAACAGAGAAGCTGTCGCCTGAAACAAATGCGCCTGCAGCATCGGTCACAAGGAAAGGATTGATTTTAAACCATGAGTAGCGTGAGTTATAGAAATTATAGCCCCAATGCAAGAAGCCGACGATGTTGAATTTGTACATCTGAAGTCCTATAATTCTGTTGCGGTATGCAGGCATAGCCATTAAACGGTTGCTCACATCCTGCGTTTGAACACAGCAATAATATGTCCACAAATCTGGTACTTTGTTCTCAAGGAACGGCTTTATGTGGTCGTTTGACGGAATAGGTTTTTTAAGCACGCCCTTGCTGTAAAATTCATAGTTAGACAGGGCATCGATGATAGGATATTCTCCGCCTAGAGCTGTGTCAACAAGCTCACGGTCACCGGCGTATTGCTCAAGGTGCTCGATGCTCGGCTCGTCGGAAATGTGGAAGAAGGTGTTCTTTGCAACACCCTTGCTTTTGAGATATGCGGAAAGTTCAGGGAGATATGCCTTGAGGAACGAAGTATATTCTTCTCCGAGAGCCTCGGTTTCCCATCCGAAAATCTTCTTTTCAACACCGTCAACGGTGGCGATGATTTTAGGTGCGTGTGCGCCGCCCCATTGTGTAAAGAGGTGTGCGATTTCAAAATTTTCAATTCCTGCACGGTGAGCTGTGTCAATCCATCTGCCGAGCTTTTCAAAGCCAAATGTGTATTTGCCGTTTTCAACTGTTACGTCTGTGAGCTGAACTGTGGTGCGTTCTCCGCCGACAGCCGTATCAAGCGGAGGAGTAAAGATGGGCGTGAGGATAAGGTTAAGACCGTTTTCCGCACCTGTTCTCATAAACTTTTCGATAAGCTCCCAATGCTTTTCGGAAAAGACGGGAATATCGTAATAATCGGCGATGCAATCGGTGTGGAACCACTGTGTAAAATAAGTTTCCTGTTTGGGAAGAACTGCATCGATTATATTGAGGGTAAACTCGTGCTTTATTTCAATATCTTTTGCCTCACATTTAAATGTTATGGGGATGACATATTTTCCTGCGGAAATATCCTCGGGAATTTTCACGGTAAATCTCAATGTGAACCATGAATAAGGTTTAACCAGAAATCTGTTGTCGCAAACGGGAACCATGAGGTCGGGGATAAGGCAAGGGTCATAAACAAGGTAATGGTCGTCGGATTTGCCGGGATTGATGGGAAGTGCAGCAGGCACATTCTCAACGTTGAAAACCTCGATATAATCTTTGAGAGGGCTGTCAATATCAAGGTCAAACCAGAATGAATCAACCCAGCTGTTCCTGTCACTGAAAGCACCGTAGGCAATCTGAAATGAAAAAGCTTCGCCTTTAAGAGCAGAGCCATGGGTATATTCGGGAGCCGTCGGATCTTTTTTCAAGAATACCTTTTCAAGGGAAGATAAAAGCTTTGTTTTAACAACCATAATAAAAATCCTTTCAGTATTAAATTTGTTCCTGATTCAATTGTACCATGAATTATTTAAAATGTAAATAGTTAAAAAGCCAATTTTTCTTTAAAATAAGCCAATTTCAAGTGATTCTTCACCTACTTTTTCCTTTTTGCAAAAGCGGAGGGAGACACTCCATACTTTTTCTTGAAGCATGTGCTGAAATATTTTGCATCTGAAAAGCCGCAACGGCACGCCGCCTCGTTGACGTTGTAATACCCTGACAAAAGAAGATCTGCTGCATATTCAAGGCGAAGCTCTGAAATGTAAGCGGACGGTGGCACACCAAAATGCTTTGTGAAAATTCTTCTGAAATAGACCTCGCTGACAAGTGCTTCTTTCGCCGCCGCACTTACTGTAAGCGACGGCTCGGTAAAACGAGCTCTTATACACTCAATACCTTTTTTCATGTTTTCCGAAATACCTGCTATTTGCCGGTTGTTTTGGGAAAAGAGCATTGCAAAAATCTTATACACCAGCGACATACACTCATTTTTGTAGCCGTCCTTTTTTTGCTCCCACTTGCTGCATAGTTCGGCAAAACACTCGTCGGCAAGCTTTGTGTTTGACGGAGAAAGCACCTCGATTCCGTCAAAAGGAGACAGCGCATCAACCATGTCAAAATGCACTGCAATTATTTCTTCGCCGTCGGAATACTGAGAATAGGTCACATTTTCCCCAATCAAAACCGCCTGATGCTCTTCAACGATGCTTTTTTGTCCCATGCACTCAAAAACTGAGTTTCCTCGTAGTCGGTATCCAAGGCACTTAAATGATCTGGGATAAGTTGTTGAGTTCATGTGATTTCTTTTTATCCTGTACACTCCGTACAAAACAATCGGATCTCCGTCAATAACAAACATCTGCAATCCCTCCCGTAGCAACAATTATACACCCGACTTAAATCTGAATCAAGTTTCGATTTTTAAACCTTTTGTGTCTGAATATAGGTTGAATCCCACGTCTTGCCGTGATATAATACACACATAAAATAAACCATTCTCATAAGCTTAGAAGGAGATTTGCAAGCATGATAACATATGTCGAAAACAAGAATACAAGCTATCTCAATCATTCCGTTATGTATCAGTTATTTTTGCGTAGCTTCACACCCGAGGGCACTATTTCGGCGGCAAAAGAAAAACTGCCTCATTTAAAAGAGCTCGGAGTTGACATCATATATTTCTGCCCCTGTTTCGGAACTGATCCCGATGACAACATAGAGCATTGGAGCAACCGTCAGAGGTACTCAAAGCTCTGCAACCCCAAAAATCCTTATCGTATTTCCGATTATTTCGTCATCGATGAGGAATACGGCACAACGGAAGACCTTAAAAGCTTTGTTAAAGAGGCACATGACCTCGGCATGAAGGTCGCCCTTGACCTTGTTTACTTTCATTGCGGTCCGTCAGCGGTATTCCTCGACGAACATCCGGAATTTGTCATTCACAAGGAGGACGGCTCAATTGAAATGGGCGTGTGGCACTTTCCAAGGCTGAATTTTGAAAGTCCGTCACTTCGTGAATACCTTTGGGAAAATATGTGCTATTATGTGCGTGAATGCGACATAGACGGCTACAGATGCGATGTGGGCGACCACGTTCCCCTTGATTTCTGGGCAGAGGGTACACGCAGAATAAGAGAAATAAAGCCTCATGCTTTTATGCTCAATGAAGGCGTTCATCCAGAATGGCTCGGAGTTTTTGACCTCAACTATGAATCTGGCTGGGGTGAAACACTTTTCAAGTCTTTTATGAGTGACTACAAGGAAGTGAAGCTCACAAGAGACGGTGACATTGAATGGACAAAGCTTGAGCCGGACGAAAAACCGGAATGGGATGCTTCCTGCCCCGAAAAATACTACAGCGAGCGTCTTGAATACTACAAAAGCAAACACATACTTTCCTACCGTGTAATCCGTGGCATGGACAACCACGACACGGTCAACAACGAATACGACAAGCGAAAGGAAACCTTTGCACCACCTGCGGTTATGACCGCTGCCTATGCCTTTTGCATACTCATCGACGGTGTGCCTTTCATTTACAACGGTGAGGAAATCGCAGACTGTGCAAGACACAGCATTTTTTCCAACGCACAGCACGGCGGTCTTGGTATCGACTGGTCAAAGGCGCAGACAGAAGTCGGCAAAAAACGTTTTGCGGATATGAAAAAGCTCATTGAAATACGCCATACCATTTCTGAAACGCAAACAGGTGCAACCTCATGGCTTAAAACATCAAAGCAAACTCAAGTCGCCGCCTTTGCAAGAACCCTTGACAGGTACAGCACTGTTGTCTTTGCAAACTTCACAGACAAGCCTGTTGAAGTTGAAATTGAGTGCGGAAAAGCGCAAAGCACATCAGAGTTGTTTTCAAACGGTGCGAGTGCGGTGTATTCCGACGGAAAGCTTATCTGCACACTTTCTCCATATGCAAGCGGCGTTGCGAGACTTGAACTCTGATTCACAAGCGTTTACAAACAATTCAGGGACGGATTACACACTATAATCCGTCCCTGTCTTTTTAGTTTAAGCCCAACAGGCTTTCAAGGTTTTTATGCAGGATTTTTTCGAGAGTTTCATCAGAAAGTCCGAGTGAAAACAGTCTTTCGAGCTCTTTTTTGGCATCCCACATTGGATAGTCCGTTCCAAACAAAACTTTGTCCTCGCCGTATGCGGCAATGTATTCCTTTATTTTTTCGTCGCTGAGGAATGGGAAAGATGAGCAAGTGTCAACATAGACATTTTGCTTTCCCGAAAGCTCCTTTACTGCGTCCTCCCAAACAGAATAGCCGCCGAAATGGGCACAGATAACTTTCAGGTCGGGATAGTTTTTCACAACATTTCCGATTCTGTTGGGGTTTGACATATCATATCGGCTGTCTCCGCAATGAATGAGAAGCGGAAGTCTTCCGGAGATTTCGTCGTATATTTTGAAGTAACGCCCGTCGTCTGCCGCAATGCCCTGTATATCTGGGTGAAGCTTTACTCCGCAAAGTCCAAGGGCTATTATTTCTTCAACTTCCTCTTTAATGTTTTCGCTGTCGGGGTGAAGCGCACCAAAGCCTATAAAGCGTCCTCCGCTGTTTTTCACCTCATCTGCAAGAAACCTGTTGATACTTGAAACCTGCTTGGGAGAAGTTGCAACAGAATGTATAAGGCAACGTTCGACACCTGCGGCATCGGCTTTGCTTATAAGAGTGCTCACCTTTCCGTCAAAATTCATTCCAATACCGTAAAAGTGTCCTGTGCTCATGGAAGCCTTTTCGGCAATTTTATCGGGGTAGACGTGGCAATGTGCGTCTATTATGTAATACTTTTTGCCATTCCTTATCATTGTGTTCAATCCTTTTGTGCTAAAGCTGTCAGTAAGTTTTTATTGCTTTTTAGTATATCACTTTAATTTGAAAAAGTCAAGTCCTGCGGTGCAACTTTTACGTTTACCTGAAAGTGTGCAAATACACAGAGTTTTTGAAAGTCAATCAGGAATACTTGCTTTTCAGCCACGGGGAAGACTGTATTTTCTGATTTCATTGAACACCGCCGCAACGCCTATGCTTACGCCTGCGAGGGTTTGTGCCACGGAAACGTCGTCGGCATCGTCTGCGTCCTTGTCCCCCAAAAGCTCTCTGAAAACATTCATTATGCCAAGGGTTGCATATTTGCGGATTTGCACGTCAAGCTTCATGACGGTTTCCGAAGTTCTTTGCACAAATTCAGAGAGTATCCCCTGCTCGCAATGAAGATTGAATTTTCCCGAGGGGGAAAGTATTGAATCAATGTGGTGAAGTCCGTCTGCGGCACGGAAATAGTGGATGTTCTTTGCAGGCACAAGTCGGCTTCCGAGGACGTTGACATAGTCGTTATCAGCAGAAATGCTGAAGATTTTCTCCCGTCGCAAAGCAAAATCCGCATACCTTTTGCCAAGCTCCTCCAACGCTTCCGGCGAAAAGCCCTGACCGTCAAAGCTGTAACACTCTGTCACAAGTCCCGAACACACCGCAACAAACTGTGCCTTGTTTCCGCCCTTGGAATGTCCCGACACAGTTATGCGGACTTGTTTGTCCCATGAATTAAGCGAAACAAGGCGGTTAAACCAATTGAGAGCCTCAACCTGTCTTGGAGTTGCATAATCGTTTTCAACAGCTATTTGCGAAATAACCTCTCCGCTTTTGTCATAGGTTATGTAAGTGTTTTCGGTTGGAATGCCAGACAAACCCTCTCCGTTGTCTATCCATTCCCCTGCACCTGTGCCGCTGAAGCACACGGAAACCGAGCCATCGGGACTTTTAAAAACTGCGGCGCAAAGATGCGAAGTGACAACAAGCTCAGCCAATGTTGTATCTGCAAAATAAGAGCTGTTTTCTGCGGCAGCTTTCAGCATTTCAAGGCGACGCATATTGCGGCGTGAAAGTGTGGTGGCAGAATCAGCGGAAATTATATCTATCACCTTTATCAGAGAAATACCATCGGCAAAGGAATAACTTTGCACAAGGTAAAGCAAGACATTGAAAAGTGCCTGAATGTTTGCTTTTTGCAGAACGTATGATGAAATCGGATTCATATAGGTCTCCGTCATTTGTGATTCTGTAAACAGTCATATGCGCTTCCGGAGGTTCAGGTGCAGGTTTGATTATCACCGTTTTTTCATTTTATTTCGTCAATCAAAGTTTTCTTGTTTGTGTATTGTAAAAAGCAAAAAAACAAGCAGAATTAAGAAATATGCGAATGGAAAGCAAGACTGTTTTGGGGACGTTGTTTGTTTAATGTTTAACGAAACTGTCGGTTTGCTTAAATTTCGCATTTGAAATTGTGCAACACCGCCAAATCAAATGAAAACATTTTGTGCATCTTTTTGTTATGCCCTTGAATTAAAGATCGGGGTGTTGTATAATTATTGTTAGAGAAAATGGCAGCATTTTGCGCTGCGAGAAAGGATATTTTCAAATGAACATAGCGGTTTTGATTAAACAAGTACCCGGCACAACGCAGGTGGAAATTGACCCCGTAACCGGCACTCTTAAAAGAGATGGTGCAGCGGCAAAGCTCAATCCGTACGACCTTTTTGCCCTTGAAGAAGCATTGAAGCTCAAGCAAAGCCGGGGGGCGAGTGTGACGGTCATAACAATGGGGCCTCCTCAGGCATCTGCCGTTGTAAAAGAAGCAGTTTACATGGGCTGTGACGGAGGCTACGTCCTGTCTGACAGACGTTTTGCAGGAGCCGATGTGCTTGCCACAAGCAAAACTCTTTCGGGAGGGCTTGCGAAAATTGCAGTACAAAAAGGAATCGGCAAATTTGACCTCATTCTCTGCGGAAAGCAAACCACCGACGGAGATACTGCCCAGGTCGGACCTGCCGTTGCAGAGCGACTTGATATTCCCCATGTTGCAAACACACTTGAAATCAAGAGCATTGACGAAACAAGCGTTGTTATTACCGCCGATATGGGTGACACCGAGCAGACCTTAAAGCTTTCTCTCCCTGCACTTCTCACATTTGAAAAGGACGTGAACACCCCTCGACTCCCGTCAATAAAGCGTAAATACGAGCTTGGAGAGGATGCGGAGCTTGTAAGCTTCATGTCACTTGATGATTTTGACGAAAAGGACGCTTCACTTTACGGTCAGAACGGCTCACCAACAAGGGTTGAACGCATTTTCCCGCCGGAAAGCTCTGATGAACGCATTATTTACAGCCAGGGCGATCTTGCAAAGGTTATGCTTGATGAACTCAAGGGTCTAAAGCTGATATAAGACGGGTCTTTATTCAGTACCCGGACAACGCCCGGTTTCGGGCTATGAAAGGAAAATATTAAAGCAATGGCATATTTAAAAATAAACCACGAAAAAATAACGCCCGAATCGGCGCAAAAGCTTGTTTCTCTTTGCCCGTTTGGTGCGATAAATTATGACAATGCAAAGCTTGAAATAAGCTCTGCGTGCAAAATGTGTGGCATATGCGCCAAAAAGGGCGGCGGACTTATTGAAAAGATTGAAGAACAGACATTGCCCACGGTTGATAAATCTGATTGGCGAGGAATCGCTGTTTACGCCGAAATCAATGCTGTTACAGGAAAGGTTCACCCCGTTGCCTTTGAACTACTCGGCAAGGCAAAAGAGCTTGCATCCAGAATCGGTCATCCCGTTTACGCTCTCATAATCGGAAACGATCTTGAAGAGGCGGCTTGCGAATTGCTTTCTTACGGTGCAGACAAGGTTTTCACCTGCGACCACGCTTTGCTTTCCGATTTTCGCATTGACAGCTACACCAACGCTTTTTCGGCATTTATTGAACAAATACATCCGTCGTCAATTATGGTTGGAGCAACAAACCTTGGCCGTTCACTTGCTCCTCGTGTTGCGGCACGCTTTGCGACAGGTCTTACTGCCGATTGCACCTGTCTCGAAATCAAAGAAAACACAGATCTTGTTCAGATTCGTCCTGCCTTTGGCGGAAATATTATGGCGCAGATTATCACACCTAATCACCGTCCGCAGATGTGTACGGTACGCTATAAAATATTTGATGTCCCGGAGAAAAAGGACGTTATTGACAAATCGTGCATTATCCCGATTGAACTTACGGAAAAGGCATTGCAAAGTGCGGTTGAAGTCATTGACACCTATGAAAAGCCAATGGAAGCGGACATTTCCGAAGCAGAGCGCATTGTTGCCGTTGGAAGAGGCGTAAAGGCAGGCGAAGAGCTTGAGCTTGCAAAGAGCTTTGCGGCAAAAATCGGAGCTCATCTTGCAGGCACACGTCCCATGGTTGAGGCAGGTCTTATTGACCCAAAGAAGCAGATTGGGTTAAGCGGAAGAACGGTCAAACCAAAGGTGATTATCACTCTTGGAATATCGGGCTCTGTTCAGTTTGCGGCAGGCATGAAAAATTCCGACAGGATTATTGCTGTGAATATTGATCCCGAAGCTTCAATTTTCAACATTGCAAATGTGGGAATTGTCGGAGATTGGAAACAGGTAATCGGAGATGTTTTGGAGGAACTGAAATGATTGACATAAACAAGCTTATTGATATTTTCGGAAGCGACCGTGTTATATTTGAAAACATAAGTCCCGATTATTCTCACGATGAATTGGGTGCAGATGCGCAAGGTTATCCCGATGCTGTTGTTTTCCCGCTTTGCACAGAGGAAGTTTCCAAGGTTATGGCATATGCATACGAAAACGACATTCCGGTTGTTGCAAGAGGCTCGGGTACAGGTCTTGTGGGAGCGTCGGTTGCGCTTCATGGCGGAATTATGCTAGACTTCACAAAAATGAACAAAATTCTTGAGCTTGACCCGGAAAACCTCACGGTCACCGTTCAGCCCGGCGTTCTTCTCATGGAGCTTTCAAAATTTGTTGAGGACAACGACCTGTTTTATCCACCTGACCCGGGAGAAAAATCCGCCACAATCGGCGGCAACATTTCAACCAATGCCGGCGGAATGAGGGCAGTTAAATACGGTGTAACCCGGGATTATGTCAGGGGACTTACCGTTGTTATGCCCGACGGCGAAATCATGGAGCTTGGCGGCAAATCTGTCAAGAACAGCTCGGGTTATGCTCTGACACAGCTTGTTTGCGGAAGCGAGGGCACTCTTTGCGTCATCACCGAGGCAATTCTCAAGCTTTTGCCACTTCCAAAGGTAACGGTGAGTCTTCTCATTCCATTCCCCGATGCATCGGCGGCAATCGGAACAGTACCGAAAATTATACGTTCAAAGGCAATCCCCACGGCAATTGAGTTTATGGAGAGAGAAACCATTCTTTATGCAGAAGAATATCTTGGGAAGCGTTTTCCCGACACCTCGGCACCGGCTTATCTTCTTCTGACCTTTGACGGCTCATCACTTTCTCAGATTGAGAGCGAATATGAAGCAACTGCAAAGCTTTGTCTTGCAGAGGGTGCGCTTGACGTGTTCCTTTGCGACACCGACGAACGAAAAGGCTCTGTTTGGAGTGCAAGAGGGGCATTCCTTGAGGCAATCAAGTCCTCCACAGATGAAATGGACGAATGTGACGTTGTTGTTCCTCGAAAGAGCGTGGCAGAATTTGTGCTTTACACCCATGAGCTTTCACAACAGGTTGGCATAAGACTTCCCGGCTTTGGTCATGCAGGCGACGGAAATCTTCACATTTATCTCTGCCGTGACGGTCTTGACAACGAAGAATGGGAAAGCCGCAAGCAAAAGGCTTTTGACGCACTTTACAGCAAAGCCGCAGAGCTTTCAGGCTTTGTTTCGGGCGAACACGGCATTGGATTTGCAAAGCGTGACTTTCTTGCACGTCAGCTCTCCCCTGCTCACATGGCTCTCATGAAGCGCATCAAATCCGCTTTCGACCCCAAGAATCTACTCAACCCGGACAAAGTTATAAAATAGTATTTTGAATTATCGGGGTGTTGTCATACCCCTGTGAAAAAACTCCAAAAGATTTTTCATGCGGAAAAAGCAACTCTGATTGTTCCTCACTCTTATGCGCAAAGCGGATTTTCGGGAGGCAAAATAAAAAAGGCTTTTTACAGCCTTTATCAACGAAAAATATTATAAATGTTTCAGACGGCAATTCACGATTCAAGAATATTGTGAATTGCCGCACCTTTTCTTTTAGCGTAATTAACGGTGTTTTTTGTGCCGCCCTTTTCACCGTTATATGCAGCTATAACCCTTGAACTTCTGTCAACCATTTTTGTGTTGCGAAGCTGAAAACTGCTTTTTGAATAATGGGAAAGAACAAATTCAACGCTGTCTGCCTGTTCGATTATGCGGTTATATGCACTCTTTTCACTATCCGCCCAGGATTTTTCAAATCCGTTATATGGAATTATGCAAATGAGATGTATGTCGGGATTTTGTTCTCTTGCCTGAAGCACAAGATCCGCCGCCCACATATCAATCCCTCTTGCCATGCCGGAAATAAAAAATCTGTATCCGTCGGAGATGGCTTTGTCAAGCGCCGCTTTGAGCAGAGCTTTTGCGTCATTTTCGCTCATTCCGAGTTTTTCGGGGCGGTGTCCTGTAAAGCAACAACATATTTCAATTCTTTCTTCCATTTTTCTGTTTCTCCTTTTCAAATCAATATTTGTATTACTTTGAATGATGCATATTTTACATTATACCACATATTAAGTCAGATTGCAATAGCTTAACGACAAAAAATATCGTATTTTTTCATTCACACGACTTATAATATAGTATGAGGTGATTGAATCATGGAAGAAAAGGAAATAGGGTTGCGAATTGCAAAGCTTCGCACAAAAAGAAACGTTTCCGCAAGGGAAATGAGCCTTTCGATAGGACAAAATGAAAGCTATATCAACCACATTGAAACGGGCAACGGCTTGCCCTCAATAATGGGATTATCCTATATTTGCGACTACCTTAACATAACCATGAGCGAATTTTTCGATTACGAAAACACAAACCCAGTAAAGCTCAAAAGCCTCACAACATATCTTAAAAAGCTCAATGATGAGCAACTTGAAGCGGTGGAAAAGCTTGTAAAGAGCATCGCAGAAAAATAAGTCAACCAAGGCACAGCCAACGGTTACAAAACCGAGGTTGTGCCTTTTGCTTTTCGCAATGTGATTTTCTTCCGCCCCTTGCGGGATGAATATTTACATGGGAATCTATTATCATTTTTGTGTTCTGTTTTCGGACGATACAGATATTGTAACATCAAAACAAGTGTTTGTCAAGGATAAATCAGCATTTTCCGAGATAAAACAAAATTATACAAAGCAAAGGGGCAACAAAACCGTTGCCCCTTTGAGAGTTTATGATTACTTACTGTGCATATTTCTGAACTGCTTCGCCTCTGCCGGAGAGAGGAACGATGTCTTCTCTGTAAACGGTGTTATTTGCAGAATAGTAGATTGTAACCTTTGCACGAAGGGAAGTGATTTCAACAACTGCGTGCTTCTGAGCTGTCATGGAAACGTCGTAGTCATAAATCTCGTTGTAACGTCTGAGAGTGTAAGGAACGTCGTGTTCATGACCGTTGAAATATAGCTTGATGCCATACTTTTCACAGACGGAGGCAATCTTGCCAAGTCCTGTTTCGGGAAGCATAGGCGAGCCAACTTGCTGGGACATACCGAAGTGGTTATAAAGCACGATGTGCTTTGCACCTGCGGCATTTGCCTCAATAATTGACTGTTCAACAAACGCAACCATTGCATCGTTTACAACGCCATAGGAGAAATAGCTATTATAATTGCCGGCATATGAATACTCGTAAAGAGGATAACCGCCGTAATTTGTGAAGAAGCCGATGTGGGCAACTTTATCTCCGTCCTCGTTTTCGGTGTACCACAGTTTGTTCTGGAAGAAACGTATTTTAAGCTCTCCGTTGCTGTCAAGCTGACCGCCAATGGGGTCGTGGTTACCGCAAAGCTCATAGTGGGGAATCTTGCCCTCAGCTCTGCCGTCAATGGGATTTACGGGGTCGCAGATGTCAAGATTTTCCATTTCTTCAAGGTAAACCTTGTAGTCGGCAGCATAGGTGCTGGCGTAACCGTCGTCGATATTGTCGCCGAGGGATACGATAAAGTCAAGGGGATTGGTTGCGTGGATAGTTTCAAAGTTTGTGAATGCGTTGTGCAACCAGTCATAGTTTGCCCAATTGTATCTTGCGCCCACATGGCTGTCGGACATAACGCCAAAGCGAGAAAGAACTTTCCATTCGCCCTCATACTTTGCGCCCTGCTTTACAGTTACGGTCATATCGCCGTCATAACCCTCGCTGTCCTTGCCGAGAATCTTGTCGCAAAGGTCGATACTTGCCATTTCGGCACTCTGTTCGTCGCCATAGAACACATAGAACTTGCCGTCCTGCTCATAAACGCTATACTTTTCAATCTCAGTTATGGGGTTTGCAAGTCTTGATGTTCCACCGACAAGAATTTCGTATGCACTTTCAGCCTCGGTGTCATTTACAATTTCAAGCATAAAGCCTGTTGATTCAACAATGAGCTGTGCAATGTAGTTTGCATATTGGAGAGCAACCTCGTCGTTTGCGGGAACTACTATCTTATATTCTCTGATGCTTACATCGCCGTTTATTACGTCGTCAAGCTCATAATCCTGGGTGTGACCAAGGCTTGTTGGACCGGTGTATTTGCCGTCCTTATAATACTCGCTTTCAATAAGCGACTTTGCCGATGCAATTGCAGTTTCAGAACCGCCGACAATTGTAAGCTTTCCGTCGTTCACGCCAAACATCCAGTCGCCATATCTGAAGTCATCCTTGTCAATGGCAGTTTCAATTTCAACCTCACCGACGCTCACACTCATGGAATTCTTTATGATTGCAAGGTCTGCAACTCCGACATTGCCGTCTTCGTTGACATCAAGTGCATCAACGTATTTATCTGTCGGGAAGGAGCTTGAAAAGCTTCTGAGAATCTTAAGGAAGTCATCAATGTCAATAATTCCGTCGCCGCTTCCGCTTTCATCAGCCGTGTCGCCGGCAACAAGAACAATTTCAGAAACCTCGCACTGATCTGTAACGGTGACAGGAACATTTCTTATGGCATAGCCTTTCTTGATAACACGAAGTGTGTATTCGCCGGGAGCAAGGCTTGTTTCAAAGCTTGCGGACTTTGTGGCGCTGTTCTCATTTTCAAGAACCATGTAGTCAACAGCATCGCCTGCACCGTCAAGAATATAAAGCTTTGCATAATCGTATTTTGCGTTGTCGCCTTTCTCTCTGCCCATGACGGAAACCTTGCCGGAAACCTTTACTTCATCACTCTTTACGCCCTTATAGAAGTTTGCGCTTACAAGTGCGGTTTCGCCGTCTGCCGTTGCGGTGTAACCTGCATAGGGAGAAACGACCTCATCGGTTGTGCGGCTTTCAATCTGATTGTAACCCATGCCCCAGGAGCTGAAGTACATCATGATGCGTGCCACACGGATTCTTCCGTCGGTGGTGTCAAGAGGTGTTTCACTCGTCCAGGTGAACTCAATGGAGGGGGTTGTGAAATACTGAAGTCCGGGAGTGCCGGAGTTGCCGCTTATTCTCGAAGCATTTACAGTTGCGGTGATGCCGTCTACAGGAACGTGTCCGAGGTAATAGAGGAACTTATTATCGGTGTTGAGCTTAAAGGATCCGGAGCTTGCAACGGCGTTTTCAAGGTAAACGTCAATTACATAGCGGCGGAAGCTGTTTCTTGTGCCTGTGTAGTTTTCGGGGTCTCCTCTGTAATGGGAGTCAACAATATAAACAGGCTCAGTTGTTGTTATCGCATAGAGAGTTGTGTTCTTTGTGGCAACATAATTGAGAACGCCAACCGTTGCATCGGGGTCTTCGCTCCAGCCAACAAAGCTTGCTGATTTACTTGCAACCTTTTCAAGAACGATGTTTTCGTTTTCAAATTCTTCAACAGTTTCAGGTACGGTTATATCCGAGCCGTTTGCATCAAAGCTTATGGAATATTTGGGAGCTTCTTCCCATTTTGCAGTGAGTGTAACATTATTTTCGGGCATTGTGATGATTCCTTCTGTATATGTGTTTGTGCCGTCGGTCCAACCGAGGAATCTGTAACCATATCTGTAAACCTCATTTGGAATTTCAACGTCGGTTGCTTCTTCATACCAACCACCTGCAAAGGTGATTTCGTGTGTTCCTGTTACAAATGAAAGCTTACGCATTGCTGTGTCGGTGAACTCTACGGTGTAATCCCCTGCACTCTCAAGGCTGAATGAAGCCACACCGTTAAGTGCTGAAATATACTGAACGATATTTCCTTCGTCATCTGTTACCTTTACATATTTGTCAACACTGCCCTCTGTTGCTTTCACGGTAAACGTGCCGGCTTCACTGCCATGGGAAATAACAGCATTTTCGCCTGCATGAATCTTATAAATGTCATACCCCTCTGCCTGTTCTGCAGTTATTTTACATGTAGAATTATTGTTGTAAACTGCGTAAATGTTGCCGTTTATGGGGTTTGTTCCGGAGGATTGGGTGATTCCGTTGGCAACGCTTCCGTTAAACGTCAGCTTAACGTGACCATTTACAGTGGAAAGTCCGCCGCGATTTCCGTCA
This sequence comes from Eubacteriales bacterium, assembly GCA_045542335.1. Classification (GTDB taxonomy): domain Bacteria; phylum Bacillota; class Clostridia; order Oscillospirales; family CAG-382; genus CAKSUT01. The sequence goes on from JAZQKV010000025.1 coordinate 30,189, forward strand.
TTGGAAAGTTTGAATGCTCCGGTGTAAGGCGCATTGAATGTCACGTCAATTCCCGTTACGGTTTCAGTGGAAACGCCAAGTGCGTAAATTACAGAGGAACAATCGAGATTTCCTATGGTTATGGAAATTTTATCGGCATTTGCAATCTTGCTTGTATCTCCGAGGGAACGAACAGCAAGTTTTGCCCCTTTATCGCCGATGAGAGGTGCGTTTGTGCTATGTTGATATGTTGCGGAAATGCCGTCTCCGAGCTCATAAGGATGTCCCTCAAAGAGAGTCCAAAGGCTTGTTTGCGAAGCCTCTTCGCCGTGAAGAATAACATTGTTAATCGTTATCTTTCCGGTGTTTGCGGAAGAACCAAACATAAGCCATGCATTGTGAATGAGATATGCTCCGTTTTCATAGCCGGTCTTGTCTTCCTTTATGCTTGCACGATAGTCTATTCCGCTTACGGGGTCAAGGGATGTAAGTGTAATATCGCCTGTATTGTTCCAGCCGCCTGTAAGACTGACAGCTCCGTCTGTTACTATAATATAGCCGCCGGAAGTCTTAAGCTTTGCAACAGCCGCACCTATTGTTGCAAGAGCTGTTTCGGGGCTTATACCGTCGTTTGCATCGTCACCGCTTGCCTTGACATAAATTCTTGTTTCGCCTGCAGGAATCTCGCCCCAAACAGGAAGTGCAACCTTGTCGACATCGGGAATTACGGAGTCAGCACCGAGAACATCAGTTGTTCCCTCGTAAGCATATCCGAGAAGCTTTTGACCATACTTATAGGGATTCTCTTCGGGGAATGTGAGAGGTGCGCCGGCATAGCCTGTTGATGTGTGGATTATGTCGCCATTGTCATTCTTGAATGTAACGGTGAATGTGGGAATGTCCTTCCACACTGCGTAGAGTGTAACCTCACCTGTGAGGGTGTACTGTGCGCCGCCTTCAAATTCTGCGGTTTCGCCGCCCTCGGTTGTTGTCCAGCCTTCAAAGCTGTGGGCTGCCTGCTTATCAAGTGTGGGAAGTGTGATTGTGTGCTTATCAGTCTCGTCGCTTGTTACGAGATATTTATCGGGACAAACCTCGTCATAGGGAGAGGTTACATATTCAACACCATAAACCGTCTTGTTTGAAAATTCAACAGTATATGCGCCATATTCGGAAACAGTAAGAGTTGCTTCACCAACAAGGAGAGTCTCGTCAACAACATTTCCGTCTGCATCCTTGAGTGTTGCGTAATTATACTCATCGGACTCTACGTTATAAACGCCCTTCTTATCTGTGTGGGTTATCTTGCCACCATTGGAGGATATTGTATAAAGCTTGCCGTTAAGACCGGTGTCTGCTGATACATTAAGCGAGTTTGTAATTGTTACGCCGTCATTGAGGATGATTGATGCGTAAGCCTTTGAGCCGAATGCGTACCATGTTCTTGCGTGTTGAAGCTTACTTCCGGCACTTCCGTCAAAGAAAGTGAAATTCAAAGGACCGTTGAAAGTTATTCGACCTTCTTCCGATGATGCGTCGGGATCCACACTCAAAGTTGTCTTTGCGTAAAATTCATATTCAATGCCATCAAGCTCGTAAGCTCCGCCACCTCTTACAACCCAGTTTGCACTATTGGTATAGGGTGATCTGAATGTACCTCTTACAATGTGAGGCTCGGCTGTGTTATTGGTACTTGTGCCGCCAAGGAAGAAGTTTGACGTTGCCATTGTTATGCCGTTGTACGGTACAACATTTTCGCCTATTTCAAAAGGATGTCCGTCAAAGGTCCAGTGCTGGGCACCTCCTGATTCTCCTCCGTAAACAAGGTCGATATTTTCAACCTTGATTTTACCTGTCTGATATTCTGCACCGCCCCAGTATGTACCTGAAGAGAGAGCGAAGTGACCGCCAACATATTCACCGTCAACAAATCCGCCTCTGAAATCTCTGCCGGTAAGAGGGTCAACTGCGGTAAATACAACATCCTCGGTAGTTACGAGTCTCGGCGAATATATGGTTGAGCTCTTGCCTGTGATAATTACCGTACCGCCGGTTGCATTCAGAGCTTTTATAACCGATGTGAAGTTGTTGAACGGTTTGCTGTAAGAACCGTCGCCGTCGCTTGATGCTTCACCGTTGTAATAATAATGGTAGCCAACCTCTTCGGGTGTTTTGAAAACCGCATTGATTGTGATATCCTCTGCGCCGAGGTTTGTGGGCTTTTTATCCCAACCTGCAAAGTAATAGCCGTCCTTTTCGGGATAAGCAGAAGGATACTCGATGGTTTTGCCCTCAATACCTACGAAGGTTGAGAACACTGCATCGCCGTTCATGAAGGTCACGGTATAGCTATCGGGCTCTACCCACACTGCGTAGAAAGTGGTGTCCTCGGAAACGGTATAGGTATCGCCGCCGTTGAACTTAACCACATCGCTGTTTTCGATATCTGTCCAGCCTTTGAAGAGGAGGAGATCTGTATCGGAAAGAGTGGGAAGTGTGGCGGTAAGTCCTGCGATTGTTGTAATATCATCAACCGTGTTTCCGCCCTTTGCGTCAACAAAGGAAAGGGTCTTGCTTTCGTTTTTTGAGAAAGTCATGGTGTAATCACCGCTTTCGGTGAGGGTAAACTCCGAAACACCCTCGTCAATGTAGTAGGAGTAGGTGTTGGAAGTGGTGGAGTTTGTGA
>JAZQKV010000026.1:0-13860 GCA_045542335.1 Eubacteriales bacterium
CCGTTGTCGCATCTGAAGTAGAGAGGACCTGTCGCCTTTGAGGCGTCAGGCACACTGCCACTCATAGCAGAGTCTGCCCTGTGGAAAAATTCAAAATTCTTGTCGAGCTGTTCGGTGTAGTCAAATTTAACTGACTTATTGGTGCGTACAACGTACTCGCCGTTAATGTAGGTAGGAATTTCCTTCATAGCATAGCCCTCACCGTGGTTGAACACGAGAGTTCCTATGTCAACAAGGTTTGTGTTTGCATACTTCCATATCTTTGCGCCTGTCGCATCATTCTTATATACAAGCGACCACTTTTCGGGTACTGCCGCATCCTCGGGAGAACCGTAGATTGTAGGCTTTGCACCTGTGCCGTAAGCGGAAAGCGTAACGCCCAGGGGAACAACGTTTCCTTTTTCTCTCCAAAGACCGCCTCTTTCAAGAAGAATTGCATCTCCGTTTCTTGCCGCCTGTATACCCTTTTTGATTGTCTTGAAGGGAGTAGCTTCGGACTTACCGTCATTTGCATCGTTACCCTTGGGGGAAACATAGTATTTTGTACCCTTGATATTGGAAAGATCCATTGACGGCGTGTTTCTGATTTCCTCAATTCTCTTTGCCTCAAGTGCATCAAGCTCTTTGACCTTTGCATTACCCTCGGCGGTGTTGAATACAACGCTTTCGCCAAGTGTATTTATAATTGCAAGAGCAGGATCCTCCGATGCAAACGCCCAACCCAGACCCTCAAGCTCTGTGTGGTCAACCGTCGCCTCTGCAATGTCAGCAAATGCCCAATGACCGCCATCAACGTCTGTAAATATAGTGTAGATATCGCCGGGAATTTCCTCGGCTTTCTTTGAAATACCCTTTGCACGGTTGATAATTGTAACAACCTGCGCTCTTGTAATTGTTCTGTCGGGAAGGAATGTTCCGTCGGAATATCCGCCGATAAGACCTGCGCTTGCCGCCGCCATAATTGCCGCATACTTGGGATGAGCCGCCGTCACATCGGTAAATGTCTTCTTATTTGCCGCATCTTCCTTGGCAAGACCCATGTTGTAAACAAGCTCTGCAAACTCGGCTCTTGTAATGTTCTGCTCAGGGAGGAATGTTCCGCTGTAAGATTTAAGGAGTCCCTTTGCTTCGCAGAAAGAAATATACTTTGCATACCACTTATTTGCCGCAACATCTGTAAACGCTGTTACCGTATTTTTAGCAATATTTTCCTCTGTGTCCATAAGACGTGCCACAACTGTGCAGGCTTCTGCCCTTGTCATTGTCTTGTTAGGCTTGAATGTGGCATCTGTGTAACCCGTCATATAACCCTTGTGAACAACAAACCCGGGCTTTTCACGGAAGAACATAACACGGCTGATGTAGATAGAGTCGCCTTCGCTTGCAAGTGTTCTGAAATCGTCGTTGCCGAATGGACGAACGTGCATCTGACGGAGGATATGCTCCGAGTCGGGCGCAAGAACGCTGTCAATTCCCGTGAAGTCAAACAATGCAACATTCCATTCGTTTGCAACAAGCGGTTGTTCGGAAAGAGCAACGTATTCGCCGCTTGAAAGAATGTTTCCGTTTTTGAGAACACGAAGTGCCATGTTAAAGCTCTTGGGATTTTCCGCAACGTACTTATATTCCACGGCAAACCACTTGAACACGTCAAGGTCAATGCCGGCACCTGCATATGCTGCGCCCTCTATCTGGAATCTTGTTGAGGACTCTGTGCTCTTGGGGTCGGGAGTCGCCTCTACAACGTTTCTACCCTCATACTCTGTTTTTGTGACGGTGCCTGTCTTTACGTTGTTTACCGTACCGCCGGCATAATCCGAGAACAGCAGGGTTATAAACTTTTCATTTGTATCAACAAGCCATTTTGCTTTGAAAATGGTGTTATCCACAACTGTGTATTCTTCGCCAGCCTTATATGTCTTGCTGTCAAGAGAACATTCCCAACCCTCAAATACTGCATCGTATTCCTCAAAGGTATAGGCAGGCTCGGGGAGAGTGAGCTTTTCGCCGGGCTTTTTGGATATATCAGCCATTTCGCCGGAAGCACCGGGGTTGCCCTTGTTGAAAGAGATGGTAGCGGTATAATTCTTATCGGGATTTGTTTCATAGAATGTAACCGTGGAGATGTAAATCACGTCGGTTTCGGAAAGCTCGGTAGGCTTCATCGCACCAAAAGGACGGAAATGAATCTGAGCAAGGTAAGGCTTCTCCACCTTATTCACAACAGCATCTGTGAAAGAAAAATATGCCTCGGTCCACTGCTTTGTAACAATGGGTGCGGTTGATTCCTTAACAAGATCGTTTGTAACCTTGGTTGAACCGGGAAGATACCTGAAACGAAGCGGAACCTTTGACGAAGGATTATCCGTATCGTAGTAGTAGGTAACACCTACATACTTGTACTTTGAAATATCAACCTTGTGTGAATAGCTGCCGATAGTGTGGCAGTCAAGGCTGAAGGAAGCCGCCGAAGATGCACCTGCACCGAGAGGCTTGGGTGTGATTTTCAGTGCTTTTCTGCCCTGAAATTCAACGTTCTTTTCCGCAGTAACATAGTCAAGGTTGTTGACCGTACCGGAATAGAGCTGATTGTAGTCGAAGGAAATAAAGCCCTCACCCACAGTTGGCTCATAGGCTGCAAGTGTCGGCTGTACAAAAGTAAGTGCCGAAACAGCCATGAGGATGCTGATAAACACAGAAACAAATCTTTTCATGGTTTTATCCTTTCTGCTTTTAATTTATATTGTCGGCATGGTAGCCATACAATCCAATTATACATTCTTCCGTGAGATTTTTCAATGTAAAAAATGCCAAAAAACTGATATTTTCTGCTTTTTAAACAAATTGCTATGATTTATTATACAGTTTATTTGTGTATATTTCAACATTATATAAGAACTTTTTGATATTAAAAACAATTTCATAGTATATCATTTCCGGCAAAAACATACAAAGAACGTTCTTAACCTGTGTCCACTATCCTTGCACATTTCCCTCCGGCTTCTTTTCAGATTTGATTTTTCCCGGACTTTGTCCACGGTGCTTTTTATATATTCTCACAAAGTAAGATGCGTCATCAAATCCCGTGTATCTCGCAACCTCCGCAACAGAAAAATCTCCCCTTTTCAAAAGCTTTTCTGCACAATCAAGTTTAAGGTTGAGAATGTAGCTCTTGGGCGAAACCCCGCAATGCCTTTCAAAAACTCTGCGGAAATTCACCTCACTCATGCAACAAAGCCTTGCAAGCTCGCTCACACGAAGCTCCGCCGACAAATAGTTTTCCGCAATATAATCAACCGCCGCCTTAACCGGACTTGCCTTTTCTCCTGCAACAAGCCCCTCACCCATCGACATCGAAACATCGCAAAGCAAATTGTAGAGCATAGCCTTGACCTTTGTCGGCGGAAACGCCGCATTTCTTGAGCACGATAGAATCTCGCCAAAACGTGCGCAGAGTTCAGAAAACGGAATGTTCAGTTCATCGGCACAAAAGATTTTAACGCCGTCGGAAACAGCAAGCGGCTCGCCATCGCTGTCATAAAGATTGAAATTTATAAGATAATTTGTGAGTTCACCCATGTTTTCCGACTCGCAATGCTCCGGGTTTTCGGTTTGGAAAAAAGCCCGGTAACTGCTGTCTTTCGGGGCATATACAATGTCGCCTGCCGAAGCTTTGGCAAGAAGATTTCCATTGTCATCGGTGTATTTCACGCTTCCGCTGACAAAAAGCATTATGCCGTGGTCCGGGCGTGTTTTACTGGCAGTGCTGTATATAAATGTTTTGCCGTTTATCCACGCCTGTGGCATAACGATAATGTCGGAAACAGTGAAGTTTAGGCTGTAAAGCTCGCCAAAATCAACAGTTTTCACTTTCAATCCCTCCCTGTTTCTTTCTCTCCATGTCTGATTATACATCACAAAATGCCTTTTGTCAAGGGGAGTTGAACGAAAAGTCCTGTTTTTTGAGTATAAAATCCCTTGAAAAATGCTGTTTTATGACTTATAATAGATTCAGAAGGACAAGCTTCAATCTGTCCTTTCACACACTCTAAAAAGGAGTTGAAAAACACAAAATGAAACCTTTCAGGAAATTCAAGGTTGCCGTTATCGGATGCGGCATGATAAGCAACACCTATCTCCCCAACCTTTGCACAGGCGAAGGCGCAAACGGATACTTCAATGTCCTTGAAGTTGTCGGCTGCTCGGACATAAAACCCGAAAGAAGCAAAGCACAGTCCGAAAAGTACCATATAAAGCAAATGACAAACGAGGAAATCTATGCCGACCCCGAAATCGACATTGTCCTCAACCTCACATACCACACATCACACTACGAAATAATCAAGAACTCCCTTGAAGCCGGCAAACACGTTTACAGCGAAAAAATGATCGCTCCCACATTTGCCGAAGGCAAGGAGCTCTATGAGCTTGCAAAGAAAAAAGGGCTCATGCTCTGTGCCGCCCCTGACACCTTTATGGGAAGCGGTATGCAAACCGCCCGTCAGGCTTTTGACGCAGGCTTCATCGGCACACCCGTTGCAGGAAACGCCGCAGTCATAAGAAGCTATCACCACGAACGCTTCCGCACCGACCCCGAACGCCGTTTTGCATTTTGCCCCGGCGGCGGCATTATGTTTGATATGGGATGCTATTATTTCGGCTCACTCATAAACCTGCTTGGTCCGATCAAGCGTGTCTGCGGTTTTTCGCAAACAAGAGATTCTGATTCAAGACGCTTTGCACATCCCAACAACCCCGCCTATGGCGAGGTCATGAAAATTGAAAGCCCCAACAACGTTGTCGGTATTCTTCAGTTTGAAAACGGTTGCCTTGTCACAATGACAACAACCTCCGAATCCGCAAACGCTCCCCATGACTTTGTTATCCACGGAACAGAGGGTACACTCAACCTTATTGACCCCAACAACTTCTCCGGCGAAACAAAGCTCCGCACAAAAACATGGGACGAAAAGGTTTTGCCCGTCAACTTCGCATTCAACGAAAACTACAGAGGTCTTGGCCTTGCGGATATGTGCTATGCCCTTGCAAACGGCAGAGAACCTCGTGCCTCCGGCGAACGCGCACTTCATATGCTTGAGGCGGCAGATGCCATTATGAATTGTGCCGAAAAGGGCATAATTTATGACATGACAACAACCTGCACACGTCCCGCACCGCTTCCCTGCGGAATGACAGAGTATCCCGAAATGGCTCTTGACATTATCTGATAAATACACTCACGTTTAATATACCAAATTCATTACAAATTAAAGGAGAATCGCCATGCCCAGAATAGGACTTCAGATGTACACAATGCGCAAGCACACAACAACAAAAGAGGATTATATCGAAACAATCAGAAAGGTTGCCGAAATAGGTTACCGCAATGTACAGATACGCACCCCCGAATTTTTCACTCCCGAAGAACATAAAGCACTCCTTGATAAATACAATCTCAAGGCAGATTCCGTGTTCCTTCCTGTAAGCAAGGTTGTTTCAAACATTGCCGACGCAGTTAAAGAAGCCGCAGTTTACGGAGTTGACGTTATAAGAACCGACTCCATCCCCGAAGAATACCGCACAAGCGCAGACGGCTACCGCACTTTTGCAAAGCAGCTCAACGAAATGGGCGAAGTTTGCCGTAAAAACGGATTGAGATTGATCTATCATTTCCATGCTTTCGAGTTTATCAATTTTGAAAACGAACCTCGTGGAATTGACATTCTCCTCTCCGACACAGATCCCAGGAATGTTTATTTCATGCCCGACGTTTTCTGGCTCACAAATGCCGGAACAGAAGCTTCTGTTTCACTCAGAATGTTCGAGGGCAGAGCTTTCTATATGCACGTTAAAGACTATGCAATCCGTCAGCTCAACGGCGTTATTGAAACAGTTCCCTTCTTCTTTGCACCCGTCGGCACAGGCAATCTCAATTGGCCCGGCATCAAGAAAACAGCCGAGGAAATCGGAATTGAAATCTTTGTCGTTGAACAGGACGAATGTGAAGGCGACGTATTCGAAGCAATCAAAACAAGCTTTGACAATCTGCGTAAAATGGGCATAGAGGCTTAACGTTCAAGCTTCCAAATCCGATAAAAGAGGGCACTTTTTCAAGGGTGTCCTCTTTTTGTTTTCTCAAACCTTTCAACATGAAAAAAATCCCTTTCCGATAAGCATTTTTCCAAATCTTCAAACACAGAATAAAACCGCCCAAACTGCAAAAAATACAACTGCCGTACATCAGATGTGAACGGCTAAAATACCAAAAAATAAGATTGGAGAACAACAATGCTTGATAGAATAGCTTTGATTCTTTCCATCATCGGCGGTTTGAATTGGGGACTTATCGGCCTCTTTCAGTTCGACCTGGTGGCATGGTTTTTCGGTGGTCAGGATGCAGTCCTCAGCCGCGTGATATACGTTGTAGTGGCTCTTTCCGCAATCTGGTGCATTTCCCTTCTTTTCAGAAGCAGAGAACACTATATCGAGGCAGAGCACAACAGATAAACGGTAATTTCTTGTGAGGCTTTTCCCCACACCGCGGGAATGTAGCAAAAACCAACTGCAGTAACGCTATAAAACCATCTCTGTGCTTTTCGGAATTTGATACATTCCCCGGATATTTTCCGTTTTTTGCCATATATTTTCAGCTGTCAGTTTATGACAGCTTATATTTTTGCCATCTGATAAGCTTTTCATAAGCATCTTGACGAAAAATTACCTTTTATTTAATAATATTAAAAATATTCCCCTTGACTTTCAGGCACAAAGAGAGTAATATATAATGTGAAATCTTTTTCCCGAAAGGAAAAGCTTGCCAATGATTGAAACCGAAAGAAAATACATAATCCAAGCCGTACCGGACAGCATTTTGCAAAACTTTGAAGGCTATAAAAAAATTGCTATTTCGCAGACATACCTTCAAAGTACCGACGGACTTACACGCAGAGTCAGAAAATCTGTTTTCAGCGACGGAAGCATTGAGTATATGTATAACCAAAAGAAGCGTGTTTCCGACATATCATGCATTGAGGACGAGAAAAGAATTACTAAAGCGGAATACGCCCTTTTCCTGGACCAAAAAGAGCCTCATACCTGCACAGTTGAGAAGATAAGACGTGTGTTCGTGTTCAAGGGTCAAACCTTCGAGGTGGATTCCTATGCGTTTTCAAACGAGCTCTGCGTTTGCGAAACCGAGCTTGAAAGCGAGGAAATGCGTGCGGAGTTTCCACAGGAAATAACAATTGTCAGGGAAGTTTCGGGTGACAAGCATTTCTCAAATCATTCCATAGCAAAGCTCTTGTTCAAGGGCGAAAACATATTTTAACGCATCACTTTTCAAGGAGGCTTTTGAATGAATCTTTTAGAGCTTTTTGCAATATTTGCAAAAATCGGAGTTTGCACATTCGGCGGCGGATATGCAATGCTTCCCATTCTCGAACGTGAAATTGTTGACAAAAAAGGCTGGGCAACAACAGATGAGCTAATGGACTATTATGCCATTTCCCAATGTACACCCGGTGTTATAGCTGTAAATGTTGCAACCTTTATCGGCAAAAAGGTTTATGGAATTGCCGGCGGAATTATTGCAACCCTCGGAGTTGTTTTTCCGTCAATCGTTATAATAGGTATTATCGCAGCATTTCTCGGCGGCTTTGCAGACAATGTATATGTGGCTCACGCCCTCGCAGGAATAAGAGTTGCGGTTTGCGCAATAGTTGCGGTTTCGATTTACAAGGTGTGCAAAAAAGGACTTGTTGACGCTCTCACATGGATAGTTGCAATTGCAGTTCTCGTTTTGACGGCAGTTTTGGGCTTGTCCCCGGTTATAAGCGTCGTTGCGGCGGCACTTACAGGAATAATTGCGAAATCCGTGACAACCAAAGCAGGAAAAGAAACTGATGGAGGTGAAGAAAAATGATGACAATTCTTCTTCTCATCTACGAATTTTTCAAAACAGGTCTTTTCGCTATCGGCGGCGGACTTGCAACAATCCCGTTTCTCAAGGACATGACAACCCGTCACAGTTGGTTTACCGCAGAGGAAATTACCGACATGATTGCCGTTTCCGAATCAACCCCCGGTCCCATTGGTGTCAATATGGCAACCTATGCAGGATATAATGCAGGTTTGGCGGACACCGGCAGTATGCTTGTTTCATTTGTTTATGGCGCAATTTCAACCCTCGGACTTATTGCTCCGTCAGTAATCATCATTCTCATTGTGTCCACCATGCTTGACAAATTCAAAGGAAACAAGCTTGTTGACAACGCTTTTTACGGCATCCGTCCCGCCTCTGCCGCCCTCATTGTTGCGGCAATGCTTGATGTCTTTGTTATGTCAATAACAGGTGTTGACATTGCCGGCTATCTTGGCGGGAACCTCGAAAACTTCTCGATAAGTATTGTGGGAATTGCAATTTTCGTTGTTTTCGTTCCGCTTGTTGTAAAGCTCAAAAAAGTGCATCCTCTTGTGTTTATTGCCGCAGGAGCTGTTCTTGGAATCATTTTCAAAATGTAAATCAATTTTTTCAAATGAGAAAAATGCATGGCAATCAGAATGTTTGTTTTTGAAGACACTTTCAAACTCTCATCAAAAAACGGTTTATGCAGACATTTCTCATTATATAATCAAAACCGAAAGGGTGTTATCATGAAATATGTAGTAATAATCGGCGACGGAATGGCAGACTATCCCGTTGAAGCTCTTGGCGGAAAAACTCCGCTTATGGTGGCAAAAAAGCCAAACATGGACTATATGGCAGCAAACGGAAAGGTGGGACTTGCAAGCAATGTTCCCTCCGATATGGTCCCCGAAAGCGACACGGCAAATCTCGCAGTTCTCGGCTACGACCCGAAAGAGTTTTCAAAGGGACGTTCTCCCCTTGAAGCAGTTAGTATGGGAATCGAAATGAGCCCCACGGAAACCGCTTACCGTGTCAACACAGTTGCGCTCTCCGAGGGAGATGTCTATGAAGAACTGACAATCCTCGATCACAGCGCAGACGAAATCCCCACCTCCGAATCCGCCGAGCTTATAAAAGCCGTTGACGAGGCTCTCGGAACAGATGTAAGAAAATTTTATCCCGGTGTAAGCTATCGCCATTGCATGATATGGGACAACGCTCCCGAGGTCATGGACTTCACACGCCCCCACGACATTCTCGGAAACAAAATCGGAGAATATCTCCCTTTGGGCAAGGTCGGCGAGCCATATTATGAAATCATGAAAAAGAGCTGGGAGGTCATGAAAAACCACCCCATTAACATAAAACGTCGTGAAAGAGGGCTTCTTGCGGCAAATTCCCTCTGGATATGGAGCCCAGGCAAAAAACCTCAGCTTCCCTCCTTCAAAGGCAAGTTCGGTCTTGATGCAACAGTCATTTCCGCAGTTGACCTCATAAAAGGCATCGGTCTTTGCGCCTCAATGAAGGTACCGGATATCGAGGGCGCAACAGGTAATGTTCACACCAATTTTGAAGGCAAGGCGCAGGCGGCAGTTGATGCACTTCGTGCAGGTGATGACCTTGTTTACGTTCACGTTGAAGCACCGGACGAATGCGGACACAGAGCCGAGCTTGAAAACAAAATCAAATCAATTGAGCTTATCGACAGTAAGATTATTGGTTTTATAAAAACGGAGCTTGAAAAAGACGGCGAAGACTACCGCTTCCTCATTCTACCCGACCACCCCACTCCCCTTGTACGTCGTACACACACCCTCGACCCCGTTCCCTACATTATGTTTGACAGCACCTGTGCTACCCCCGGAAACGTGTCCGTATATGACGAAACCTTTGGCGGTAATGACCCCATGAAAGTCGGAAAATATTACGACAAAGGCTGGGAAATAATGCAGGATTTTGTATAATAACGCTTTCATCGGTTCTCAGCATCCCAAAATGCAACACTCAGACTTCTGCGGCAAAAATTGCAACTGCAAAAATGCCTCATGATAGTCCGGGTGAACGCAAAAGTATGGGTGCATAAGTGTTTTTACAATTGAAAGGATGATTTTCAAATGATGCATACAGAAAAAATAATGCTCCTTGAGGGAAGAGAGGACGCATTTCTCGAAACATATGTCCGTCCTCAGTTTGCCGGCAAAAAAAGACCTGCAATGCTTGTCATTCCCGGCGGCGGATATGGAAATATTTGTGACGACAGGGAGGGCGAGCCAATTGCCCTTGTGTACCTTGCGGAAGGCTACAACTGCTTTGTGCTTCATTACCCCGTAGCACCAAACTGTGTTTCAGACGGCGGCGAGTCCCTTCCCCTTATCGTCGCCTCAAAGGCAGTGGCGCATATCCGCAGAAACGCCGACAAGTATTTCATCGACCCCGAAAAAATTGCCGCTGTTGGTTTTTCCGCAGGCGGTCATCTTGCAGCAAGCCTTGCCACCATGTGGCACTATGATTTTATAAAGGACGAGGCAGGCATAGAATACGGTGAAAACAAGGTTGCAGCGGCAATTCTCAGCTATCCCGTAATCTCCTCCAACCCTGCCTTTGCACATCTCGGATCTATCAATAATCTGTTAAAGGGCGGCGAAGACACTCCAGAAAAGCGAGAGTTTTACTCCTGCGAAAAGCAGGTCTCCGACAAAACTCCCCCTCTTTTCATCTGGCACACAGCAACCGATACAGTCGTGCCCGTGAGAAACTCCATTGAAATGGCAAAGGCAATGTCTGCGGCAAAGCTCCCCTTTGAGCTTCACATTTATCCCGAAGGCAATCACGGTCTTGCAACCTGTAAGGATGACGAGTTCGATTGTCCAAGACTTTCTGCCTCCTATCATTGTGAGAGATGGATGAGTGATTCTGTGAAGTGGCTTGAAATAGTATTTAAAAGCAAGGGGGACAAAAAATGATTCACGAAAGAGTGTATTTATACGAAAACAATGACAGAGTTTATCTCGACACATATGTGACCAACACCGAGCTTGATCGTGCAAGACGTGCAATTCTTGTCTGTCCCGGCGGCGGATACGGCATTTGCTGGTGGGGTGAAGGCGAGCCCGTGGCACGTCAGTTCATGACATCAAATTTCTGTGCCTTCGTGCTCAACTATTCCGTAAAGCCCGACACTCTCCGCCCCGACGGAATCCCCTCTCCTCTTATTGACGCTTCAAAGGCAATGGCATACATAAAAAGGAACGCCGAAAAATTCCGCATCGACCCGGACAAAATTGCCGTTATAGGTTTTTCCGCAGGAAGTCACCTTGCCGGAACGCTCGGAACAATGTGGCACTATGATTTTGTGCGAGAAGCAGCAGAAATTGAATATGGTGAAAACAAGCCTGGAGCAATGATTCTCTCCTATCCCGTCCTCAGCAGTGACCCCGAAATTGCCCACAAAGGTTCTTTCAACAATCTCTTGACCGGCGGCACAGGAGAAGCACCTCAGGACAAAATGGATTTTTATTCCGTTGAAAAACAGGTTTCCGACAAAACCTGCCCCACATTCATGTGGCACACCGCTCCCGATGGTGTAAAGGTGGAAAACACCCTTGCCATGGCGTTGGCACTTTCGGAGCATAAAATCCCGTTTGAGGTACACGTTTTCCCCGAAGGGCCTCACGGTCTTTCAATTGCCACAAGAGAAATCAAGCCCGATGACGGAGATTATCTTGAATATGTCGGCAGATGGGTAGATTATGCCAAGGCATGGCTTGATGTTGTAATGCCATAAGAAAAAGAATATAAATAAAAAAGTATGAACCGTTGCAGTATATTGTTACTTACAGCTTTCGGAAATAGTAACATACATTGCAATATTAAGTAGCAAGAGATAATGAGAGCGCAATTGGGGAAGTGTGCAACCTTACACCCAAGAATAATGCCAAAGCAATATGGAGCTTCACATCTGATAAGTTGAATATACCGAAAAACGTGATTATTTCTCAAGAAAAATCCGGCATTATCTCCGGCTCATCTTAACAATCAGTCAGTTAACCAAGACATGGAGGTCCAGAAATATGGAAAAGAAAAAATACGAAATAGTAGACAACATCGAAAAGCTCGAAGAAGCAATTCTTCGCACAAAAGAAGCACAAAAGCTTTTTGCAACTTACACCCAGGAACAGGTTGATAAAATTTTCCTTGCTGCCGCATCGGCTGCAAATAAGGCAAGAATACCCCTTGCTAAAATGGCTGTTGAGGAAACAGGAATGGGCGTTGTGGAAGATAAGGTCATCAAAAACAACTACGCTTCCGAATACATATACAATGCCTATAGGAACACAAAAACCTGCGGTGTTATTGAAGAAGATAAAGCTTACGGCATAAAGAAAATCGCTGAGCCTATCGGCGTAATTGCCGCAGTAATTCCCACAACCAACCCTACATCTACAGCAATTTTCAAATGCTTGCTCGCTCTTAAAACAAGATACGCAATCATCATCTCTCCTCACCCCAGAGCAAAGAACTGCACAATCGCAGCAGCAAAGCTTGTGCTTGAAGCCGCAGTTCGTGCCGGTGCTCCCGAGGGTATCATCGACTGGATTGATGTTCCGAGCCTGGAAATGACCAATACCGTAATGAAAGAAGCCGACATCATCCTTGCAACAGGTGGTCCCGGAATGGTTAAGGCAGCATACTCAAGCGGCAAGCCTGCTCTCGGCGTTGGTGCCGGAAACACCCCTGCAATCATCGATGACAGCGCAGATATTTTGCTTGCAGTAAACTCAATTATCCATTCAAAGACATTCGATAACGGCATGATTTGTGCATCCGAGCAGTCTGTGATTGTCTTGGAAAGCGTTTACGATATGGTAAAAGAAGAGTTTGCAACCCGTGGTTGTTACTTCTTGAATGTCGAAGAAACCGAACAAGTCAGAAAAACTATTATTATCAACGGTGCATTAAATGCAAAAATTGTTGGTCAGTCAGCAAGCAGAATTGCAGAGCTTGCAGGAGTCAAAGTTCCTGACGGAACAAAAATTCTTATCGGCGAAGTTGAATCAGTTGAACTGTCGGAAGAATTTGCACACGAAAAGCTTTCTCCCGTCCTTGCAATGTATAAAGCAAAGAGTTTTAAAGATGCACTTGACAAAGCCGAAAGACTGGTAGAAGACGGCGGATTCGGTCATACATCTTCCATATACCTTAACGAAGTAACCGAAACAGAAAAAATCAATGAATTTGCGGCAAGAATGAAAACTTGCAGAATCTTGGTTAATACTCCTTCCTCACACGGCGGTATCGGTGACCTTTATAACTTCAAGCTTGCTCCCTCGCTTACACTTGGTTGCGGTTCCTGGGGCGGAAACTCCGTATCCGAAAATGTTGGTGTAAAACACCTTCTCAACATCAAAACAGTAGCTGAAAGAAGGGAAAATATGCTTTGGTTCCGTGCGCCTGAAAAGGTATACATTAAGAAAGGCTGTCTGCCCGTTGCTCTCGATGAGCTTAAAAATGTTATGGGCAAAAAGAGAGCCTTTATCGTAACAGATACATTCCTCTATGAAAACGGTTATACAAAACCAATCACAGATAAACTTGACGAAATGGGTATCGTACATACAACATTCTTTGATGTACAGCCCGATCCCACACTCTTAAATGCCAAGAACGGTGCAGCACAGATGGCAGCCTTCAAACCCGATACCATTATCGCACTCGGCGGCGGAAGTGCAATGGACGCAGCAAAAATCATGTGGGTTCTCTATGAACATCCCGAAGCAGATTTCATGGATATGGCAATGAGATTCATTGACATCAGAAAGAGAGTGTACACATTCCCCAAGATGGGCGAAAAGGCATACTTTATTGCAATCCCCACCTCCGCAGGTACAGGTTCCGAGGTCACTCCTTTCGCAGTTATCACCGACGAAAAGACAGGTGTTAAGTATCCTCTTGCA